>NZ_JBFECU010000001.1:0-618678 GCF_041379855.1 Microbacterium sp. BWT-B31
GACCGGAGACCCGCCACCGCAGCGCCACGCGGCCATTGTCGTACCCTCACAGCAGAATCAGCACCACACCCCCGGCAACGACGCCGAACACCCCCGATCAACGGCCCGATGAAAGATCGAGGCTAACGCTGGGGCCAGTTGGGTGCGCACCGGTGCCGGCACACCCCACGTGACGAGCATCTCGTCCAATTCCTCCCGTAACCAAGCTTGGACATAAGCATCACGCTGGTGCATTCGGATCTGAGCTCCCGACGAGCGGCGCAATCGGGATGCGAGGCCAAAGTGGTCGTGGTGCATGTGTGTTGCCGTCAGCGAGGCCACGTCATCGATCTGATGTCCGTATTCCGCCAGCCCGGACTCGAACGCCTGCCAGGCGGCGTCTGTGTCGACGCCTGAGTCGACGAGATGGACCTCGCCGCGGCTGTCCTCGATCGCATAGCAAAGCGAGAAGGGCAGGGAGGACCCTGTCATCGGGAGCGGAATCACGTAGATGCCATCACGGATCTGCTCCGCGGGTGGAACTGTTCCTGCGTAATATGCGGACTTCTGTGCCGCGCTCAGGGCTTCCACGGCCGTCTTCGGATCGAGAGGGGATCAGATTCCGTCGACATGCTCCTCCTGGACTTTGCTTCGGGTGGCATCACGGTCTGCGACGGCTCTGCCGGACTCGCCGGCTGTAGGTGCAACGAAACTGGCCTTCGCGAGCATGGCGTCCGAGTAGCGCTTGAGGAACTCCTCGCGAGTGGGCGTTCCCTCGGCGGGTCGGCGCAGCGCGTATACCCAGAAGTAGTAGTGGTGAAGTCCATCGCCCCTCGGAGGCTGTTCGCCGAACCACCGCGCGGCCCGCAGCCCGTTAGGTCCGAGGCGCACGCCTTGTGCTGATGTGTCGAGGGTCCGAGTCGCGGATCGGATGCCGTACGCCACCCAGTGCGTGAAGCCTTGAGGACCCGGCGCGTCGGGTTATGGCAGATGACGGCCAGTTTGACTGCATCCGGAACGCCCGAGAACTCAATGCGCGGCGCTCGATTGTCGCCATCCGGGGAGAACTGGATGCCGATGACGGAGTTGTCAGGAATGTCGGGGCTGGACACCGTGAGGGTTTTCATGAGCGGTCCTCAGCGCTGCAGTTCCACCCAGATCGGCAACTCCGGCGTGGCCCAGGATTGAACGAATTCCACCGGCTGGTTGTTCTCGTCCCGCGTGATCTTCTCGGTGTAGAGCAGAGGGGAGCCCACCTCGACCTTCAGAACCTCAGCCTCGTGGGCGGACGCGCGGACGGCGCTGATGCGCTGGCTGGCCGTACTGAGTCGGATGCCGAACTCATCCTCGAGCGTCTGGTATAGCGAAACGTTGTCCATCGAGCGCCGCACGAGATCCGGAGCGAGCCACAGAGGGAGCCATACGAGGTGGAGCGCTGTCGGCGTCTCGTCGAGGAACCGCACACGCTCGAGCCTGATCACGTGGGCACCGTTGTTCAGCTCGAGCCACTCCTGCACGTGTTCGGGCGCTTCCTCCTCGGTGTTCGAGAGCTGACGTGACGTCGGTCGATAGCCCTGCTCCGTCATGTCCTCAGTGAATCCAGTGAGCTGATTCAGCGCCCGCGCTGGCTGCCGGGTGCGCAGCACGTAGGTGCCCGAGCCCTGCTTTCGCGTGACCAGGCCCTTCGTGATGAGTCCGCTGATCGCCTGCCGGACGGTCATCCGAGTGACGCCGTACCGGTCCGCCAGTGCGGACTCGCTCGGGATGCGTTCCCCCGGAGCATATTCACCGGACGCGATCGACGCCGAGATATCGCCTTGAATCCGATGGTAAAGAGCACTCTTCGCCATCGCGCATCCCTCCTGCCGGCACTGATCAAACTGCATACACCCTCGCGTGGTGACCCGCCACACGATCAGGCCGCGATTCCGGCTCTGGCTGACATCCCACGTCTGGTCCGGCGACCGCCCCGCCCTACACTCGTTGATGGATTTATAGACGTCTAGTCTATCCGATTCGGGTGTCTTCGACGCTATCGACCTACGCTGACGCCATACTCTTGACGCTCTGCGGCTCGCGCTTCCGCTTCCGGAAACGACCGCAACGTCATCACCTCTGTGTAGGCGCGTAGAGGTCAGATGATCCCGCGCGCGTGCAGATCCTCAAGCTTGTCCTCGTCGTATCCGAGCAACCCACCGTAGATCTCGTCGTTGTGCGCACCGAGCACTGCGGGGGACGCGATCTGGTCCTCTGCGCCGATGATCTTGACGGGGTTTCCGGTCACATAGAGTGGCGCTCCGCTGACCGGATTCTCGACCTCGACGATCATGTTCCGGTGGTGAAGCTGCTTGTTCGACGCGACAGCATCGATCTCATTCACGACCGAGGCCGGCACATCGGCACCGATCAGGATCTCCTGGGCCTCCTCGACCGTGAGATCGCGGATCCACTCGTCGATAAGCCCCTCGATGCCGACCCTGGCCTCTTCTGTCTGTCGTTGCAGCGGTGACGAGAAGCGAGGGTCATCGGCGAGGTCCGCGCGGTCCATCGTGGCGAGCAGCCGTTCCCACTGGTCCTGCTTGGGCGCGTTGATGAGAACGAGCCCGTCTTTCGCGTGGAAGATGTGATTAGGAGAGGAACCCGCTCGTCTGGTGGGCCCGTTGACAGGAGGACGCGCCCCCGTGCTGAGGAACGTCGCGAGCGGAAACTCGATCATCGATAGCGCGGCATCGAGCAAGGACACGTCGACGTGGCTGCCGCACCCGGTCATAGCTCGTCCGGCGATTGCTGCGACGGCGCCGACGGCAGCGTGGACACCGGCAAGTCGGTCGGCGATGGACACGCCGGTGTGGTGCACCTGGCTGAACGGCTCGCCACTCACGGCTAGGTATCCCGATCCTGCCAGCGCGACGTTGCAGAACGCGGTCCGGTGTGCGTCCGGGCCATCGACCCCGTATCCGGAGATCGATACCAGCACGATCTTCTCGTTGAGCTTCTGAAGCTCTTCGAACGAGAAGCCGAGTTTGTCGAGCAGGCCGGGTCGGAAGTTCTCGATGATCACGTCGAAGTGTGCCACGAGTTCGCGGAGGAGCTGCTGCCCCTCCGGTGCACGCATGTTTAGGCCGATGCTCTTCTTGTTCCGGTTGTACACGGCGTAGTAGATGCTGAACCCATCCTGCATGGGCCCGGCGAAACCACCGTCGCGCTCGCCCGACGGGCTCTCGACACGGACAACTTCGGCACCGAGGTCGGCGAGCATCATCGCCGCCTTCGGTCCGGCCTGATAGCGCGACAAGTCGAGGACGCGGACTCCGACAAGTGGTAGCGGGGTGTTGGTCTCAGCGGGCATTGAAGTTCGGCTTCCGCTTCTCAGCGAACGCGCGTGCGCTCTCCTGGAAGTCCTCGGTCAGATGCAAGTCGCGACGTCGGGCGAGGCGCGACCAGTACTCGAGTTCTTCCATCTTGAGTCGTCGGATCTGCACGAACTCTCGGGTGGCCAGCGGTGGGTTCTCCATCATGAGGCGCGCGAGCTCCTCGGCCACGGCCAGGTGCTCGCCCTTCGGAGTGAGCCTGTTGGCGACACCGCGCTCGTACGCCTCTTCTGCGGTGAAGAAGCGACCCGTGAGGCAGACGTCAGTTGCCCAGCCGGCGCCGGAACGGAATGCGAGGTGGTTGAAGAAGTTCGCGACCCACAGTCCGCGAGGGAGTTCGGGGACGCGGAACGTTGTCGTCTCGTCGGCGACGATCATCTCGCACATCAGCGCTAGGTGGAAAGCGCCGCCGATCGTATATCCGTGCACCGCCGCGATCATGGGCTTCCAGAACGCGAATCGCTGCAGCAGGTCCTCCCAGTACGCACCTCGCGCCTGGGGGCTTGCCATCTTTGCCATTTCGCCGGTCGGACGCAACTGGCGCTGCTTGATGTCTGCCCCACTCGAGAAGTGGTCGCCCGACCCGTTCAAGATGCCGACCTGGGCGTCGTCGTCCTGGTCGAATTGTTCGAGTGCTTCGCGAAGCTGCTTGAGTGCATCGTCGTTGAATGCGTTGAGTACTTCGGGTCGTCTAAAGGTGATGTAGCCGATCCCGTCACGTTGCTCGTATGTGACGAGTGAAGATGTCACTGTGCCGCTTCCCTTCGTATCTGGTCGCCGGTCTCTACGCTTCTTGTGAAGTGTGGGCGTCCTCGTTATCATACAGATGTCTATACGAACTTGGCCAGGGTCATCCTCGCCCAGCGTATCCATCAGCCCAGAGGAGAGCGGTGAGCAGCACCATGGCCGACGCGTTCGTCAACGCGGACTCCTCGGGCAGGATCTTGGCCGTCGATGTGGGCACATCCTCAGCGCGAGTCTCCATGGTCGCCCGCGACGGGTCGGTTGTCGCTCACGTCGTCACCGGCGGAGGGCAGGACTCGCCAGACGGTGACTTCGATCTGGAGCAACTTTGGGCGCGACTGTCCACCGCCATCGCCGATGTCGTCGCCATTGCGGGTCAGCCGGATGCCGTCGCCGTCGCCGCACAGCTCGGTACGGTGTTTCTCGATGAGGCCTTGAGGCCAGTCGGTCCCGTCCTCAGTTGGCAGGACCGTCGTGCTGCTTCCTTCGCCGAAGCGCTCGCCGTCGATCTCGGCGCCGAGGCGATCGCCGTCGCCGGTCGGCGTCCCGCGCCGGAGCACGCTGCGGCCTGCGCGTTGTGGTTTTCCGATACCACCAAGGACGGCTGGTCCCGTACGCGGTGGATCGTCACGGTCAAGGACGCCATCAACGCGCGATTGACCGGAAATGTGGTCACGGACGCGACCAGCGCCTCGTACTCGCTCCTCTTTGACGTTGTTCTTCGGAAGTGGTCGGAGGCTCTCTCGGACGCGGCTCACGTTCCGATCCACCGACTTCCCCCTGTGCTCGGTGCCGCCGAATCTGTAGGCGCGATCACCGCGGTCGCGTCGGTCGCGACCGGCCTGCGAGAGGGCATCGTGGTCGCGGTCGGTGGCCCGGACGGCTCTGTCGGGGCTCTGGGCGCGGGGCTCGTGGAAGTAGGAACGACCGTAGACATCGCGGGAACGACGGACGTGCTTCTGCACGCGGTCGATCGTCCCGTCGTCGACCGGACCGGCCGAAGCCTCCTCAACGCTTATCTGCTCCCCGGCATGTGGACCATCGGCGGACCCACGGGGATGACCGGCGGCGCCATTGCCTGGCTCTGCCGCCTCCTCGGATTCCCCGCGGTGGAAGAGGCGTTCGATCGATTGGGCTCCCAGGCGGCGACGCTCGCGCCCGGGTCGGACGGCGTGCGCTTCTACCCCTCTCTCACGGGGGAGCGATTCCCGCATTGGCGAGGAGACGCTGATGCGATGATTGCGGGGTTGCGCGCTCACCATGGGCCGGCGCATCTGCTTCATGCCGCGGAAGAGGGCTGTGCGTTCTTGCTACGCGAAGGTCTGGAGGCCCTGGGTGACCTGGGCTTCCCTGTGACATCGGTACACGTTTCAGGTGGAGTAAGTCGAAGGAGACAGACGATGCAATTGAGAGCCGCTGCATGGGACCGCAAGGTCATACCGCTGGCGACCACGCAGGCGACGACCACGGGGTCTGCGATCCTTGCCGCCGTGTGCGGAGGTACGTTCGCCTCAGTGCAGGATGCGGCACAGGCGATGGTGGGTCGGGCTGAGGCGGTCATCCCGGACGGGGCCGCGGTTCTGAAGTACGACAACGCATATCGCACGTGGAGCCGCGGTCGCCGGCTGAACGCCGAGGTGACCGCGTGAGCGCCGGCACGGGGGTGGGACCGCTCGACGACATTCGCGTTGTCGACCTCACGCGTTTCCTGTCCGGTCCGTTCGCGGGGGCGCTGCTGGCCGACCTAGGCGCGGACGTCCTCCGCATCGTGAAGCCTGGCGAAGGCGCCTCCGGATCGGGCCCCCTCACGGCCACCGAAGCCTTCGACTGGGCCACGAACCGCGGCAAGAGGGAACTCGAAGTCGACCTATCCGACCCGGCCGGTGTCGCGACCGTCCTCGATCTCGTGTCGCGCGCCGACATCGTCATCAACAACTTCCGTCCCGGATCGATGGAGCGCCTCGGCCTCGGGTACGATGCGCTCACCGCCGCGAACCCGAGGATCATCGCGTGCGACATCACGGGCTGGGGGCTCACAGGGCCGTATGCCAGGGCGGCATCCTTCGATCTCATCGCCCAAGCCGCAAGCGGTTCGATCGACATCACCGGCCCTTATGACGATCCCGCGAAGCCGCCGGTGCGGTGGGGTGTGCCTTTCGGTGACCTCGCCGCCGGCCTTTTCGCCACGATCGGCCTCCTCGCCGCGCTGCGAGTGCGCGACGACCACGGCGTGGGGCAGCGCGTCAGCGTGTCCATGCTGGACTGTCTTCTTGCGATCAGCACCTACCGTCTTCCGCAGTCCTTGGACGCGGGCCTGTCGTCCCGCTCGCTGCAGCACATGGGCGGTGCGGGGACCAACCCGTATGGGCCCTACCGTTGTTCGGACGGACGATGGATCGCCGTTGGCTTCGCGAAGCCTCACTGGATCGCGGCCTGCAATGTCATGGGTGCGCAGGACCTCCTCGAGGACCCTCGCTTCGAGACGGAACACACCCGCAACAGGAACGCCGATGCACTCCACGTGCGGATGACCGAGATCATCGCCACGAGGACAAGCGACGAGTGGGAAGCCGCGTTCATCGCCGCCGGCGCTCCCGCCGGGAAGGTGAACACGATCCGTGAGACTCTCCGTCACCCGCAACTCGTGGCGCGCGGAATGGTCGTGGAGATCGTCGATGACGCGGGTCGCGTCGGTCATGTCGCGGCGGATCCGATGGGCTTCCAGTCGTCCCTGCATCCGCCGATCCGGATCGGCGACCTGGATTCCGTCGGATGGGGCGATCGGGAGACTCTGGCCCACCGCTCCCTCGGTCAAGGAGCGACCACCAACAAGCCGCTCGAGGGGACCAGGGTCATCGAGATGGACGGCAACGAGCCGAGCAAGACGCTCGCCGGGCAGATCCTCGCGGATCTCGGCGCCGATGTCCTGCTGATCGAGCGTCCGGAGCCCGTTCGCACACGGGACGACGCGGCGCCGGCAGACGAGTTCGACCTCACCGACGCCTTCCGCTGGGGTATGCATCGAGGAAAGCGCGGGATCACGCTCAATCTCAAGTCCGATGAGGACCGCGCACGCTTTCTCGACATGGTCGCCGATGTCGACATCCTGTACGACAACTTTCGTCCGGGGGTCAAGGACCGTCTCAAGATCAACAGAGAGGACCTCATCGCTCGACGTCCCGACCTCGTCACGTGTTCGGCGACCGGGTTCGGCTCAACGGGGCCTTGGGCCGCGGCTGCGGCATACGATGTGACGCTCCAGGCGCTCTCGGGGTCGATGAGTATCACCGGGAACGGGGGGGCTGACGATGAACCGGTGCGATGGGGACACCCGGTCGGGGGACTTGCGGGTGGGCTGTACGGCGCGATCGCAGTGCTGGCGGCGCTACGCGACGTCAGCCGAGGTCGCACTTCTCGACACATCGACCTGTCGCTCTTCGACATCCAGGCGGCACTGCACACGTACCGGATTCCGCAGACGCTTGACGTCGGCATGGAGTTCGGACCCGCGCCGCGCGCCGGCGGCAGCGGCGCACGTCCGTACGGCGTGTATCCGACGGCGGACGGACGATGGTTCGCGGCGGGGATCACCGAGCAGTTCTGGGTCGGCTTCTGTGAAGGTGCCGGTCGACCGGAGCTGGCCACGGACGCCCGATTCGCCGAGGATGCGGACCGCACGAGGAATGCGGACGAGCTCGAGATCGTGGTTGAGGCTCTGTTCCGGTCGAAGACTGCGCAGGAATGGAGCGACATCTTCCTCGAGCGCGGGCTCCCCGGCAGCACGGTGCTCACCCTGGAGGAGGCGTTCGTTCATCCGCAGGCGACGCTGAACCACATGCTGCGCGCGTTGCCGGCGGGACACGGACGCACAGTGCACGTGTCAGGTTTCCCTGTCCAGTTCTCGGCCTCGACGACGGGGAATTGGACGCCGCCTCCCGGATGGCAGGAGTGAGGAGACGCGACGATGAGTGATTCGAAAGCGTCAGGAGCGGTGTCGGCTGAGGCGCGGTCCGTCCCGGAGCTTGGAGCGGCGTTGTCCAATACGGGCCGATGGGGCGAGGATGACGAGAAGGGGACGCTCAACTTCATCACCGCGGAGCACACACTGCGCGCCGCTCGACTCGTCAAGACCGGCCGTACGGTGGCGGCGAGCCATCCATTCGTGATGGAAGCGACGCCAGCCAAGCCGCGCCCAGGGTGGCATCGCATGCTCTACCGTGAGAACGGGACCAGTGCGTGCGACGCGATCATGATCGAGCCGCACGGCTCGGAGATCACCCACATCGACGCGCTCGGTCACGTCTCGATGGACGGAACGGTTTATAACGAGCGGCCGTTCAGTCAGGTGATCACCCGAGACGGACTCGCCTTCGGCTCTGTACTCCCGCTCGCCGAGGGGATCGCCACACGCGGCGTGCTTCTCGACATCCCCGCGAGTCGGGGGGTCGACTTTCTCGAACGCGGTGCAGAGGTGAACGTCGCCGACCTGGAGCGGGCAGAAGAATGGGCCGGAGTCCGTGTCGACGCTGGTGATGCAGTCATCGTGCGCACCGGGCTCGAGGCGCGGGAGCGAGTGACAGGACCGATGCCCCACGACGTGCGGTCGGGCCTCGGTCGCGATTGCATCGCCTGGCTGCATGAGCGCAGTGCGGCGACGTTCGGCGGCGATTGCTTCGAACGGCTCCCGTCCGGTGACGAGAAGTACACGCATCCGTTGCATTCGGTCGGCCTCGCGCGTATGGGTCTCGTGCTCATCGACAACATCGCCGTCGAAGACCTCTCGGCCGCGTGCGCTGAGGAATTGCGCTGGGAGTTCTTCTTCGTCGTCGCGCCGCTGCGCATCCCCAAGGCCACGGGCTCGCCGGTGAATCCGTTGTGCATCTTCTGATGGCTGGGCGATGACAATGCGAGGGGTCCAGGCGGATTGGGGTGAACTGTCACTCCGAGGTCGTGTGGTCATCGTCCTGGGAGGCACCGGAGGCATCGGCTCAGAAGTCGCGGCGATGTGTGCTGCCCGTGGCGCCTCGGTCGCCGTCGTCGGCCGGTCCGTCGGGCCGGTCGGCGAGGCGATCGTCAACTCGATCGGGGCCCAGGGTGGCGTGGGGAGGGCGTACGCGGTCGATATCACGGACGAGGCAGCGATTGCGGACCTGACCGAAGCGGTGAGCCGCGATCTGGGCACTGTCGACGGTCTGGTCAACAGCGCTGCCGTGATGGCGAACGGCGGCTTTCTCGAGACGCCGGACAGCACGTGGCGTGAGGTGATCGCCGTCGATCTCCTCTCCGTAGTCTCCGCGTGCCGTGCAGTACTGCCTGGAATGGTGGAGGCCGGACGCGGATCTATCGTGAACGTGTCCACGCGACTGGCCGATACGGGAGCCGCCGACGCAGCCGTCTACGCGTCCGCAAAGGCGGGAGTCGTAACGCTGAGTCGTTCCCTCGCCGCCGAGTTCGGCCCGGCAGGAGTGCGAGTCAATGTCGTCTCCCCAGGCACCGTCGCCACTCGGATGGGTCGCGCTGTGATCGAGAGCTCCGCGGGGCAAGCGCGCCGTCACCAGATCCCCCTTCGGCGCTTCGCAACTCCGGCCGAGGTGGCCGAGGCGACGGCGTTCCTGCTGAGCAACGCCGCGTCCGGGATCACCGGTCAGACGCTCCGGATCAACGCGGGCGAATTCATGGCGTGACGCAGGAGTGCGCGAATCCGAGGACGACGTCGCCATCTGCGGATTCGAGCGCTATCGCGCGCACGGGAGTACCCGGTGTGGTGATGGCATCGCACTTGCACAGGATGCGCGCGGGAAGCCGCAGGTCCTCCTCGATGTCGACAAGACCGGAGTAGTAAGGGGCGTACGCCTGCCAAACGCGCTCGCCGGTCGCGCGGTGAACGCGGGCGACGACGGCGACCGTGCCCGCGGGTCCCGCGGCCGGAGCCCATCGCTGTTCGAACGATCCGCACGCGTAGCAGACGGGTGCGTGCGGGTAGCGGGCGGTGTCGCACGACGCGCATCGCTGGAGGAGGAGCTCCCCCGCGGCGAGCGCCTCCCAGAACGGAGCCGTGTCGGGGTGCACGAGCGGCGCCGGGCGGGGATCTGTGTCGAGGAAGCGGTCCAGTGTCATGACGGTGATGTCCTTCGATGTGGGGTGAATCGGGGTTCCAGGCTTTGTTGCAGCGGGGTCAGGGGCGACCGGCGAGGATGATCGAATCGCCGCGAGGAGTGGCCCACTGAACCACCTCGGCGTCTGGGACCTGGCGTTCGTCGGCGGTGCCCCGCACCTGGCGGACCATCTCGATGAGATGCCCGTAGCCGAGGAGATGGGCCTCTGAGTGCAGACCGCCATTCGTGTTGATGGGCAGCGGCGAGCCCAGATCCATGCCCGAATCGGCGAGATACGTCCACGCTTCGCCCTCATCGGTGAATCCGAATCTCTCCAAGGTGGTCCACACGTTGCTGGTGAACGAGTCGTAGACGTACAACGCGTCGACGTCCGAGGCATCGATGCCCGCGCGCCCGTATACCTCACGGCATGAATCGTCGCGGAATGCGCCCTCCTTGGATATCCCTACGCCGAGTCCGGGACGTGAAAAGAGGACGTAATCGTCACGACTGACGCGCACGCCAGAACCACTTGCCAGCCGCACCGCGGATCCCGACAGATCTCGCGCACGTTCGGCCGACGTCAGGATGAGGCAGGTCGCGCCCTCACTCGAGAGACAGTAGTCGGCCCGTCGGAACGGATCGACGATCAGTGGTTCGTTGTAATACGCCTCTTTGTTGAGCGGCTTGTTCCGCATCACGGCGATCGGATTGCGTGACGCATGCGTGCGCAATGCAATCGCGATCGATGCCAGATCGTCGCTCGTCGCCCCGTATCGGTCCATGTACCGGCGCGCGACGAGAGCAGTCGCCGCGCCAGGAGTGTCGAGACCGTGTATGTCGTTCTCCCCGTGGCTGCCGCCGACGTCTCGCAGTCCCTCGAGAATCGCCCCCGATCCAAGGGCGCCGAGGTGCTTGCCGTATCCTCGGGCAGACACGGACGTGTTCGCGATGGCGACGACATCGGCCAGGCCGGCGGCGATCACGCCCGCCGCCTCGAGAACGGTCGTCGAGGCCCAGCGTCCATGCGCCCACAATTGGGAGACCCATCGCAGATCGAGGCCGAGAGTGATGGCGAACTCTTCGTAGTCGACACCACGCGGGGCACCCTTGGCGGTGATGAATCCATCGACATCCGCGGCGTTCAGTCCGGCGTCGCCGAGCGCCGCGTAGAAGGCTTCCGATTGTAGCCGCAGGGGCGACTTTCCCAGGTCGAAGCCGAACTCATCGCTCGTCCCGACTCCGACGATGCAAACGTCACTCTTCACTCCCGGCATACGCGCTCCTTGGTCGACCCGATGTCTGTCTGCTTCATGGTCTGACAAGAATTTTCTCGAATACAGCCAGACGTCTATACGAATAATGCTACTATGCCGCTGTGCCAAAACCTACCGAAGGGACGCCGACTGCGACGATGCTGTCCGGCGTCCGTGTGATCGAGATAGCCGACGAACAAGCCGAGTATGTGGGACTGCTGCTGGCGGGCCTGGGCGCCGAGGTCATCAAGATCGAGCCGCCCGAGGGCAACTCGACCCGCTCGATCGGCCCATTCGCCGGTGACGAGCGCGATCCCGAAGGCTCGTTGTACTTCTGGCATTACAACCGCGCCAAGCAGTCCGTCGCGCTTGACCTCACCACGTCATCCGGTCGCGCACAGTTGCGGGAACTCGCCGCCAACGGCGATGTCCTTGTCGACTCCACGAAGCGCGGCTATCTCTCCAGTCTTGGAGTCAGCCTCGACAACCTCCGCGCAGCGGCCCCGAGCCTCATCACTGCACGAGTCACTCCTTTCGGCGACGACGGCCCGTGGAGCGACTGGAAGGGCTCCGATCTCATTCATCTCGCCCTTGGCGGCCCCATGATGAACTCGGGTTACGACCCGGCGCCGGATGGGCGCTATGACCTCCCGCCGATCGCTCCGCAGATGTGGCAGGCCTACCACATCACTGGTGAGCAGCTCGCCCTCGCGATCGTCGCAGCACTCGTTCAACGTCAGCGAACTGGCCGCGGACAGCATCTGGACTGCGCCGTCCACGACGCGGTGTCCAAGTGCACGGAACTCGACATCGCGAGTTGGGTCATGCGCGCGATTCCGTTCTATCGCCAGACAAGCCGGCACGCGGCTGCGGCCGTCTCGAAGTCGCCGACCATCGCATACACCAAGGACGGACGCTGGGTGCTCATCCAACCTGTGGCGAAGGAGCGCATTCCCAACCTCCTCGTCCTGCTCGAGAAGTACGGTCTCGATCAGCCCTTGCGCGCGGACTTCGAGGCGGCTGCGGAGCCCACCGGCGGCGCGCTCACCGGCCGGTACATCCCGGGAAGCTCCGCTCCGACGGACCTCGCGATCAAGTGCCACGACTCCCTGCAGCGGCTCTTCGCCAAGTTCACATTTGACGAGGTCCCCTGGCAGGAGGCGCAGGATGCAGGCATCCTCGCCGCGCCACTTCGGCGGCCCGAGGAGAACATCGCGGATCCGCATTGGAAGGTCCGTTCCGTGTTCTCAGAGATCGAGCACCCCGAGCGCGACGTGAAATACGTCGACATCACCGGGAAGTGGGTGTCCGACACGACGGCATGGGTCGTCGGTGCACGGGCTCCGCGCTTGGATGAGCATCACCCCGCGGCCGGGGCACTGAAGCCCTCTGCATCGCGATCCTCGATCCCCTCAGGACCGAGGAGCGCAGGAGGGGATGGCGAAGAGAATCCGTTCCCTCTCGCGGGAATCCGCATCTTCGACTTCAGCTGGTTCCTCGCCAGCGCCGGGGGGACGCGCTTCCTCACCGCGCTCGGCGCCGAGTGCATCAAGGTCGAGTGGAAGAGCAACCCGGACTCACGTCTGGCGGTGACAGCCATGGCCCCGGTAGGCGGTCGAGAGGCACGCGACCGGGCAACGGGCCCGCTCGAGGGGATCAGCGCCACCGACTACGGTGACGATTACCAGAACATGGGCGGTCAGTTCCACCTCAAGAACTCCGGCAAGCGCGGGATATCGCTCAACGTCCGCGACCCGCGCGGTCTTGAGATCGCCAGACGCCTTATCTCGATGAGCGACGTCGTCGCGGAAGGATTCTCGCCGGGCGTTCTCGAGCGGTGGGGTCTCGGCTACGACGTCTTGCGCGAACTCAAGCCGGATATCATCTACGCGAAGCAGTCCGGCATGGGCGCATTCGGAACATACGGCCGCATGCGCACCGTTGGCCCGGTCGCCCAGGCGTTTTCGGGGATCTCGGAGCTGTCGGGGTTGCCCGCACCAGCGATGCCGGCGGGGTGGGGGTACTCCTATCTTGACTGGATCGGTGCCTACAGCTTCGGGCTCTCGATCGCCGCAGCCATCTACCACCGCAATGAGACCGGCGATGGCCAGTGGATCGACGCGTCGCAGGTCGAGTCCGGGCTCTTCCTCGGTGGTACGGCGTACCTCGACGCGTCGGTGAACGGCCGTTCCTGGCAGCGATTCGGCAACCGGTCGCCATACAAGCAGGCAGCGCCGCACGGTGCCTACCGCTGCGCGGGGCAGGACTCCTGGATCGCGATCGCCTGCTTCACCGATGCTGAATGGGAAAGCCTCTGCGAGGTCGCGGGCCACCCGGAGTGGCGATCCGATTCGCGCTTCGCCACGCTCTCCGCGCGTCTGGACCATCAAGACGAGCTCGATCGCGTGGTGACGAGCTGGTCTGCCACCGCTGATGCGCGTGCGCTGATGGAGACGTTGCAGACAGCAGGCGTCCCGGCGGGCGCGTGCCAGACAGCTGAGGACCGTATCGATCGCGATCCGCAGCTTCGCCATCTGAACTGGATGACCGAGGTCACTGGAACGAAGATCGGCACCTGGCCGATCCCCGAGCTGCCAGTGCGAATGTCGGGTTCGACCGCGACGGTCGCCGGGCGCATCGGCCGAGGTGCGCCGAACTACGGCGAAGACAACGCGTACGTCTATGCCGAACTGCTCGGGATGTCGGACGACGAGATCGCGGCGCTTGCCGCGGACGAAGTGATTTGAGGAGAACATGACAAGCGAAATCGTGAAGGAAGCGGCTGGCATCCAGACGGTGGACGCGAAGACCGAGGTCACCGGCGGTGAGCTGGTGGTCGACGCGTTGCGCAGCCTCGGGATACGGCAGATCTTCGGTGTTCCCGGTGGACAGACGCTGGCGATCAACGACGCGGTCTACGACCGGGACGACATCTCCTTCATCACGACCCGCCACGAAGGTGCGGCGGCCGTGATGGCCGATGCGGTGGGGAGGCTCAGCGGACAGCCAGGCGTCTGCCTGGCGACCACTGGTCCCGGTGCGACCAACCTGCTCACCGGTGTCGGGGGCGCGATGCGCGACTCCAGCCCGGTCATCGTGATTACATGCAACAACCGGCTTCCCGACCTCGGACGTGACGATGCGCAGTCCGCCGATCATCTCGCCCTCTTCCGCCCTTTGACCAAGTGGGTGCTGCAGGTGGCGGACACCCGTGCGATTCCCCGGGCGATCCACGAGGCTGCGATCCGTGCCACATCGGGACTGCCTGGTCCGGTGCTCCTCGATTTTGAACGCAGTGCGCTGGAATCCAAGGTGCCGGTGGGGGACGTCGACTTCCCGTTCACCGGGAAGGCGATCACGCGACAGGTGCCGGGGGCACGGACGCTCGCCGATCCCGCGATCGTGGCGTCGATCGCGGATGAGGTGCTCGCGGCAAAACGTCCGCTGCTGTGGATCGGAAACGGAGTGCAGCTCTCGGGCGCCGAGACGGCCGTGCTCGAGCTCGCCGAGGCGCTGAACGCCCCGGTGATCACGACCTTCAACTCGATCGGTGCCGTCGAGTCCGGTCATCCGCATGTGTTCGGACCGCTCAGTCGAATGGGCACGGCGATCAGTCGCGAGGCGATCGAAGACGCCGACCTTGTCCTCGCGATCGGCAACTCGCTCAACGCTGTCTCGACCAGCCGCTGGCAGTTGAAGCTGCAGAAGGTGATCCAGATCGACACCGATGCCGCGAACACTGGTGTCCACTATCCGAAGATCACGACCGCCGTCACTGGTGACGCCAGATCTGTCGTCCTCCAGCTGACAAGCGAGCTCGGAGCGCGTTCCGGCCTCGCGGACGCGCATCGTTCGCGGAAGGAGTGGATGGATTCGCTTCGGGAGAGCAAGCGCACCTTCTGGGAGGCGGTCGAGAAAGAAGACACCGCCGCCACGCCGATGTCGCCGATCGCACTCACGGCGGCGCTCCGCGCGGCGACCCCGGACGACGCCATCATCGCCGTGGACGCGGGGAACCCCGGTGTCTGGTCCCACATGTGGGAGGCGAGGAAGCAGGGACGCTACATAAAGCCGGTGGGCTTCGGCAACATGGGTTTCGCTTTGCCGGGAGCGATCGCGGCGAAGACGATTGAGCCGACTCGCCCGGTGATCGCGTGGCTAGGTGACGGATCACTCGGCATGACGATGGGCGAGTTGGAGACCGTCGTTCGCGAGGGACTCAGCATCTGCATCGTCGTAATGAACGATCAGGGCTACGGCAACATCCGCCAGGAAGAGCTCCACTACCACGGCGAGCGGTACAACGGAGTGGATTTCGTCGAGACGGACTATGCGGCCGTCGCGCGCGGCTTCGGCATCGCTGCGTTCCGCGTCGACTCGGCGCGGCAGCTCCGAGACGCCGTCCGCACAGTGCTCTCCTCGGGCAAGGCGGGGCTGATCGACGCTCGGATCGACCCGGATGTCAGCGTATGGACACACCCGCTCCTCACCGGCAAGGCGTGATCGCACCGTGAGGGCTGCTGTTGTACGCGAACCAGGTCGCCTCGAGATCGCGGACGTGCCGGAACCGGAGATCGG
The DNA here is from genome assembly GCF_041379855.1 of Microbacterium sp. BWT-B31. Classification (NCBI taxonomy): domain Bacteria; kingdom Bacillati; phylum Actinomycetota; class Actinomycetes; order Micrococcales; family Microbacteriaceae; genus Microbacterium; species Microbacterium sp. BWT-B31. The sequence goes on from NZ_JBFECU010000001.1 coordinate 16,024, forward strand.
GCCATATGACGTCCTCGTCGAGACACTCGCCGCGGGCGTGTGCGGAACGGATCGCCATATCGTCGAGGGCACGTTCTATCGGAGCGCGTATCCGGCGATCGTAGGACACGAGACACTCGGCCGGGTTGTGCAGACCGGCAAGGACGTGCGATATCTGACGCCGGGAAGTCTCGTGCTGCGGACGACGGCGGTACGTCCGGGGGAGCAGCTCGGCGAGTGGCACTCGATGCTTGGCGGATTCGCTGAACTCGCGGTCGCGACAGACGTCCGAGCACTGACGGAGGACGGCCGAGCCGACCTCGTCAGGCCGTACGATCGCATGCAGCGCACGGTCCCCGGCGACTTTGACCCGCTCGACGCGGGCGCCTTCATTGTCTTCAAGGAGACATTGAGCTGGCTCCGCACGGTCGGCGACGTCGCCGGACGACGCCTTGTCGTGATCGGCACCGGTGGGGCGGCACTGATGTTCATCCAGATCGCGCGAAGCCTGGGTGCTCGCCAGGTGATCGTTGTCGGTCGGCGACAGGAGCGGCTGCAGCGTGCGAAAGAGCTCGGCGCCGATGGGGCGATCGTCGGAGCCGATGACACCCCTACGACGATCCGTGAACTCACCGACGGCGAGGGGGCCGATCTGGTGATCGATGCCGCGGGAGCCACGGCCACATTGGAGGCGATCCCAGATGCGCTCGCGCATGGCGGGACGCTGGCGGTCTACGGGCTGTCCGTCGGGCAGTCCGCAACCTTCCGATGGGGCTGGGACCGTTCGACGCCACGGGACTGGACGCTGCGATTCGCCGAGCCCGACGAAGCTGGCATCCACGACGAAGCTCTCGCCCTGTTGTCTTCGCAGGCGGTGGACCTCAAGTCCATCCTCACCGACGTGGTGGCGTTCAGCGATGCGGCGACCGTCCTCGACGTGATGAATCAGCCGACATCGGCAAAGGTCGCTATCGATTTCCAGGCAGAGAGGGACAGACGATGATCGATGCGCGTGCAATCGCGTTTGTTGAGAAGGGCGAGATCGCTCTGGTGGACATCACGGTGCCAGAGCCCGGACCATCAGACGTTGCCGTCGAGACCGAGCTCACGGCGGTGAGTCAGGGAACCGATCGCGCAATGGTGCTCGGCACCTATAACGGCATCGAAGACCGCTATCCGCTCATCTACGGATACTCGCGCGTCGGGCGTGTCACCGCGGTCGGCGGCGACGTCACGGGTCTCGCGGTCGGTGATCGGGTCTTCGTCGGTATGGGAGGCACCAAGCTCGATCCCTCCGGAGGGTTCGGTCCGTCCGGCGGTGGGTATACGTCAGTCGGAGTCGTCGACGCATCCGACGCGGTGAAGCTCCCGGAAACGATCGACTCTGCGAGTGCTGCAGTCGGCGCGCTCGGCGCGATCGCGTACCAGGGCGTCGCCCGTTCGGAAGTGCGCGCCGGAAGTCGGGTACTGGTTGTCGGGCTCGGTGCGATCGGACAGTTCAGCGCCCTCTTCAGCGCACTTGCCGGTGCCCAGGTCTGGGTAGCCGATCCCGTCACAGAACGTCTGAACCTGGCGAGCAGACTCTCCGGCGCGACACCCGTCGACGTCACGAAACCTCTTGCCGAACAGATCGAACAGACCGCATGGGGCTATCGTCCCTGGCCGGGGCGCAACGACCGGCCGACGTCTTCCTACGAGAAGACGCGATGGTCGGACGCGCACGGCGTCGTGGACGTCGTCATCGACGCGACGGGGCGACCTGACGCCTTCGAAGCCTATGTTCCGCTTCTCGTAAGAGAAGGCACGCTTTGCCTGCAGGGCTACTATACGGTTCCGCTCACGCTCGACTTCCATGCAGCGCATATGAAGCGGCTCACGATCCACTGCCCGGGCGGGATGGACCTCTTCGACTACGAAACCGTTGTGCGGTTGCTCTCGACCGTCGACGTGTCTCCCCTCATCGGACTGGAGATCCCGATCGCCGAGGTGCCAGAGGCGGTCGAGAGGCTGCTCCTCGCCGGCCCTGCAGAGGTCGTCTCCGCGGTCATCAGGTGGAGCGGCGGCACGAGCTGATCGAGCGAGGCGTGGTTGTTCCCTCGTCAAGCGAGAGACGAGAGCAACAAACGTCAGGTCTGCTGCCATGGTCGACCAAGGCAGCGCATTTCAACACAAGACAAGGGTGTCCCATATGAAAAGCAAGGTCTGTTCACTCGCGGAGGCGATCGGCCTCGTGCACGACGGGGATACCGTCGCGCTCGGTGGCCACACTCTTCGACGGCATCCCATGGCGGCCGTCGCCGAGTTGATCCGACAGAAGCGGCGCGATCTTCACCTTCTCGGATGGAACAGCGGCATCGACTTCGACCTCCTGACCGCCGGCGGGTGCGTGTCGATCGCTGAGACGTCGTACGTGGGAATCTCGGGCTTCGGTCTCGGGAGAAACTTCCGCCGTGCGGTCCAGGGCGGCGAAATCGAGGTTCGCGAGCACTCGGAGATCTCCGCGCTCGACATGTTTCGGGCGGGATCGATGGGGGTGCCGTTCATCGCGAGTCATGTGCTGCGAGGAACCGACGTGCCGGCGACCAACCCGCGCTTCTCGACAGTCGTCGACCCGTTCACGGGCCAGGAGTTGACAGCGGTGCAGGCGGCGCAGCCGGATGTCGCGATCATTCACGCTCATACGGCTGACATCTGGGGCAACGTTCAACTGGACCCCCTGCACTGGCCGGACAACGACGCAGACGAGTTCATCGGCTGGGCGGGGCGCACGACGATCGTGACCGTCGAACAGCTGGTCACAGATGAACAGATCCGCCGCAATCCCGAACGGACGATCCTGCCTAGAGACGCTGTGACGTGTGTCGTCGAGGCTCCGTACGGTGCGTACCCGTGCGCATGCGATAGCCGCTACACCTACGACCTGGGGTGGGTCGAGGACTATTACGAGGCGAGCGCCGATCCGACCGCGTTCGCACGGTTCGTCGAGGACTGGGTGACGGGGGTGGAGGACCATCAAGCGTTCCTCGACCGACTCGGCGTCGACCGATTGCTGTCGGTGTCCAAGAGGGGTGGTGTGCTGTGAGACCGGCGACAACTTACGAGACGATGGCCTTCGCTCTCGCGCAGCAATTCGGGCCGAAGGAGCACGGGTTCGTCGGTCTCGGAACAGGAGAGCAGGCGTTCATCCTGGCCGTCGGCATCCCCACGGTCGCAGCACAGCTGGCGGTCGCCAACGGCTCGGACTTCTCGTTGCAGTACGGCACGCTGGTCGATCCGGACGTCCGCCTGCCGGACACGCTCGGAGACCCAGACCTGCTCGAGTGGAGCTGCGCGGCGCGGCTCTCGGTCGAGAGGTGCCTCGATGTCTTCCGTCGCGGGATGATGACCTGCAGTTTCATCTCGGGAGCACAGGTCGACAAGTTCGGAAACCTCAACAGTGTGCAAATCGGTCGGGATCGGCCCCCCGCGGTGCGCCTCACCGGTCCGATTGCACAGTCCGACCACTCGGTCTACGCGCAGCGGACGTTCATCGTCCTGCCGCACGACCGACGCGTGTTCGTCGACCGTGTCGACTTCATCTCCGGGGTCGGATACGGGGAAGGCGCAGACTGGCGCCGCAAGCAGGGCCTTCCCGGTGGCGGCCCTGCCAAGGTCATCACCACTAAGGCGGTCCTGGGCTTCGAGGACGACACCAAACGAATGCGGCTCGAGACTGTCCATCCTGGGGTCACCATCGACGACGTCGTCGACTCGACCGGTTTCGAGCTCATCGTGCCGGATGACGTCCCCACGACTGCGGGTCCTTCAGATGACCAGCTCCTGATGATCCGCGAGCGCATCGACGTCGGCGGCAAGCTGTTGAGCGGTGGTATCCGGTGAGCAAGGAATGCACGTTGGAAGCACTCGTCGATGAGATCGGCGAGGGTGTTTCGATCTCATTCGGTGGATTCGCTCACTCGCTGACGCCGATGGCGGTCGTGCGTGAGATCGTACGGCGCCGCATCGGCCGGCTCACCCTGATCGGCATCGCCGAGGCGTGGGCTGCCGACATGCTCGCGGGTGCCGGCCTAATCGAGCGGATGGTGTTCTCGAACTTCATGTTCGAGGGGTTCGGTCTGTGCCGCAACTTCTCTCGTGGCATCGAGTCCGGGGCCTTCGCCATCGAGGATTACAGTCACTTCGCCCTCGCGGCTCGAATGTCCGCGGCGGGCCTTGGCCTCCCTTTCGCCGCCGTCCGCTCTGTTCTCGGCTCCGACATGCTCGAGGACGAGACCGGTGGGAGCCGTGTAACGCATGAGGTCTTCTCGTCGCCGTTCGGAGATGAGTGCGTCGTCCTCTTCCCGCCGGCGGCGCCCGACATCGTCGTCGTCCACGGCCAGGTGGGCGATACGAACGGAAACGTGCACATCCTCGGCGCGACGGCCGTGATCGAGGAGCAGGTTCGTGCCGGGAAGAAGGTCCTCGCCACGGTCGAGGAGATCGTCGAACCGGTGGAACTCGCCCGTCGCGCGGCCGACATGGTGGTCCCCGGACTGCTCGTCCATAAGATCGCGGCCGTACCGTATGGCGCGCACCCGACCGGCATGTACCGGCTTTACGACGCCGATTACGAACACATCAGGGAGTACGTGGCGGCGAGCCGAGATCCGGAGCAATTCTCGGACTACCTCGCAGGCGTGACAGAGCGCGGACAGGCGGAGTACGTGCGGAACCTCGGCGTACAGCGATTGCTCACGCTTCGTCCCGATCCCGCATACGGGTACCACCTGGACCGGAAAGGTGACCAGTGGACGGCGTGACTCTCGAAGAGACCATGGTTTACACGGCGGCCGGTGAGATTCGCAACGGTGCGCACGTGTTCGTCGGCACCGGGCTCCCGATGCTCGCTGCCTACCTCGCGAAAGGAACGCACGCGCCCGATGTGACGCTGCTGTTCGAGTCGGGGATCATCGACCCGCGTGCGGCGCATCTCGCGCTCGGTGTCGGTGACTTCCGGCTGCTGAACGACGCCAGCGGCGTCCGCGGACTGCATTATGTGTTGTCCCTCCTGCAACGCAACGTCATCGACGTCGGCTTCCTCGGCGCGGCCGAGGCTGACGCGTACGGAAACATCAATTCGACGTTCGTCGGCGGTGACTACCGGCACCCGAAGAAGCGACTGCCCGGCAGCGGCGGTGCCAATGACATCGCATCGCTCGCCAAAGCGACGGTCATCATGTGCCAGCACCGGCCAGAGCGACTCGTAGAGCGGGTCCAGTACATCACGTCGCCAGGTTTTCTCGGTGGCGGCGACGAGCGCGAGAAAGCAGGACTCACCGGCGGCGGTCCGGTCATGCTCATCACCGACATGGCGGTGTTTCGGTTCGACCCCGTGACAAAGCGTGCGTACGCGAGCTCGATTCATGCCGGCGTCGACCCCGCGGAAGCGGCCGAACTTTGCGGGTTCGATGTCGAGATCACCGAGAAGACGCCGCGCACGCCGGAGCCCGATGCGGCTACCGTCGCCCTGCTGCGGTCGCTCGACCCGGACGGCGTCTACTTGCGGAATGCCCGTCCGAAGGACAACTGATGATCGACCTCGACACCGGGGAGGCGGTCGCCGCCTACTTGCGTGAGCAGTCGAACTGGGGTCGTTGGGGTGCGGACGATGAGCTCGGCACGCTGAACCTCGTGACCGCCGAGAAGCGCCTTGCGGCGCTCGCCCTGGCGCACACAGGCCAGAGCATCTCGCTCAGTCGGCCGCTCGCGGTCCGGTCAGTCGGCGGAGACGCTCCGCCTGCGACGATCGAGACCGTGGTCGTCCCCCGCGATGACGCCGGATCGGTCATCGACCATGTGACGCTCACGTGTCACGACACCGCCAACACGCACATCGACTCCCTGTGCCACATCTGGGACCGCGACGGTCAATGGAACGGCCGCGACCCTGCGGCGAGTATCCAGCGGGACGGGGTGACTTTCGGAAGTGTAGAGGCGTATAGCGCGGGCATAATCACGCGCGGTCTGCTCCTCGACGTGCCCGCCCATCGAGGCACTGATCACGTGACGCAGGACCGCCCCGTGACGGGGGAGGAGCTGTTCGAGATCGCCGACTCGATGGGACTCGACCCGCAGCCCGGCGACGCGATCTGCGTCTACTCGGGTCGGGACCGCTGGGATGCGCGGCATCCCGCGTGGGGAACGGGCAGTCGTGATGCCGCACGCTCGGTGCGCCCGGGCCTGCATGCGTCGTGCCTGCGGTTCCTCCGCGAGGTCGATGCCGGGATGCTCGTCTGGGACATGATGGACATGCGCCCGTCCGGTGTCGACATCCCGTTCAGCATTCACGGCGCCGTCTGGGCATTCGGCCTCGCGCTGCTCGACAACGCGGATCTCGGCCACCTTTCGGAGGCCTGCCGCACCCAGGATCGACACGAGTTCCTGCTGTGTGTCGCTCCGCTTCGCATTCCCGGGGGGACGGGAAGCGCGGTCAACCCGCTCGCAGTCTTCTGACGCGCGCCGAAAGAGAGGAGGCCCGATGAAGGGTCGTGTTGTCGTTCTCAAGGACTACGGGGCGCCGTTCGAGATCGAGGAGTACGACGTTCCCGCTCTCGTTCCCGGTGCCGTGCTCGTCGCAGTGACACAGGCCGGGATCTGCGGCTCGGATCTCCATTCGTGGCGTGGTGACCGCGATCGCCGGCTGCAGCCCATCCCCGAAGAGGGATGCGTCATGGGGCACGAGGGCACCGGAATCGTGATCGACCTCGGCGAGGGGGTGGTGACGGACTGGGCCGGAAAGCCCGTGCACGAAGGCGATCGCGTCGTGCACTTCTCGGGCCGCGCCTGCTTCCGGTGCGTCCAGTGCGGCAAGGGCCGCCCGAACCTGTGCACCAACCCGCCGGGACGTTACCCGGCGGTCGTCGGGGACTGGCCGATCTTCGGTGGAACCTACGCCGACTACTTCTACATCACCCCGGACCGTCCGTTCTACGTCGTCCCCGACGGGCTCAAGGATGAATCGCTGTCGTGGGTGAACTGTGCCATGGGCACCTCCGCGGAGGGCCTCGACAATGCCAGCTGCGGCGTCGGGGATCATGTGGTGATCCAGGGGGCAGGCGGACTGGGGCTGTGCGCGACGGCGCTCGCGATCTATCGTGGCGCCGCGACGGTGACGGTGCTGGACCGCGTTCCGGAGCGACTGGCGCTCGCGCGGCGCTTCGGCGCGACGCACACCATCGATGTGTCCCGGGTGGACGCGCTCGAGGACAGGACCGCGGCCGTCAGGGACTACACCGGTCAGAACGGCGCCGACATCGTGATGGAGCTCGTCGGCGTCACCGAGCTGATCACCGAAGGCGTGGGGTACCTCGCGCCGGGTGGCACGCTCGTCGAGATCGGCCACGTGATGGCGGGGCGCGCGTTCACACTCGATCCGCGCGCGATCATCCGCAACAAGAGCATCCTCGGATCCAGCGGGTACCGCCCGCAACTGCTGCCGGGGCTCATGGATCTCATGCTGCGCACACAGGACGTGGTCCCGTACGACGAGATCGTCTCCCACCGATTCGCCCTGGCGGACGTCAACGCGGCAATGGACGCGGCCGAATGGGCCGGCCGCTCGACCACGGTGACGCGCGCCGTGCTGCAGCCATAGGAAGGCTCGGAATGACCCTGTTCTCTCTGGTGCACGGAGGCCAGCAAGGAGCGTGGTGCTTCGACCCCCTCATCGCGGAGCTCGACCGTCGCGGGTACTCCGCGATCGCGGTCGACCTTCCCAGCGAGGATCCGGATGCCGGTCTCGACGACTACGCGCGGATCGTCGTGGCCTCGCTGGAGGCGGTCGATGAACCCGTGATCGTCATGGGCCACTCCCTTGGCGGGCTCGTCCTGCCGCTCATCGCGGAACGGCGTCCGGTGGCGGGACTGGCATTCGTATGTGCGGCCCTCCCGTTCCCCGGTGAGAGCCTCGTCGACACCATCGCCGAGGACACGGCGTCGACGGGCAAGTCGACGAACCTGCTCGACGGACACGGACGATCCCATCGCTCGGCACCCGACGTCGCACGCGAGGTCTTCTTCCCTGACTGCACTCCCGAGGTGCAGGAGTGGGCGCTCGCACGGCAGCGCGACCAGGGGGAGCGCCCGCACCGGGAGACATCCCCGTTGCAAGCATGGCCGGACGTCCCGGTCACGGTTGTGAACGGCGTCAACGACCTGTGCATCTCACGTGGACGTGCGCGGCGGACTGCGATGCGACTGTTCGGCACCCCTCCCTTCGAGATCGCCGACGGGCACTTCCCGTTCCTGACGAACCCGGCGGACGTCGCCGAGGGGCTGATCGGTTTTGCCCAGGGCGCCCGTGAGCCATGGCCGACTGTTCGAGTCGTGCCCGCGCACCGCGCGCCGCGAACGAAAGGAAAGCAGTGACGATCATGGAAGCGGAATCCGTCCCCAGGCGTGCCCTGGGCAGTCAAGGTCTCCGGGTCCCTCCGCTCGGCCTCGGATGCATGGGGATGTCGGAGTACTTCGGTCCGAAGGACCAGGACGAGGCTGTCGCGACGATCCTGCGCTCGCTCGACCTGGGGTTCACCTTCCTCGACACCTCCGACGCCTACGGTCCCGAGACGAACGAACGTCTCGTCGGCGGTGCGATCCGCGGGCGGCGCGATGAAGTGATCCTGGCGACAAAGTTCGGCAGCACGCGCGATGCCGGGGGGACTCGTGGCGTTCGAGGCGACGCCGCCTACGTGAAGCAGGCGTGCGAGGCATCGCTCACGCGGCTCGGCGTCGACCACATCGATCTCTACTACCAACATCGCGTCGACAAGACGGTCGAGATCGAGGAGACGGTGTCGGCGATGGCCGAGCTGGTCGCCGAAGGCAAGGTGCGCTACCTCGGCCTGTCGGAGGCGTCCGAGCGGACGATCCGTCGCGCCCACGCGGTTCACCCGATCACGGCCGTGCAGCTCGAGTTCTCGCTGTGGACACGTGAGCCCTCGACCGGGATCATCCCCGTTCTGCGGGAGCTGGGGATCGGGACGGTCGCTTACCGCCCGCTGGGTGCGGGATTCTTCACGGGCACGGTGACGACCCTGGACGGCCTGGTCGAGAAGGACTTCCGAAGGTCGAACCCGAGGTTCCGCGATGGAAACCTGGAGCAGAACCTCGATCGTCTGCACGGCATCGAGCGGATCGCGAGGGACAACGGAGTCACGCCGGCTCAGCTCGCGCTCGCGTGGATCCTCGCTCAAGGCCAGGACATCGTGGCGATACCGGGCAGCGATCGACGCGTCCACCTCGAGGAGAACGTCGCGGCCGCCGCCGTCGTGCTGTCGGAAGAGGACCTTGCGCGGATCGATGAGGTGTTCCCCGTCGGCGCCGCAGCGGGCGACAGGCTGGCGGATTACTCACGAATCGACCTATAGCGAGTCCCATGCGGACGCATTCGAGGCATTGAAAAATCTCGCCACGGTAGGTACTATCCAACTAGTTGTCTAGGCAATTTCCACGAATGGTCAAGGTCCTTGCAAAGTTCAATGAAGAACACGAATCACACGCAGGCTGCCTCCCGAGGCGAGGAGCCTGTGCGCTACGGCAACACGAGCCCCGACTTTGTGCTGAGAGTCGTGAATCTGGAGAAGCACTTCCAGCGAGAGCAGGGCGCTCGCGTCCTCGCCATCGATCAGGTCTCCCTTGATGTCGAGCCAGGCAAGATGGTGACGATCCTCGGGCCGAGCGGCTGCGGCAAGACAACGCTCCTTCGCTGCATCGCGGGTCTGGAGTCTCCGACCGGCGGGCAGATATGGAGTTCCGATCGCCTGCTCTCCTCGGGCGACGGCGGGGTCGCGGTGCCGTCGAATCACCGTGAGTTCGGAATGATGTTCCAGAGCTACGCGGTGTGGCCCCACATGTCCGTGTTCGGCAATGTGTCGTACCCGCTTCGCGTCCGCCGGTGGTCGCGGGCCAAGCGGGAGGAGAAAGTCGCCCGCGTTCTCAAGTCAGTCGGGATCTCTCATCTCGCGGATGAGTACCCAGCCCGCTTGAGCGGTGGACAGCAACAGCGCGTCGCCCTCGCGAGGAGCCTGGTCAGCGACCCGAAACTGATCCTGTTCGACGAGCCTTTGTCCAACGTCGACGCGAAGGTGCGGGAGGAGCTCCGCGTCGAACTGCTCGAGATGCAGCGTCGGATCGGTTTCGCCGGCGTTTACGTCACGCACGATCAGGAAGAGGCCATGGCGATCTCGGACTCGATCATGGTGATGAGCGAGGGGCGAGTCCTTCAGCACGCGTCGCCGCGTGAGATCTATCGCTATCCGGCAACGAGGTTCGTGGCGAATTTCATCGGAATGGCGAACCTCTGGGAAGGCGATATCGCGGCCGGGGCCGACTCCGGTGCGACGCGGACGGTCACCTGCGAGATGGGTGAAATATCCGTCGCCAACGCGAACATCGATATCAAGCCTGACGATCGCCGTGCCGTCGTCGTCGCCCGCCCGGAGGTCCTGGCGCTCTCCAGGACGGCCCCCGAAGTGACTCACGGGAACGTCTGGAGCGGAACGTTGCACACAGAGATGTTCCGCGGCGCGCAGTCCGACTACATCGTCGAAGTGAACAAGAGCCTCGTGCGCGTTCGCGGAGCGTCGATCGATTCCGATGGTGAGCCGCTCACGAGCGGCGCGGCGGTGTATATCAGCGCCCGACCCGAGGGCCTGCGCGTTGTGCGCGCGGACGATGCGTGACGGCAATCGCAAGATCGTCTGACGTTCTTCGAGTCCGTTTGTAACCAGCAGTGACGTGTCCGTTGTTCCAGCAGTAACCAAATCGAGAAAGGGAAGGGTCCAATGCGAGTGAATACTCAACAGAGTCGCTGGGTTAGGTGCGCCAGTGCGGTCGTCACCGGTATCGCGGTAGTCACCCTCGTAGCCGCCTGCAGCAGTAGTGGCTCTGACGGAGAATCCTCCGGTGGGATGGCCACGGGAGGATGGGATGCGATCGTCGCGGCCGCCGAGGAAGAGGGCCAGGCCAACGCGCTCGTCACCGACACGCCGGCATGGCAGGAGATCCAGACCGCGATGTTCAAGGAGAACACCGGGCTGACGATGAACATCGCCGCGAGCGGTCCGAACGCCGACTTGGAGACCCGTGTGCTCGCGGAGATCAAGTCTGGCAATGTCCAGACCGACCTCATGCAGGACACCGATCGCGGGTTCTACACCAAGAACGCCGACCAGTTCGTCGACCTGTCGACACTCGATCTGCCGAACTGGGATAGCTACCCCGAATCGGCCAAGTGGCAGAACCTCTGTGTCAACAGCAAGATGGGCGTGAGTGGAATCACCTACAACACGGACCTCGTCCCGGAGGACATGGTGCCGGACAGCTGGGAGGATCTGACCGACCCGTTCTGGAAGGACAAGATCGTCCTCTCCAATCCGCAACCCGGTGGCTACTACATGCAGTGGGCGCTGATGATGCGGGAAGCGTTCGGGGACGACTTCCTCGAGGCAATCGCCGCGCAGAACCCGACGCTGGACAACAGCTCGGTCGCGGCCGCGGAGAAGGTCGCCTCGGGCGCCGCGCTGATCTCGTTCATGTCGCAGGCCGACTCGGCGGCGGGTCTGATCGCCAAGGGCGCCCCCCTCAAGTTCAAGCTCATGCGTGGTCCTGACATCGGCTCCAACGTATGCGTCGGAATCCTCAAGGACGGCCCGAACCCCAACGCCGCTGCGGTGCTTCTGAACCACTTGATGTCGGAGGAGTCCCAGAGCACGCCGTGCAAGGCGGGGCTGGCAGTTGTTTCGCCGGTCGACGCCGAGGGGTGCTACGAGGTGCCGGAGGACTTCGAGTATCCCACCCTCGATGCTGAAACCGGGCAGTATCCCGGACTGGATGACGAAGCACTCAAGGCAGAAGTCCTAGGACTTCTCGGCATCGGATAGCTTCATCGGGCCGTGGCGGCAGACGGCGATGCCTGCCGCCACGGCTCACTCGCGAATTCTCTTGCGACGGAACGAGGAGTCGAAGTGGTGGCGCCAGGCGTGAATCAAGATGCGACCGTGCCGATCCGGGTGGTTCGGTGGAGTCAGCATAAGTTCTCCGGCTTGAGTGTCGTGGGATGGATCCTGTCCATCGCGCTGGCGGCACTCATCATCGTCCCGCTGGGGCGCATGATCGGCGACTCCTTCATCGTTGATGGGGCGGTCGACTTCAGCCCGTTCAGCAGCCTCTTCGCCGATCCCAGGTTCTGGGCCGCGGTGCGGAACACATTGCTGATTCTGGTGACCGCGGGGCCGATGGCGCTTGTCATCGCTACGGCATTGGCATGGATGAACGAGCGGACGGATGCAAGCCTCGGTTTCCTCTCCCGAATGGCCCCGCTCATACCGTTGCTCATTCCGCCGATCGCGCTCGCCATCGGCTGGACCTTCGTTGCACAGAACATCGCGGGGCTGCTCAACGGCTACCTCCGGATGCTTCTCGGACTCTTCGGAATCCATCTCACGTCGGGGCCGCTCGACGTGGAGACGCTACCCGGATTGATCTTCGTCTACACGATCGCTTTGGTGCCGTTCGCGTACATCATCATCGCGCCCGCCTTCCGGAACATCGATGCGTCGATGGAGGAAGCATCGAAGATGTGCGGCGCCGGCTCGTTGCGAACCGCGTGGAGCATTTCGCGACCTGCGATCGGCCCTGCGCTATTGTCCGCTGCCTTCATGCTCGTGATCGTCTGCACCTCGATGTACTCGATCCCCGCTGTCATCGGCACGGCAGCGCGAATTCAATCGCTCTCGGTGTACATCGTCTTCAAGACCACGTCGAGCGGTACAGAGGGCCTCCGTCAAGCGGTCGCCGCCGCCGTTCTCCTGGTCGCCTTCATCGCGATCATCGGACTTCTCTACGTCTGGATCGCGCGTCGGCTGCGGCCGGTGACGATCTCGGGCAAGAGCACGACCCGATCGGTCGTCCGCCTCGGTGGCTGGAAATGGGTCGCGCGGGCTGCGCTCATCGTCTATCTGCTCCTGGTCGCCGTGCTTCCGTTCGTCGCCCTCCTCATCGTGTCGATGCAACCCTTCTGGCAGCCGACGATCAACTTCAGCGTTCTCACGCTCGACAACATCACGGGATTCTTCACCGATTCGACGAGCCATGCGCGAAGCGGCTATCTGAACAGCATCCGACTGGGGCTGATAGGCGCGACGCTCATCATCCTGATCGCCCTGGTTCTTGTCATCTTCGCGAACGATCGTGGCGGCCGCGTGGGCAAGACGGTGCTCGGCCTCGTCCGGCTCCCGTCCGTGGTCTCCGCCCTGGTGATCGCGGTCGGCGTGCTCGTCACCTTCGCCGGTCCGCCGTTCAGCCTCGCCGGCTCGCTCGTGATCCTCCTGCTCGCCTACGTGATCATGTTCCTTCCGCAGGGGTCGATCGCCGTCGCCGTCGCGCGGACGCAGGTCGGCAACGACCTGATCGAGGCGAGCAGCATGGCCGGAGCGACATCCGCGCGAACAGCGACCTCGGTGGTCTGGCCACTGATGCGGCCGGGCGTGGCGTTCGCCTGGGGCATGATGTTCGTCCTGGTGGTGAGCGACCTGGAGGCATCCGTGATCCTCGCCGGCCCGGGCAACCCAGTGGTGGGGTCGGAGTTCCAGGCGATCTACACGTCGGGGGTCTTCGCCGACCTTGCCGCGCTGGGCGTCATCGTCTGCTTGACCAGCCTCGTGATCGTCACCATCGTCACCGGCCTCCTCGGGCGACCGGCGCGACTGAAGGACCGCCATTTCTGGGACCGCTGGAGACGTGCGCGACCTGACGCCGACCCGGTCAGCCGTTCGTCACAAGGAGAGGAGCTCCTGCCAGAAGCGGACCCCGCCCAGGTCGCCAGTCTCGTTCAGTGAGCGCCTCGGACGACGCTTCGTGCCGGTGCCCTTGTGAATAGGCTGCGCGGGGGTTGGTTGTGGCAACCGACGGTCGGAACGCTCGTCAGCCAGGCAGCGCTGGGAATAGCGAGACCTGCCTTGACCTACGCGGCCATCTCCCAGGACGCGAACTCCTTCACGATCGGGCTGATCGTCGCCGCGTACGGGCTCCTGCCGATGACCCTGGCCGTGCCCGTCGGGCGCGTAGCGGGACGATTACGGCATATCGGCATCGTGCCCTTCGCGTCAGCGGTCATCTTGATCGCGGGGTGTGTGCTTCCTATGCTCTGGGAGTCGCCCATCGTGCTCATCATGGCGAGTGCGCTGATGGGCACGGCGAGCGTCGGCATCGCGCTCGGCACGCAGGCCTGGATCACACGCACCGCGGCGCCTGACAACTACACGCGCGATTTCGGGTGGCAGTCCGCGGGAGCTTCGCTCGGCCAGAGCATAGGGCCGGCGTGCGCGGGCCTGCTCATCGGCCCCGGGGTACTGTCCGAGGATCGGATCAGTCTCGCCTTGGGCGCTGCCGCGCTGCTTGCCGTCGTCACGGCAGCGGTCCTCGCATCCCGAGCAACCCGGGCGTATGAAGGCGATGACCACGAAGTATCGAGTGTCACTCGAACGCCGGGGATCCTGCGCTACATCTTCGCGAGCACGTCGGTGTTGACCTCGATCGACCTGATCACCGCCTATCTTCCGGTGATCGGAGAGCAGTCGGGCATCGCACCGACAGTCATCGGCGCGATGCTGAGTGTTCGCGGTATGACCTCGATGCTGTCGAGGCTGCTGCTCGGGCCATTGGCGCGACGATGGAATCTGTCGACGCTGCTCATGGTGAGCACAGCAGGATCGGCGGCGACCGTCATCTTCGTCGCATTCTCCAGAGAACCATCAGTGCTGTTCATCACTCTCGCGCTCTCCGGTGTATTCCTCGGTATCGCGCAGCCGTTGACGGTCAGTGCCGTAGCCGCGGCACTGCCCCCCCGCTCGCGTTCCGCCGGGCTCGGAGTGCGGATGTTCGGCAACCAACTTGCCCAGACGACGGTCCCGCTCGTCGCCGGGGCGTTGGCCGTATTGCTCGGAGTCGGATCGATCTTCGTCATTCAGGCGGTCTGGCTCGGCTCATCCAGCCTGTGGGAATGGCGTGCTCGGCCGCATCCACCGGATTGACATGCGCTCGGCATGTTTACCAGCATCTTTCCGATCGGCGCCGTGATCGGGCCGTTGAGCAGAGGGCTTGCTGTCGGGTGGGGCTCCTGGCGAGACATCTTTAGGTGACGGACAGTGGCTTACCGCCGCACCCGTCGCGCGCCGCTAGTCGGCCGCGTGGGAAAGCCGTGAGTAAAACCGTCGCGAAACGAGTGTCGTCGGGGACAGCGACGAAAGGTCGCGATCCGCGGAAACTCAACCCAAACCGCATCCCGGACATCAACGAAATGCCACTGAACAAGGGTTCAAATCCCACCGTCACCGCCACCTGAAACCCCCGAAGAACCCTTGGAAACATTGGGATCGCGGGGGTTTCGCTTTGCCTCGGATCCGGCTCGTGCCGGGTGTGAGCCGCGGCGCGCGGCCCACTGGTCGAGCACGGCGAGAGCGCCAGGGTCAGGGGGAGGGTGTTGGCGCACATCACCCCTATGCTTCGAGCATCGACGTTTGGGGGACTGATGGGCTTCTGGTCGACACTTTTCGGCAAGAGCAAGGAAGTGGCCGCGTCTTCGCCTGCACCAATACTCGAGCTCCCCCCTCGCTGGGGTGAGATCGAGGTACGGGGAGAGAGCTTCCGTCGCGATGCCGTGCGTCGCCTGTTCGATGAACTCGGGCTGCCCGCGGGTGGGGTGACCCAGCAGGCCGCACACCTCCTGCCTGAGCCCTCGAATCAATATGACCGAAACGCCGTCAAGGTAGTCATCGGGCGGTGGCACATCGGCTACGTACCGAAAGAGATCAGTGCCGAAGTGGCCACGGTCCTGGGCGGGGGCCAAGGTGTCGCGCCTGTGCGGGTCTGGGCGGACCCCAAAGACGGTACCTGGCGGGCGCGAGCCACGCTGTTCCCGTCTGCGGTGGAGCCTGATCGCGACTTCGCACAGGAGCAGCGTTACGTCGTGCACATGCCGGATGAACCCGGCATCATTCCGCCAACGACGCTCACGGTTTCAGAGGCGACGGATCTACGGTCATTGGACTCCACGCGCATGCGGATCAAAGGCATCGGGAACTACGTCGGTTGGAGCGAGAGACGCGCGGTCGGTGGCACGGAGTACGTTCTCGTGCGCGAGCCTGACAACTCCCACGATCCGTGCGCGGTGCTGGTCCTGAGCAATGGGCGAAAAGTCGGGTACGTCTCTGCCGCGAGAGCGAAGGTCCTCGCGCCGCTGTTCGACAGCCTCGGGTCCGCTGGCTATGTCGTGGGTGGGACCGGGCCTTCAGACGAGAGTGTCCAACTCTGGGTCGACATTCCGAAGGCTAGCGTGTTGCGATCATTCGTGAAATCCCGATCTTCCTAACCCACTCGTGCGTCCGGCGCGCCGGTCCCTCACCGGGCGGAGAGGTGGTACCGGTTTTGCGTACTATCAACGCGAGGTGTCGTCATGTCCGCCATCACCGCAACCGAAGCCCGAAAGAGTCTGTTTGGGCTCATTCAGCAGGTCAACGAGGACCACACGACCGTCGAGGTCGTCTCCCGGCGCGGCAATGCCGTGATCATGTCCAAGGATGACTTTGATGCGCTGACCGAGACTGCCTATCTCCTGCGCAACTCTGCGAACGCGGAGCGGTTGCGCGAATCCGTCGAGCGCGCACGTCGGGGAGAGTTCGAGCGGCACGATCTCCTCGACGCGTGACCCGCGAACTCGCCTTCGACCCGAACGGGTGGGAGGACTACGTGTACTGGCAGACGCAGGATCGCAAGACCCTTAAGCGAATCAACATGCTGATTGCGGACGTCCTTCGCGATCCGTTCGCAGGCATCGGCAAACCTGAGCCCCTCCGCCACGTCCTGTCAGGCGCCTGGTCGCGGCGCATCGACGAGAAGAACCGACTCGTCTACTACGTAACGGACGAACACATCGTGATCCTCCAAGCGCCAGACCATTACTGAAACCACAGACGCTCAGCCCGGTCCCAGATCCACCGTTTCTCTGACAGTCCCAATCGCGATGGTCGCGGTCGCCGGCGTGAGGATGTCTCCGTTCTCGTGACGAGAAGTGATGTCGAGGTCGATGAATGTCTCGTCCCCCTGGACTCGAGTGGCCACGACCGTCGCGGCAACGGTGATCCGGCCTTTCACGTTCGGCCTCCGGAACTGAGCCGAGACCTTGACGATCCGCCCGTGGCCATCGAGCCAGTCTCGCAGCAGGTTGTGCATGTAGGCGATCTGCATGTTCCCCATGCCGAATGCCCCGGACATCCCGGCGGCCCTGCCCTCTTCGTCGTCCATATGGATGCCGAGGAATTCGTCGTTCACCGCGGCGTAGCGGTTCCAGGTGTCGAAGCTGGTCTCTCGGCTGAACTCCGGGAGGCGTTCTCCCGCAGCGGGTATGGCGGGGGGTGCGGCGGCGAAGACGTCAATGTCGGTCATGTCTGCCCTCGTCTAGTAGCGGATCGCGGTCACGGAGGACTTCTGGATCAGGTCACCCGTCTGGTTGGTCCAGGTGTCCTCGGTTGTGCTCATGAGCATTGGGCCCCGGCTCCCCTCGTGCGCGCTGTAGCCGACGAATCGCGTCGTGCTCGTGATCGTGTCGCCTTCCCGTTTGGGGCCGAAGTACTCCACGCTGACACCGCCGTTCAAAATGACCTTGAAACCGAGGTCGGGAAGCCCGAGCTGCTTTTCGAGGCGGCCGGCACCGGCTCGCCTCCGTTGGGCGGGGTCGATCGTGGTCTCTTCGCGGGCGTGGACCCAAGCGAAGGGGTTGAACTCCTCCGGAGCGATGAGCGGCCCCTCGCCGTCGATGAAGCACGCCGGGGGCGGTTCCGGCCAGTAGACCGCGATCGCCCAGCGGCGAATCGCGCCCGCATCGACGGGGTAGCTGGTGCGGGTGCTCAGCAGGGTGCCTCCGGCGGCTTCCATCGCTGCGGTGATCAGGTTGCTCACTCGCGCTCCTTCGGGTGAAACAGGCGGCGACGCTGTTTAGCGGCTCCCCGCCTTCGGGTTCGCTGGTTCGACAGTCGATGTGGCTCGCCAGGATGCGGACGCTCGCTGGAGTCCGAGGCCCGGCGATCGCTTGGGAGTCAGACCGCCCGGTCAGCGCGCTGGTTTGTCCGTGAGTGCTTCCATGAGGCTCGGCCCGGGGTACTGCACGAGGCAGATCCTGCACCCGAAGAGGTCACCCGCGTCGAAGATCGCTTCCCGCATCGTCCCCACGAGAACGTTGCCGACAAGACGGACGCCGAGCCGTTGCATCTCGGCGATGGCGGCGTCGATGTCGTCGACCTTGAAGTGGATGTTCCGCATCCCGTCCTGGGCCGCATCCCGATGCGACTCCATGAGCTCGAAATAGCCTCGCGTGTCAATCGCGATCCGCGTCGGCCGCGCCTGCGCGGTCTGCGAGTCGGTGAAGACCTCGCCGGTGCGGGGTGCCACGTTGACGATCGGCGTGTCGTCGGGACCGAGCACGGTCGAGATGAACTCGATCCCGAACATCTCGCGAAACAGCGCGACCGCCTTGTCGACATCGCTCACGTTGATGCCGATGATCTCGATTTTCTCGGTCTTGATTGCCACGATGAGCTGCCTCGTTCCGAATGTGTTCTGGTCAGGAGAAGTCGTAGTCCGCAGGGTTGGCCTTTCGGACTCTATGCCAGTAGTCGACGAGCCGGAGTGCCATGTTGACCACTACCCGTCCGCGCTTGTTCCGGTAGTAGTTGGTGACGCCGGGGTGAGTCCAGATCATTCGCTCGTTCGCCGCATCGACGACCTCGTTGTATGAGTCGTGTACGTCTTGGCGAACCTCGAAGACTCGGGCACCGCGTCCGAATGTCTCGGTGAGCAGCGAGCCGATGTAGTGCAGCTGGCATTCCAGCATGAACAGGAGACTGCCACCGTGCCCCAGCTGCAGATTCGGCCCATAGAGGGTGAAGAAGTTCGGGAACCCGGGGACCACCGTCCCGAGGTACGCTCGCGGGTTGTCATCCTCCCAGACGTCGCGGAGCGAGCGCCCGGCTTTGCCGATGACGGAGAACGAGCTGACGAATCGCACCACGTCGAAACCAGTGGACAGCACGAGGACGTCAAGCGGATGCTCGATGCCGTCGGCGGTGACCACCCCACCCGCTGTCACCCGCGCCACGCCCTCTGTGACGAGGTGGGTGTTCTCCCTGCGGAAAGTCCGAAACCAGCCGTGGTCGAGCAGAATCCGCTTGCCGAAGGGCGGGTACGCCGGGACCATCGCCGGAAGCAGGTCCTGCCGGTCACCGACCTCTCGCTCGATGTATCTCGTGAAGGAGCGCCGATGCCCATCGTTGATGGGGTTGAGCGACCGCTCGGGGTGCGGCCACGTGGGGTCCTTCTGCAACGACTCGTACGTGCGGTCATTGAAGTTCCAGCCGAGCCGGACTCGGTACCACAGCCGATACAGCGGCACCTCGCGCATCAGGTGCTGCATCGCCTCGGGCACGCGAACGTCGAGCTTGTCGAAAGGCGTGGCCCACTGGGGGGTCCGCTGGAAGACTGTGAGTTCGGCGACCTTCGACGCGATTGCGGGCACGATCTGCATTGCACTGGCGCCGGTGCCGATGATCCCCACGCGCTTCCCAGTGAGATCGAGGTCCTCCGGCCAGCGGGCGGTGTGGAACTTCGGCCCGGCGAACGTGTCGAGCCCTTCGATATTCGGCACCTTCGGCACATTGAGGGCGCCGACGCCGCTGAACAGCAGGTTCGTCGCGATCTCTTCCTCGCGGCCGTCGGCCAGCAGTACCTTGGTCCGCCAGAGGCCTGCTTCGGCGTCGAATCGGGCCTCGACGACGGTGGCGCCGAACGTGACATGGGGCACCACTCCGTAGTCGGCTGCCACCTTCTCGAGATACCGGCGGATGTCCGGGCCCTTTGAGAAGTAGTGCGGCCAGTCGTGGGGCGCGAACGAGAACGAATAGAGATGGCTCGGCGTGTCGACACCGACCCCGGGGTACCGGTTGTCGAGCCAGGTTCCACCGACTCCCTGGTTCCGTTCGATGATTCGATAGTCGATGCCTGCTTTGGACAGCTGGATGCCTGCGGCGATGCCCGACGCTCCGGCCCCGACGACCAGTGCCGTGATCCCGGTGGCGGCCTTCGTCACAGCCGGCTCTTCGGCCGCCTTGTCGAGGCCGAGCTCGCTCGCGATCAGCGCCCCGTACTCGGCCGGCACTGCTTCTCCCATCGATACCGCCAGCATGCGGACGAGCAGTTCATCGTCGGGCCGCGGCAGAGCCACCTCGCCGGTTTCCCGCCAGTTGGCGATCGCGGCGTAGCTGGCATCGCGCACCTCGGCCTGCAACTCGGGGCTCAGCCCTGCATCGTCGTTGTCGCCGAGCCCGGCAGCACGCGTTGGCGTGTAGGGGTCTTCCAGCCATGTGAGGTCACCGGTGAGCTGAACGAGCACCATCAGCAGCGTCGGAATATTCGCCACCGCGAGGGACTCACTCAGCTCCGCATCTACCACCTGTGTCGACATCAATCGTCCTTTCAGCGCGAGCTCTATCGCGAGTTAGTATAGTGACCGCTATCTAGTTTGCAACCCCTTTCTGCACCTGGAAGAAGAGTCCGAAAACCTTGCTTGCGTGCGTGCGGAGTGGGCGTTAGTGTAGTGGTCGCTAGCTACCGGACGGGCCAGGCAGCGGGCCGGCCATGCGGCGAGGTGACGATCTTGTTGCCTCCCCGCAGACGGTGTCCTCAACAACAAGAACAAAGGAGTGACAATGAAGTTGCACCCTCTGGTGGCTCTCGGCGTCGGCGCCGTGCTGCTTTCCACCACCCTCACCGGATGCGGAGCGAGGACTGCTCACAGCGCGGAGTCACAGCCATCCGGCGCCTCGCAGGTCTGCTCGCCCGGCATCACCGACACCTCGATCAAGCTCGGCGCGAGCCTGGCGCAGAGCGGCGTTCTCGCGGTGTACGCGGCGCAGGCGAAGGGCATCCAGGACTACTTCAGCGACATCAACGCGGCAGGCGGGCTCCCAATGGGAGACGGCAAGACGCGAACGGTCGAGATGGTCGCCTACGACGACGGCTACGACCCGGCGCGCACGGTCACCAACGTGCAGAAGCTGGTCGAACAGGACGAAGTGTTCGCGCTCGCGCCGGTGCTGGGCACGGCCAACGTGCTCGCGGTGAAGGACTACGTCGGGGAGCAGGGCGTACCGCTCATCCTTGGCGGTACCGGTACCCCGGAGCTTGAGTCCGAGCCGTACAACCCGTGGGTCAAGGGCGTCATGGCCGCCTACAACTTCGAGGGGGCGTACTGGGCGGATTACATCGCCTCGCACTTCAAGGCCGCGAAGGTCGGATTCCTGTACCCGACGAGCGGATTCGGCGTGGACGTCCACGCCGCATTCGTGGAGGCGATCAAGGGCACCGACATTCAACTCGTCGATGTCGCGTATGAGACGGGCGCAGATCTCACGTCCCAGACGGTCGACATGTCGAAGATGGACTTGGATGTCTGGTTCACAATGCCCAGCGGTACGCAGGCCACGCAGATCCTGACGAAGGCGAAGGAACTCGACTGGGTGCCTCCGCTGACGATTCTGACGCCGGGCAGCACGGCGAAGTCGCTTATCACGCCGACCGGCTGGACGGAGGCGGACAACCTCTACAGCTACTCCTGGTACAAGGATGTCACCACACCCGACACCAGTGACCCGGGCATCAAAGAGTGGATCGACTTCGCGGACAAGTACGGCTACGACCCGGAGAACTCGATCGAGGCGCAGGGGCTGTTCTTCGCCAAGATGGTCGAGCAGGTGCTGAAAGGCATGAAGGGCTGCACCCGGCAGGACTTCATGGACTCGTACAACTCGATCGAGGACTTCTCGACAGGGCTGGAGCTGGCTCCGATCACCGTCGAGGACGACTTCCCATTCGTCTGGACGAAGGTCAAGCAGACGAAGTGGAACGGCGACGGCTGGACCTACGGCGACACGATCGACGTGTACTCCGTCATCGGCAAGTAGGCCAGAGAGCGCAATGAGCGACATGGCTGAGGTTGGGTGGAGTACGGGCGTGAGGACGAGCGGTTCGCCCATCCTCAGCGTCCGCGGCGTTTCCCTCGGGTTCGGCGGGATTTCGGCGCTCACCGACGTGTCCTTCGACCTGCCGAAGGGAGCGATCACAGGACTCATCGGACCGAATGGCGCCGGCAAGACGAGCCTGTTCAACTGCGTCACCGGGTTCTACAAGCCGAGTGCCGGCGAGATCTCACTCGACGGTACGTCCCTCGTGGAGCGCCGACCGGACGAGATCGCGAGCCTCGGGATCACGCGAACGTTCCAGAATCTGGGGTTGGTCGAAGGGCTCTCGGTCCTCGAGAACCTGCTGCTCGGCGGCTATCACCGCGGACGCGGTGGGGTGGTCGAGACGATTCTCGGCCTTCCGCGGCCACGGCGCGAGGAACGCGCTTTGCACGACGAAGCGCGTGAACTCCTGCACATGCTGGAGTTGGAGCCGTTCGCCGATCAACTGGCCAAGGGCCTTCCCTTTGGGACGATGAAGCGCATCGAACTGGCAAAGGCACTGATGGCACAGGGCAGGGTGCTCCTCCTCGATGAGCCCGCCAACGGCCTCATCCATGGCGAGGTCGTGGCCTTCGGCGAACTCATACAGCGAATCGTCCGCGAACGAGACCTTTCCGTCCTGCTCGTCGAGCACCACATGGGGCTGGTCATGTCAACCTGCTCCAGCGTCGTCGTGCTCGACCATGGTCAGGTGATCGCCGTGGGATCCCCTGACGAAGTGCAGAACAACCCCGCGGTGATCGAGGCGTATCTCGGGGCGGGGGCAAGGCGATGAGTTCTCCTGCGCTCGAAGTCTCGAATCTCTCTGCCGGCTATGCCGGGATCAACGTGCTGCACGGCCTCGACTTCGTCGTCGAACAGGGCAATGTGCTCGTCGTGCTCGGTGCGAACGGGTCCGGCAAGACGACGACGATGCGGGCTCTGTCCGGCATGATCCCGAAGCAGGGCGAGGTGAAGCTGTTCGGAGAGCCGGTCCGTGGCACCAACTCGGATCGCATCGCTCGCAGAGGCCTGGCGCATGTGCCGGAGGGCCGAGGAACGTTCAGCTCGCTGACGGTCGCGGAGAACCTCGCAGTCGGCGGGCTCGGGCGCCCTGCGCGGCTGCTCGGGCCGAGGTTCGAGTACTGCTACGCGATGTTCCCCCGCCTGGCCGAACGCCGGACGCAACGTGCCGGGAGCCTGAGCGGCGGGGAGCAGCAGATGCTCGCCATCGCTCGTGCGTTGATGATGGATCCGAAGATCCTGTTGCTGGACGAGCCCTCTCTGGGACTGGCCCCCCTCACGACCGAGGAAGTCTTCGAATCGCTCGGGCAGATCAACAAAGAGTCCGGCCTGACGCTCGTGATCGTCGAGCAGAACGCAAGCCTCGCGTTGTCCGTGGCGACCAGCGGCGTCGTCCTGTCCGCAGGTGAGATCGTCTCGCGTGGCACTCCCGATGAACTCGTCGCCAATGACGAAGTCCGACGTGCGTACCTGGGGGTCTGATCGCGATGGAACACTTCCTGCAACTCGTCGTCGAAGGAATCATCTCGGGCTCGATCTACGGTGCGATGGCGCTGTCGATCGTGATGGTCTACCGGGCCTCGAAGCTGCTGAACTTCGCCCAGGGCGAGATGGCGACGCTGTCCGCCTTCCTGGTGTACCAAGGCCAGGTGTTCGGGTTGCCCGTGTGGCTCAGTATTCTGCTCTCGCTCGTGATCACGGCTCTGCTGGGCGTCACCGTCGAGCGGCTGCTGGTCCGTCCGCTCGGCGCCATGCGCAGTCACCTGCCCGTCATCATCGTCACCTTGGGGCTCATGACGGTGATGACAAGCGTGAACGGGGCGATCTGGGGCTGGGATGCCCGCCCTCTGAACCGGATGTTCGGCGTGGGGTCATTCGACGTCGGAGGGGTCAGCATTTCGTACCAAGGTGCTGGGCTTGTCATCACCATCGGACTGATGGCCCTCACGCTGGGGGTGGTCTTCAGGTTCACACGCCTCGGTCTCGGACTACGTGCGACGGCGGAGAACCCCGAATCGGCGCGTCTGTCTGGTGTGCGTGTCGGCACGATGCTGTCGGTAGGTTGGGCCCTCGGCGCGGTGATCGGTGGCGTCGCGGGCATTCTCGTCGGGCCAATCCTCACCCTTGAGCCGAACCTCATGGTCACCGTGCTGCTCTACGCGTTCGCCGCCGCGATCCTCGGCGGAATGGACAGCCCTGTCGGCGCGATCGTGGGCGGCATCATCGTCGGCGTGATCGAGAACCTCGCCGGCTCGTATCTGCCCTGGATCGGCTATGACTTCAAGCAGGTCGTGGCCCTGGTCGTCATCATCGTCGTGCTGGCAATGCGCCCGCAGGGCCTCTTCGGACGGAAGGAACTGACGAGAGTATGAGGCGACTCATCGGCTTCGAGTACTACCCCCCTCTTCCGATTCCGCGACGGGTGAGCCTTGTCGGCATGCTGGTCATCGTGGTGGCGCTGGCGATCTGGCCGCTGTACGCCTCGCCATTCCTCAACAACACGGTCAGCATGATCCTCACGTATGCGGTCGTCGGCATGGGCCTGAACCTGCTCACCGGCTATACCGGCCAGATCTCCATCGGGCACAACGCCTTCGTCGCCTTCGGCGGCTACACGGCGGCGATCCTCGCGATGAACGGCATCGACATGCTCTGGGCGTTCCCCATCGCCGCCGTGCTCTGCTACGTCGTCGGGCTCGTGATCGGCCTGCCTGCCCTCAGGATGGGAAACCTGCAGTTCGCGCTGGTGACGCTCGCGCTCGCCATGACGCTGCCGGCGATCCTGAAGCGGTTCAGCTTCCTCACCAACGGCTTCAACGGCATCAGCCTCAATATCCTCGCCCCTGAATGGACGGGTCTCGCCCGCGACCAGTGGGTGTTCTACATCTGCCTACTCGTCGCCGTGCTCGCGATGTACGTGAGCACCCGGCTCGCAGGGGGTCGCATCGGTCGATCTCTCGTAGCGGTTCGCGACTTCGAGAACGTCGCGAGGTCGGTCGGTGTGCGAACGGCGATCGTGAAGACGCAGATCTTCGCGATCTCCGCGATCTTCGCCGGAATCGGCGGGGTTCTCTACGCCTTCGTCGTCCGCTTCGTCTCGGCCGAGTCCTTCGGGTTGGGGCTGGCGATCGCGTTCATCACGATGATCGTCGTCGGCGGGCTGTCGACCACCGCCGGTGCGGTGTTCGGGGCGATCTTCGTGCAGTTGGTGCCGGTGTGGACGTCGAGCATCGGCCCGGGCGGGGCATCCGTCGCGTACGGCATCACGCTGGTCGCCTTCATCTTCCTCGCACCGGCCGGCATCGTCGGGCTGCTGCGCCGCGGTGGGCACGCCCTGCTGTCGCGCCGTAAGCTCCGGCGAGCGCGGTCTGAATTATATAGCGGCCACTACATAACTGCAGAAACTGGTATCGAATGACGTACACCACTCTGACGATCGAGCGCGATGACAGCCCGATTCGCAACCTCATCATCGATGTTCCGGATGATCCGCTGAACCTGCTGACCCCGCAACTGCACCACGACCTCCTCGAGGCGTTCCGCGAATTGCGCCAAGACCTCGACGCGCGCGCGATCATCATGTCTGCGAGAGGCAAGGCGTTCAGCGGCGGCGGTCACATGGAGAAGCTCTTCGCGGACTACCGAGACCTGCCACAGGCAATGCGTCACCACCACAATGGGCGCGAGATCCTCACGCAGCTGGTCGACATCCCGGTCCCGGTGATCGCGGCGGTCGGAGGGGTCGCTGCAGGGTTCGGCTGCAGCCTCGCGATGGTCTCGGACTTCATCGTGATGGCCGAGGGAGCGGTGCTCGTCGATCCGCACGTCCGTGCCGGCATCGTCGCCGGTGACGGCGGAACCATCGGATTCCCCTACGCGATGTCGATGCAGCAGGCGAAGAAGCACCTCATGATGTGTCGGCCTCTCCACGCCGAGGATGCGCTTCGTCTCGGGCTTGCGATCGACGTCGTGCCGCGGGAAGACCTGCTTTCCGCCGCTCGCCGCATCGCCGAAGAGATCGCCGCGCTCCCGCCGCTTGCCGTGCGGCACACCAAACAGGCGCTCAACGCGTACTACCGCACCTCCATGCCATACGCGGTCGAGCTCGCATCCGCGTGGGAGCATGTCACTTTCCGCACTCAGGATCATCGCGAGGCCGTCGACTCCTTCCTCGAGAAGCGCTCACCGGAGTACGAGGGAAGATGAGCGGCACCGACGGAATCGACTACGAAGTCGACGACCACATCGCGACCATCACGATCAGCCGCCAGGAGCGGATGAACTCGCTCGACGACGCGGCTCACCGGGCGATGGATGCCGCGTTCGCCGCCGCAGAGGCTGACCACGAGGTCCGCGTCATCGTCCTGACCGGGGCGGGCGGGCGGGCCTTCTGCGCCGGGGCGGACCTGAAAGCGGAGCCCGATGAGAGCGGACCGAGAGTGAGCTTCGGTGCCATCACCGGAGTGAGCGGCCCCGCGCGCCACGTGTCCAAGCCGATCATTGCTGCCGTACGCGGCCACGTGATCGGCGGAGGGTTCGAGCTGGCCGCCGCCTGCGACATCATCGTCGCGTCTGCAGGCAGCCTGTTCTCGATGCCGGAAGGCGTGCTCGGCTTTCTCGTCGAATCGCCTGTCGGGCACCGATCGGTCCGCCAGCTGCCGTTCCACATCGCTCTCGAGATGGCGCTGGTCGGCCGCAGGATCTCGGCAGAGGAAGCCGCACACTGGGGCTTCGTCAACCACGTCGTGAGCGACGACGAAGTGCTGCCCCTCAGCCGGCGTCTCGCCGCGACGATCGCGAGCCTGTCGCCGCTGGCCATCGCGGCCTACCGCGACACACTGGTGTCGCGTGCCGGCTGGCCGCTCGAGGTGGCGCTCGCCACGCGGAACGAACGCATCGAGCAGTACCAACGATCGGCCGACCGGAGTGAGGGCATCGCCGCGTACCGCGAGGGCCGGGAGCCCCGCTGGACCGGGCGCTGACGAAGGGATCAAGACGTGATTCAGCTTGTCGATCGGGTCGTCGCGATCACCGGTGCCGGCCGCGGGCTCGGACGCGCCTACGCGCTGGAAGCCGGTCGGCTCGGCGCCAAGGTCGTCGTCAACGATGCCGCGGTCGCCGGCGACGGCGTTCCACGTGCTCAGCAGGTAGTCGATGAGATCGAAGCGGGCGGAGGGACGGCGCTGCTGAGCTGTCACGACATCATGACACCGGAGGGCGCGGTCGGTCTGATCGATCGCACCGTGGCAGCTTTCGGCCGAATCGACGGGCTCGTGAACAACGCCGGGTTCCTTCGGCCCGCGCTCGTCGCCGACATCTCGGAACCCCAGATGCAGGAGTTGACCGCGGTGCACTTGTACGCCGCTTTCCGCACGGTCCGCGCGGCGTGGCCGCACATGCGTGCGCAGGGCTTCGGGCGCATCGTGCTCACCGGGTCTGGTTCGTCGTTCGGGCATGAGGGAAACAGCGTGTACAGCGCCATGAAGGCGGCCATGATCGGGATGACGCGCTCTTTGGCACTCGAGGGGGCGGGCTGGAACTGTCGTGTCAACTGCGTGCTGCCACACGCTCAATCCATGCTGAGCATCGAGAATCCGCTGCCCGGTGTGAGCGCCACGGAGACCGGCGAGCTGATGGCCCTGCTGCAGTCTCGACGAACGCCGCGCTCCGTGGCGCCACTGGCCGCCTACCTGCTCAGCGACGAATGCGCGGTGAACGGAGAGGCGATCTCTGCTCTCGGCGGCCTGTTCGCGCGAGTCGTCTACGGCACAAGCCGTGGATGGGTGTCGGAGCGCCCTGACGAGACGACTGCAGACGACCTCGCGGCGAATCTTGCGCAGATCATGGACACGTCCGAATGGGTGACCCCGTTGAGCGTCGGCGACGAGATGCGCCTCGCCTTCGACCGATTCCGGGCCGACGCGCTGCTGGGGTCGTGATGGCACCCGAGGCCGTGATCGTCTCTGCGGCGCGCTCGCCGATCGGCCGCGCGACCAAAGGGTCGCTGCGAGAGTTGCGTCCGGACGATCTTGCCGTTCTGATGGTGCAGGCTGCCTTGGCCAAGGTGCCGGAAGTGTCCGACATCGACGATCTCGTGCTCGGGACCGCGCAGCCGGCTGCAGAAGGCGGCAAGAACCTCGGCCGCGCCGTGGCTGTGCTCGCCGGCCATGACAAGGTCCCGGGTGTCACGGTGAACCGGTTCTGCGCGAGCAGCCTGCAGACCACTCGGATGGCCTTGCACGCCATCAAGGCGGGCGAAGGCGATGTGTTCGTCTCCGTCGGCGTGGAGTCGTCGAGCCACGGGTTTCCGGCTGATCCCCCTGGTGTTCGCAACCCGATCCTGGACGAGGCGTCGGCACGGACGACCGCGTGGGTCGATGATGGCGGACGCGACCCCTGGGCCGACCCGAGAACGCGCGGCGAGCTCCCCGACCTGTTCATGCCGATGGGGGTCACCGCAGAGGTCGTCTCCCGCCGCATCGGAATGAGTCGGGCAGAGCAGGACGAGTTCGCACTTCGCAGTCACGCTCTCGCGGTCCAGAGGGCGGACGAGGGATTCTGGGCGCGGGAGATCACGCCGGTCTCATTGCCTGACGGCGCGGTGATCGCATCCGACGACGGTCCGCGTCGCGGCACCTCGCTCGAGGCGCTCGCAGAGCTGAAGCCCGCCTTCGTGCCCGATGGCACTGTCACCGCCGGCAATTCCTGCCCCCTGAACGACGGCGCCGCTGCACTGGTCATCATGAGCGATCAGAAGGCGAAGGACTTGGGCCTCGTTCCGTTGGCCCGCATCGTCTCCACGGCCGTGTCCGCCCTGTCGCCGGAGATCATGGGCCTCGGACCGGTGGAGGCGATCCCGGCGGCACTCCGGCGGGCTGGACTCACGATCGGCGACATCGACCTCTTCGAGATCAACGAGGCCTTCGCGGTGCAGTGCCTTGGCTCCGCCCGGGCGCTGGGCATACCGATCGACAAGCTGAATGTGAACGGCGGCGCAATCGCGCTGGGCCACCCGTTCGGCATGACCGGCGCCAGGATTGCCGCGACCATCCTCAACTCCCTGCAGTGGCACGACAAGCAGTTCGCCGTCGAGTCGATGTGCGTCGGCGGCGGCCAGGGCGTGGCAATGGTCCTCGAACGACTGAGCTGATGCCGACGACAGAAAGGGTCACATGAACGAGTCGACACCGAAGCGGGTCGCAGTCATCACCGGGGCGGCCCGCGGGATCGGCGCGGCCATCGCCGTACGGCTCGCGGCCGACGGATTCGCCGTCGCCGTGCTCGACCTCACCTCCGCGGGGGGCCAATCGGTCGTCGAACAGATCACCCGGCTCGGCGGCCGCGCACTCGCGGTGGGAGTCGACGTGGCCGACGAAGCGTCGGTCGAATCGGGCCTCAGGCAGATCGTCGACTCTCTCGGCGAGCCGACCGTTCTCGTCAACAATGCGGGAGTCACCCGCGACAATCTGCTGCACAAGATGAGCGTCGACGACTGGGACGCGGTGATGAACGTGCACCTGCGCGGCGCGTTCCTCATGTCCCGGGCCGTCCAGGCGTTCCAGGTGAAGGCCGGCTGGGGCCGGATCGTCAACCTTTCCAGCCGGGTGGCCATCGGCAACAAGGGCCAGGCCAATTACTCGGCGGCCAAGGCGGGTATTCAGGGATTCACCAAGACACTGGCGATCGAACTCGGTCGGTTCGGCGTGACCGTGAACGCGGTTGCGCCCGGGTTCATCGAGAGCGAGATGACGATCGCCGCCGCGGCGCGCATGGGCATCCCCTACGAGGAGTACAAGGCATCGCGCGCAGAGGCGACCCCTGTACGCCGGGTCGGCACGCCCGACGACATCGCCAACGTCGTGTCGTTCCTGGTGAGCGAGGGCAGTGGATACGTTTCGGGACAGGTGCTCTACGTGGCGGGCGGGCCGATTGGCTGACACCCCCGGCACGGCCAGGACGCCGCTCGAGCTGCGCGGTGGCACCGCGGTGATCACCGGCGCCGCGTCCGGGATCGGGGCCGCGCTCGCGCGCCGCGCTGCAGCCGAAGGCATGAACGTCGTCGTCGCAGACATCGACCTGCACGCTGCGCAGGCGGCTGCAGCCCAGTTGAGCAACAGCGGGGCCGAGGCCTTCGCCGTCCGGGTCGATGTCGGCGACCCCGTGTCGGTGGAGGCACTGGCCGCAGCGAGCTACGAGCGCTTCGGGGATGTGCGGCTGCTCTGCAACAACGCGGGGATCGAACTCAGCGGCAAGATCTGGGAGTACGACGTCGGCCAGTGGGAGCGGTTGATGCGGGTGAACCTCTTCGGGGTGTTCCATGGCATCCATGCGTTCGTCCCGCGGATGCTCGCGAGCGGCGGCCGGGCTCACATCGTGAACACCAGCTCGGTCGCCGCCCTGTTCACCCGTCCCTACACCGCGGCATACGGTGCTTCGAAACATGCCATCGTTGCGCTGACCCAGAGCCTTGCACAGGAGCTCGCCGCGGAAACGGAGATGCTCGCCGTTTCGGCCCTCCTTCCGGGTCCGGTGGCGACCAACGTGTTCGATCGCGCCCAGGCCGCAGGCTCCTTCGGGGAGCAGTACCGGGAAGCGTTCGCTCTGCGCCTGGCCGCAGACGGAATCAGTCCGGATGCCGCGGCCGCGATCACGTTCGAAGGGGTCCTGGCGGGGAAGCTGCTGATTCACACCGACCTCGCATTCTCCAAGGCGTCGATCGAGGATCGAGCAGCAGTGCTGCGGGCGTCCATCGATTCCTGAGCGTGATTCGCAGGTCCGGTGGGCGAACGCCGACGTCAGTCGCGATCCGGAGCAGCTGCACGAACGCCCACGAAGCCGCCGCGCCCCTCACCTCCCGAAACGGCGCCACCGCAACGGCGCCGTGCCCACGATCGAGCGTCAAGGCCACGCGACCTGAGCGAGACTCATAGGCCAGCGCTCAGCTCAGGGCCTCGGCAGCACCACCGTCTTGATGCCGTGACCGCTCGCGACGTTCGCGATGGCGGCCTCGGTCTCTTCGAGGGGGAACCGGTCTGTCACCAGCTCAGCGAAGCCGAGTCGGTCCCCGTGTGCGATCGCGATGTCGATGGTCTCCTTGAGGCTGTCCGGCGCGTTGCCGAGCGTGCCGAGGATGTGGAGGCTGAGATTGTTGATCCGAATGGGATCGATCGGCGCCGTGGCCTCACCCGAGAACAGGCCCATGACGAGGAATCGACCTCCCTTGCCGAGAAGCTCGAAGCCTTCGGGAAATGCCGATCTGTGCCCGGCGGCCTCGATGACGGCGGCAGCCCCCCGCCCGCCTGTGAGCTCGAAGATCGTCGCGCGGCGCTCGGATGCCGTGGTGCCCGTCAGCGGGATGGTGTGCGTTGCTCCGAGCCGCTTCGCGATCTCGAGCCGCGGTGCCGGGTCGCCGACAGCGATGATCTGCGTCGCGCCGCCGAGCGCCGCAAGCAGCGTGCTCGCCAGCCCGACCGGCCCGGTGCCGAGGACGACGACGCTGTCTGGAACGGGCCCGAGTCGGCGGAAGCCGGTGATCGCTGTGGGCATCGCGCAGCCGAAGGCGATGACCGCCTCTGGGTCGACGCTTTCAGGGATTCGGTACAGGGGAGCCAGGGCCGGAACGACTGCATAGTCCTGGAAGCCTGCGGCATTCGGGCCCAGCGCCGGGATCGGCCACGTCTCGCCGTAGTGGTCGCAGATCAGCGGAATCTCGGCCAGGCAGGCGGGACACTGCCCGCACGGCACAACGGACAGGAAGTATGCGAGGTCGCCGACCGCAAGAGGGGTGCCGCCGTAGTCGGTGGTCACTCCGTGTCCGAGAGCGACCACGCGACCAACTGTCTCGTGGCCGAAGCAGACTGGACGGCCTGGCGCTGGAACCTCGCCGGACAGTCGGTGCGGCTCGGTGCCGCAGACACCGGCGAGCACGACTTCGAGCAGGTACTCGCCGGACCCTGGGTTCGGGATGTCCCACTGCCGGAGTTCCAGCGGGATTCCCGGCCCGTGGAACACGATGCTCCGCCCGACACGCGTTGCGTTCTCTTCGGTAGCAGCCTGTGGCATCCGGAGTCCTTTCGATCAGATGCCGGCAGTTCCGATGTGTGCGTACTCGTTGCGCAGTTGGGGTTTGAGCAGCTTCCCGCTCGCATTGCGGGGGAGCGAGCTGACGAAGACGACGTGCCGCGGCTTCTTGTAGCTGGCGATCTTGGAGCGCACGAACTCGATCAGCTCCTCCGCGGTGACATCCGCTCCCGGCTCGACCACGACCAGGGCGCAGATGGCCTCATGGAGCCGCGGATCTGGCACGCCGATGACCGCGACGTCGGCAACCGCGGGGTGGACGATGAGCACGCTCTCGACCTCGCCGGGATGGACGTTCTCCCCGCCGGTGCGAACGATGTCTTTCGCCCGCCCGCTCAGCCGCAGCCTGCCTTGTCGGTCGACGATGCCGAGATCGCCGGTGGCGATCCATCCATCGCGAAACACGCTGGCCGAGTCCTCGGGGCGATTCCAGTAGCCGGCGGCGCCTGCGGGGCTGCGAACGGTGATCTCCCCCTCCTGCTCGTAGTCGAGTTCGGTGCCGTCCGGACCCAGGACCCTGGTCTCCGTGCCCTGGAACATCGTGCCGATCATGTTCGGCGTCGTCTCGGGGGTCACGTCGTCTCTGGTCGTGGTGGTGTTGCCCATCTCGGTCATTCCGTAGACGAAGTCGAGTGTCACGCCCGGAAGCAACGATTGCACGTCGTCGGCGGCGGTCGTCGGGATGCCGGTGCCCCCGGTCCTCAGAGTGCGAATGCTCTTCAGCGTGAGGTCTCGCACGTCGGGGTCCTGCAGCACCTCGACCAGGGTGAACGAGAACATGAACACGTCAGTCACCCGGTGGCGTTCCGCCGACCGCATCGCCTCGATCGCCTTGAAGCCGCGACTCGGATTGACGACGCCGTGACCGTGAACGAACATTGCGCCGAGAATGAAGTTCTCCAGACCGCCGACGTGATACATGGGACCCGTCACCATCATCACGGTGTCCTCCGTAAGCCGGAATCGCAGCGCTTGCAGCGCCGCGAACCACATCGTCATCGAGTGCGTCCAGACGACGCCCTTCGCGGGGCCGGTGCTCCCGGAGGTGTACATGAGCATCGCAGGGTCTTGCGGGTCCGGAATCGGCAGATCGGGAGGCGTGTTCTGGTCGGACCAGAGTGCGGTGCGATCGGATGCCCACTCAGGCGCATCATCGGATCGGAACACGAAGCGTTCGACCGAGGTGCCCGCGCGTGCGTTGTCGATCACGCCGATGAGGTCCGAGTCCGCGATGAGGACGCGGGTCCCCGAGTCGTTGAGCATGTATCGCAGTTCATCGGGACCGAGCCGGAAGTTCAGACGCACGCAGACGGCGCCGATCGAGGTGATGGCGAAGTACAGGGCGGCGTAGTCGATGGCGTTGTACATCATCAGCGCGACTCGATCGCCGTGCTTCACGCCGAGTGCGACCAACGCGTGTGCATATCGACAGGTGAGCCGATCGAGTTCTGCATACGTCAGCGTCGTCTCGCCGAGAGACAGTGCAGGGCGGTTGCGGTAGATCACCCCCATCTTGTGGCGTGTCGAACGGAGGATGTATCCGATGTCCATCGCGCGTGGAACTCCAATCCGGATCCGACCTAGCAGTACCACTAGAATGATATCTAGATAGTAGCGGCTAACTAGCAGGAGGTGGCTCAGTTTGGGCCGACCATCACTCGACCCGGAGCTGGCGGCGTACCTCGCCGGGCGGGGGGCGGCGCTGACCGAGTCCATCCCGTTCGAAGGCATCACCGCCGCGCGTGCAGCATCCGATGCAAGGGCCGCCTCCGACCTGGAGAAGCTCGTCGCCCGACCCGACCTCTGCCTCACCCGACGAGAGGAGGCCGCAGCGCTCGTGCTGACCTCTCCCGGACGAGCGGCACCGGCACCGATGCTGTTCTACATCCACGGCGGCGGCGGCTACTCGGGGAGCAGCGTGACCGGTCTCCGAGCCGTGGCTGACCTGGCGATGCCGCTCGGTGTCACAGTGGTGTCGGTCGACTATCGCCTGGCTCCAGAGCATCCGCTGCCGACCGCGCTGGACGACGTGCTGGAGGCGTACTGCTGGGCACTGCAGCACGCGGATGAGCTGGGGATCGATCCGGCCCGGTGCATCATCGCCGGCGCCAGCGCCGGTGGCGGGCTCGCGGCGACCCTCGCCCTGCGTCTCAGAGACCAAGGGCGCACGGCTCCCCTCGGCCTCATGCTGTTCGAACCCATGCTCGATGACCGACCCACGACAGCGTCACGCCGTTGGGCGCCCGGGGGGCTGACCTGGGATTCGGTCTCTGATGCGGCGGCGTGGTCTGCGCTTCTGGGGGAGGCGGCGGGCGACAGGCGCGCGGCCCGACGAGCGGTCGCCGCACGTGCAAGGGATCTCGGCGGATTGCCGCCGACGTACCTTGACGCGGGAAGCGTGGAGATATTCCGTGACGACGTGGTCAGGTTCGCCGGGCGCCTATGGGATGCCGACGGCGAGGCGGAGCTGCACATCTGGCCCGGGGGATTCCATTGTTTCGACATCCTCGCTCCGTGGAGTCGTTTGGCGCAGGCGGCGGCGGTCGCGAGATTGACATGGCTGAGAGCGCGGATATGCTCATAGCTAGCAGGTGCTTGCTTACTTGAAAGGTGGACGAGGATGTCCTTGCAATCGACACCGTCCGTTGTCGTCACCGGCGGGGCGAGCGGGATCGGGCGTGCGACCGTACTGCGAATGCTCGACGAGGGCTGGAGCGTCGTCGCTGCCGACATGAACCCTGATTCATTGGCCCGGCTGGCCGAGGAAGTGGGTGGAGGGGCGGATCGGCTGGCGACGATCGTGGCGAATGTCGCGGTCGAAGAGGATGTCTCCGCAGCTGTCGCCCTGGCTGTGGATCGCTTCGGCGGACTCACCGGCATCGCGAACAACGCCGGTGTCGGCGGCGCATTCGGTTCCATCGCCGAGATCGAAGCCGAGGACTGGGACTACACCTTCGACGTGGTGGCCCGGGGCGTCTTCTTCGGAATCAAGTACGCGGTGCGCGCGATGCGAGAGCAGGGGGTGGGCGGGAGCATCGTGAATACGGGCTCTGTGGCAGCCTTCAACGGAGGCGGCGGCCCGGCGATCTACTCCGCGGCGAAAGCGGCGGTGGTCAACCTCACCAAGGCGTCCTCGATCGAACTCGCCGGAGATCTCATCAGGGTCAACGCGGTGTGCCCCGGCGTCATATACACGCCCTTGTTGGAGAAGGGGCTCCCCGAAGAGGCCCGGACGACGCCGCCGCTGAGTCAGCCCTGGCCGCGCTGGGGCAAGCCTGAAGACATCGCCGCCGCGATCGCCTTCCTGCTCGGGCCGGACTCGACCTTCATGACCGGGCAGACGCTCACCGTCGACGGCGGGTTGATGGCTGCGGGCCCCGGCCCCGAATTCGCGCGGACCATGGGAATCGACGCAAGACACCTCGGCATGGTGGGTGTCAACCGAGGGTCGACCGGCGTCAAGAGCCAGGTGCGTCGGCGGACGCCGTGATGTCGACGCGTGGGAGGTCGCGCCGATAGGCATGGTCGTCGCGGGAGTCTGCTGTCCTCGCGATATCGGGCGCAGGCTTCGGTGATGCGTGCTGATGGCGCGAGGGCAGCGTCGACGGGTGCAGACGGTGTGGTCTTCACGCAATCATGGGTCGACGGGCCTCGTGACCGCGCCGCATGGCCGCCACGCCACCATCTATCGGCGTGACCTGTTTGCGTCGGCGCTTAGACTGACGCCGACCGCAGCGTCGCCGTCGGCATAGGATCGAGAACCCTAGGAGCACCATTGACACCTGGACGACCGAAGAAGAAGGTGCGGCAGCGTCGTAGCTCGGCCCAGCTGAAGTCTTTGATCTTGACTACTGCGCGCGCTCATTTCGAGGCAAACGGCTACCGGCACTCCACGACCCGAGAGATAGCCGCCGCGGGCAACTTCTCAGAAGTGCTGATCTTCCGCCACTTCGGCACGAAGGCTGCCCTGTTTCAGGCGAGCGTCGTAGAGCAGCTCTCGGCCGAGATCGCCGACCTGGCAGCTTCGTACGATGAGAATCAGCCGTCGAAGGAGTTCTTCTTCAGAATGGCCGAGTTCATGAAGATCCACCGAGACTCGCTGCTCTGCGTGCTCAGCGCATCGACGTTCAACGCGGAGCTGCAGCAGATCGCCGACGGGCAGCCTCGACCGATCACGCCGCTCATCACCGCACTTGAAGACGTCACATCCCGCGACGCCGAACGTCACGGCATCAAGGGGCTCGACATCCCCATTGTCACCGCCATCACGACCGTCGCGCTGATGGGACCGGTGCTGTTCGACCAGTGGCTCTTCGGCGAGTCGATCGACGAGATAGATTTCGATCGGTTCGTCGATCAGACCTGGCGCTACCTCACGTTCGGCTCCGCGCGTCCGGTCACAGAAGACATCGACGCGTAAGAGATCGCGCCCGTTGACGTGACGCGGGCGCGGCAGCCTCTTCGCGGCGGTGAGCGAAGGCGGAGAGGAGCCCGTCGCGAGGATCGCCGCGCATTCGCTGGCGCCCGCGGGCACCGAACGTTGATGGCGGCGAATCGGGCCTGGCTGGCGGGCTTGTCAGCACCGGTCAGCAGGTCGGCGGCGCGATCGGCCTCGCCGTGCTCGCGACGCTCACCGCCCTCCGCGCGGACGCATCCCTCGAGGACGGCGCCTTCCCCGTGGAGGACCTCACCGGCGGACTCTCCTGGCTCTTCGTCGGCGCCCGCAGTCCTCTCCCTCTCTGCGCCGGCCGTTGTCCCCCGCGCCCGGAGCGCCCGCAGCCACTGAGACGGCGCATCCGTCATCGATCACGGGCGCGGGCCCCCTCCGGATCACCCGCCGCTGAGCGCGCGCTGCGGGTTCGCGCTCAGCAGCTGCTCGATCAGCCCGCGGGCGAATCCTGCGGCGGCCATCGCCTCCCGCCCAGCGGTGAGAAGGTGGGCGAGGCCCACGCCGCCGTATGCGCGGAAGTGCGACTGCCGGAACAGGTCGTGCGAGACCAGCACCCGGTCGGCGAAGCCGGCATCCGCGAGCGCGCGGATCCACGCGAGCTGCCGCGCCGTGTCGTAGTCGGCGGGCGAGGCGAATCCGTCGAACTCGACCCAGCATCCGCGCTGGGCCAGCTCGAGGTGATAGTCGGGGTCGGGAACGGTGTCGAGGTGCCCGACGATGATGCGGTGCGCGGGCACGCCGGCGTCTTCGAGCAGGTCGACGATCGCGCGCCCGACCGGCCACCTGGCGGCGTGGAGCGTGATCGTGAGCCCGGTCCGGCACTGGGCGAGCGCGCACGCGCGCAGCGCCCGCTCCTCGAGGGCCGAGACCCACGCCTGGTCGGCGCCCACCTCGCCGATGATGCCGGGTCGGATTCCGGCATCGGTCACCCCGTCGGTGACTTCGAGAACGATGGATGCTGCGGCCTGGGCCACGGTGAGCCGGTCGAGGCCCGTCTGGGCCGTGTACGGGTCGCGGTAGGAGCCGCAGCCCATCACGACGTGCACCTCGGCCAGTTCGGAAGCGCGCCGCAGCAGCGCCGGGTCGCGGCCGAGGTTCGGGGCAGTCGCGTCGACGACGGTTCCCCCGCCCGCCTCGCGGAACAGCAGCAGCTCGCGCACGGCGAGGTCGAGATCGTTGAGCAGTCCGTCCGACCGGTACTCGCGGAGGGTGTCGGCGAACAGGTGCTCGTGGACGAGCGTGATGCCCAGATCGTCCGCCTCGACCGGTCCGCACACGGTCATGACCGGTGCGCGCATCACCTTACCTTCGCGAGAAACTGCCGCGTGCGGTCGGAGCGGGGGTTGCCGAAGAACTCCTTCGGGTGGCCGCGTTCGACGACGCGGCCGTGGTCCATCATGACGACCTCGTCGGCGACATCCCGCGCGAAGCCCATCTCGTGGGTGGCCATCACCATCGTCATGCCGCTGTCGGCGAGCCCGCGCATGACTTCGAGGACCTCGCCCACCATCTCGGGGTCGAGGGCGCTGGTCGGCTCGTCGAAGAGGATCGCCTTCGGGTGCATGCCGAGGGCTCGCGCGATCGCGACGCGCTGCTGCTGGCCGCCCGAGAGCTGTCCGGGGAAGGACGCGGCCTTGTCGGCGAGTCCGACGCGTGCGAGGAGCGCATGGGCCTCCTCCTCGGCCTCTGTCCGGTCGCGACCGGCGACGTGCACCATTCCCTCGGTGATGTTCGCGAGCGCCGTCTTGTGCGCGAACAGGTTGAACCGCTGGAAGACCATGCCGATCTCGCTGCGCTGGCGGGCGATCTTCGCGTCCGACAGCGGCTTGACCTTGCCGTCGACGACCCGGCCGCCGATGCGCTCTCCGTCGAGCAGGATCTCGCCGCGCTCGGGGTCTTCGAGGTGGTTCAGGCAGCGCAGGAGCGTCGTCTTGCCCGACCCCGAGGGCCCGATGAGCGTCACGACCTGTCCCTTCTGGACGTGCAGGTCGACGTCGAACAGGATCTGGCGGCTGCCGAACCACTTGCTGAGGCCGCGCACGTCGATGAGGGGGGTCTGTGTCTGCATCGTCACACCATCTCGTTCTGTGCCAGGACGGTCCTGGTCCGCCGTCTGCTGCTCAGCGGGGTGCCCCAGGCGGCGCCCACACGCTTCTCGATGACCATCTGGATGCCGCTCCACACCGCGGTGAGGGCGAGGTAGTACAGCGCGACGGCCCCGAAGACCTCGAAGGGCTGGAACGTCTGCCCCTGGATGATCGCGGCGGCCGTGTACAGCTCGGTCACGCTGATCACCGACAGCAGCGACGTGTTCTTCAGCATGAGGTTGAACTGGTTGCCGAGCGGCGGGATGACCGTGCGCACGGCCTGGGGGAGGATGATGCGCCGCATCGCCTTCGAGCGGGTCATGCCGACCGCCTGCGCGGCCTCCATCTGCCCCCGGTCGACGGAGTCGATGCTCGAGCGGATGATCTCGGCCATGTACGCGCCCTCGTTGAGTGAGAGCGCGAAGATGCCGGCCAGGATGCGGCCGGCGATGACGATCCCGAAGATCTCGATGTCGTCCCACCGGTAGCCGCCGAAGATGGCCATGCCGAAGAACGGGAACCCGGCGAAGAAGATGATCGACACCTGCACGAGGAACGGGGTGCCCCGGAAGACGAAGACGTACGTCGAGGCGAGCCACCGCACCGGGCGGAACCGGCTGCGTCGCGCGAGGTCGGCGATCAGGCCGATCGCGACGCCGAAGATCTGCGACAGGATCGCAATGACGATCGTCAGCACCAGCCCCGTGAGGATCAGCTGGCTGGGATGGACGAGGTAGTCCCAGAACGCCGCCCAGTCGAACGGGTAGGTGTGGGAACTGGCAGCTCGCACGAGCACGGTTGCACCGCCTTTCATGAAGGGCGGGACGGCGTCGTCGCCGCCCCGCCGCGAGGGGGACTAGATCTTGTGGGGTTCGACCGCGATGTCGGACAGGCCCCACTTCTTCCAGATCTCGGCCCATGTGCCGTCGTCGATCATGGACTGGACGGCTTCCATCACCGGGTCGTAGACGTCGGCGTCGCCGGGGCGGAACGAGAACGCGGTGAGCCCCGCGGTGTCTCCGTCGCCGAGGGTGAAGGTGTCGGTGAACTCGATCTTCGCCTTCTTCTCCTGCTGGAGCAGGAGGGCCGCGACCTTCTCGGTCATCCACGCGTCGACCTGCCCGGAGGCGAGCGCCTGGTAGGCGTCGGGGCTGCGGGGGAACTGGAGGATGTTGATCGGCTCGTCGCCTGCGGCGACGCACGCGGCGCTGAGCTCTTCGAGGGTCTCGACATCGGCACCGCCCTTCTGGCCGGCGACCTTCACGCCGCACAGTTCGTCACGCCCGCCGACGCCGTTCGGGTTGCCCTCGCTGACGACGACGACCTCGTCCGCTCGCCAGTAGGCGACCATGTCGAGCTGCTCGACCCGCTCGGGGGTGACGTACTGGTCGGCCCAGATCAGGTCGCACTTGCCGCCCTTGACCGCGGCGATGATCGTGTCGAACACCGAGTTCTGGATGTTCGGCTCGAGGCCCAGCCGCGCGGCGACCTCGGTGACGAGGTCGATGTCGACGCCGGTCGGGTCGCCGGCGCTGTCGAAGTACTGGAACGGCTGGTAGGGCATGTCCATGCAGGTCGTCAGGTGACCCGCGCGCACGAGCAGGTCAGAGTCGATGCTCGCCACTGGTGGGGTGGTGGGCTCGGGCGCCGCGCCGGCGGTCGTCGTGGCGCATCCGGTGAGCGCCATGAGTGCTGCAGCGGCAATTCCGAGGCCGCTGAGCGCAGTCCGTCTTCTCACGTTTCATCTCCAAGGTGCTGGGCCGGCCGAGTCGTTCGGGGCAGCCGGGGGTTGCTGGTTCCCTGGAACATAATCGATCGATCGATCGGGTGTCAACGGGTGAATTCTCATCCAGTCGGCGCAGAGCGGAAACCCACGGGATCTCATTGACCGCACGAAATCACCGCGAAATCTGGCCGAAACGCGGGCATTGCATACTCAGGTCGCGGTGCAGTAGTGTCCCAACCAGCCGATCGATCGATCTGAAGGGAACGGCAGGTGAGCACTACGACGAGCGAATCCGTCCGTGCGGACATCCGCAATGCCGCGTTGCAACTGTTCAGCGACGTGGGCTTCCACGGCACCGGCATCCGGCGGATCGCCGAAGAGGCCGGGGTCTCGCTGGCGACGCTGTACCACTACATGTCCAGCAAGGAGTCCCTCCTCGCCGAGATGATGTCCGAGACGATCCTCACGCTGCTGCGCGACGCCGAACTGGCGGTGCAGGCAACGGTGAGTCCGGTGGAGCGCCTGCGTGCCCTCGTCGAGGTGCACCTGCGCGTACACATCGAGAATCGCATGCTGTGCATCATCAGCGACATCGAACTGCGCTCGCTGAGCGGTGAGGGCCGCGAGACAGTGGTCCGCTACCGCGACGACTACGAGGGACTGTGGAAGAAGACGATCGCCGCCGGAAAGCGGTCCGGCGACTTCTCGGTCGGCGACATCGACATCGCGGCGAAGGCGCTGCTGGACATGTGCACGGGTGTCGTCCACTGGTACCGCCCCGGCGGGCGCATGGACCTCGAGGCCCTCACCGACCTGTACGTGGCCCTGTGCTTCAACGCGCTGCAGTCGCACCGGCCGCGCCGAAAGGCCCGCGGATGAGCGCCGACGTGCTCACCCGCTCCGGTGCCGGGCGGGTCGTCGCGCCGGCGGGCGCGCTTCCCCAGGCGGCGGACCGCCTTCGCCCCGAGGGCATCGCCACCGGCGCGGAGGTCGCTGTCGCCGTCGAGTACCTCAACCTCGACTCGGCGAGCTTCCGTGACCTCGCAGAGCACAACCGGCACGATCCGGCGGCCATCACGGGCGAGGTGCTGTCGATCGTCGCGCGACACGGCAAGATGACGAACCCGCGCACGGGGTCGGGCGGCATGCTCGTCGGCCGCGTGATCGAGCTCGGCGATGAGGCATCCGGTCTGGCCGTCGGCGATCGCATCGCGTCTCTCATCTCTCTCACAGCGACCCCGCTCGAGATCCTCGACGCGCTGGAGCGGTGGGACGCCTCGTCCGAGGTCGTGCCCGTGTCGGCGCGAGCGGTGCTGCCGTCGCCCGCCGCGCTGTGCCGACTGCCCGACGACATCTCGCCGGAGGTCGCGCTGAGCGTTCTGGACGTGTGCGGTGCGCCCGCGCACGCGGAGCGCCTGATCCGCCGGCCCCTGCTCTCGGGCCGGGTAGAGCGGATGCTGCTGCTCGGCGGCGGCAAGAGCGCCGTGCTCGCCGCGGCGGCCGCTCGCCGTGCCGGTGTCGCGACAGTGTGCGTGGTGCCGGGCGAAAGCGAGGCGGCGCGGCTGCGCGCGGCGGGCCTGTTCGACGAGGTCGTGATGGCGGATGCCACGGACCCGGCCGCCGTGCACCGCGAGGTCGCGGCGGTCGGCCCTCTTGCGGACCTCACCCTGGTGTGCGTGAACGCGCCCGGCTGTGAGCATGCGGCGCTCGTCAGCACGCGCCCGGGCGGCGCGGTCGTCTTCTTCTCCATGGCGACGAGCTTCACCGCGGTCGCGCTCGGAGCCGAGGCGCTGTGCCTCGATCTCGACCTCTTCTTCGGGACCGGCTACGTGCCGGGTCACGCCGAGACGGCGCTCGAGCTCGTTCGGACCGATTCCCGCGCGCGCGGATTCTTCGAGGCGGCCCACCGCCCACACCACACCACTGACACGGAGCAGAAATGACACATGTCGTCCAGAGACGCTACGTCCCGTACAGCGAGGTCCACTACGCCGGCGGCCTCGTCGACGGAGGCTACGTGATGCGGCTGTTCGGCGAGCTCGCGACCGAGATCAGCATTCTCTCGGCAGGCGACGAGGGCCTTCTCGCCGCGTACGAATCGGTGACCTTCCACGCGCCGGTCATCGCCGGCGACATCATCGAGGTCGACGGCGATATCGTTGCGGCCGGCCGCCGGAGCCGCCGGCTGTCCCTGCGCGCTCGCGTCACGGCACGATCGGCCGGCGACGGGACGAGCGCGGCGCGGCAGCTCGGCGAGCCCCTGCTCGTGGCCTCCGCGATCGCCGTGCTCGTGGTTCCCGAGACCGGCGGCACGCTCCCGGCAGAGCTGGTCGGAACGGATGCGGGCGCATGACGGGCCTGTTCATCACCGTCGCCCCGACCGGCGCCGAGTCCACCAAGGCGCACAACCCCGGCATCCCGCTGCAGCCGGACGAGATCGTCGCCCAGGCAGTCGCATGCGAGGCGGCCGGCGCGGGTCTCATCCACATCCACGGACGCGATCCGGCGGGCGAGTCGACGCTCGACCTCGCCGTGCTGAGAGAGATCGTCGACGGCGTCAGGGAGCAGACCGATCTGGTCGTCCAGCTGTCGACGGGCGGGAGCGTGCGCGACGGCTTCGACGCGCGCCGACGCGTGCTCGAACTGCAGCCGGAGTCCTGCTCGCTGACGTGCGGC
The DNA here is from genome assembly GCF_041379855.1 of Microbacterium sp. BWT-B31. Taxonomy (NCBI): domain Bacteria; kingdom Bacillati; phylum Actinomycetota; class Actinomycetes; order Micrococcales; family Microbacteriaceae; genus Microbacterium; species Microbacterium sp. BWT-B31. Next base: position 59,131 of record NZ_JBFECU010000001.1, read on the forward strand.
ACGGTCAACTTCGGCACGGAGGTCTTCCACAATCCGCTCTCGTTCATCGAGGAGCTGTACCTCGAGACCATCGCGCGGGGGATCGTGCCCGAGTTCGAGTGCTTCGACCTGGGACATGTCACGACCCTCAACCGGCTGCTCGACACGCACGGCGCGCCGGCCACCGGAGTGGTCCACTGCAACCTCGTCATGGGGGTGCCGGGCGGCATGGCCGGCGACGCGCGCACGATGATCGCGGCGCTCGGCGCGCTCCCGGCGGGAGCGTCGTGGTCGGCGACCGGCATCGGCCGTGCCCACGTCCCGGTCATGCTCGCGGCGCTCGCGATGGGAGGAAGCCTCCGGGTCGGCATGGAGGACGTCCTGAGGTTCTCGGCGTCCGAGCTCGTGCGCGACAACGCCCAGCTCGTGGAGCGGGCCGCGCAGCTGGCAGCGCTCGCCCAGGCCGACATCCTCACCCCCGACGAGGTCCGCGTCAGGCTCGGCCTGGGCTGAGCGGGGCGCCGCCTGCGAGCGGATCCACGCCGTCCAGAGCGCCCCGCGCCTGCGCGGTCACTCCCGGCGGGCGAAGCGCCGTGCGGCCAGGACGGCGAAGACCGCGGTCAGCGCGATCGACCAGATGATCGTCGTGAGTATGGGATGCGCGAGCGGCAGGGGCCCGTCGGGGATCGTGCCGTTGCCGAAGAGGTGGCGCACGGCGGTGATCGCTGCGCTGAACGGGCTCCATTCGGCGAGCTCGCGGACCACGGGCGGCATGGTCGCGGTGGGGACGAACGCGTTGGACAGCATCACGAGGCCGAAGATCGGAGCTGACAGCTGCTGCACGATCTCGACGTTGCGAATCACGAGTCCGAGGTGGATCCCCACCCAGCTCAGCGCATACCCGAACAGCAGCAGCAGCACAAACCCCGCGGTGGCTGAGGCGACGTCGGAGTGGATGCGCCAGCCGACGGCGAAGCCGAGAAGCGCCATCACCGCCAGCGAGATGACCGCGAGGACGAGCTGGCTTCCGGCCAGGCCGAACGGCACGGCGATGCGCTGCATGGGAAGCGACCGGAACCGCTCGGTCACGCCGTTCTGAATGTCCAGGGCGGCAGAACCCGCGGCCATGATCAGCCCTGTCCCGGCCGCGAGCACGAAGGCGGCCGGGATGAGCGCCTCGCGGTACGCCGCGGCATCCCCTCCCGCGGCCAGCGCGCCGCCGAAGACGTACCCGAACAGCAGGACCATGCTGATCGGGCCCACGAGGTTCGCGGCGACGATCGCGGGGTTTCGCCGGAGTGCGAGCAGGTTGCGGTAGACGATGGTCGACCCGGCGGCGAGCGGCCATCGGGTCGTGGTGTCGGCGGTTGTCATCTGTGGTCTCCGGTGAGGGCGAGGTATGCCTGGTCGAGGGTGGGCTCGTGCAGTCCGATGTCGACGACGCCGATTCCGGCGCCGGACAGGGAGTGGAGAACGGCCGGCAGGGTCAGGCTCCCGGCCGAGGTCAGCCCGCTGAGCGCTGCGGCGTCGGGGGCGTCGTCCACCGAGATGTCATGCACGCCCATTCCACGTAGGAGTGCGGATGCGGCATCCAGATCTGCAGGCGTCTCGAGCGCGATGGCCAGCCGCACTCCGATCTGCTCCTTGAGCGACCGCGGGGTGCTGTCGGCGATGACGCGACCGGCGTCGAGCACGACCACCCGATCGGCGAGCTGATCGGCCTCGTCGAGGTACTGGGTGGTGAGGAAGACGGTGGTGCCTTCCGCCGTCAGCTCTCGCACGGTGTGCCAGATGTCGTTGCGGCTGTGCGGGTCCAGCCCGGTGGTCGGCTCGTCCAGGAACAGCACCGACGGCCGCAGGATCAGGCTCGCCAGAATGTCGAGGCGACGCTTCATGCCGCCCGAGTAGGTGCTCACCGGCCGTTCGGCCGCGTCTGCGAGGCCATAGCTCTCGAGGAGTTCGCCTGCTCTGCGACGGGCGTGCGCCCGCGACAGCCCGCAGAGCCTGCCGAACACGACGAGGTTCTCGCGTCCGCTGAGGCGCTGGTCGAGCGTGGTCTGCTGGGCCGTCACCCCGAGCGCGGCGCGCGCTCGCGCCGGCTGCGCGACGACATCCACCCCGGCGACGAACGCGCGTCCCGAGGTCGGCGTGGCAAGCGTCGACAGGATGCGCACGAGCGTGGACTTTCCCGAACCGTTGGCGCCCAGGAGGCCGAAGACCCTGCCCCGCTCGATCGTGAGGTCGATCCCGCCCAGGGCGGCGACGGCGCCCGGTCCGCGGCCGTACGACTTCGTCACCTGTTCGACGACGACCGCGGGTGGCGGCATCCCGTTCATGCTTCTCCTTCAGCGATCAGTGTTCGCGGTACGGCTCCACTTTACTGAGAACATCGTTCGCGGTAAAGTCGGGGCCGCACATCACCGATCGATCGGAGGCGCGTCGTGCAGGACACGGTCATCTGGGACCGGGTGCGCGAGGCTCGCAAGGGCCCGCGACCGGCGCACACGCTCGACGACATCGCGCGAGCGGCGATCTCGGTCGGCGACGCGAACGGCGTCGAGGCCGTCTCGATCCGCGCCGTGGCGGCGCAGCTCGGCGCGGGCGCCGCATCCCTGTACCGGTACATCTCACGCAAAGACGACCTCTACGACCTGATGGTCGACTCCGTCGCCGCGGAGTACGAGCTGCCGAGCGTCCCCTCCGGCGAGTGGGAGGCCGATGTCGTCCTCGTCGCCCGGCGCATCCGCGACGTCTACCGCAGGCATCCGTGGATGGCCGAGCTCGCTCCCCACGCCTCGTGGGGCCCCAACACCCAGGACTACATGGAGTTCTTCCTCGCCGCGCTCGAGCCGACGGGGCTCGGCCATGTCGAGCGCATAGAGTTCATCGGCCTGATGAGCGCATGGATCGCGACGTTCACGCAGCTCGTGCAGCAGCCCGCGGCCACAGGCGCCGGCCGACTGCGCCATTTCGCGTCGATCGCAGCCGATCCGGCGCGGCCGCAGCTGGCTCAGGCGATCGTCGCGCTGATGCGCGCCGATCCTTCCTCGTCGAGCCCCGACCAGCTCTTCGAGCGGGGTCTTCACCGCCTCATCCACGGCATCGCGGGCTGAGACCTCCGCACCTGCCCGAGCGGCGCTCGAACCTGCGACGGCCGGCGACCCGGCCGCCTCTCGACGCGCCGACCCGCCGATGGCAGTGTTCATAGCGACACGAACGCACCCGCGACAGGAGTGAGCCGATGAGCACCGCCGACAGCACCCGCGCGACAGACACACCCGGAAGACCGTGACGGATGCCGTCATCGCCGCGTTCCCGGCGGGTGCGGCGTGGACGATGGTCGCAGTCGGTGTCGCCCTGTCGTGGTGAGGTTTCTCGTCGCGGGGATCTGGCTGCGGCGCACGGCCGCCGCTGCGGCGGTAGACCAGGCGCGGGGCTGACGGACCCGGCGCACGTCGAGAGACCACGGTGGAGGCCGTGAGCAGAATGCACCCCGAACCATCCGCGGATGCCTCGCCCCGGCCCGGCCGCGCCGGTGAGGTGTTCCTGACCTTCCTCAAGCTCGGGCTGACGTCCGTCGGCGGCCCGATCGCCCACCTGGGCTACTTTCGCGACGAGCTCGTCACGCGCCGCCGCTGGGTGGACGACCGGGCGTACGCGGACCTCGTCGCGCTGTGTCAGTTCCTCCCCGGTCCTGCCTCGAGCCAGGTCGGATTCGCGCTCGGCCTGCTTCGTGCGGGACCGGCGGGAGCGCTCGCGGCGTGGACGGCGTTCACGCTGCCGTCGGCGGCGCTGCTGGTCGCCTTCGCGTACAGCGCGCCGCTGTTGGGCGGTGTCGTGGGTTCGGGCATCCTCTCGGGCCTTCAGATCGTCGCGGTGGCCATCGTCGCGCAGGCGGTCTGGGGGATGGCCCGCACGCTCACCCCGGACGCCCGGCGCGCGACCATCGCCGTGGTCGCACTGCTGATCGTGCTGCTCGTGCCGAGCGCCGCCGGCCAGGTCGCCGCGATCGTCGTCGGCGCGCTCACCGGTCTGTGGCTCTGTCGTCGGGGACCGGCCGAAGCCCCCGCAGGACTCGACCTGCGGGTGTCGCGCCGCGCCGGGGTGACCGCGCTCGTCGTCTTCGCGGCGCTGCTCGCCGGGCTGCCGATCCTCGCGGCGCTCACCTCGGGGATCGGGGTCCAGGTCGCCGACTCGTTCTACCGCGCCGGCGCCCTCGTCTTCGGCGGCGGCCAGGTGGTGCTCCCCCTGCTGGAGGCCGAGGTGGTCGGCCCGGGCGGCTGGGTCACCGCCGGGCAGTTCCTCGCCGGCTACGGCGCCGCGCAGGCCGTTCCCGGTCCGCTGTTCACCTTCGCCGCGTACCTCGGGGCGCTCGCGGCGCCGGGGGCGGCGGGCCTTGCGACCGCCGCCATCGCGCTGGTCGCGGTCTTCCTGCCCGGCCTGCTGATCCTCGTCGGGGTGCTGCCGTTCTGGAACGCGTTCCGCACGCGCACCGTCGCGCAGGCCCTCATGCGCGGCGCGAACGCGGCGGTCGTCGGCATCCTCGCCGCCGCGCTCTACGACCCCGTCTTCGTCACCGCGATCGTCAGCCCCGCGAGCTTCGCACTCGCCGTCGTTTGCTTCGTCCTGCTGATCGCGTGGCGGACGCCTCCCTGGGTGGTCGTCGTGGTCGGGTCGGCAGGCGGCATCCTCATCGCCGCCGTCGCGTAGCGAGATCATGCGGGATGCCCCGTCACGCGTCGTGAGACGACGTGACGGGGCGTCCGGGCTCAGCTTTCGCGATCCTCGTCTGCGGCGAGCCGGTCGGCCTCCGCCCTGTCGATGAGGTCGGGGTTTATGTCCGGGTCGATGGTGCGGGCGTTCTCGTCATCCGTCGTGACGTCCGCGACGACGAGCGCGTCCGCGTCGCGGTCGTCGTCGCCGACCGGCGGCAAGGAGTTCACGTTCGACATGTCCGCTCCCTTCTTGTCGTTTGCTGCTCTCGCGCCGCGCGGGCGAGAGGCTGCGGGTCACTCTCGTCCTCACTGTCGGGGGTGGCATCTCACCGACGATATCGAACGACGTTAGGGCGCTACCCTCGCGGCGAGGACGGGGTTGACGTCGGGGCCGCGGCCGGAGAGTGGCTGCGGAGCGGCTACGGCGTGGTCGGCGTGCTTCAGTAACGGCCGCGGAGGCAACGCGGTGCGCAAGGCCCGAACGATGCGCGTGCTCGTCGGCGGCGCGTCGTGAGGGGAATGAACCCCGCGATGTCAAGGAGGTGCGGCGGCGGGCGCGCGTGACGCATGCTGTGCTGCGGAGGTTCTCATGATCACTGTCCATAAGGATGGTCTCGTCTTCGACCCGCTGGGAGCCGATGCGTGGCGGCTCTGCGACACCGGAATCGACGAGCACGACGCGCGCCGCCTCGTCGCCTATGTCGAGCGCACGGCGCACGGCGGCTACGAGGCGATCTGGATGGAGTTCGGCGCTCCGCCCAGCGAGCATGCCACCCGCGAGGACATCGTGCGCTGCGCGCGGGAGCTACCGGAGTCCGCGAGCCGCTCGCCGACGACCAAGCCGGCGCCTGTTCCGCACCTGCCTCCGCTCCGGTTGCATGGCTGAGGGCGGGACCGCGACGGCGGCTCAGTCCGCGAACGAGATGACGAGCCCGTCGCCGTCGGCCGCCACCCGGAAGGACGCCGGCGAGGCGACCGCCCACGTGGGCTCCGCCGCGGCGGCGTAGGGTCCGACGCCGATCACGCGCATGCCGGCCGCGCGGCCCGCGGCGATGCCGTTCGGGGAGTCCTCGACGACGATGCAGTCGGCGGGGGCCAGGCCCAGCCGCGCGGCGGCGAGCAGGAACCCCTCGGGGTCGGGCTTGCTCGCGTGCACGTCTTCGGCGGTGATCGCGAGCGGCGGCATCCGGAGTCCTGCCGCGCCCATGCGCGCAGTCGCGAGCGCGAGGTCGGCGGAGGTGACCAGCGCGTGCGGCAGCCCGGCGAGGTCGTCCATCAGCTGCGCGGCGCCGTCGATCGCGACGACGCCGTCGAGCTGTGCCGTCTCGGCGTCGAGCAGGGCACGGTTCTCGGCGAGATTGACCTCGTGCGGCCGGTCGGGCAGCAGCATCGCCATGCTCTCCTGGCCCTGACGGCCGTGGATGATCGCGAGCGTGCGCGCGGGGTCGATCCCGTGGCTCAGCGACCACTCGGTCCACAGGCGCTCGACGACGGCGTGCGAGTCGACGAGGGTCCCGTCCATGTCGAGCAGCAGGGCAGCGGCGCGCAGCGACGTCATGCCCCCAGCGTACGGGGGCGGTGCGGGCCGCCCAGACGCGCAGAGGGGCGGATGCCTCGACACCGGGCCGCCGGCATGCCACGCTGAACGGTGCGGCGCCGGGGGAGGCGCCGAGAGAGGCAGGGCGCCTGATGAGCGCGACGCCGATCCGAGCCTCCGTGCGCGCACGCGCCGCCGTCGGCGTGGCGGCCGCCATTTCCACTGCGACCGTCCTCGGAGGGTGCGCCGCGGGAGCGGCGCCCGAGCCGACGCAGACGCCGAGCCCCGACGCTGCCGCGGTCACGCGTCCGGCGGCTCCCGAGGGCGAGCTCGCGCCCGAGCTGCAGCCGCCGGATAGTTACCGATAACATGAAATGAGCCCGCCGTTCCCCGCCTGCTGCGCGCGCGACGGCGGTCGACGCGCACGCGGCATATGCGGCCTACGCTGTGCAGGGCGAGGCATGTGCGAGCGAGCGAGGTGATCGGCAGTGTCTGAGGTGAAGGGCTGGCAGCGACCCAGCATCTACGACGTGGCGAAGCATGCGCAGGTGTCGCACATGACGGTCTCGCGCGTGCTCAACGGCCACCCCAACATCCGCGATTCGACCCGCGAGCGGGTGCTCAAGGCGATCGAGGAGATGAACTACACGCGCAGCTCCATCGCGCGGGCGCTCGCGACGAAGCGGGCGATGCGCATCGGCGTGCTCGTAGACAGCCCGATCCAGTTCGGCCCGAACAGCACGGTGCGCGCCCTCGAGAGCGCGGCGCGCGACGCCGGCTACGCGATCGCCGCAGTGTCGGTCTCGGACGACGACGACCTGCAGATCGACGACGGTGTGGTGGAGCTGGTGACCCAGGGCGTGGATGCCCTGTGCGTCATCGCCCCGCGCGCATCGTCGCTGGACCTGCTGCGCAAGCAGAGCACAGGGCTGCCGACGCTGCTCATCAAGTCCGAGCCGGACGCCGAGATGCACACCGCGGCCGTCGATCAGCGGGCCGGGGCCATGATCGCCGTCCAGCATCTGATCGAGGTCGGGCACCGGCGCATCCTGCACCTGGCGGGACCGCTGGACTGGTTCGATGCGCGAGCGCGTGCCGAAGGGTGGCGTGACGCACTGGCCGACGCGGGGCTCGACATCGCCACCCCGGTGGTCGGCGACTGGACGTCGGACTACGGCTACGAGTTCGGCCAGACGCTCGACGTCGAATCGGCCACGGCCGTCTTCGCCGCCAACGACCAGATGGCCCTCGGACTCGTCCACGGACTCGCCGACCGCGGTGTGAGCGTGCCGGGTGACATCAGCATCGTCGGTTTCGACGATCTGCCCGACGCGCGCCACTTCCTGCCCCCTCTGACGACGGTGCGGCAGGACTTCGCCGCCCTCGGCGCCCTCGCCCTGCAGCTCATCATCTCGGCGATCGAGGGCGAGTCGATCGTGCAGCACGACATGATCGAGCCCGCGCTCATCGTGCGCTCGTCGACGGCGCCGCCGCGCCGTTGACCCTCGTCGCGACCCCGTTCCGACGGGCTCGCAACGGGGGTGGGCCGTGCGTGAATGTTCGCGGTAACGGAAACGTAACGAAACTCCGGAATCCCGTTGCGCCGAAGCATTGTTAGCGCGCACAATGGCGATGCACCCAAGCGTGTCCACCGGGGCACAGTGCCCGATCGAGGCACAGGGACTCAACTTCGGCCACGAGCGGCCGAGGGATCTCAAGGAGGAGAAACAGATGGCACACAAGAAGCGGATGCTGGGGCTTCTGGGCTTCGTGGGCGCGGGCGTCCTTGCCCTCGGCCTCGCAGGCTGCTCGAGCGGGGACTCGGGTTCGGACGCCGGTTCGGAGGGTGACCTCATCACGGTGGGCTTCGTCGCGGTCGGCCCCGAGGGCGGATGGCGCGACGCCAACGAGCAGGCCATCAAGGACGCTTTCACCGAGGAGGCCGGGTTCGACCTCAAGTACGCGCCGGCGGCGAGCCCCAGCGACCAGAAGTCGCAGCTCGACGCGTTCGCGACCTTCGTCAACGACGAGGTCGACGTGATCCTGCTGACCGCGACCGAGGCATCCGGGTGGGAGGACTCGCTCGAGCTCGCCCAGGAGGCCGAGATCCCCGTGATCCTCCTCGACCGCGGCGTCGACGCGAGCGACGACCTGTACGTCACCCGCATCGCGCCCGACAATGTCAAGGTCGCCGAGTCGGTGGGCGAGTGGGCACTGACGGCCCTCCCCGACGGCGCCAACTACTACGTGCTCGAGGGCGTTCCGGGCCTGTCGGTGGTCAACGAGCGCAACGAGGGCTTCGACTCGGTCATCGAGGGTCAGCCGGGCTGGACCAAGATCGGCGCGCAGACGGCCAACTGGAGCGCAGACGAGGGCAAGTCGGTCACCGAGACCGTGCTCAAGGCGAACAACAACGACGTCCAGTTCATCTTCGCCCAGAACGACGAGATGGGCATCGGCGCGGCGCAGGCCGTGAAGGACGCCGGCCTCGTGCCGGGCACCGACGTCAAGATCGCGACGATCGACGGCACACAGGGCGCTCTCGAGGCGCTCGCCGCGGGCGAGCTGAGCTTCGTGGCGCAGTACAACCCGTTCTTCGGCGACCTGGCCGTCGACGCCGTGAAGAAGGCGCTCGCCGGTGAGACCGTCGAGAAGACGATCATCGTGCCGGGCGAGACCTTCGACTCGCCGGAGGCAGGCCAGGCCGCGCTCGACGCAGGCAAGGGCTTCTGATCCGTCGATTCGTCCGGTAAGTGGTTGTGAGAGCGGGGGCTGCCTTCCCGGCAGCCCCCGCTCATCCGCTACCGGGATGCGCGTGCCCAGGCCGCGCACACCAGCAAGGAGCACGTCAGACATGACCGCACCCACCGCGATCGTCGAGGTCCGCAACGCCTCCATCACCTTCCCCGGAGTCAAGGCGCTCGACGACGTCAGCTTCCGGCTCCTTCCCGGCGAGGTCCACTCGCTCATGGGGGAGAACGGCGCAGGCAAGTCCACTCTCATCAAGGCGCTCACCGGCGTCTATCAGATCGACTCCGGCGAGATCGTGGTCGACGGCCAGCCGCGCCACCTGACCGGAACGGCCTCGGCGCAGGCGGCCGGCATCTCGACCGTGTACCAGGAGGTCAACCTGTGCACGAACCTCACGATCGGCGAGAACGTCATGCTCGGCCACGAGGTCCGGGGCATCGCGGGCATCAACTGGCGCAAGACCCACGCGCAGGCGGGTGAGGCGCTGGCTCGCATGGGCCTGGGCGAACTCGACCCGCGCGCCCCCCTCTCGTCCATCTCGATCGCGATGCAGCAGCTCGTCGCCATCAGCCGCGCGATGGTCACCGACTCGAAGGTGCTCATCCTCGACGAGCCCACCTCGAGCCTCGACGCGAACGAGGTCGAGGTGCTCTTCGGGGTCATCCGGCGCCTGCGCGACCAGGGCGTCGCGATCCTCTTCGTCTCGCACTTCCTCGACCAGATCTATGCGATCAGCGACCGCATCACGGTGCTGCGCAACGGCCGGTTCGTCGGCGAATACCTCACGGAAGACCTCGATCGCGCGCAGCTCATCTCGAAGATGATCGGCAAGGACTTCGAGTCGCTGCGGGCGCTGGGCTCCAACCGCCAGACCGAGGTGCGCGACCGCAGCGCCGACACCCCGGTCTTCGCGGCGGAGGGCCTCGGTCGCAAGGGTGCGATCGAGCCGACCGACGTGACCATCCACGCGGGTGAGGTCGTCGGCTTCGCCGGACTCCTCGGCGCCGGGCGCACCGAGCTCGCACGCCTCATCGCCGGCGCCGACAGAGCGGATGCCGGCACCGTGCGCGTGCACGGCAAGAAGGTGTCGCTCGGCTCTCCCGTCGCAGGCCTCTCGCACGGCATCGCGTACTCGACCGAGAACCGTCGCGAAGACGGCATCATCGGCGACCTGAGCGTGCGCGAGAACATCATGCTCGCCGTCCAGGCCCGTCGCGGCTGGATGCGGCGCGTGCCGGCGCGCGAGGTCGACAAACTCGTGACGACGTACATGGAGCGCTTCAGCGTGCGCCCCAACGACCCCGACCGCCCGATCCGCCTCCTCTCCGGCGGCAACCAGCAGAAGGTTCTCCTGGGCCGCTGGCTCGCGACGAACCCCGATCTGCTGCTGCTGGACGAGCCCACGCGCGGCATCGACGTCGGCGCGAAGGCCGACATCCAAGAGACGGTGGCCGAACTCGCCGAGGGCGGCATGGCCGTCGTGTTCATCTCGTCCGAGCTCGAAGAGGTCGTCCGTCTGTCCGAGCGCATCGTGATCCTCAAGGACCACCAGAAGGTCGGCGAGGTCGGGAACGGTCCCGAGGTGTCGGCCGAGAGCATCGTGTCGATCATCGCGGCGGAGTCCGAGGCGGACGCGGAGGAGCGCGCGGAAGCGCTCGCCGACGAGGTCGATGCGGGCGAAGCATCCGCTCTCGAAGAAGGGAACCCGACATGAGCCGGGTCAAAGCCGCCCTGCGCACGCCCTGGTTCTGGGGGATCGTGGGCATCGCGCTGCTGCTGGTCATCAACACCCTCAGGGATCCCGCGTACCTCGCGGTCGGGGTCAACCCGACGACGGGGCTGCTGACGGGCAATGTGCTCGACATCCTGCGCGTCTCGGCGCCGATCATCATGATCGCGCTCGGCATGACGTTCGTCATCGCCACCGGAGGCATCGATCTCTCGGTCGGCTCGATGATGGCCGTCGGCGGCGCGGTCGCGATGCAGACCCTCGCCGGGACGAACGCCCCGACCTCGGTGGGCGCCATGTTCGCGGCGATCGGGCTCGCAGTGCTGCTCGCGGTCGTGCTCGGCGCCGTCAACGGCATCCTCGTCGCGGTCGTGGGTCTGCAGCCGTTCATCAGCACCCTGATCATGATGCTCGCCGCCCGCGGCATCGCCCGGGTCATCACGAGCGGCCAGAACACCAACGCGACCAACGAGCCGTTCCGTCAGCTCGCGAACGGTCAGATCCTGGGGCTGCCGACGAGCTTCGTCCTGGCGATCGTCGTCGTCGCGCTGATCGCGCTCGTCATGCGGCGCACGGCGCTGGGGCTCATGATCGAGTCGATCGGCGTGAACCCGCGGGCCAGCCGGCTCGCCGGCATCCGTCCCCGTCCGATTCTCATCGCCGTGTACGTCCTGTCGGCGGGCCTGGCGGCCGTGGGCGGTCTGTTCAGCGTCTCTGAGGTCATGACCGTCAGCGTCTCGGGGACGGGCAACAACATGGAGCTCGACGCGATCCTCGCCGTCGTGGTCGGGGGCACCTCGCTCGCGGGCGGTAAGTTCTCGATCTGGGGCTCGGTCGTCGGCGCCGTGCTCATCGCGACGCTCAACAAGACCGTGCTGTTCCTGGGCATCCCCGCCGCCGCCACGCCGGCGTTCAAGGCGCTCGTCATCATCGCGCTCGTGCTGCTGCAGTCCGAGCGGATCCGCTCGCTCGTCTTCCGCAGTCCACGACTGCCGCGCACCCCGCGCGGTCCCGAGACCCCCGCCGCAGGCACGGGCACCCCCGCTTCGAAGGAGGTCGTCGCATGACCGGCCCATCCACGCTCGCCGACGGCATCCCACCCGTCGCCGACCTTCCCCAGGCGCGCGAAGCGTCGCGCGCCGGCCGCTTCATGCGACTGTGGGATCGCCACCAGTCGCTGCTGCCGACGCTGGCGGCCCTCGTGCTGCTGTTCGGGATGCTGATCTACGCAGAGATCGCGTACGGCAAGGTGTTCCACGCCGGCACGATGTCGAGCCTGCTGGTGAGCTTCGCGCCGACGATCATCCTGGCCGTCGGCATGACGATCGTCATCGTCTCGGCGGGCATCGACCTGTCGGTCGGCGCGGTCGTCGCGTTCAGCTCCGTCTCGGGCGTCATGCTCATGAACATCGGTGTGAACGGCTGGCTCGCGATCGTGCTCATGATCGTCTTCGGCGCGATCTTCGGCCTCGTGTCGGGTGTCATGGTCCAGTACTTCAACGTGCAGCCGTTCATCGCGACGCTCGCCATGATGTTCCTCGCACGCGGTCTCGCCTCGATCCTGTCGACGACTCCCGTGACGGCGCCCGAGGATTCCCCGATCCTGCTGCTGGCGACCGACTGGAAGATCATCGACGGACCCAAGGTGAACGACTTCACGATCACTCCGGGGCTCATCATCGCCGTGCTCGTCGTGATCGCGGCGGTCTTCTTCATGCACCGCACCCGCATGGGCCGCACGGTCTACGCGATCGGCGGCAACGAGTCCTCGACGCAGCTCATGGGCCTGCCGCTGGCGAAGACCCGCGTGTGGATCTACGTCATCTCGGGTGCCCTCGCGGGCCTCGCGGCCGTCGTGTACACGGCCGAGGTCGGCGGCAAGGCGCAGAACGTGACCGGCATCGGGTGGGAGCTCGACGCCATCGCGGCCGTCGTCATCGGCGGGACGCTCCTCACGGGCGGCTCGGGCTACGTGCTGGGCTCGGTGGTCGGCGTCTTCGTGATCGCGGCGCTGCGCCTCATCATCACGAAGGACGGCTCGATCAATCCCGAGTACCTCACGATCATCACCGGCGCCGTGCTGCTGGTCTTCGTGCTGCTGCAGCGGGTGCTGACACGACGGAGCAGGACGTGATCGCCGGCGCCGAACTGCAGGCGGCCATCGACGCCGTCCGCACGGACGTCGCGGCCCTCCACGGCGAGCTCGTGCGCTACGGGCTCGTGGTGTGGACGGGCGGGAATGTCTCGGGACGCGTGCCGGGGGCCGACCTGTTCGTCATCAAGCCGTCCGGGGTGTCGTACGACGACCTCGCGCCCGAGAACATGATCCTGTGCGATCTCGACGGTCGGGTGATCGCCGGCACGCCCGGCAGCGAGCGCAGCCCGTCGAGCGACACCGCCGCTCATGCGTACGTGTACCGGAACATGCCCGAGGTGGGCGGCGTCGTGCACACCCATTCCACCTACGCGGTGGCGTGGGCGGCGCGGGGCGAAGAGATCCCGTGCGTGATCACCGGCATGGCTGACGAGTTCGGCGGCCCGATCCCCATCGGCCCGTTCGCGGTGATCGGCGACGACTCGATCGGCCGCGGCATCGTCGAGACGCTGCGCGGGCACCGCTCGCGCGCGGTGCTCATGCGCAACCACGGTCCGTTCACGATCGGGGTGTCGGCGAAGGACGCGGTGAAGGCGGCGGTCATGTGCGAGGACGCCGCACGCACCGTGCACATCGCGCGCGAGGCGGGGCCGCTGATCCCGATCCCGCAGGACCGCATCGACCACCTCTTCAACCGGTACCAGAACGTGTACGGGCAGTCCTCCGATGACCGTCGCGACCAGGAGGACGAGCGATGAGCCAGACGGATGCCGCGGCATCCGCGATCCGCGAGGGGCGCACGGCCCTGGGCATCGAGCTCGGCTCGACCCGCATCAAGGCGTGCCTCGTCGACCGCGACGACCCGCAGACGGTCCTCGCCGTCGGAAGCCACGAGTGGGAGAACGAGTTCGCGGACCGCACGTGGACCTACTCGCTGGAGGCGGTGTGGTCCGGAGTCCAAGCGGCCTACGCGGCGCTCGTCGCCGACGCCCGTGACCGGCACGGCGAAGCGCCCACGACGTTCGGCGCGATCGGCGTCTCGGCGATGATGCACGGCTACCTCGCGTTCGACGAGGCGGGCGAGCTGCTCGTGCCGTTCCGCACGTGGCGCAACACGTCGACGGGCGCGGCATCGGCCGAGCTCAGCGAGCTGTTCGGCGTGAACATCCCGCTGCGCTGGTCGATCGCGCACCTGTACCAGGCGATCCTCGACGGCGAGGCGCACGTGCCCGCCATCCGCCATTTCACGACCCTCGCCGGCCACGTGCACGAGCGGCTCACGGGTCGCCGCGTGCTCGGCGTGGGCGACGCCTCCGGAATGTTCCCGATCGACGCCGCCACCCGCGGCTACGACGCCCGCCTGGTCGCCCGGTTCGACGAGCTCGTCGCCGAGCGGGCGCCGGGTCTGTCGCTCGAGGCGCTGCTGCCCGAGATCCTCGTCGCGGGGGACGACGCCGGAGTGCTCACCACCGCCGGTGCGGCCCTGCTCGACCCGACCGGCGCGCTGCGCCCCGGCATCCGGTTCTGCCCGCCCGAGGGCGATGCCGGCACCGGCATGGTCGCGACCTGCTCGGTCGCCCCGCGCACCGGCAATGTCAGCGCGGGCACCAGCATCTTCGCGATGGTCGTGCTCGAGGGCGCGCTCACGGCCACCCACGCAGAGCTCGACCTCGTGACCACGCCCGCGGGCGACCCGGTCGCGATGGTGCACTGCAACAACGGCGCGAGCGAGCTCGCCGCGTGGGCGGGCCTGTTCGGCCGCTTCGTCGCCGTCGCCGGCGCCGACCTCGACTCCGATGCCGTGTACGGCGCGCTCTTCCGTGAGGCGCTCGAGGGCGAGCCGGATGCCGCGGGGCTGCTGGCCTACAACCACCTGGCCGGCGAACCCATCGCCGGGCTCGCCGAGGGGCGCCCGCTCGTCGTCCGCACGCCGGACAGCCGCCTGACGCTCGCGAACTTCATGCGCGCGCAGCTGTACGGCGTGTTCGGGACGCTCGCGCTCGGCATGGACGTGCTCGGCGCCGAAGGCGTGGCCCTCGACCGGATGTTCGCGCACGGGGGGATCTTCCGGACGGCGGGGGTCGCCCAGCGCTTCCTCGCCGGAGCCCTCGGAGCGCCCGTCGCTGTCGCGGCGACCGCGTCGGAAGGCGGCGCGTGGGGGATCGCGGTGCTCGCCGCGTTCACCGCCGAAGCCTCTGCGGGTGCGGCATCCGTCACCCCCGACCTTGACACGTACCTGCGCGAGCGCGTCTTCGACGGTGCCGGGTTCGATGTCCAGGACCCCGACCCCGCCGACGTCGCGGGCTTCGCCGCCTACCTCGACCGCTACCGCGCCGGCCTCGCCGTAGAGTCCGCCGCAGTGGCCGCCCTCTGACCCATGTCCCCTTTTCTCGCCTTCGTGCCCTGATTTTCGCCGCTAGAGGCCGCTCTAGCAGCCGAAATCGGGACACGGTGAACCTCAATGACGAAGGACCCGCAATGACCCGCACCGCACTGTCCACCTCCCTCGACGCATACGAGGTCTGGTTCGTCACCGGCAGCCAGTCGCTGTACGGCGACGAGACCCTGCGTCAGGTCGCCCAGCAGTCGCAGGGCGTCGCGGCGGGACTTGCGGGGCTGCCGGTGAAGGTCGTGTGGAAGCCCGTGCTGACCGACTCGGACAGCATCCGCCGCCTCGCCCTCGAGGCCAACGCGCGCGACGACGTCATCGGCGTGATCGCGTGGATGCACACCTTCAGCCCGGCGAAGATGTGGATCGCGGGCCTGGACGCGCTGCAGAAGCCGCTGCTGCACCTGCACACGCAGGCCAACGTCGAGCTGCCGTGGGCCGACATCGACTTCGACTTCATGAACCTGAACCAGGCCGCGCACGGCGACCGCGAGTTCGGGTACATCCAGACGCGCCTCGGCGTCGCGCGCAAGACCGTGGTCGGCCACGTGTCCAACCCCGTGGTGCGGCAGCAGGTCGAGGACTGGCAGCGCGCGGCGGCCGGGTGGGCAGCGGCCCGCACGCTCAAGCTCGCGCGCTTCGGCGACAACATGCGCTACGTCGCGGTCACCGAGGGCGACAAGACCGAGGCCGAGCTGCGCTTCGGCGTGCAGGTGAACACGTGGGGCGTGAACGAGCTCGTCGAGGCCGTCGAGAAGGCGACGGATGCCGAGATCGATGCTCTCGTGCAGGTCTATCTCGACTCGTACGAGGTGGCAGACGTACTCCTTCCCGGCGCCGAGCGCCACCAGTCGCTGCGCGACGGCGCGGCGATCGAGGTCGGACTCCGGTCGTTCCTCGAGGAGGGCGGCTTCGGCGCCTTCACGACCTCGTTCGAGGACCTCGGCACGCTGAAGCAACTGCCGGGCCTCGCGGTGCAGCGCCTCATGGCCGAGGGCTACGGCTTCGGCGCCGAGGGCGACTGGAAGACGGCGATCCTCGTGCGCATCGCGAACGTCATGGGCGCGGGCCTGCCGGGCGGGGCCTCGCTCATGGAGGACTACACCTACGACCTCGTCGCAGGCGACGAGAAGATCCTCGGCGCGCACATGCTCGAGGTCGCCCCGTCCCTGACGACGGCCAGGCCGCGCCTCGAGATCCACCCGCTCGGCATCGGCGGCAAGGACGACCCGGTGCGCCTGGTCTTCACCGCCGACCCCGGCCCCGCGCTCGTGGTCGCGATGAGCGACATGCGCGACCGGTTCCGCCTCGTGGCCAACGTCGTCGAGAACGTCGAGGCGCCCGATCTGCCCAACCTCCCGGTGGGCCGCGCGATCTGGAAGCCGGCGCCCGATTTCGCGACCAGCGCCGCGTGCTGGCTGGCCGCCGGCGCCGCGCACCACACCGTCATGACGACCGCGGTCGGCATCGAGGTGTTCCGCGACTTCGCCGAGATCGCCAGGACCGAGCTCGTCGTCATCGACGAGGCGACGACCGTGCGCGACTTCCAGCGCGAGCTGCGATGGAATCAGGCGTACCACCGCCTCGCGCAGGGCATCTGAGGCGGCGACCGGCGAAGGCCGCCGCCCTAGGATCTCCAGGGTGGACACGACACGCGGGACGCGGGGCGGCATCGGAGCGCGGCGGGTCGTCATCGCCCCCGACAGCTTCAAGGGGTCGATCGGGGCCGCGGCTGCGGCGGAGGCGCTCGCGGCGGGCTGGCGTTCGGTCGAACCGGATGCCGTGGTCGTGCTGCGGCCGATGGCGGACGGCGGCGAGGGCACGGTCGCGGCGTTCGCGGCATCCGTTCCCGGCTCCCGGCGCATGCCGGTCACCGTCACCGGCCCGGACGCCGCTCCCGTCGAGGCGGACTGGCTGCTGCTGCCCGCCTCGGCCGACGCGCCCGCCGGCACCGCTGTCGTCGAGCTCGCCTCGACGTCGGGCATCGAGCTGCTCGGCGAGCGCCGCCTGCCGTGGGATGCCGACACGACCGGCTTCGGCCAGGCGATCGTGGCCGCTCTCGACCACGGGGTGTCGCGGCTCGTGCTCGGCATCGGGTCGAGCGCGTCGACCGACGGCGGCGCGGGGCTGCTCCGCGCTCTCGGGGCGGGGTTCTCAGGCGTCGACGGGGCGCCGATCGCGCCGGGCGCGCGGGGGCTGCGCGATCTGGAGCGGGTCGACCTGTCGGGGCTGCGCGCGGTGCCGCCGGGCGGCGCCATCGTGCTGACCGACGTCACGAACCCGCTTGTCGGCCCGGCGGGCGCCGCGGCCGTGTTCGGCCCGCAGAAGGGGTTCGATGCCGACGGGGTGCAAGAGGCCGATGCCGCGCTCGCCCGGTTCGCGCGGCTGGTGGGGGCAGATCCTGCGACGGCGGGGTCCGGCGCCGCGGGCGGTGCGGGGTTCGCGCTGCACGCGTGGGGAGCGGGCCTCGTGCCGGGCGCGCCCCAGGTCGCGGAGCTCATCGCGCTCGAAGCCGCCGTCGCAGCGGCCGACGTCGTCCTCACCGGCGAGGGGTCGTTCGACGGTCAGTCGGCGGCCGGCAAGGTGCCGTCGTTCGTGTCGGCGGTGGCGCGCGAGGCCGGGGTTGCGGTTGCGCTGGTGGCGGGGCGCATCGCGCCGGATGCCGCGACCGCGGCGTTCGCGGCATCCGTGTCGCTCACCGTCCTCGCCGGCTCGCCCGAGGCCTCTCTCGCAGACCCCGCCCGGTGGCTGCACGAAGCCGGGGCGAGTCTCGCGCGGCTGCTGCCCCGGGGCTGATGCGGCGGGGGAGGGGCAGCGTCGGCCCCTTGAGTATTTAGTTTGATGTGGTAATAGTTTCTTGGAAGCAAGAATAATCCTCGACGACGAGCGGAAGCCGGTCCCGACATGCACACCACGACACTGGACGAGCGGGTCGCGCTGGTCGAGGCGGTCCGTGACTTCTCGGCGACGGCGCTGGCGCCGTTCGCGAACCAGCGCGACGCCGACAAGCAGTTCCCGATCGACGCGCTCAGGCAGGCGGGCGAGCTCGGGCTCGGCGGCATCTACGCGGCCGAGGAGTACGGCGGGTCGGCGCTGTCGCGGCGAGATGCCGTGGCGATCTTCGAAGAGCTCGCGAAGGGCGACACGACCCTCGCCGCCTATATCTCGATCCACAACATGGTGGTGTGGATGATCGACGCCTTCGGCGACCACGCCCAGCGCGCACGGTGGGTGCCGGGGCTGTGCGCGATGACCGACCTCGGCAGCTACTGCCTGACCGAGCCCGGAGCGGGCTCGGATGCCGCGGCGATCACCACGAGCGCGCGCCGCGACGGCGACGACTACGTGATCACCGGGGTGAAGCAGTTCATCTCGGGCGCGGGGTCGTCGGCCGTGTACGTCGTGATGGCGCGCACCGGCGAGCTGGGGCCGACCGGTCTCAGCGCGATCGTCGTTCCCGCGGGCACTGCCGGTCTGTCCTTCGGCCCGAACGAGCGCAAGATGGGCTGGAACGCGCAGCCCACACGTCAAGTGGTGCTCGACGGCGTGCGGGTGCCGGTGGGCAACCGGCTCGGCGCCGAGGGCGACGGCTTCGGCATCGCGATGAAGGCTCTCAACGGAGGCCGCGTGAACATCGGCGCCGTGTCGGTCGGCGGCGCCCAGTGGGCGCTTGCCCGCGCGACC
Organism: Microbacterium sp. BWT-B31; assembly: GCF_041379855.1. Taxonomy (NCBI): domain Bacteria; kingdom Bacillati; phylum Actinomycetota; class Actinomycetes; order Micrococcales; family Microbacteriaceae; genus Microbacterium; species Microbacterium sp. BWT-B31. Next base: position 78,010 of record NZ_JBFECU010000001.1, read on the forward strand.
GCCCACGTTCAGCAGCGCGAGGCGTTCGGCGCGCCCCTCGCGGCGAACCAGTCCGTCGTGTTCGCCCTCGCCGACGCCGAGACCGAACTGCAGGCCGCCCGCGCGCTGCTCCAGCGCGCCGCCGAGGCGATCGATGAGCGGGCGCCCGATGCCGCGGTCGCCTGCGCGATGGCGAAGAGGTTTGCGACGGATGCCTCGTTCCAGGTCGCCAACACGGCGCTGCAGCTGCACGGCGGGTACGGGTACCTGCACGAGTCCGGCATCGAGCGCGTGGTGCGCGACCTGCGTGTGCACCAGATCCTCGAGGGCGCGAACGAGATCATGAAGCTCATCGTGGGCCGCGGCGTGCTGGCGGCCCACTCGTCGGGGAGGAACGCATGACGACGATCGCATTCATCGGACTCGGGCACATGGGCGCTCCGATGGCGGCCAACCTCGTGAAGGCCGGCCACGACGTGCGGGGCTTCGACCTCGTTCCCGAACTGTGCGAGGCCGCGGCGGCGACCGGCGTCCACATCGCCCAGAGCGCGGCTGCGGCGGTCGCCGAGGCGGATGCCGTCATCACGATGCTCCCCGCCGGCCATCACGTGCTGGCGGCCTATCGCGGCGCCCGCGACAACCCGGGCCTTCTGGCCGCAGCCCGCCCCGGAACGCTCTTCATCGACTCGTCGACGATCGCCGTCGACGACGCGCGCGCGGCGGGGGCCCTCGCGACCGAGGCCGGACACCGTGCGCTCGACGCGCCGGTGTCGGGTGGTGTCGTCGGGGCCGAGAACGCCACCCTCGCCTTCATGGTCGGCGGCGGCGAGGCCGCGTTCGAGGCGGCGCGGCCCATCCTCGAGGCGATGGGTCGGCGCATCGTGCACTGCGGCGGAGCGGGCCTGGGCCAGGCCGCGAAGGTGTGCAACAACATGATCCTCGCCGTGTCGCAGATCGCCGTCGCCGAGGCCTTCGTGCTCGGCGAACGGCTCGGTCTGTCGCACCAGGCGCTGTTCGACGTGGCGTCCAACGCCTCAGGCCAGTGCTGGGCGCTCACCACCAACTGTCCGGTGCCGGGGCCGGTGCCCACGAGCCCCGCGAACAACGACTACCGGCCCGGGTTCGCCGGCGCGCTCATGGCCAAAGACCTCGGCCTCGCAGCCCAGGCGATCGCGCTCACCGGGGTCGACGCGCAGCTGGGCCTGCACGCCCGCACGATCTACGCCGACTACGCCGACGGCGACGGCGCCGGGCGCGACTTCTCGGGCATCATCGACACGATCCGCGCCGGCAGCGCCGACGCCGGCTGACGCGCTTAAGGGATCACAGGGGGTCGGGCGTGGGCCGTGGGGGGCGGAAGTCCCCCGCCCGTTCGCGCATGCGGGCGATCGCCCCGACCAGCGCCGTGAGCTCGTCCGCGTCGAGGTCGACGCGCGAGAACACGGTCTCGTTGAGCGTGGCGGTCGCGTCCTCGGTGAGCCTGCGTCCGGCGTCGGTGAGCTCCAGCATCGCAGCCCGTCCGTCGTGCGGATGCGGCTCGCGCCGCAGCAGCCCGTCGGCCTCGAGGCGCCGCACCACGTTGGTGACGCTGGCCGCGTGCACCTGCAGCCTCGCGGTGGCGCTGGCCATAGGCATCCGTCCCTCGCGGGTGAAGGCGAGCAGCCGCAGCATCTCGTAGCGCGCGAAGCTGAGCCCGTGGGGGCGCAGCGCCTCGTCGACCTCGGCGAGCACGAGCTGGTGCGCGCGCATGATCGAGGTGACCACCGAGACACCCTCGGCGGCGTCGGCCCAGCCGTGCGCGATCCACTGGCGGCGAGCCTCGGCGATCGGGTCCACCGGGAGTGGACTGCGGGATGCCATCCGGAGCGCTCCTTCGCCTCATCGACTCGTGATTGACAGCATACGAGGCTCGTGAACAACGGATGACCGGCCCTCCGCGCGGAGCCGGGTCGCGCTAGCCTGCAGGTGTGGCAACCGCACCGGACCCGCAGTCGCTGCGGGAGTTCATCGAGGACCTGCGGCAGAAGGGGTACAGCGTCGCCGACGGTCACACCGCCGACCCCGATCTGATCGACCCGCAGGGCAACCCCGTCTTCACGTGGCGCGAGGGGTATCCGTACGACACCCGCATGGAGCGGGAGGAGTACGAGTACGAGAAGTACCGGCTGCAGGTCGAGCTGCTGAAGCTGCAGTACTGGGTCGAAGACACCGGGCAGCGGGTCGTGATCGTGTTTGAGGGGCGCGACGCCGCGGGCAAAGGCGGCACGATCAAGCGCTTCACCCAGCACATGAACCCGCGCACCTCGCGCGTGGTCGCCCTCGCGAAGCCGAGTGATCGCGAGCAGGGGCAGTGGTACTTCCAGCGGTACGTGCAGCACCTGCCGACCGCGGGTGAGATCGTGCTGTTCGACCGGTCGTGGTACAACCGCGCGAACGTCGAGCGCGTGATGGGCTTCTGCACGGATGCCGAGTACGAGAGCTTCATGGCCCAGGCTCCGGTCTTCGAGAAGATGCTCGTCGAGTCGGGCATCTCGCTCACCAAGTTCTGGTTCTCGGTCACCCGCAAAGAGCAGCGCACGCGCTTCGCGATCCGCCAGCTCGACCCGGTGCGCCGCTGGAAGCTGTCGCCGATGGACCTCGAGTCGCTCGGGCGGTGGGAGGAGTACACCGCGGCAAAGGAGGAGATGTTCCGCCGCACCGACAAGAACTACGCGCCCTGGACGGTCGTGCGCTCCAACGACAAGAAGCGCGCACGCCTGAACGCGATGCGCCACTTCTTGAGCAGGTTCGACTACCCCGACAAGGACCGCTCCGTCGCGCGCAGGCCCGACCCGCTCGTCGTGCTGCGCGGCAAGGCCGAGACCGAGGACGAGGACGAATAGGCCGTCCGGGTCCGGGTTCGCCGGCTACGGGTGCGACGGCAGCACGAGGTCGACGCCGCGCAGGAACGCCTCGTCGTCGAATCCGTCGACGAGCACGCTCTGCAGCAGGAAGCTCGGGATCATGCCCATGACGACGGGCGCGGCGACGGCGGCCCACTCGGCCGCAGGCAGCGGCAGCTCGTCGGCATGACCCTCGGCCCACCGGCCGAGCACCCCTGCGATGGTCGCGCGCATGTGCAGGAGGACGGACTGCACCGCGGCGCGCAGCTCGGGGTCGACCGTCGCCTCGCCCCACACCTGCAGCAGCACCGGCAGCGGCGCGTTGGCGCGCACGCCCTGGGCGAGCACGCGCACGACGCCCGCCGGCGACAGGGCCCGCTGGGCGCTCGCGGCCTCGAGCTCGGTGCGTCGCGCGTCGAGGATGCGTTCGGCGACGGCCCGCACGAGCTGCTGCTTGCCCGGAAAGTACGAATAGATCGCGCCGGCCGAGAGTCCCGATTCGGCGATGATGTCGGCCATCGAGGTGCCGTTGTAGCCCGTGCGCAGAAAGCACCGCAGCGCGGCGTCCATGATCTCGGAGCGGCGCTCGACGCGCCGCGCTTCGCTGATCTTCGGCATCACGTCCCCCTGTTTGACAAGCCTAACGGGCAGGTTCAGAATACAGAACGAACATTCGTTTTTGGTAGAGGATCGATCCCATGGCAACCTCCCAGAGTCTCGAGCGCACGCCGTGGTGGCGGCTTCCGATCATCGCGGTCGGCGTCTCGCTCATCGTCGGCGTCGTGCTGCTGGCCTTCTCGTGGCCGGCGGTCACCGCCGACCCGCGCGACCTGCCGATCGGCATCGTCGGCTCCGCCGAGCAGATCGAGCAGGTCTCCGAAGCGATCGACGAGCAGTCAGAAGGCGCGATCGCGCTCACCGAGTACGACGATCGGGATGCCGCGGTCACCGCCATCGAGCACCGCGAGGTGTACGGGGCCGTCGTGCTCCCCGCCGAGCAGACGCAGTCGCCCGAGGTGCTGACCGCGTCGGCCGCGAGCCCCGCCGTGGCACAGATGCTCCAGGGCATAGCCACCGGGCTCCAGCAGCAGATCGACGCGCAGATCCACGCGACGATCGAAGAGAGCCTCGCGCAGCTGCAGCAGACGGTCGCCGACAAGATCCAGGCCGCGGTGCAGGCGGCGCTGAGCGGCCAGGCGCCGCAGGCGCCCGCGCCCGAGGCATCCGCCCCCCTCACGATCCCGACCGTCACCGTCGAGGTGACCGACCTCGTGCCGCTCGCAGGCGGCGACCCGCGCGGCACCGGCCTCACCGCGGCGATGTTCCCGATGGTCCTCGGCGGAATCCTGGGCGGCGTCATCCTGACCCTCACCGTCAAGGGCGGGGGCCTGCGCCGTGTGGTCGGCGTGCTCATCTACGCGCCCGTCGCCGGCGTCGTGCTCGCGGGCATCCTGCAGGGCCTCTACGGCGCGCTCCAGGGCGGCTACTGGCTCAACGCCGCCGCGATCGCCCTCGCGATCGCCGCCATCTCGAGCACCATCACGGGGCTCGCGGGACTCATCGGCCCCGCCGGCGTCGGGGTCGGCGCCGCCTTCACGATGCTCGTCGCGAACCCCCTGTCGGCGACGGCCGTGCCCGTCGAGTTCATCCCCGCGCCGTGGGGCGCCTTCGGCCAGTGGCTTCCGCCGGGGGCCGCCGCGACGCTCCTGCGCAACCTGTCGTACTTCCCCGGCGCCGACTCGAGCTTCCAGTGGGCGCTGCTGGGCATCTGGGCGGCGGCCGGTCTCGCGCTGACGCTCGTCGACATCCCCGCGCGGCGACTGGCTGCAGGTCAGACCGAGGCGGAGCATCCGCTCACGCTCTGACAGGTCGATAGACTGCGAGGCAGTGACACGGGGTGGCGCGCGAGCGCCTGAGAGCACACCCGTCGAACCTGATCTAGTTCGTACTAGCGAAGGGATGTCGCAATGGCCCATGGTCTGCGCCCGGATTCCGACTCCACTCTCGCCGCCTCCGCGGCCGATCTGCTCGGCGCGCTGCGTGCGGCGCCACCGCTCACGCACTGCATCACGAACTCGGTCGTGACCGGGTTCACCGCGAACGTGCTGCTCGCCCTCGGGGCGGCCCCGGCGATGGTGGACATCGTCGGCGAGGCGAGGGAGTTCGCCGGCGTGGCATCCGGCCTGCTCGTGAACCTCGGCACCCCCACGCCCGAGCAGCGGGCAGCAAGCCTCGAGGCGGCCGCCGGGGCGGCCGAGGCGGGCACACCATGGGTGCTGGACCCGGTCGCGATCGGCGCGCTGCCGGTTCGCACCGAGCTCGCCCGAGCGCTCGTGCAGCGCCGCCCGACCGCAGTCCGCGGCAACGCGTCAGAGATCCTCGCCCTCGCGGGGCTCGGCTCCGGCGGGCGCGGGGTCGACGCCATCGACAGCACGGATGCCGCCGCCGACGCCGCGGCGCTGATCGCGCGCCGCCACGGCAGCGTCGTCGCCGTCTCGGGGCCGGTCGACCTCGTCACCGACGGCGAGCGCGCGTATCGCATCGCCAACGGAACCCCGCTCCTGACCCGCGTCACGGGCGGCGGCTGCGCGCTCGGCGCGGTGATGGCGGCGTTTCTCGGCACTGCCCGCACGACGGGCGACGGCGCGCTCGAGGCCGTGGCGGCGGCCAGCCTGGTCTACGAGATCGCCGCCGAGCGCGCCGCGGCGCACACGAGCGGGCCAGGAGGGTTCGCGGTCGCGCTGCTGGACGCGCTGGACGCGCTCGCGCCGGGGGATCTTCCCGCCGCCGCGCAGGTCGAAGGCGGCGCGCGGTGATCGCCGACCTGTCGGTCTACCTCGTGACGGACCCGGCGCTGTGCGGCGCGCGCGGTGTCATCGACACGGTCCGTCGCGCCGTCGACGGCGGTGTGCGGGTCGTGCAGCTGCGCGACAAGAAGGCGACCGATGCCGCGACCGTCGAGCAGCTGATCGCGCTGTCGCGGGTGATCGAGGGTCGCGCGCTGCTCGTCGTCGACGACCGCGTGGAGGCCGCGGTCGCGGCGCGGGCCCGCGGTGCGCGCGTGGACGGCGTGCATCTCGGCCAGGGCGACGCATCGGCCCGGCACGCCCGCGACGTGCTGGGCCCGGACGCCCTCATCGGGCTCACCGCGAACACCCCCGAGCACCTCGACGCGGTGCGCGCCCTAGCGCCGGGAACCGTCGACTATCTCGGCGTCGGCGTGATCCGCCCCACGCGCACCAAGCCCGATCACCCGCCGGCGCTGGGCGTGGACGGATTCCGCGACCTCGTCGCGACCACGGCACTTCCGTGCGTCGCGATCGGCGGCATCGGCATCGACGACGTGGAGCGGCTCCGCGACGCGGGAGCGGCGGGCGTGGCGGTCGTCTCGGCGATCTGCGCCGCCGACGACCCGGGGGCGACCGCCGCGGAGTTCGCGCGCCGCTGGCGCGCGGGGGTCGCACCGCGCGTGCTGAGCATCGCCGGAAGCGACCCCTCCGGTGGTGCCGGTGTGCAGGCCGACCTCAAGTCGATCGCCGCCAACGGCGGCTACGGCATGGCGGTCGTCACGGCGCTCACCGCGCAGAACACGCAGGGCGTGCGGGCGGTGCACGTGCCGCCGGTCGGGTTTCTGCGCGAGCAGCTCGACGCCGTGTCAGACGACATCACGATCGACGCCGTGAAGACCGGGATGCTCGCGAGCGCCGACGTCATCCGCACGGTGGTCGACTGGCTCGACACCACGCGGCCGGGGGTCGTCGTGGTGGACCCCGTGATGGTCTCCACGAGCGGCGACCGCCTGCTCGACGCCGACGCGGAAGGCGCGCTGCGAGACCTGCTCGCCCGGGCGCACGTGGTCACCCCGAACCTCGCGGAGCTCGCGATGCTGACCGGGCGCCCGATCGCCGACTGGGCCGACGCGCTCGCCGCCGGGGAGGAACTGTCCTCGGCCACGGGGGCGGCGGTGCTCGTCAAGGGCGGGCACCTCGCCGGCGAAGAAGCGCCGGACGCGCTCATAGACGCGGCGCGGGGCACGCGAGACGAGTTCGCCGGCACCCGCATCGTCACGGGCAACACCCACGGCACCGGCTGCTCGCTCTCGTCCGCACTGGCGACCGTCCTCGCCCGCGGCGCCGAGCCCGCGCGCGCTGTGGCCGAGGTGCGGTCGTGGCTGCGCGAATCTCTGCGGGCCGGCGCCGAACTGCGGGTGGGTCGCGGGCACGGGCCGATCAGCCATTTCGCCGGGCTCTGGGCCCGCGGCGGACTCGAGACCCGGCCGTCGGCGGCGCAGGTCGCCGACGACTGGTGGGCGCGGATCGGCGGCATCCGTTCCGGCATCGACGACTTGCCGTTCATCGCCGCGCTCGCCGACGGCACCCTCGACCGCGACCGTTTCCTGTTCTACCTGAGCCAAGACGCCCTCTACCTGCGCGAATACGCGCGCGTGCTCGCCGAGGCGGCGCGGCTGGCGCCGACCTCGTCGGAACAGGCGTTCTGGGCGAACTCGGCGCACGGCGCCATCGCGGGCGAACTCGAGCTGCACGCCTCGTGGCTCACTCCCGAGCTCGGCCTCGGTCCGGCGACCTTCGCCGCCGACCCGACGGCGGCCACCACGGCCTATCTCGATCACCTCAAGGCGGCCGCCTTCACCGGCGAGTACGCAGTGCTCATCGCCGCGATCCTGCCGTGCTTCTGGCTCTACGCCGACCTCGGGCGGCGCCTTCGGTCGGGAGAGTTCGGAGACTGCGCCACCGATGCGTCGCACCCGTACGCGTCGTGGCTGGCGACCTATGCGGACCCGGCGTTCGAGCGCGCCACGGACGAGGCGGTCGCGCACGTCGCCGAGGCGGCCGCGATCGCCGAACCGGCGATGAGGTCGCGGATGCTCCGCGCGTTCGAGTCGTCGAGCGCCCACGAGCTGGCATTCTTCGCCGCCTGCTGAGCCGGGCCGATCTCGTGCATCATGAACACATGACGTTTCAGGCCTATCTCGACGCGGTCGAGAAGAAGACCGGGCTGACCCCTCGCCAGCTCATCGACATCGCCCACGAGAAGGGTTTCGACGAGAGAACGAAGGCGACGCCGATCATCGAATGGCTCGCCGCCGACTACGGGCTGGGGCGCGGGCACGCGATGGCGATGGTCCACGTCATCACCAAGGGCCCGCAGATCAGCGACAAGCACGTCGGAACCGGCACGGCCCACTCCGATCCGTCGAACCTGCTGTGGCTCGACGGGGCGGCGACGAACCCGAACGGCTGATCCGGGTCGAGCGCGCGGCATCCGGACGCCAGGATCGGCCCGACCTCCTGAACCGCGTGAGCCTGCGGCGCATGACCGCGCGCGTCGCGTCGGCTCCGGCCCGGGCGGTCAGGCCTCTCGGCGGGCGCCCTCGGACGGGGTGACCACGAAGCAGTGCGGGGCGACGAAGCGGGCCGCGGCGAAGGCGGCGGTGACGGCATCGGTCACCTTCTCGACCTCGTCGTGATCGACCAGCGCGATCGCGGCGCCGCCGAAGCCTCCGCCGGTCATGCGGGCGCCGAGGGCGCCGGCGGCGACGGATGCCTCGACCGCGGTGTCGAGCTCGGGCACCGAGATCTCGAAGTCGTCGCGCATCGACGCGTGGCTGGCCAGCATCAGCCCGCCGATCGCGCGCGGACCCTCGCGGTGGAGCGCGGCGACCGTGTCGAGCACGCGCTGGTTCTCGGTGACGACGTGGCGGACGCGGCGGAAGGTCACGTCGTCCATCAGCTCGGCGGCCCGCGGCAGGTCGGCGACCGACACGTCGCGCAGCGCCGGGACGCCTAGGAGCCGCGCACCGCGCTCGCACGCGTCGCGGCGGTCGCGATAGCCGCCCGTGGAGTGCGCGTGGGCGACCCGCGTGTCGATGACCAGCAGCGCGAGCCGCGCGCCGGCGAAGCCGAGGTCGACCGGCTCGGCGTCGAGCGAGCGGCAGTCTAGGAAGACCGCGGCGTCGGCGCGGCCGAGCATCGCCGCCAGCTGGTCCATGATTCCCGTGGGGGTGCCGACGGCCTCGTTCTCGGCGCGACGGCCCGCCTGCGCGAGAGCGACGCGGTCGAGGCCGAGGTCCCACAGTTCGTCGAGCGCGGATGCGACGGCGCCCTCGATCGCGGCAGACGACGACAGCCCGGCGCCGACCGGCACGTCCGACGCGATGGCGAGGTCGACGCCGGTCGTCATCCACCCCTGTCCCGGTTTGTCGGTTCCGTGTCCCGATTCGTCGCCCTGGAGGGCTTCGTTCAGCGTGAAACCGGGACATGCTCGAGATGCCGCACCGCGAAGCGCCCATGCGACCCCGAGCGGGTACCGCGCCCACTCCGGCACAGCGCCGCGTTCGTCGGGGAACAGCGCGTCGAGCTCGTCGAGGCCCACCTCGACCACGGCATCGTCGAAGGTCGAGGCGACGCGGATGCGGGCATCCGCTCGTATGCCGGCAGCCGCATACGTGCGGCGATCGATCGCGAACGGCAGCACGAAGCCGTCGTTGTAGTCGGTGTGCTCGCCGATGAGGTTGGCGCGCCCGGGCGCCGACCAGACGCCGTCGGGCGATCCACCGGTGAGCCGGGCGAAGAGGGAGCGGGCCTCGGTCGCCGCCCCGGTCACAGGGTCACCTTCTCGACCGCTTCGCGCAGGCGCGCGGCGGACTGCTCGGGCGGGATCTCGGCCGTCCAGGCCCACATGGCGGCCTCGGATCCGGCGAGGAACTTCAGCTTGTCGGCCGCGCGGCGCGGGCTCGTGAGCTCGAGGCGCATGCGCACCGCGTCACGGCCGACGTGCACGGGCGCCTGGTGCCACGCGGCGATGTAGGCCGTCGGGGTGTCGTACAGCGCGTCGACGCCGCGCAGCAGCCGCAGGTAGAGCGGGGCGAGTTCGTCGCGCTCGGCGCTGGTCAGTGCGGCGAAGTCGGGTGCGTGCCGGTGCGGCATGAGGTGCACCTCGAGGGGCCAGCGCGCGGCGAACGGCACGTAGGCGGTCCAGTGCTCGCCCTGCAGGATGACGCGGTCGGATGCCTGCTCGAAAGCGAGGAAGCGCTCGAAGAAGCCTTCGCCGGCGTCGCCGATGCGCTCGAGGAGGCGCGCCGTGCGCGGGGTGACGTAGGGGTAGGCGTAGATCTGGCCGTGCGGGTGGGGCAGGGTCACGCCGATCGCCTCGCCACGGTTCTCGAACGGGAACACCTGCTCGACGCCCGGCAGTGACGACAGCGCCTCGGTGCGGTCGGCCCACGCCTCGATGACGGTGCGCGCCCGGGTCACCGACTGCGTGCCGAACGAGCCTTCGTGCTCGGGGCTGAAGCACACCACCTCGCAGCGTCCGACCGACGTGCGGCTGCGGCCGAGGCCCAGCTCGGCGAGGTCGGCCAGGCCCGTCGGCGGGTCGTCCGCGGCGGGCGCGGTGCCGAGCGCTTCGCGCAGCGCGGGGCCGAACGACGGGGAGCGGTTCTCGAAGACGGCGACGTCGTAGCGCGAGGGAACCTCGCTCGGATTCGTCGCCGACTGCGGTGCCAGCGGGTCGGCGTCGGCACTCGGCAGCATCACGCGGTTCTGGCGCGCGGCGGCCACCGTGATCCAGTCGCCCGTGAGCACGTCGAGGCGCATGCTGGCGGTCGCGGGGCGAGGGGCGAGCACGCGCGCGTCGACGGCGCGCTCGGCGCCGAGGGTCGTGCCCGGGTCGTCGTAGTAGACGAGGTCGCGGCCGTCGGCGAGCCGGGTCGACCTACGGACGACCCCCGCGCCGAGGATCACGGCCTCGGGGCACGGGGTGGCGGAGTCGGGGCACGGGGTGGCGGAGTCGGGCGTGCCGAACTCAGGAGTGTTCACGTCAACACGGTAATCCGCAGGCCGTGGTAACGTCAACATGCGTCACTTCGAAGGAGTTATGCACGGAGGGTGGTCTATGCGAGACGCCGACATCGAGGCCCTCGAGCGGCTCGAACGCGCCCATGACGGGACGCGCGGCGGCGCCGCGGTGGCGGGAGCACCCCGGGACCGCGCCGCCGAGGCGGCCGGAGCACCCCGCGACCGCGCCGCCGACGCGCGCGCAGACGCCGCGCGGCCGACCCGTCGCGTCTCAATGGCCGACGTCGCCGCCCTCGCCCGGGTGTCGGGGCAGACCGTGTCGCGGGTCGTGAACGCGAGTCCTCGCGTGGACCCCGAGACCCGTCGCCGCGTCGAGGACGCGATGGAGCGGCTCGGCTACCGTCCGCACCGCGCCGCTCGCGCCCTGCGCACCGGCCGCACGCAGACGATCGGCCTGGTCGCCGCGACGCTCGCGAGCGTGGGCAACGCCCGCATGCTGCAGGCGGTGGCGGATGCTGCGGCATCCCGCTCCTACTCGCTCGTGGTGTCCACGCTCGGCGATCGCCGCGACATCGCCGGCGCGTTCGAGCGGCTGCGCGAGCAGGGGGTCGACGGTGCCATCGTGCTCAACGAGGCGACCGAGCTCGCGCGGGGGAGCGCGACCCCGCGGGACCTCGAGCTCGTCGTCGTCGACTCGCCCCCCGACGCGCGCTTCACGATCGTCCAGACCGACCACGCCGGCGGGGCGCGCAGCGCCGTCGAGCACCTGCTCGGCCTCGGCCACGAGGTCGTCCATCACATCGGCGGTCCCGAGGGGTCGTTCGCCGCGGCGGAGCGCGAGCGCGGCTGGCGAGAGGCGCTCGCGGCGGCGGGGGTGCCGGAGCCGCCCGCCGTGAGGGGCGACTGGGCCGCGGCATCCGGATTCGCCGCCGCAAAGCGACTCGTCGCCGAAGCACCCACGCTGTCGGCCGTGTTCACGGCCAACGACCAGATGGCGCTCGGTCTCGTGCGCGCCCTCGCCGAGGCCGGGTGCCACGTGCCCGACGAGGTCAGCGTGGTCGGCTTCGACGACGTCGTCGACGCGGCCGACTATCTGCCGCCGCTCACGACGGTGCGCCAGGACTTCGACCGGCTCGGCGAGACCGCCGTCGCGGCCCTGGTCGCCGGGATCGAGGCCGACGGGCCGCGGGGACTCCCGGCGATCCCGACCGAGCTGGTCATCCGGGCGAGCACGCGAAGACGCGGCTAGTCTCGAACCCGGCGATCGTCAACCCCCTGCGTATGAGGCCGCCGGTGCGGGAACATGGACGCGAAGGCGAGGTGGTTGCGGTGAGCAGGCTCGTGTTGCCGCACGACGAAGAACGGTCGACGTCGCAGACACGCACCGACCCGGTGAAGGACGAGTTGGACCTCGACCTCCCCGAGGAGGACGATCTGCGCGACGAGGCGGACATGTTCGAAGAGGCCGCCCGTCGCGACTGGGCGTCCCGGTACGGGCGCTCGTAGGTCCGCGATGAGGAGGCCGCGCCGCTGGCGACCGCGGCGCGCCGTCTCGGCCGTGGCGAGTGCGCCCGCCGCGACGGTGCTGGCGGGATGCGGCATCCCGTCGCAGTGAAGGTCATCGCGGTGCCGTCAATGCCCGGCGACCCCCCGCGTTGAGCGCAGAACTTTCCGTGATACAGAATCTCATTCGAAGCTATTGCGTCCAGCGGAACTGCCTCGTAGCTTTCTCGTGTTCCGACAGAGCGGTCGACACGGTGGTCCGCTCGCACGACCTGAGGAGTTGCCGAGTGAGCATCGATCTCGAAGAGCTTGCCGCGATCATCGAACTGCTCGATAAGACGGACTTCACGCAGTTCCGGTTCGAGAAGGGCGAGCTGCGCATCGAGGTCAGCCGCGGCGACGCGATCGAGCCGTCCGAACGGGGCGCAGCCGCGGGTCCGACAGCCATCGACCCCGCGGCTGCGTCTCGTCCCGCCGCGCCCGCCGCGCCCTCGACCCCGGCCTCCGCCCCGACTCGGCCCGAGGCCGCGACCCTCGCGCTCGCCGAGGACGAGACCCTCGTGCGCTCGCCGATGCTCGGCACGTTCTATCGCTCGCCGAAGCCGGGCGACCCGGTGTTCGTCGCGGAGGGGACTCCCATCGAGACCGACTCCGTCCTGTGCATCATCGAGGTCATGAAGCTCATGAACTCGGTGGTCGCCGGTGAGGCCGGCGCCGTGCGCCGCATCCTCGCCGCCGACGGCGACCTGGTCGAGTTCGACCAGCCCCTGTTCGTGATCGGACCGCGCGCATGACGCAGCGCGTCTTCGTGGCCAACCGCGGCGAGATCGCCGTGCGCATCGTCGAGGCGTGCGACCGGCTGGGCATCGCGACCGTGCTCGGCGTCTCGAGCGCCGACGTGCGGTCGCTCGCCGCGTCGCGCGCCACGCGCACCGTGGTCCTCGGCGGCCCGCAGTCGCGCCAGAGCTACCTGTCGGTGGACGCTGTGCTGCACGCGGCTGTCGCGACCGGCTGCACGGCCCTGCACCCCGGGTACGGCTTTCTCTCGGAGCGCTCGGACCTCGCGCGGGCGTGCGCCGAGAACGGCATCGTCTTCGTTGGGCCCTCGCCCGAGGCCCTCGACGCGCTGGGAGACAAGCTCAGCGCTCGCGCGCTCGCCGAGCGTCTCGGTGTGCCGGTCTCGCCGGGCGGCACCGCCTCGGATTGGGCAGAGGTGGCCGCTCTCGCCGAGCGGATCGGGTACCCCATTCTGGTCAAGGCCGCGTTCGGCGGCGGCGGGCGGGGCATGAAGCTGGTGACGGATGCCGCGGCCCTCGCCGACGCGTGGTCGGTGGCCTCCAGCGAGGCGCAGGCCGCCTTCGGCGACGGGACTGTGTTCCTCGAGCGGTACGTCACCGACGCGAAGCACATCGAGGTGCAGATCCTCGGTGACCGTCATGGCAACCGCATCCACCTGGGCGAGCGGGAGTGCTCCGTGCAGTACCGCTACCAGAAGGTGGTGGAGGAGTCGCCGTCTTCCTCGATCGACGAGCGGACGCGATCGGTGCTCACCTCCAGCGCCCTGGCCATCGCCGCCGAGCTCGACTACGTGGGCCTGGGCACGGTGGAGTTCCTCGTGAACTCGCGGACCGCAGAGATCGGGTTCCTCGAGGTGAACCCGCGACTTCAGGTGGAGCATCCGGTCACCGAACAGGTCACCGGTGTCGACCTCGTCCGCGAGCAACTCCTCGCGTGCCTCGGCGAGCCGTTGACTCTCCGCCAGGAGGACGTCGCGATGACCGGTCACGCGATCGAGTGCCGGATCACCGCGCAAGACCCCGCACGCGGCCTCGCACCCACCCCCGGGCACGTCACGCGCTGGCGGCCGCCGGCGGGTGGCGGCATCCGCCTGGACTCCCACGTGTACGAGGGATACGACTTCCCGCCGTTCTACGACGCGCTCATGGGCAAGCTCATCGCGTGGGGCACCGACCGCCCGGCCGCCGTCAAGCGCATGGCCCAGGCGCTTGACGGATTCCGGATCGACGGCGTGACGACATCCCTCGCGCTCCTGCAGCGGATCATCGCCGACGACGCGTTCACCGCCAACACGGTCACCACGCATTGGCTCGCCGACGCGATTCTCGAGAAGGAGCCGGCATGACCTCCGTCAGCCTCGTCGACGTCTCGATCCGCGACGGAAACCAGAGCCTGTGGGGTGCCGTCGGCATGACGACCCGCATGATCGAAGGCGCCGCGCCCGATATCGAGCAGGTCGGCTATCGGGCCGTGGAGCTGGCCAGCAGCACGCTCCTGGCCAGCGCCGTGCGCTTCCACCGCGAGGACCCGTGGGAGATGATCCGCGCCGCCAAGGCACGCATGCCGCACACGCCGCTGGGTTTCCTCACGACCGGCAAGCGCTTCATCACGTTCTACCGCACGCCGGACGTGCTGTTCGAACTCGCCTTCCGGCTGCTGGTGCGCAACGGCATCAGCCGGCTGTGGGTGATCGACCCCATGCACGACATGGCGGGCGCCCGCCGCATGGCCGAGATGGCCAAGCGGGCCGGCTTCACGGATGTCGTCGCGGGCGTCTGTTACACCACCAGCCCCGTGCACACTGATGCGTACTACGCCGAGCGCATCGCCGAACTCAACGGCTGCGACGCGATCGACAGCGTCTACCTGAAGGATCCCGCGGGGCTGCTCACCCCGGAGCGGCTGCGGTCGCTGCTGCCGACGCTGCAGTCGCGGCTCACCGACCTGCGTCTCGACGAGCTGCACAGCCACGCGACCACAGGGCTGTCGCCGTTGACGATGCTCGAGGCGGCCGACCTCGGCATGACCAACCTGCATTGCGCGCTCCCGCCGCTCGCGAACGGAACGTCGCACCCCGCCGCCCAGCACCTCGTGCGCAACCTCCGTGCCCGCGGGCACGAGGTCTCCGTCGACGTCGACGCGATGGACCGCGCTTCGGCGTACTTGACTCGTCAGGCGAAGATCAAGCGCCTCCCGGCCGGCTTTCCCAGAGAATACGACGAGGCCTACTACCGGCACACGATCCCGGGCGGGGTCCAGTCCACGCTGGCCCGGCAGCTCACGGAACTCGGCCGGCCCGAGCTCTTCGACGCGGTCATCGAGGAGTCCGTCGCAGTGCGCCGCGACCTCGGCTGGCCGATCGTAATGACGCCGTTCGCCCAGTACATCGTCACGCAGGCGACGCTAAACGTGATCAGCGGCGAGCGGTACCGCCAGGTCAGTGATGAGGTCGTGGACCTCCTGCGCGGCGACTTCGGGCCGCTGCCGGGTGAGGTCGACCCGAACCTCCTCGATCGTGCGCTCAGCACCCCGCGCGGCAAGCTACCCCCTTCGGACGGATCGAGCACCGACACCGTCGATGACTTGCGCGCGCGGTTCGGACGCAGCCTCAGCGACGAGGAGTTGCTGCTTCGCGCGGTGATGCCCGCCGAGCACGTCGACGCGATGGTGCGGGCGCGTACCGAGTCGCCGACCTCCACGCTGAAGGCGCTCCTGCGGGCGGCCGAAGGTCGCTCCGCCACGACGATCTCGGTGAGCGCCGGCGACATCGACTTTCACATCCGACGCCGCGAGGGGGTTGCCCGATGACGCGCGAGCTGGGCCAGATCCGAGGGTGGGTCTTCGACGTCGACGGATGCCTCGTCCGCACCGACCGCGCCGGCGGGCATGGCGGCGAGCCGATGCCCGGCGCACGCGAGCTGCTGATATCGCTCCTTGACGCCGGGCACCGGATTGTGGTGTGCACGAACGCCTCCGAGCTTGCGCCGGCGACCTATGCCGCGCACCTGCGGGGGATGGGGCTGCCGGTGCGGGACGAGGACTTCGTGACCGCCGGGAGTGCCGTCGCCGAGCATGTCTTCGCGCACGATCCCGGCGCACGCGTGCTCGCCATCGGGGGCGAGGGCATCTCGACGCCGCTGCGCGCCATCGGCCTCGAGGTCGTCGAGCCGGGCGCGCACGGCATCGACGCGGTCGTCGTCGGTGCGGCATCCTCGTACTCCGCGGACGACCTCAACGCAGGTGCCCTCGCCGTCGACGCGGGCGCCGCCTTCTACACGACGGTCGCCACCCCCTGGTTCTCGGGCGGAAAGGGAAGATCGCTCGCCGTGTCGGCCGCCGTCGCGGCGAGCATCACGTTCGCGACCGGCCGGACCCCGCTGACGGGCGGCAAGCCCTCGCCTGTCCTTGCCGAGGGACTGCTGAGACGACTGGGCCTCTCGCCCGAGGTCACGGCGGTCGTGGGCGACGCGACCGCCGAGACCCGGCTCGCGCGGAGCATGGGCGCCACCGCGATCCTCGTCCTGAGCGGCGCGACCGCCCGGGACGAGCTGGACCGACTCGAAGAATTCGACCGACCAGACGTCGTCCTCGACGACGTCGCGGTGCTGCAACGTCGCCTCGCACCGCACCTCACAACACAAGGAGCAGCGCAATGACCGAGAACGCCCCCCGATTCCCCTTCTTCCACGAGGTCCCCGCGCCTGCGGGGGCCGAGGGCTGGGAGTCTATGTACCCGTACTACCTCGTCCCGAGCGACGAGACCCGCGCGCAGGAGGACTCCGGGTTCTGGTTCGCCGACACGATGCACTGGTCCCGCGGCGTCCACCCGTTCGACAGCATCGGCGCCGAGGCGGTCTACCTCGGGGCAGGGCAGAACAGCACGCGCATCTTCGTGCTGCCGACGGCGCTCGGTCTCGACGTGCGCGTCAAGAACGGGTACGTCTACATCCGCCCGACCGCGGTGACCGACCCGGCCGAGATCGAGGCGAGGGTCGCGCAGTTCCAGGAGCGCGCCGGGCACTACTACGCCAACTGGGACGACCTGTACGCGAAGTGGAAGTCGAAGCTCACCGCAGCCGTGGAGAAGATGCGCACGATCACCTTCCCCGAACTGGGCGAGTACGACCCGATCGAGGTCGTCACCGAAGCCCGCGGGGTGTCGACGTCGTGGGACGTGATCGCGAACTACCACCGCCTGATCGACGAGTTCTTCGTCATCTGGCAGCACCACTTCGAGTTCCTCAACCTCGGCTACGGCGGGTACATCGTCTTCTTCCAGTTCTGCAAGCAGGCCTTCCCCGACATCAGCGACCAGGACATCGCCCGCATGGTGGCGGGCGTCGACGTGCTCGCCTTCCGCCCCGACGACGAGCTGCGCCGGCTTGCGCAGCTCTCGGTCGACCTCGACGTGGTGTCGATCGTCTCGAGCGATGCCACCGCGGCCGACCGATTCGCCGCCCTCGCCCAGATCGAGGCAGGGCAGCAGTGGCTGGCCGAGTACGAGGCCTCCAAGGACCCGTGGTTCTCCTACTTCGCTGAGTACGGCTTCACGCACGACCAGGAGACGTGGCTGTCCGACCCGTCGATCCCGCTGCAGGGCATCGCCCGCTACGCCGCGCGCATCACGAGCGGTGAGGACCTCCGCCGCCCGGTGGATCAGCTGCGGTCGGAGCGCGACGAGATCGTGACGGAGTACCGCGGGCTCCTCAGCGACGCGGAGGCCGCGCAGTTCGACGAGCTCCTCGGCCTGTCGCGCATGGTGTTCCCCTTCATCGAGGAGCACAACATCTACGTGGAGCACTGGGCCCACGCGGTGTTCTGGCAGAAAGCGAAGGAGCTGGGCGCTTTCCTCGTGGCGTCCGGCTTCGCGCGCGCCGACGACGACGTCTTCTACCTGAACCGGTTCGAGGTCGACGAGGTTCTGGCTGACGTCGTGCAGTCGTGGGCGATCGGTGTCCCGGCCCGTGGGCGCGAGCGGTGGGCCCGCACGATCGACGAGCGGCGGGTCATCGTCGCGGCGCTCCAGGCCGAGAGCGCCCCGCCCGCGTACGGCGTTCCGCCGGTCGAGGTCACCGACCCCTTCGCCGTCATGAACTACGGTGTCACCACCGAACGCGTGCGCAGCTGGCTGGGTGCGGCATCCGCGTCCGAAGAGGAGCTGACCGGCATTCCCGGGGCTCCGGGCGTTTACGAGGGTGCCGTCCGGGTGCTGCGCCACGAGAAGGACATCGCTCTGATCGAGCCGGGCGAGATCCTCGTCGCGCCGATCACCGCGCCGTCGTGGGCCGCCGCGTTCTCGGTCGCCGCCGCCGTCATCACCGACATCGGCGGCATGATGAGCCACGCGTCCATCGTTTGCCGCGAGTACGGCGTTCCGGCTGTCGTCGGCACGGGCTACGCGACGGCACGTCTCAAAACGGGTCAGCGCGTGCGCGTCGACGGGAACACCGGCGTCGTCACCCTTCTGGGGGAGGCCGCATGAGCACGTGGGATGACGAGGAGCGGCCGCTGGCCGTCGGCTTCGAGGACGAAGCCTGCCTCGATGCGCGCATGGTGGGCGGAAAGGGGAAGGGCCTCGGCGAGATGACCGCGGCCGACTTCCCCGTCCCTCCCGGTTTCGTGGTCACCGCCCGCGCGTACCGGCGATTCCTGGAACAGGACCGGCTGCGGCGAGACATCGCGATCGAGCTCGAAGGCCTCGACGCCGAGGACCTCGCGGCTCTCGACGGCGCGGCGGAGAGGATCGCCGTGCTCATGGCCGCGACGGCCCTCCCGCGCGAGGTCGAGGAGTCCGTCCGCGCGGCGTATGAGGAGCTGTGCGCGCGGACGGGCGTCGATGACATCTCGGTCGCGGTCCGCTCGAGCGCGACCGCTGAGGACTCCGCCGCCGACAGCTTCGCGGGCGAGTTCGAGACCTGGCTCGACATCCGGGGCATCGACGACGTCCTCGCGCACGTGCGCCGCTGCTACGAGAGCGTCCACTCCGCCCGCGTGCTGCACTACGCGCTTGGGCGCGGGATCGACCTCTCGCGCGTCGAGATGGCGGTGGTCGTGCAGAAGACGGTGCGCGCGCGGTCGGCCGGCGTGATGTTCACGCTCGACCCGATCAGCGGCGACCGGTCCAAGATCGCGCTCGAGGCCAGCTGGGGCCTGGGCCTGTCGGTCGTGGGCGGCGAGGTCACGCCCGACCGCTTCACCGTGAACAAGGTCGGGCTCACGATCCGCTCACGCGTGCTCGGCGACAAGCGGGTCGAGTACCGGCGGGGCGATCGGAGCGTGGAGGTGCCGCAGGAGCGCATCGGGCTGCTCTGTCTCGACGAAGATGAGGTGCTCGCGCTCGCCGAGCTCGGAAAGCGACTCGAGAAGCGGCAGGGCTGTCCCCAGGACATCGAGTTCGCCGTGGACGAGGAGCTGCCGCCGGGGCAGGCCGTGCTGCTGCTCCAGTGCCGGCCCGAGACGGTGTGGAGCTCGGCCGAACGAGCGCCCGCCTTCGACCCCGAGGCGAAGGTGCTCTCGTGGATCACCTCGAGCATCACCGTGCCCACCCGCACTCTGGCCGAAGGGCACCGCCATGGGTGACGGCCTGCCCGAGCTGCTGACGCCGGCGCCGGAGCATCCGCGGGCCGGATCCGAGACCGCGCGGTACCTTGCGTGGCTCGAGGCCGAGCGAGGACTCGTCTTTCGGGACTGGGAGGAGCTCAGGAGCTGGTCCGTCAGCGAGCTGGAGGACTTCTGGCAGAGCATCTGGGACTTCTTCGGGGTCTCGTCGCACACGCCCTACGACCGAGTGCTCGTTGAACGGGTGATGCCGGGCGCGCGCTGGTTCGAGGGTGCGACGCTGAACCTCGCCGAGCACGCCCTGCGCCACACCGGGTACGACGACGAGGAGGTCGTGTTCGCCTACTCGCAGACGCGCGCGGAGGTCCGCCTCACGCTCGGTGCGCTGCGAGACGAGGTCCGCAGGGCGCGGGCGGGTCTGCGCGCCCTCGGCGTCTCGCGTGGCGACCGCGTGGCGGCATACCTGCCGAACATCCCCGAGACGCTCGTCGCCTACCTCGCCGCGGCCAGCCTCGGGGCGACGTGGGCCGCGTGCGCGCCCGAGTTCGGCAGCAAGGGGGCGCTCGACCGGCTCGCGCAGATCGAGCCGACGGTGCTCCTGGCGGTCGACGGCTATCGCTACGGGCTCAAGGCCGTCGACAGACGGACGGATGTCGCGGACATCCGGCGCGGACTGCCGAGTCTGCGCCACGTCGTGAGCGTGCCCTATCTGGCCGACGGCGTGCCAGATGCCTTCACATGGGAGGAGCTCCTCGCCCTCGGGGATGACAGCGGCGAGCCGCTGGAGTTCGATCCGGTCCCGTTCGACCACCCCCTTTCGGTGCTGTTCACATCGGGCACGACAGGGCGCCCGAAGCCGATCGTGCACGGGCACGGGGGCATCCTGCTCGAGCACTTCAAGAACCACGCCCTGCACTGGGACCTCGGCCCCGGTGACCGCATCATGTGGTTCACGACTACCGCGTGGATGGTGTGGAACGCGCTGGCCTCGGCACTCCTGCTGCGCGCCGGCATCGTGATGATCGACGGGAACCCCGTAGGGCCCGACCCCGACCTGCAGTGGAAGCTGATCGAGCGGTATCGTCCGACCGTGGTGGGGCTCAGCGCCGGGTTTCTGCTGCAGAGCATGCGCGGCGGCGCCCGCCCCGACGAGGCGTTCGACCTTGGCAGCATCCGCCAGCTCGGCGTCGTCGGAAGCCCGCTGCCCGAGAGCGCGTTCCGCTGGGTGCACGAACGGTTCGGCGATCGCGTGCTGTTGAACGTCGGCAGCGGCGGGACCGACGTGTGCACGGGCATCGTCCAGGGCGGTCCCTGGGAGCCGGTCTGGTCGGGCGAGATGTCCGGACCGAGCCTCGGGGTCGACGTGTGCGCCTTCGACGAGTCCGGGCGGGAGGTGATCGGTCAGCTCGGCGAACTGGTGATCCGCGCGCCGATGCCCTCGATGCCGGTCGGCTTCTGGGGCGACGAGGACGGGTCTCGCTATCGCGCCGCGTACTTCGAGACGTATCCCGGAGTCTGGCGGCACGGCGACTGGATCCGCTTCACCTCGGCCGGAAGCTGTGTCATCACGGGTCGCAGCGACGCCACGCTCAATCGCGGCGGGGTGCGCCTCGGGACGTCCGACTTCTACGGCGTGACCGAGAGCTTCGCCGAACTCGCCGACAGCCTCGTCGTGCACCTCGACGATGCCGAGGGCGGACCGGGGGAGCTGATCCTCTTCGTCGTGCCGAACGGGGATGCCGTGATCGATGACGATCTCGTCGCCCGAGTGAAGGAGGCGATCCGCTCGCAGCTGTCGCCGCGTCATCTGCCCGACACCGTGCTCGCGGTGCCGGCGCTCCCGCACACTCGGACGGGCAAGAAGCTCGAGATCCCGGTCAAGCGCATCCTGCTCGGGCGACCGCTCGTCGAAGCTGTCGATCCGGACGCCGTCGACGACCTGCCGGCGCTTCTGCAGTTCGTCGACCTGGCGGGCGCGCGATGACCGACGTGGCGGGGGTCGCGCCCGTCGAGTCGGTCGACCGCGCCTTGATCCTCCTCGAAGCGCTGCACGACGGCGAGATCCTCGGGGTGAGCGATGCCGCGGCCCGGCTCGACGTGGCACCGTCCACGGCTCACCGGTTGCTCGCGTCGCTGGTCTTCCGAGGGTTTGCCGTCCAGGACCGGGATCGGCGCTACCGCCTCGGACCGGCGCTCGCAGCCCGCCCGGCCGAGCCGCTGACGCTCAGCACCCTGCGCGCGCACGCGCATCCGGTGCTCGAGCGGCTGCACGAGCAGACGGGCGAGACCGTGCAGTTGATGGTGCTCCATCGCCGCAACATCCGCTTCATCGACGGCATCGAGTGCGAGTTGCCGTTGCGGGTGGGCGTGCGCGTCGGGGACGAGATGCCGGCCCACTGCTCGGCCGGCGGCAAGGCTCTCCTCGCCGCGCTCTCGAGCGCCGACCTCGACGCGCTCTACCAGCAGGGGCTGCCTCCGTGGCCGACCGCGAAGTACTCGGATCTGCCCTCGCTGAAGCGCCATCTCGCGCGGGTGCGGGCGGCCGGTCACGGCGCCAATCACGAAGAGACTGAGCAGGGCGTGAGCGGTCTGGGCGTGGCGGTGCTCGACGACCTGCGGCGCCCCGTCGCAGCGATCACCGTCGCCGTGCCGTCGGCGCGATTCGCGACGCGCTCGGCGACGTCGCTCCGCGAGCCGCTCGCTGCGGCCGTCGCCGAGCTTCAGGAGCGCATGCAGCGGCCACCCACGGACTGAGCGCGGGGATCCCGCGTCGAAGCTCAGCGCGGCCCGGGCCGCACCGTCAGGTCGCTGATGACGGCGTCGCGGGGCAGGTCGAGCGCGGTCAGGATCGCGGTCGCCACCGACTCCGGATCGATGAACGCGCTCGCGTCGTAGTCGCGGCCTTCCTGCTCGTGCACCTTCTGCTGCATGGGCGTCGCGGTGCGGCCGGGGTAGACGGTCGTCACGCGCACGCCGTGTGGAGCCTCTTCGCCGCGCAGCGCGTCGGCGAGCGCCTTGAGAGCGTGCTTCGAGGCCGCGTACGCCGACCACTCGGGGTGGGCCGTCAGGCCCGCGCCCGAGTTCACGAACAGCACCTGTCCGCGCGCTGCGCGCACCGCGGGCAGCACGAGACGCGTGAGCTCGGCGGCCGACACGAGGTTCACCAGCAGCTGCGACGTCCACTTCTCGACCGTGAGCTCGGCGACCGTTCCCAGCTCGACGATGCCCGCGGCGTGGATCACCGAGTCGATCCGGGCGGGAAGGCTCGCGCGGGCGACGGCGTCGGCGAGCGATTCCGGATGCCGCAGATCGGCGACGATCGCACCGTCTGCGCCGAAGCGCTCGACGAGTTCCGCCGCCCGCGCCTCGTCGCGCGCGAGGAGGACCAGCCGGTCGCCGCGGTCTGCGAGGCGGCGGGCGACGACCTCGCCGATCCCGGAGCCGGCCCCGGTGAGGACGTGGGTGTGAGGCATCCGTCCATCTTTCCATCCGGCGCTCCGGTGTCGTGTGACGGTGTGTTGCGCCATGTGTCATGTCGACGCCGTGGCGAGTGTCACATCGGCCCATCGCCGGCGCGATGCGGTGAGCATGGATATATGACGTCCCCCCTCATCTCCGCGCAGGAACTGGCAGATCTGCTGCGTCGCGACCCGAATGTGCGCGTCCTCGACGTGCGTTGGCGGCTCGACGAGCCGGAAGGGCGGCCCGCCTACCTCGACGGGCACGTGCCGAACGCCGTCTACGTCGACCTCGAGCACGAGCTCGCCCGGCGCGGCGATCCGGGCGAGGGGAGACATCCGCTGCCCACGCGGGAGCAGCTCGAAGACGCCGCGCGCCGGTGGGGCGTGAACGCGGGCGACCAGGTCGTCGTCTATGACGACCTGCAGTCGATCGCCGCCGCGCGCGCGTGGTGGCTGCTGACCCGCTCGAGCCTGCCCCGCGTGCGGGTGCTCGACGGCGGGCTGCGCGCGTGGGTGGCCGAAGGGTACGCGCTCGAGACCGGCGATGTGCAGCCGCGGCGCGGCACCGTCGCCCTCGATGAGATCGACGGGGGTGTCGCCGGGATCGACGATGTCGAGGACTGGGGCTGGCGGGGCGTGCTGCTGGACGTGCGCGCACCCGAGCGCTACCGCGGCGAGAGCGAGCCGATCGACCCGATCGCCGGGCACATCCCCGGCGCGCGCAACCTGCCCACGACCGTGCACGTGCGTGCCGGGCGCTTCCGTGAGCCCGACGAGCTGCGCGCCGTCTTCGCGTCGGCGGGCGCGGCGGACGGGGTATCGGTCGCCGCCTACTGCGGCTCGGGGATCGCCGCCACGCACACCGCGCTCGCCGGCGCGCTCGCCGGCATCGAGGTCGCCGTGTACCCGGGCTC
This sequence comes from Microbacterium sp. BWT-B31, assembly GCF_041379855.1. Classification (NCBI taxonomy): domain Bacteria; kingdom Bacillati; phylum Actinomycetota; class Actinomycetes; order Micrococcales; family Microbacteriaceae; genus Microbacterium; species Microbacterium sp. BWT-B31. The sequence continues at coordinate 101,922 of NZ_JBFECU010000001.1, forward strand.
GTGGAGCCAGTGGTCCAACACGCGTGGCCGGCTGGTCGCGGTCGGCAGCACCCCGTCCGCCGAGGTGGTCACCGCGTGACCGAGCCGTTGATCGTCGGTGCGATGGTGCGCACCCTGGGCGCGTATCCGTCCGGGTGGCGGCATCCGGGTGCGCACGCGGATCCCCAGACGGATGCCGCGACCCTGCGTCGCATCGCACGCCTCGGCGAGGACGCCGGCCTCGACTACCTCTTCTTCGGAGACTGGCTCGCGACCGGTCCCGACCTTGAGTTCCGCGACCCCTACCTGCTCGCGCGCATCGATCCGCTGAGCGCGGTGCTGTACCTCGCCGGAGTGACCGAGCGCATCGGGCTCATCGCGACCGTGAACACGACGTACGCCGATCCGTACGCGACAGCTCGGGCCACGGCATCCCTCGACGTCCTCACCGGGGGGCGTGCGGGAGTCAACCTCGTCACCGGCGCCGAGCCGCGCGCGGCCGCCAACCACGGACGCGACGCGCACGCCGACAACACGACGCGGTACGACCGTGCCGAGGAGTTCGTGCGGGCGCTGCGCCTGCTGTGGGAGTCGTGGGACGAAGACGCGTGGATCGCCGATCGGCTCACCGGCAGGCTGATCGACCAGCGCGGACTGCGCCCGGCCGCGCTGCGGGGCGAGCACGTGCGGGTGGCCGGCCCGCTCAACGTCGCGCGGCCGCCGCAGGGACACCTGCCGCTCGTGCACGCGGGCACCTCGGACCGCTCGCGCGCACTCGCGGCCGGCGAGGCCGACCTTGCGCTCATCGCGTCGCCCGATCTGCACTCGGCGCGTGAGACGCGGGCCCTGCTGCGTGCGCTGGCTCGCGACGCCGGGCGCGATCCCGACGACGTCAAGGTGATCGCGCCGGTCCTTCCGGTGGTGGCAGAGACGGATGCCGCCGCCCGCGCGATCGTGGACCGCCTGCTGCTGCTGGTGCCCATCGACGACGGGGTGGCCTCGCATGCCGAACGTGCGGGCTTTCCGGCGAACCGGTCGCTGGGGGCGTTCCTGGATGCCGCGGGCATCGCGACGGATGCCGCCGCACGGCGCGCGTCGGTCGACGCTGCCCTGCCACCCGCCGACGCCGCGGCGTTCGGCGAGGCCGGGGCGCGCGTGCTCGCGCTCGTGGAGCAGCGCACCGGCCGTCGCGTCGGTGGTCGGTCGCCGGTGACGTGGCGGCACCTGATCGCCGCGCATGCCGTGCCCGCCGCGTTCGTCGTGGGCGACGCGGCGACGGTCGCGGATCATTTCGAGCGCTGGCGCGACGACCACGCCGCAGACGGCTTCAACGTGCTCTCGGCCTTCCAGCCCGCTCAATTCGAGGCGTTCACGACCCTGGCCGTTCCCGAGCTGCGCCGCCGCGGCCTGCTCGGCCGCACCGGCGCGACGCTCCGCGAGCGCCTGGGCCTGGGCGCCCCGCGTCTGCTGCACGCCCTGGCCGCCACCGACGTCACCACCGCCGGCTGAGGCGCGAACTCTGCCACGCGGCGCCCGGGATGCGGCATCCGCGTTACCTCGTGTGAACAAGTGTGAACGCGTCTTTCGAGGGGTGACGGGGAGTGTCGTCACGCTCAGCGGCGCACGCCGCGGTCTCTCTAGCGTGGCGGTCAGAGCTTTTCACCACCCGAATCGCCGTCCATCAGGAGAGATCACATGTCCCGTCCCGCACTTCGCGCTGCTGCAGCGCTCGCCGCGGTGGCCCTCGCGAGCACGCTCGCCTCGTGCGCGTCCGGCGCCGCTCCGACGAGCTCGGACGAGCCGGCCGGCGAGCCGGTCACCGGCGGAGCCGTCACCTACCTCGAGCACCAGACCTACACGAACCTGTACCCGCCCCAGGCCGGCTTCTACCCGAACGGCGGCATCGTGAACAACATCACGGCGCGCCTGACCTGGCAGAACCCCGAGACTCTCGAGATCGAGCCGTGGATCGCGACCGAGTGGACGGTGAACGACGACGCGACCGAGTACACCTTCGAACTGCGCCACGACGTGACCTTCTCGGACGGCACGCCGATCGATGCGGCCGCCGTCGCGAAGAACTTCGACACGTACGGTCTCGGCAACCCCGACCTCGGGTTGACGGTGTCTGAGGCGATCAACAACTACGCTTCGAGCGAGGTCGTCGACGCCGACACGGTGACGTTCCACTTCTCGGCCTCGGCGCCCGGCTTCCTGCAGGCGACGTCGACGATCAACTCCGGCCTGTTGTCGCCCGGCACCCTCGACCTGTCGCTCGAGGAGTTCGGCGCGGGAAACGCGACCGACATCGTCGGATCGGGTCCGTTCGTCATCACCGACGAGAAGCTCGGCACCGAGCTCACGTTCGCCGCGCGCGATGACTACGACTGGGCGCCGGCGAACTCCGAGCACCAGGGCCGCGCGTACGTCGACGAGATCCACCTCATCGTCACGCCCGAGGACTCGGTGCGCATCGGCTCGCTGCTGGCGGGTCAGGCCGACTACATCCGCTACGTGCAGGCGTTCGACGAGGCCCGTGTGGAGTCGTCGGGCTTCGACCTGTACGCACCGCAGACCCGCGGCGTGAACAACTCGCTCAGCCTGCGGTTCACCAACCCGCTCCTCAGCGACATCCGCGTGCGCCAGGCCCTCGTGGCGGGTGTCGACGCCCAGGAGGTCGTCGACACGATCTTCACGACGAACTACCCGAAGGCGACCTCGGCCCTGAGCTCAAGCGCGCTCGGGTACAAGGACGAGTCCAAGTACTACGCGTACGACCCGAAGAAGGCCGCGAAGCTGCTCGACGAGGCAGGCTTCACGCCCGGCGCCGACGGCATCCGCGAGAAGGACGGCGAGCGCCTGTCGCTCACCGTGTACGAGGCCCAGCCGCAGCCGCTGTCGAAGCAGACCCTCGAGCTGGTCGCACAGCAGCTGAAGAAGATCGGTGTCGAGCTGAACGTGAAGGCTGCCGATGCCGGCACCTACGCCGAAGACATCAAGGACCCGCTCAAGACGCCGCTCTACCACTCGATGGTCGGCCGCGCGGACTTCGACGTGATCAAGAGCCAGTTCTTCACGAAGAACCGCAACGTGCTGCTTTCGGACGACGCGAAGCTCGACGAGCTGCTGTCCGCGGTGGCGAGCGAGCCCGACTCCGACAAGCGCGTCGCCGCCACGCAGGCCGTGCAGGACTACCTGGCCGAGCAGGCGTACGTGATCCCGCTGTTCGAGGAGCCCCAAGTGTACGGCGCCGCGCCGTACGTCCACGGCATCCAGTTCGAATCGGTCGGCCGCCCGCTGTTCTACGACGTGTGGCTCGACAAGCACTAGGCACGTAGGCGAGGACTGACATGCGCTACGCGCTCCGCCGCGCCGGGCAGGCCGCGATCGTTCTGATCGCGGCCTTCACGGCCACCTTCATCCTGCTGCAGCTGCTGCCGGGCGATGCGATCCTGATCCGGTACGACAACCCCGAGTTGGGGCTCACGCCGGACCAGATCGCGCAGATCCGCGTCAACTACGGAGCGGATGCCCCGTGGTGGCAGCAGTACCTCGAGACGCTCGGCGGCTATCTGCACGGGGACTTCGGGTTCTCGACGCAATACGGCACGCCCGTGCTCGAGCTGATCGGCCAAGCGCTTCCGCCGACGATCGCCCTCGCGTCGGTGGGCTTCGTCGTGGCGGTCGTGCTCGCGGTGGGGATTGCGTTCCTCTCGGCCCTGTCACCTTTCGCCTGGCTGCGCACGGTGCTGCAGGCGGTGCCGGGCGTGTTCGTGTCGGTGCCGGTGTTCTGGCTCGGCATTCTGCTGATCCAAGTGTTCTCGTTCGGGCTGGGCTGGGTGCCGATCGTCGGCGCCGACCCGGTGGCGGGGCTCATCCTCCCGGTGCTGACGCTGGCGGTGCCGATCTCGGCCCCGCTCGCGCAGATCCTGGTGCGCTCGATCGACGAGGTGCAGCTGCAGCCGTTCGTGACGGTGATCCGGGCGAAGGGCGCGTCGGACGCGCGAGTGCTGTGGGCCTCGGTCGCCCGCAACGCGATCCTGCCGACGCTGACGATCGCCGGCGTGCTGTTCGGCGAGCTCATCGGCGGAGCGGTCGTCACCGAGACGGTCTTCGGCCGCCCCGGCATCGGCCGGCTCACAGAGCAGGCCGTGGCCAACCAGGACATCCCGGTGCTGCAGGGGATCGTCGTGCTCGCGGCCCTCACCTTCATCGTGGTGAACCTGATCGTCGACCTGCTGTACCCCGTGCTCGACCCGCGCCTGCGCTCCGGCTCGCGCCGGGCCGCGCTCGCCGCCGACGCCCCGCGCTCCGGCGACGAGGCATCCGCGGATCAGGACGTGCACGGACGCGACCGAGTGGAGGCATCCGCATGACCGCTCCCGCCCATCCGCAGGGTCTGGACGCCCGCTCGATCGTGACGCCCGAAGAGGCGGCCGTCGCCCAGGGCGCGGCGCTGGACGAGTCGAGCGGGACCGTCGTCGACCCGGTCGCCCGCGACGCCGGCGCAGAGCCGGGTCGCCCGTCGCGTCGCTCGCAGGCCGCGAGCCTGCTCGCCCGCAGCCGCCGCCCCTCGTGGACACTCGTGCTCGCCGTGATCGTGGTGGTGATCGCGGTGCTGTGGGCGATCGTGCCGTGGCTGTTCACCGGCTACGACCCGATCCAGGGCGTGCCGGCCGAGAAGCTGCAGGCTCCGAGCCTCGCGCACTGGTTCGGCACCGACGCGCTCGGCCGCGACCTGTTCGCGCGAGTCGTGCACGGCGCCGTGAACTCCCTGTCCGGCGCGCTCATCGCGGTCACGGTCGGCCTCGCGGTCGGCACCCTCATCGGCGTGCTCGCCGGGTCGAGCGGCGGCATCGTCGATGACATCCTCATGCGCGTGGTCGACGTGCTGCTGTCGATTCCCGGCCTGCTGCTGATGCTGTCGGTGATCATCCTGCTCGGCTTCGGCACGGTCAACGCCGCGATCGCGGTCGGTGTGGTGAGCGTCGCGTCGTTCGCGCGGCTGTCGCGCTCCGAGGTGGTGCGCGTGCGGCGCAGCGACTACGTCGAGGCCGCGTTCGGCAGCGGCGGCACCTTCGTCGCCGTGCTGTGGCGCCACGTGCTGCCCAATTCGCTCACCGCGGTGGTGGGCCTGGCCGCGCTGCAGTTCGGCACGGCGATCCTCGCGATCTCGACGCTGGGCTTCCTCGGCTACGGCGCTCCGCCGCCCACGCCGGAGTGGGGCCTGCTCATCGCCGAGGGTCGCAACTACGTCGCCACCGCGTGGTGGCTCACGACCCTGCCCGGCCTCGTCGTGCTGGTCGTGGTGCTGAGCGCGAACCGCATCAGCCAGTCGCTCGGAAGGAGCAGCCGATGACCGTGCTGTCGATCGAAGACCTGCGGGTCTCGTACGCCGGCCGCGCCGGGCGGCGCGAAGTCGTGCACGGCGTCTCGTTCGACGTCGCCGAGGGCGAGGTCGTCGCGCTGGTCGGCGAGTCCGGCTCGGGCAAGTCGACGACCGCGCACGCCCTCATCGGCCTGTTGCCGCAAGGCGGACGGCTCGACGCCGGCGCGGTGCGCGTGGGCGGCGCCGACATCGCGGGCTGGTCGTCGCGGCGCCTGCGCGCGGTGCGCGGCACCCAGATCGGTCTCGTCCCGCAGGATCCGACCTCGTCGCTGGACCCGGTCCGCCCGATCGGTGTGCAGGTCGGCGAGATCCTGCGAGTGCACGGCGAGCGCGACTCGCGCGTGATCAAGGCCCGCGTGCTCGAGCTGCTCGAGCGCGTCGGACTCGACGACCCGGCCCTGCGCGCACGCCAGTACCCGCACGAGCTGTCGGGCGGCATGCGCCAGCGCGTGCTCATCGCCACTGCGATCGCCCTGCGACCGCGCCTGATCATCGCGGACGAGCCGACCAGCGCCCTCGATGCCACGGTGCAGCGGCGCATCCTCGACCTGATCGACGATCTGCGCCGCGAGGGCGGCACCTCGGTGCTGCTGGTCACGCACGACCTAGGGGTCGCCGCCGATCGCGCGCAGCGGATCGTCGTGCTCAAGGACGGCCGGGTCGTCGAAGAGGGGCCCGCCGACGGCATCCTGTCGGATCCCCGCGACCAGTACACGCGCCAGCTGCTCGCCGACGCCCCGGCGCTCGCCACCGGCTTCCGGCAGGCTCCCGCACCGCTCTACCTGCGGGATGCCTCGGCCGCCGCAGCCGAGAACCCCTACGCCATCACGGCCACGGGGCTGATCAAGGAGTTCTCGGCGCGCGGGCGCGAACCGTTCCGCGCGGTCGACGAGGTGTCGTTCCGCGTTCGGCGGGGCACCACTCACGCGCTCGTGGGAGAGTCCGGCTCGGGCAAGACGACGACCGCGCGCCTGGTCACGAGATTCCTGCATCCGGATGCCGGCACCATCGACCTCGCCGGCACCGACGTCGCGGGCCTCAAGCGCGACGAGGTGCGGCAGCTGCGGCGGCGCATCCAGCTCGTGTACCAGAACCCGTTCTCGTCGCTGGACCCCCGGCAGTCCGTGAGCGCGATCGTCGCCGAGCCGCTGCACAACTTCGGCGAGGGCCGCCGTGCCGACCGGGCCGAGCGCGCCGCCGAGCTGATCGACCGCGTCGCGCTGCCACGGGACGTGCTGGAGCGCTCGCCGCGAGAGCTGTCCGGCGGGCAGCGCCAGCGCGTCGCCATCGCACGCGCCCTCGCGATCCGGCCCGACGTCGTCGTGCTCGATGAGGCGGTCTCGGCGCTCGACGTGACCGTGCAGGCGCGCATCCTCGAGCTGCTCGAGTCGCTGCAGCAGGAGCTCGGCCTGACCTACCTGTTCATCTCGCACGACCTCGCGGTGGTGCGACGCATCAGCCACACCGTGTCGGTCATGCGCCGCGGCCGCATCGTCGAGGACGGCCCGACCGAGGTGCTCTTCGCCGATCCCACCCATCACTACACGCGCGAGCTTCTCGCCGCCGTGCCCGGACGAACGGACGTCGCCGTATGACCGCCCCCACGCTCGCCTTCTTCACCCGGCTTCTCGACGAGGCGCCGCCGGCCCAGCGCTACCGGCTGGCGACGGATCAGATCCGTCACGCCGAGCGCTTCGGCATCGAGCGCGCATGGGTGGCGCAGCACCACTTCCACGCGTCCGAGGGCGGGCTTCCGTCGCCGTTCGTGTTCCTCGCGCACGCGGCGGCCGCGACGAGCGAGATCCGCCTCGGCACGGGCGTCGTGACGCTCCCGCTCGAAGACCCGGTGCGCGTGGCCGAAGACGCGGTGGTCGCCGACCTGCTCTCGGGCGGGCGCCTCGACCTCGGTCTCGGCAGCGGCGGCACGCCGGCGTCGTTCCCGCCCTTCGGCCTCACCGTGGCAGACAAGACCGTCGCGTACGAGGCGAAGCTGCAGACGCTGCTGGCGGCCCTCGAGGGTCGCGAGATCGGCGCGGGGAACACCCTGTACCCGGATGCCGGAACCCTCGCCCAGCGTGTGTGGCAGGCCACCTTCTCGGCCTCGGGTGGAACCCGCGCCGGGGTGCACGGCCACGGACTGCTGCTCTCGCGCACCCAGCCGCGTCCCGCCGACGACCTGCACGCGTCGCTCGCCGCGATCCAAGACCCGATCATCGACGCCTACCTCGAGGCACTCCCCGCCGGCGCGCCGCCGCGGGTGACGGCATCGCGCACCGTCTTCGTCGCCGACGACCGTGCCGACGCGCTGCGCTTTGCCGAGGTCGGGCTGCGCCGGGCCGCTGACGGGTTCCGCCGCGGGGGTCAGACCATCCCCGGCGACACGATCGACGAGCTCATCGTCGCGCTCGACACGCACCTCGGCACGCCCGAGGAGGTGGCCGAGTCCCTCGCCGCCGACGCGACGCTCGCCCGTGCCGACGAGGTCGCCTTCCAGGTGCACTCCGTCGATGCCCCGCACGAGTTCGTGCTGCGCTCGATCGAGCTGTTCGCGACCGAGGTCGCGCCGTCGCTCGGCTGGGCCACGCGCGACAGGTCGCTCGCGGCCGCGGGAGCGGCATCCGATCCCTCCCTTCGAAAGGACGACGCATGACAACCCCAGACACCGTCGACACGATCGCGCGGGTCGCGCCGGACGGCCTCGTCGCCGCCGTGCGCGCCCGGCGCCCCGTCACCCGGGCGCAGCTGCAGGCGAGCCACGACGCGCTGTTCGCCCCGGTCGATGACGCCGAGTTCCCGGTCGCCGAGCGCGCGCTCGTCGCGGCGTTCGCGACGCGGCTGACCGCCGACGACGCGACGGCGGCGCACTACGCCGACCTGGCCGCGGGCGCCGATGCGCAGCGCGCGGCGGTGGTCGCTGCTCTCGGCGCCGGCAGCGCCACGACCGGGCCGTTCGGCACGTATCGCGAGGAGGGCCTGGTCGAAGAGAGCACCGAAGGACGGCGTCTGGCGATCGACAGCGCCGCCCGCGACGCGCTCGGCGAGCGCCTGGCCGCCGCGCTCGAGCACACGCACCTGCTGGTCTACCGTCCGCGCGAGGCAGCCGGCGACGCGCTCGACCGCCTGCTCGAGTCCGGCTGGAGCATCGACGGCATCGTCACGCTGTCGCAGCTGGTCTCATTCCTGGCATTCCAGCAGCGGGTCGTGGCCGGCCTGCGCGTTCTCGAGGAGGCATCCGCATGACTGAGACCCTGTCCGACACCCGCGCCCACACCTACGACGCCCCGCACCCGCACGCGTTCACACGCGGCGAGGTGGGCTGGCTGCCTTGGCTGGAACCGTTCCCGCAGGACGACCTCACCGACCGGCACTACGAGGGCCTCGTCGACCGCGGCCGGGCGTCGAGCGACTACTTCCGGCTGCTCGTGCGCGACCCCGAGATCCTGCGCTCGCGCACGCTCGTCGACAAGGACATCTTCTACAACACCGCCGAGGGCCTGCCTCGTGAAGAGCGCGAACTCGCGGCGGCGGCGGCATCCCGGGTCAACGGCTGTGTCTTCTGCGCATCGGTGCACGCCCGCTTCGCCGCGCATTTCTCCAAGAACCCCGAACTGGTCGACACGCTGCTGCGCGAAGGAGTGGCTGCCGATCTCGGCGAGCGCTGGAACGCGATCACGGATGCCGCCGCCGCCCTCACCGCGACACCCCTCGCCTTCGGCCCGGCGCACGTCGAGCGGCTGCGCGCCGCCGGTCTCGACGACCTCGAGGTCGCCGACGTCATCCACGGCGCGGCGTTCTTCAACTGGGCGAACCGACTGATGCTCTCGCTCGGACGCCCCGTCGCCCCGCCCGACCAGGCCTGAACCGCCCGAGCCCGCCGACCCGTCCCGCCGCACGCCGCCTCGAGTCCTGTGCGGCGGGACGGGTCCGTGCGCCGGCTGAGTGCGCACTAGGCTCCCCCACATGGGCAGGTTCATCTACGACGCGTCGGGCAATTCGGTCGAGATCGACGACCGCACGCTGGCGCACCTGCGCATCGTGGTGATGAACAAGCTGCGCCGGTCCGAGGCGTTCATGTTCGACGTCGACATGGGCGACGGCAGCGGGCGCCGCAGCTTCTGGATGCATCCGTCGGTGCCGATGCAGTTCCATTTCTTCGGCAGCCGGCAGCCGCGCATCAACCGGGCGTGGGTCGAAGAGCTCATGCAGGCCGCGAGCGGTCCCGCGGGGCTGACCATCGTTGCGGAGCCCCCCGAAGAGGCGGTCGAAGAGGGGTGATCCCCGCGCGGGGGCGTGGCGCCCGCAGCGTCAGGGCTCCGGCGTCGTGCCGGGCTGGATGACGGGTGTGGGCGCCGTGTCGAAATGCTCCGCGATGAGCGTGATGCCGCCGGACGAGTTGGCCGAGTTGGCCAGTTCCTCGATCCATTCGCGGCTGAGTTCGGCGGGCTCGGGGTCGTCGAAGACGAACCGCAGCGGAATCGACGGATGCAGCCAGATCGTGCTGCGCCCACGGGGCTGATCGTCGGGGTGGCGCCACGAGACGGTGAAGCTCTCGTTGCGGCGCAGCTTGGTGGCGATGACGACCTTCAAGTGCGCCAGGGCACGGTCTTCGACGTGGATCGCGGTGGCGCCGCCTCCGTAGTAGATCGTGCCCATGCGGCAACACTAAGCCGTGGTCGCCTCGGTGGTCGCATCCGTTCCGAGGCTGCCGAGCGGGTCGCGCAGCAGACCCGCGAACGCGGCCTCTGCCGCGCCCACCAGCAGGCGGTCCTCGGCGAGGACCGCGGTGCGGATCTCGAGGTCCTCAGCGGCCGCGGGCATGCACTGCACGCGCACTGACGCGTCCAAGGCGTCCGGGTCGCTGTCGGCGATCGTGGCGAGGAATCCGCCCAGCACCACCACGGCGGGATTGAGCACGTTGACGACGTTCGCGAGGGCCGTGGACAGGATGCGCCGCTGCCGCGCGAGTTCGAGCGCGACCGTAGGCGAGTCCGACATGGCGATCGCCGCGGCGAGTGTGGGCTCGTCAGCCGCGCCGAGGCCCACCGCGCTCAGCAGGCGCGCGCGGCTCACCTCGTCCTCGAGCACCCCCGCCGCCGCGCGGCGGTCGTCGGGGGACAGGATGCCGGGGCGGTTCTGACCGAACTCGCCCGCGTAGCCCGACATGCCGCCGACGGGTATGCCGTGCACGATGAGCCCGCCGCCGATGCCGCTGGCTCCGCCGTTGAGGTAGACGAGGTCGTCGATCCCTTGGCCCGCCCCGAACAGATGCTCGGCGAGCGCGCCGAGGGATGCGTCGTTGCCGACAGCGGTCGGAAGGCCCGTCGCGCTCTCGACGAGCGTGCGGATCGGGGCATCCGTCCACTCGAGGTGCGGCGCGACCCGCACCAGGCCGTCCAGTGCGCGCACGAGCCCGGGCACCGCGACGCCGGCCGCGACGATGCGGGACTCGGCCAGTACGGAGGTGCGCCACTGGTCGGTCACCTCGGCGATGAGCCCCGCCGCCTCCTCGGGCGGCATCAGGTGGTCGACGTCGATGCGGCGGCGCGCGTGGAGCGTGCCGTCCAGCCCGATCGCGGCCATCGTGAGGGCGTCGACCTCGGGGTTGGCGGCGATGGCGACGACCGACGGGTCTGGGGCCACCACGGGTGAGGGGCGCCCGACCTTGTGCGAGGGATCCGGTGCCCGCTCGATGGTGAGGCCTCGCGAGGTGAGCTCGGCGACGAGGTCGGCCACCGTCGACCGGTTGAGGCCGGTGAGCGCGGTCAGCCGCGATCGCGAGAGGGCGCGCTCGAGGTGGGCGAGCTGCAGGATGCGCGCCAGATTGGCGCGCCGCACGCCCTCGACGGTGCCGGCGCGGTCGGTCATCCGTCAACTGTAGGCGAACGCCGTGAGCGGCGGCGCTGCGCGCGCCGAATATGTTGGCCTTGACTCGAAATAGGGAACGGCCTATTCTTATGCCGTCCAGATCACTTTCGACGTGGGAGTCGAAACTTTCGAGAGGTTCGAAGATGAACAAACGCAGCGCAATGCGGTACGCCGCGGGCGTCGCCGCAGCCGGCCTCGCGGTCGGCATGCTCGCCGGCTGTGCCGGCGGCGGTGGCGACGGCGCCGACAACGGCGACGGCAACGTCACCATCACGTGGTGGCACAACGCGACGTCGGGCCCCATGCCCGCCGTCTGGGAAGAGGTCGCCCAAGAGTTCGAAGACGCCCACCCCGGCGTCACCGTCGAGCAGACCGGGTACCAGAACGAAGAGCTCCAGCGCACGCTCATCCCGAACGCGCTCGCGGCGGGCGACCCGCCGGACCTCTTCCAGGTGTGGCCGGGCGGTGAGCTGCGCGACCAGGTCGCCAACGGCTACCTGATGGAGCTCGACGACGTCATCCCCGACACGATCTCGTCGGTCGGAGCCACGGTCAACCCCTGGCAGGTCGACGGCAAGACCTACGGCATCCCCTTCACCTTCGGCATCGAGGGCTTCTGGTACAACACCGACATGTTCGAGGCCGCGGGCGTCGAGGTCCCCACGACCTTCGACGAGCTGATCGACGTCGTCGGCAAGCTGCGCGAGTCGGGCGTCGTCCCGATCGCCGTGGGCGCCGGTGACGGCTGGCCTGCCGCGCACTGGTGGTACCAGTTCGCGCTGAAGTCCTGCGCTCCCGACACCCTGCGTGCCGCCGAGACCGACTTCGACTTCGACGACCCGTGCTGGGTCGACGCCGGCAAGCAGCTGCAGGACTTCCTCGGCATCGAGCCGTTCCAGGACGGCTTCCTCGGCACCAAGGCGCAGGAGGGCGCGGGCAGCTCCGCCGGCCTCGTCGCCAACGGCCAGGCCGCCATGGAGCTCATGGGCCACTGGAACGCCGGTGTCATCGGCGGTCTCACCCCCGACGAGCAGGTTCCTCCGTTCCTCGGCTGGTTCCCGGTTCCGGGCATCGCGGGCGCTGAGGGCGACCCCTCGGCCGCCCTCGGCGGCGGCGACGGCTTCGGCTGCGCGGCCGACGCTCCGCCGGAGTGCGCCGAGCTGCTCGAATTCATCATGAGCGAAGAGGTCCAGGCGAAGTTCGCCGCCAGCGGCTCGGGCATCCCGACCGTCGCGGCCGCACAGACCTCGCTCGAGGACCCCAACCTCCTCCTGGTCGCTCAGGGCCTGTCCGAGGCATCCTTCGTGCAGCTCTGGCTCGACACCGCGTTCGGCACCACCGTCGGGAACGCGATGAACGAGGGCATCGTCAACCTGTTCGCAGGTGTCGGCTCGCCTGAGGAGATCGTCCAGAAGATGAAGGACGCGGCAGCGACGCTGTAACGCCAAGCCTGCACATTCACATATGACTAGTTTGGTCACCACGCCCGGGCCCGCGGTCTCCGCGGGCCCGGGCCCTGCTCCCCAGCGCCGAGGGAACCGGCGCAACGTCCGCAAGTGGACCGAGATCGTCGTCTTCGTCGGCCCCGCGCTGATTCTCTTCCTCGGCTTCGTGATCCTCCCCGTGATCCTCGCGGCGATCTACAGCTTCTATAACCTGCCGCCGGCCTTCCGGTGGGAGAACCTCGCCGACCCCGGCCGCTTCATCGGCTTCAACAACTACGTGCGGGCGCTCACCTCGCCCGAGTTCCTCCGAGCGATCGGCAACACCTTCTTCATCCTCGCGGCGTCGCTCCTGGTCCAGGGGCCGCTTGCCATCGCGGTCGCCCTGCTGCTGAACCGCAAGCTGCGCGGACGTTCCGTCTTCCGCCTCCTGATCTTCGTGCCGTACGTGCTCGCCGAGGTCATCGCGGGTCTCGCCTGGCGCATGCTGCTCCAGCCCAACGGCGGCGTCAACGCGCTGCTGGACGCGCTCGGCCTGGGCTTCCTCAAGGCCAACTGGCTGGCCGACCCGAACATCGCGCTGTGGACGATCTTCCTGATCCTCACGTGGAAGTACCTCGGCTTCGCGATCCTGCTGATGCTCGCGGGCCTGCAGGGAGTGCCCGAAGAGCTCGCCGAGGCCGCCGCCATCGACGGCGCCACCTGGTGGCAGATCCAGCGTCACATCACCCTTCCGCTGCTCGGCCCCACGATCCGCATCTGGGCGTTCCTGTCGATCATCGGATCGCTCCAGGTCTTCGACATGATCTGGGTCACGGTCGCCCCCGCGGTGCGCCGCATCGCGACCGAGTCGATGGCCACCTACATGGTGCAGCAGGGCCAGTTCGCCGGGCAGCCCGGCTACGGCAGCGCGATCGCCGTCATCCTGTTCGTGATCTCGCTCGTCATCGCGCTGGTCTACCAGCGCTTCGCCCTGCGCCGCGACCTGGCCGGATCCATCACGAGAGGCGTCCAGTGATGACGACCACCACCATCCGAAGTGGCGCGATCGTCACCGAGAAGAACGAGCCGGCACCCGAGAAGCGCCGCTTCGATTGGGGCCAGCCGTTCGTCTACCTCATCGCGCTCATCCTCGCGGCGGTCGCGATCGGACCGGTGCTGTACGTGATCATCGGCGGCTTCCGCACGACCGCCGACCTGAACGCCGCCCCGGCGGGCCTGCCCGACCCGTGGGTGCTCGACAACTACGCGCGCGTCCTGACCTCGCCCCGCTTCTGGGGCAACGTGTTCGCGAGCGTCGTGCTCGCCGTCGCCACGACCGCCGGCGTCGTCATCGCCGGCATCATGGCCGCGTTCGTGCTCGCGCGCTACAACTTCCGCGGGCGTCAGGGGCTGTACACGCTGTTCGCGGCGGGTCTCATGTTCCCGCTGACGGTGGCCGCGCTGCCGCTGACGCTGCTGCTGCGCACGCTGGGCCTGCACGGCACGTACCTCGGAGTGATCATCCCCGGCATCGCGTTCGCGCTGCCCACGACGATCATCATCCTGGTGCCGTTCCTGCGGGCGATCCCCGACGAGCTCGAAGAGGCCGCCGTGATCGACGGCGCCACGCGCATGGGCTTCTTCTGGCGCATCCTGCTGCCGCTGGCGAAGCCGGGTCTCATCACGGTCGGCATCCTCGCGTTCGTCGCGAGCTGGAACGCATACCTCCTTCCGCTGCTCGTGATCTCGACGGGCAGCCTGCCGCAGGAGCTGTGGCCGCTGCCGCTGGGTGTCACGCAGTTCTCGACGCAGTACTCGCAGGACACCGGCTCTGTGCTGGCGTACACGTCGCTGTCGATGATCCCGGCGCTCGTGTTCTTCCTGATGGCCGAGAAGCGGATCGTCGGTGGTCTGACCGGGGCGGTGAAGGGATGACCGTGCCCGAGACCGGGATCGCTCCGTGGCGGGACGAGTCCCTGCCGGTCGCCGATCGCACCGAAGCCCTGGTGGCCGCGCTCACCCTCGAAGAGAAGATCGCGCAGCTCTACGGCATCTGGATCGCCGCGTCCAACGACGGCGCCGAGGTTGCCCCGAACCAGAACGAGATGACCGAGGACATCGACCTCGCCGACGTCGCGCCGCTGGGTCTCGGGCAGCTGACGCGCACGTACGGCACGGTTCCGGTCGATCCGGCCGCCGGTGCGGTGTCGCTGCTGCGCACGCAGCAGCGCATCGTCGACGAGTCGCGCCTGGGCATCCCCGCGCTCGCGCACGAGGAGTGCCTCGCCGGCTTCGCCGCGTGGGGCGCGACGGCGTACCCCGTGCCCCTCTCGTGGGGAGCCTCGTGGTCGCCGGACCTCGTGCAGCGCGTCGGAGCGCAGATCGGCGCGGACATGCGCAAGATGGGCGTGCACCAGGGCCTCGCGCCGGTGCTGGACGTCGTGCGCGACGCTCGTTGGGGCCGCGTCGAAGAGACGATCGGCGAGGACCCGTACCTCGTCGGCACGACCGCGACGGCCTACATCAAGGGGCTCGAGTCGGCCGGTGTCGTGGCGACCCTCAAGCACTTCGCCGGGTACTCGACCTCCAAGGCCGGCCGCAACCTCGCCCCCGTGTCGATCGGGCGCCGCGAGCTGGCCGATGTGATCCTGCCGCCGTTCGAGATGGCGATCCGCGAGAGCGGCGTGCGCAGCGTCATGAACTCGTACACCGACCTCGACGGCGTGCCCTCGGCGGCCGACGAGTCGCTGCTGACGGGTCTGCTCCGCGACACGTGGGGTTTTGAGGGCACCGTCGTGGCCGACTACTTCGCGATCGCGTTCCTGCTCACCCAGCATGGCGTGGCGGCGGACTGGACGGATGCTGCGCACCAGGCGCTCAAGGCGGGAATCGACGTCGAACTGCCCGGCCGCAAGACTTTCGGCCCCGACCTCGTCGCCGCCGTGCGCGACGGCATCGTGCCTGAGGCGCTCATCGACCGGGCGCTGCGTCGCGTGCTGTCGCAGAAGATCGAGCTGGGCCTGCTCGACGGCGCCGACGGCTACACGCCGGCGGTTCTGTCGGGTCGGGAGGATGCCACGGCCGACGACGTGCGCGGATCGGTCGACCTCGACCCCGCCGAGAACCGCGCCCTGGCGCGCGAGCTCGCCGAGCGCGCGATCGTGCTGCTGCGCAACGACGGCGTGCTTCCGCTCAAGACGCCTAAGCGCATCGCGCTCATCGGTCCGAACGCCGACGACCCGTTCGCGGTGCTCGGGTGCTACTCGTTCCCGCTGCATGTCGGCATCCATCACCCCGCCTTCGGGGCGGGCATCGAGCTGCCGACCCTGCGGGAGTCCCTCGCCCGGGAGTTTCCCGACGCCGAGATCACCTACGTGCAGGGCACGACGGTCGACGGCGGAGAGCGCGACTTCGACGAGGCGCTCGCCGCGGCGCGCGGCGCCGACGTCGCGATCCTCGCCCTCGGCGACCGGGCCGGCCTTTTCGGCCGCGGCACGAGCGGCGAAGGCTGCGACGCGGCCGACCTGACCCTTCCGGGGGCGCAGCAGCACCTCGTCGACGCGGTGATCGCCACCGGCACCCCGACCGTGGTCACGCTGCTCGCCGGTCGTCCGTATGCGCTCGGCTCTGCTGTGGAGCGGGCCGCGGCGATCGTGGAGTCGTTCTTCACGGGCGAGGAGGGAACCGGCGCACTCGCCGGTGTTCTCTCGGGACGTGTCAACCCGAGCGGTCGCCTTCCCGTGAGCGTGCCGTCCAACCCCGGCGCCCAGCCCTCGACATACCTCGCCGCGCCTCTCGCACGCCGCAGCGGGGTCTCGAACATCGACACCACTGCGGCGTTCGCGTTCGGCCACGGCATCGGCTACGCGCCGTTCGTGTGGGCGGATGCCTCGGCGTCGGCGGCCGAGCTGCCCGTCGACGGTTCCGTCACGGTGTCGGTGCATGTCGGCAACGCGGGCGATCGCGCGGGCGTCGAGGTCGTGCAGCTGTACCTGCACGACCCGGTCGCCTCCACCGTGCGTCCCGTGCAGCGACTCATCGCGTACGCGCGCGTCGAGCTCGGCGCGGGCGAGCGGGCGACCGTGTCGTTCGACGTGCCCGCCGACATCACCTCCTTCACCGGCGTCGACGGACGCCGCATCGTCGAACCGGGCGACCTCGTGCTGTCGTTCGGCCGGTCGAGCGCCGAGATCGTCACCTCGCGCACCGTGCGCGTGACCGGCCAGACCCGCGTGGTCGACCACACCCGCGCTCTGCACGCGACCGTCACGGTATTGCCTGACGCCTGACCCGTCCTGAGCGCGAGAGAGGGCGCGAGCGGCCGAGCCGCCCGCGCCCTCTCTCGCGTGCGCGTGCCGAGCCGCCCGCGCCTTCTCTCGCGTGCGCCCCGGCCAACGGCCCGCGGGTGGTTGAGCGAGCACAGCGTCCCGCGGGTGGTTGAACGAGCACAGCATCCCGCGGGTGGTTGAACGAGCACAGCATCCCGCGGCTCGTGTGCGCGGAACCTCGTCGCGTCAGCCCCCCGCCGCGCCACCCGCCCCGTCGAGTACGTGGTTTCTCGCCGAGTGCGCATGTCATCGACGCGGATGGCGTGCGGTTTCGGCGAGACCGCGGTTTCTCGACGGGCGGCGGGGCCTTGTCATGGATGCGCGCGGTCTCATCGAGAAGAGGGTTCGCGGTGCGCCTTGCCCCTGTGGGACGCTGCTCCGCCGAGTGGGCCGCCGCGTCGAGCCAGCCGCCCGGCGCGCCGCCCGGCCCGTCGAGTACGTGGTTTCTCGCCGAGTGCGCATGTCATCGACGCGGATGACGTGCGGTTTCGGCGAGACCGCGGTTTCTCGACGAGGGGCGGGTGGGGAGACGCGACCACCGCGGCACGGGCGCGTGGCGCGGCACCGGCGCCTCCGGGGAGGTGTTGCCGAGCGGCGCAGTCGACCCCGCACGGCGCGCGACCCAGGGGCGGGAAACGATGGGGCGGTGCGGGATGCCCGCACCGCCCCATCCGGCGGGCGTGTCAGCCCTGTCGCACCGGGCGCCGACGCACCGCGAACAGCAGGCCGCCGAGCACCAGGGCGAACGCGCCGAGGAACGCGATCCCCAGCGGGGCTTCGGCGCCCGTCACCGAGAGCGTGCCGCTGGCGGCAGCCCCCAGGATCGTGATGTCGACCCAGCCGATGAGCTGCCCCTCCGCGTCGAACACCGCGATGCGGTGCGCGCCGGGCTCGGCATCCAGCGGGATCGTCACCGAGAAGGTGCCGATCGACGACGACGTGCCTTCGGCGAGCAGTCGCGGCGTCGAGAACAGCCACGCCTCGACCTGCTCGTTCGCGTGTTCGTCGCCGAGGTCGATCGTGATGGTGTCGCCGGGGCGCGCCGACGTCGGCGCCGAGATCGAGCCGCGGCCCGCGTCGGTCAGCTCGTCGCCCGACAGCGGAGGCTGACCGGCACCCGGCTCGCCCGGCTCACCCGGCTCGCCCGGCTCGCCCGGCTCACCCGGCTCGCCCGGCTCGCCCGGCTCGCCGCCGTCTTCACCGGCGACCAGGTGCGCGACGCCCCAGCGGGCGGTCGTCTGGTACCCCGTGCCGGTGGGCTCGGCCCACGTGTGCACCGCGTACCGGGCACCGGCACGGCCGTCGTTGACCTGGAAGTCGATGCCGTGGAACGTGTCGAGCCCGCCGAGCGGCACGTCGCTCTGGCCGCCGGACTCTCCCGTCAGGTCGACCGCGAGCTCGACGACGTAGCCGCCGTCGACCAGCGCCGTCGCACTCGTGAGCCGTGCCGCCTGCGCTGCGGCGTTGCCCGCGCCGAACGACTGGTCGTTGTCGACCGTGACGCGCAGCTGCGCGTCGTTCGGGCCGTACCCGCCGCTCTTGCGGTTCTCGAGGTCGAGGAAGAGCTCCACGCTGTCCTGGTTCCACGGGTCGCTGCTGGAGACGTCGATGACCGGGTCGGTGACCTCGTACAGCGCGTAGAGCACATCGCCGCGCCACAGTGTCCGCACGGAGGCCTTCGCCCCCTCGGCGCTGCCCTCGACCCGGGTCGCCGTGGTGACCGGGTCGACGGTGGACCACACGGCGTCGACCTGACCGTCGACAGCGGGTGCGGCATCCGTCGCCTCGGGCACCTCGACGAACGACAGCGGCTCGAGGAAGGTGAGCGTGCCGGTCGACCCGGGCGAGTTCCACGCGCCGGCGACCGAGCCGCCGGCGACGACGCGCACGTCGAACTGCCCCGTCGAGCCGCGCGTGACCCCGGTGTGCGGCAGGCGCGCGACGATGTAGTGCTGGCCGTTGACGACCGTGTCGACCCCGTCGACGGACTCTGCCGCTCCGGGCTGGTACACGTACTCCGCGCCGCCGTAGGTGAACTCGACGCGTTCGAGCTCGGAGGGCGTGCGCACGAGGGCGGTGAGGTGGTCGTCGTTCCAGCGCAGCTGGAAGCCGCCGGCTGCGTTCGTGAGCGCGTTCTCGGGAAGGTTGCGCCACTCGACCGCATTCTCGAAGCCGTCTTCGAGCGCGACGTCTCCGCCGAACACGTTGGCCGTGGTGATGAGCGGCGGCAGGCCCTCGTCGTCGCCGGCGGCGCCGTAGTAGGCGGGCTTCGCGCCGAGCGAGCCGTCGAACAGCAGCGGCTGCTGCGCCGACCGCCACGAGCGGTTGTCGGTGAGGCCCCAGATGGTCACCGAGAACAGTTTCTCGGATGCCGGCGCCGCGGCCTCGTACGCCCGGAACACGTTGAACGCGTCGCGGTAGAAGTGCCCCTGCGCGATGCGGTTGGGCTCGTTGGCGGGGTTGATCGTGACGTCCATCTCGGTCACCGCCTGGAGCAGCCCGAGGCCCGCGAACCGGTCGAGGGCACCGGCGAGCGACGAGATCGGCGTGGTGACCGACACGTGGAACTGGTGTCCCACGCCGTCGACCGGCACGCCCGCCGCGAGCAGCCGCTTCACGAGGGCCTCGTACTGCTCGCCCTTGAGGTCCTGCTCGGTGTTGTAGTCGTTGATGAACAGCTTCACCGGGCGGTCGGTGCCGTCGGCGGCGTAGGTGTCGTTGAAGGCCTCGTCGGCGTATTCGAACGCGAGGTGGATGTACTCCTCGCCGAGCACGCGGTACCACGCACTGGTGCGCAGCCCGTCGGGCGTCGACTGGTCGGAGACGACCTCGTTGACCACGTCCCACGCGACGAGGGGGTTCGTGTCGGAGCCGAACAGGCCGTATTCGTCCGACATCCATTCGGCGATGTCGAAGATGTGCGTGCGCAGGCGGTCCCGCAGGAACTGCTTGTCGGCGTCGGAGTCGGTCAGCTCGCGCCCGCTGTCGTCCTGGAAGAACCACGCCGGGGTCTGCGAGTGCCACACCAGCACGTGCCCGTACAGGCGCAGGTCTTCGTCGCGCGCGTAGTCGAGCAGCGCGGCGGCCTGCGAGTGCGGCGTGAACTGCTTCTCGGCGTTGTACCAGTTCTCGACCTTCATGTGGTTCTCGGGCGTGATCTGGTCGAAGTGGTGCAGGAGCAGAGCGGATGCCCCGCCGCTGGTCTCGCGCTGGTCGATGGCGGCGCCGACGGGGAAGTCGACGGTGTCTTTGAGCGGCGCCAGCGACAGGTCGGCGTCGATGGGCTCGGGCACCCACACTTTGACCTGGTCGACGAGGAACGTCGAGGTGTTGCCGCTGTTGTAGCGCGCCTCGAAGTACAGCTCGGCGGCGGTGTCGTAGCCGGGCACGGTGAACTGGCCCGAGACCTTCGTCCAGCCGGTGTCGGTGGCGTTCTCGACCTGGACGAGGTTGCCGAACGTCTGCGTCGAGCCGGTCACGGTGCGCATCGAGACGGTGAGTCCGCGTCCGAGCTCGGAGCCCGGCGCGAAGCGCACGTACGCCTCGATCGCGTACGTCGCGCCCGGCAGCAGCAGGTCCTTCACGTCGTGCTGGATGCCGTCGCCCTCGTGCGTGCGGTTCGAGACCTGGGCTGCGTGCGAGGTGTCCAGCGCGCCGGCCTCGACCACGCTCACGGTCGGGTTCGACGTTCCGGAGCCCGCGCGCGGGGACCAGCCGTCGATCTGGCCGTCGTCGAAGTTCGTCTCGATCAGCACGGTGCCGGGGGCCTGACCGGGCGTCTGGCCCGGGTCGGTCGCGGGTGCCGTGATGAGCACGTCGTCGAGCAGCAGGTCCACGCCCGCCGTTGCGGCCTCGACGTAGAGGATCGCGGCGGGGTGCGCCGCGTCGCTCGTGTACACGCCCGACAGCTGCACCCATTCGGTGCCGCCGACGGTCGGCCGCGAGCCCACCCACGGGTACTCGTTGGCCGCCCCGGGCTGGTTCGCGCCGAGGTTGACGCCGACCGGGGTCGCGGCCGGGTCGGCCAGGCGCACCCACGCCGAGATGGTGTACTCGACCCCCTCGTCGAAGAGCGTCGACACGTCGATCGACGCGCCGTTCCACGTGTCGGTGCGGTTGGTGATGGCCAGGCTGTGCGCGCCGCCGTGGGCTGCGGCATCGGTCTGCGCGATGGTCGCACCGCGACCCGTCCACGGTGCGATGCCCGTCTCGAAGTCGCTCTGCAGCACGACCGCCGGCCCCGCGGGCTCGGCGGTCTCGGTGGTGATCTCGATGTCGTCGATCAGGTAGGTGTAGGGCGCAGCGGGGGAGAGCTCGGCGGTGCCGATGAAGACGTTCGAGTCGTCGGAGTCGGCGATCCGCGTGCCGGTCACCGTCGTCCAGGCCGACTTCGTGATGGTGGTGTCGCCCACCCAGTGGTACCCGGTCTTCACGACGAAGCGCGCGCTGGACGTGTCGGCGGGAGCGTCGGCGGCCAGGCGCACGCGGGCCGAGAAGGTGTACTCGGTGCCTTCGGCGAACAGACCGGTGGGGCTCTCGATCCCGACGTAGTCGGCGTCGCGCTCGTTGACGCTGAGCACCTGGTTGCCGGGGTCGTCGGGGTCGGCGACGTAGGTCAGGGTGCCGGCGCCGCCGCCTGACTGGGTCCAGCCGCCGAGCGTGCCGTCTTCGAAGTCCACCGACGAGACACCCGAGACGGCCGCGGTCGCGGCGGGGATGACGGACAGGGAGGTCACCAACAGGGCTCCGGTCGCGATCGCGGATGCGAAGGCGGAGAGGGCGTTGCGGCGTCTTCTCACGGGGCGCTCCTTTGCGCGCAGGGGGATTTGTCGTTCTCGCAAACTAATAGACAGGAGACGCCGGGCGGTGATCCCGTTACGCAACTGTTACGAAACTTCGTCGGAAGTTTCGCCATCGTGCCTCAGTGCGGCACGCGAAGGCGGAGGGATGCCGCGAAGCGGCGCATCCGCGTGCGCGTTTTCGCGCACTGCCCGCACGGGCTTCGGGAGCGGCGCGCGTCGCCGGCGGCCGAGTCCGCGCCGGCGCAGCGCGCACGGCCCCGGCGCCGCCTCAGACCCCGAGCGGGGCGGTGCTGCCGCGCACCACGAGGTGGGTGGCGAGGTCCATGCGCAGCGTCTCGACGCTCGCGCCCTCGGACAGTCGCAGCACGAGCCGCGTCGCCTCTTCGCCCATGCGCCGCAGCGGCTGATGCACGGTCGTGAGCTGCGGGCTCATCCAGCGTGCCAGCGCGATGTCGTCGTAGCCGACGACCGACAGGTCGTCGGGCACCCGCAGGCCGGCATCGGTGGCGGCCGAGATCGCACCCATCGCCTGCAGGTCGCTGCCTGCGAAGATCGCCGTGGGCGGGTCATCCGCGGCCAGCAGTTCGCGCGCGTGCCGCTCGCCGCCGCCCGGGTGGAAGTCGCCGAAGCGGATCCACCGGGGGTCGATCGAAAGCCCCGCGGCGTTCATCGCCGAGCGGTAGCCGTCGATGCGCGCGAGGGAGCACATCATGTCTTCGGGGCCGGTGATCGCGGCGATGCGGCGGTGGCCCAGCTCGATGAGGTGGCGCGTGGCCATGAGCCCGCCCGACCAGTTCGCCGAGCCGACCGACGGCACGTCGGGCGACGGGTCGCCCGCGGGGTCGACGATCACGAACGGCACGCCGCGCGAGTGCAGCTTCTCGCGCTGCGGCGCCGAGATCTCGGAGAACACCAGCACCACGCCGGCGGGCCGGCGGCGCAGCACCCCGTCGATCCAGTGCGGGTCGGGCGAGTGGCGGTCGCCCGAGACGGTGAGCACCACCGAGAGCCCGGCTCCGTGCGCGACCTCTTCGACGCCCTCGATGACCTCCATGGACCAGCTCGGCTCGAGCTCGTGGAACACCAGCTCGACGAACTCGTGCGGCTGGCTGGTCTTGCGTCGTGTGTAGCCGTGGCGGTTCAGGTGCTCCTCGAGGCGCGCGCGCGTCGAGGGCGAGACATCCGTTCGGCCGTTGAGGACCTTCGACATCGTCGCGAGCGACACTCCTGCCTCTTCGGCGATGGCGGCGAGGGTGATCCGCGGGGTGTCAGCCATGACTCTCGATCCTCAGAAGCGGGGGGAAGCGCGGGCGGCAGTGCCCGCACTACCGATTGTGCATGACTTTCGGCAGATATGGCGATAGTTTCGTGCATTCCGGATGCCGCATCCTGCGCACATCGAACCTATCGCTCACCGACGGCCGCCGATGCCAGGAACGCGGCATCCCGTTCGTCGGCCGCCTCGGCGAGCGCCGCGAATGCGCCCGCGGGATCGCCCGCGGTGGTGGCCAGGCCGTCGCGAAGGCACGCCGCCCACGCCGCGACCACCCCCGCCGCGCCCGCCGCCGAGCGGCCCGCGGCGCGTTCGGCGCGCACGACCGGCAGCACGCGCAGGCGCAGCTTGGTCACGGTGTCGACGGCGATCTGGGCCAGGCCGTGCTCGATCCGCGGGTTCTCGAAACGCGCGACCAGCTGCGCGCGGTACTCGGCGTTGCCGCCCCCGCACGTGCGGTCCGCCTCGTCCCAGAACCGCTCCAGCGCGGCGCGGCACTCGCGCACGCGCATCGCGTCGGCGACCGTCGTGCAGCCGCGCCGCTGGCCCTCGAACGCGAGCACGAGGTGCCCGCCGTTGAGCAGCAGGAGCTTGCGCCGCACGGCCGGCTCGATGTCGTCGACGAACCGCGCGCCGGCGGCCTCCCACTGCGGGCGGCCGGCGGGGAACTGCCCGCACAGCGTCCAGTCCGTGAACGGCTCGGTCACCACGGCCGCCTCGTCGCGCCATCCGGTGCCGGCCTCGACGGCGTCGAGGTCGGCCGCGGTGGTGCGAGGCGTGATGCGGTCGACGCTGGTGGTGACGAAGGATGCCACGGCCGAGGCATCCGCCACCCCCGCCGCCCGCGCGAGCGAGGCGAGGGCCCGCCGCACCCGTTCGCCGTTGGCGGGCAGGTTGTCGCACGGCACGATCGCCAGCGGGTTCGCGTGCGCGAGGCGGCGGTCGTCGAGCGCGCGCAGCAGCCGCGCGAGCGGGGTGCGAAGCAGACGGCCGTCGCCGGCGAGGGCCGCGATGTCGGCGGCCACGTCGGGGTCGTCGAGATCGAGTTCGCCATCGGGCCGCAGGCGATAGCCCGCCTCGGTGACGGTGAGGGTGACGACGGCCGTCTCGGGTGCGGCGACGAGCGCGCGCAACCGGTGCAGGTCGGCGGCGGGATGGACTTCGGCGATGCTGCCCACGAGCTCGAACCGGTCGTGCTGCGGGCCGCGCTCGACGAGCGTGAAGACGCCGCGCTGCGGGGCGAGGCGTCGGACGACCTGGTCGCTGCGCCCGGTGAAGGCGGCGATGCCCCAGTCCGCGGCATCCGTCGCCCGTGCCGTGTACCAGGCCTGGTGCGCGCGATGGAACGCGCCGGCCCCGAGGTGAACGATGCGAACCGGGGCGGCGGCCAGCGGGCGGCCGGCGGCGGCGAGCGCCGTGCGCGAGAGGCGGGGGGCGCTCATCGGGCGGTTCCGGCGCCGGCGGCAGGCGGCAGGGCGGATGCCTCGGCCTCGGGTGCGCCGAAGCGCGCGGCGAGCCACGCTGCCTGGCGCAGCCAGTGCACGCCCTCGCCGCCCTCGTGGTGGTTCCACGGGTAGTCCGCCATCTCGCGGTCGGCGCCGCCCCAGCGGTTGAACGCGGCGTACGCGCCGGACGGCGGGGCGATCGTGTCCATGTGCCCGCAGCCGAAGAGCGCGGCTGCGTTCGCGCGCGCCGCGAGGTGCGCGCCGTCGAAGTACGAGAGGGTGCGAAACACGCGCTCCTCGGCGCCGCGGTGGACGGCCAGGTAGCGCACGATCTCGTGGTGCGGCTCGGCGCCGGTGAGCCCGACGACGCGGGGAAGGTCGCACAGGATCGGGGCGGTCGGCAGCGCCGCCGCGACCTGTTCGTGCAGCGCCGCCGCGGCGATCGCGATGGCGCCGCCCTGGCTGTTGCCGGTGACGGCGACCCGATCCGGGTCGACCTCGTCGAAGCAGAGCACGGCGTCGATCGCGCGCACCGCGTCGGTGAACACGCGCCGGTAGTAGTAGTGGCCGGGGTCGTCGATGCCGCGGGTGAGAAACCCCGCCACCGCGGGACCCGAGCCGTGCGGGTCGGGGGTCTCGCCGCCCGTTCCCCATTCGCTGCCCTGGCCGCGCGTGTCGACGATGAGCTGCGCGTACCCGGCAGCCGGCCAGTGCAGACGCTCATGGGCCAGGCCCCGTCCGCGCCCGTAGCCGACGAACTCCACGACGGCAGGGAGCGGATGCCGCACCCCGCGCGGCAGCACCAGCCACGCCCGCACGGGGTCGCCGGCGAACCCGGAGAAGACGACGTCGAACGTGTCGAACAGGGCGAGCGGGGCATCCGCGCGTTCGCGGATCACCGGCCGCCCGGCCGCGCGCGCCTCGGTGATCGTGCGTGCCCAGAAGGCGTCGAGGTCGGCCGGCTCGGACACGGGCGGGCGGTACTCGCGCAGCTGCGCGGGGGACAGATCGAAGCGGGGCATGCGTCTTCTCTCGGCGTGCGGAACGGCGCGGCGGCGTCGCCGGCCCGGAATGTCACAGTCAGGAAAAGATACAATGAAAACGTTGACATTGCGATCGGCGGGCGTTTATGTTCAACATGTATCGCCCAGTATCACGAAACTTTCGGTGCGCACGGATGCCGCCGAAGACAGCCGCAAGGGAGCGCATGTCGGTCAGCAGCAACGTCGCCATTGCGGCGGCGATCGAAATGGAGTCCGAGGAGGACGCCCAGCAGCCGGGAGGCGACCCGCGTCGTCCGGGCGGGCTCCGCCGCACGCGTGACATGGCCGCCCTCACGTGGCGCACGGCGCTGAAGCGGGACTGGCGCCTCTACACGCTGCTGATCCTGCCGGTGGCGTTCCTGGTGATCTTCCGGTACATCCCTATGGCGGGCAACATCATCGCGTTTCGTCGGTATCGGCCGGGCGGAAACATCTTCGGCGACGAGTGGGTGGGCCTGCGCTACTTCGAGATGTTCATCCAGGACCCGACGTTCTGGCGCGTGTTCTTCAACACGCTGATCCTCGGCGCGCTGTGCCTCATCCTGATCTTCCCGCTGCCGATCATCCTCGCGCTCATGCTCAACGAACTGCGCTCGGCGAAGTTCAAGCGCGTCGCGCAGTCGATCAGCTACCTGCCCCACTTCATGTCGGTGGTGATCGTGGCAGGAATGGTGCTGCAGCTGGTGTCGTCGCGCGGCGCCGTGAACCAGATCATCGAAGGGCTCGGCGGCGAGCCGCTCGAGTTCATGCAGCAGCCCGAGTGGTTCCGCCCGATCTTCGTCGGCTCCGAGATCTGGCAGACGGTGGGCTGGGGCACGATCCTCTACCTCGCCGCGCTCACCACGATCGACCCGCAGCTCTACGAGGCGGCGCGCATCGACGGCGCCAACCGCTGGCAGCAGACGTGGCACGTGACCCTTCCCGGCATCGCCCCGACGATCATCGTGCTGCTCATCCTGAACATCGGCACGTTCATGTCGGTCAGCTTCGAGAAGGTGCTGCTGCTGTACAACCCGCTCATCTACTCGACCGCCGACATCATCGCGACCTATCTGTACCGCGTCGGCATCGGGTCGGGCAGCTTCTCGTACGCGACCGCGATCGGTCTGTTCGAGGCGCTCATCGGGCTCACGCTCGTGCTCAGCGCCAACGCCATCTCACGCCGAGTGACGGGATCGAGCCTGTGGTGACCGAAAGCCTGCGCACGCAGCCCGACCGCGCGATGTCGCGCCTGTTCCGCCGCCAGACGACCGGGGGCGTCAAGGACTCCGCGGGCTACACGGCATTCCGCGTCCTGAACGTGGTCGCGCTCGTGGCGATCTGCTTCGTGACGCTGTACCCGTTCCTGAACGTCCTCGCCGTCGCGTTCAGCTCGCAGGGCTACATCAACGCCGGTCAGGTGAGCATCTGGCCGCGCGGGTTCAACCTGACGACGTTCCAGATGGTGATGTCCGACCCGCTGTTCTGGCGCAACTACGGCAACACCGTCGTGTACACCACCGTCGCCACCGCGATCGCGATGGTGCTCACCACCACGTTCGCGTACGCGCTGTCGAAGAAGCGGCTCAAGGGCCGGGCGTTCTTCGTCGGTCTCGCGGTGTTCACGATGTTCTTCTCGGGCGGGCTCATCCCGAACTACGTCCTGGTGAACTCGCTCGGCTTCCGCAACACGATCTGGGCGATCGTCATCCCCAACGCCATCAGCATCTTCAACCTGCTCGTGATGAAGTCGTTCTTCGAGAACTTCCCCGAAGACCTCGAAGAGGCCGCCTCGATCGACGGGCTCACCACCTACGGGATCCTCTGGAAGATCGTGCTGCCGCTGAGCAAGGCGGTCATCGCGACGATGGTGCTGTTCTACGCCGTGACGTTCTGGAACTCGTGGTTCTCGGCGGTGCTCTACATGAGCAAACCCGAGCTCTACCCGGTCACGGTCTACCTGCGGAATCTGCTGATGGCGGCATCCGCCCCCGCGGGATCGGACGAAGGCCTCCAGATCGCGGCGAACGTCAAGGCGGTCACGATGCTGCTCACGACACTCCCGATCCTGTGCCTGTACCCGTTCCTTCAGAAGTACTTCGTGTCGGGCGTCATGCTCGGCTCGGTCAAAGCCTGAACCATCCCCCGAAAAAACGAGAGGAATCCCCAGAGATGACACAGCGAGCACGCGCGATGACGCGCCGCGGCAAGGGCGCGATCGCCCTGACCGCCGCCCTCGCCGCCGGCGGCCTGGTGCTGTCCGGCTGCGGCGCCGGCGGCGGAGAGGCCGAGGAGAGCGGCTTCGACTTCACCGGCAAAGAGGTCGGCGCGATGGCCGACTTCGGCGTCGGCGACACCTTCGTGGCGTCGGAGCCGGTCGAGTTCTCGATCTTCTACCGCGACCACGAGGCCTACCCGCTCAACGAGGACTGGCCCATCTTCCAGGCGCTCGAAGGCACCAACAAGGTCTCGTTCGACATCGAGAGCGCTCCCCGCGTGGGCTACGAGGACGCCCGCTCCGCGGCGGTCGCCTCGGGCAACGCCCCCGAGATCATCACCGTCACCTACCCCGGCCAGGAGACCCCGTTCGTCGCGGGCGGCGCACTTCTGCCGATCAGCGACTTCACGCAGTACATGCCCAACTTCACCGACAAGGTCGAGAAGTGGGGCCTGCAGAAGGACATCGACAACCTGCGCCAGGCCGACGGCAAGTTCTACCTGCTGCCGGGCGTCTCCGAGGTCGTGGTCCCGCAGTACTCGTACGTCGTCCGCAAGGACATCTGGGACGAACTCGGCCTCAGCTACGAGCCCGACACGTTCGACGACTTCAAGGCCGAACTCGAGAAGGTGCACAAGGCCTACCCCGACAAGGACGTCATCTCGGACGAGTTCAACAGCCCCGACCCGCTGGGCGGCGCGCTGAACTTCGCGGCGCCGAACTTCGGCATCACCGCCGGCTGGGGCCTGTCCGCGGGTTCGGGCGGCTGGTGGACCGGCGACGAGTTCGTCTACGCGGGTGCGACCGACGAGTACAAGGACCTGCTGGAGTACTACCACGGCCTCGTCGAGGACGGCCTCATGACGAAGTCGAGCGTGACGCAGACCGACGACGACGCCAAGGCGAGCTTCTTCAACGGCAACTCGCTCGTGATCTCGGGCAACGACCAGTTCCTCACCACCGCGCGGCAGTCCTTCACCGAGGTCGGCAACACCGACGCCGAGGTCGCGCTCATCCGCGTGCCCGCCGGCCCCGCCGGTGACAACCTCGCCTCGGGCGGCCGCGTCGACGGCCTGCCGGGGCTCATGCTCTCTGCCAAGGCGGCCGAGAGCGAGCACTTCAAGGCGCTGCTGCAGTTCGTCGACTGGCTGTACTACTCGGATGAGGGCCTCGAGTTCGCGAAGTGGGGCGTCGAGGACGAGACCTTCACCAAGAAGGGCGACACCCGCACCTTCACGAAGGACTGGGACCGCGCGACGAACCTGCTGAACCCGGGCGCGACCAAGCTGCTCAACGTCGACGGCGGCTTCGCCAACGGCGCGTTCATGCCGGCCGAGGGCGCCACGCAGGACCTGCGGACCTCGATGATGCTGCCCGAGACGCTCGACTTCGTCGAGACGATGCTCACCAAGACGCAGCTTCAGACCGCTCCGTCCGCTCCGCTCGACGAGATCGAGAACGAGCAGGCGGGCCTGTGGAAGACCGCGCTGCTGGACATCGTGCGCCAGAACACGGCTGCGTTCATCAACGGCGACCGTCCGCTCAGCGAGTGGGATGCGTACATCGGTGAGCTGAAGGCCGCGAACATGGACGAATACATCACCATGCTCAACGAGGCGCAGAAGCGGCAGGCCGAGGTGCTGGCCGGCGGCGGCGACTCCGACAAGTAGCCGCACGGCCGGAGGTCCGGTTCCGTCCACACCCCCGAGTGGACGGAACCGGACCTTCGCATGCGGGCGGCCGACAGGAAGGATGGTCGACATGGCCCCCACAGCGAGCACCCCCGACCCCCGCGATACGCGGATCGGGCGGGTCGCGGCATCCGTGTACTGGTACCTCATGGTCGAGGCGGGCTTCCTGCTCGCCGCCGCGCCGGGGCTGGTCGGCCTCGCGCTGGTCGTGCCGGAGCCGGGCAGCATTCCGCTGTACGCGCTGTGCGCGGTGCCGTTCGCGCCCGCGTTCTCGGCCGCGCTCTACGCGCTACGCGGCGGCACGCGCGGCCCGGACCAGAACCCGTGGCCGCGCTTCTGGCGCGGCTGGCGCATGAACGTGGCCGATGTGCTGTGGGTATGGATCCCGGTGGTCGCAGTCGGCGCCGCCGTCGGCATCGGCATCGCGTTCGGCCCGGCCGCGGGGGTGCCGGCCCTGCTCGTGGTGATCTCGTGGGTGCTGCTGGCCGTCCTGGCGGTCTGGGCGGGGATCGCCGTGGTGATCTGCTCGTGGTTCTCGTTCCGCGCGCGCGACGTGGCGCGCCTCGCGTCGTACTACCTCGCGGCGCGCCCGCTGGTCGGACTCGGCTTCGCGTCGCTTCTCATCGTCGCCGTCGCCCTCACGTTCTTCGCGTCAGGCTGGTTCGTCGCGCTCACCGCGTCGATCTTCGTCGGGTTCGCGCGGGTCACCGCGCGGCCGATGGAGCGCGACATCGAAGAGCGGTTCCTGGCGCCGGATGCCGCGGCCGACGCAGCGCACGAGCGAGGCGATCAGCCGCCGGGCTGACGGCTACGGGATGACCCGCCCCGCGGCATCCGGGATCCCGGACTTGCGCCAGAAGTAGGTGCACACCTGGTCTCGCCACTCGCGCGCGGACCGCTGCTGCTCGGCCAGCAGCCCCCGCACACGCGCGAACACGTCGGAGGGAACGCGCCCGTCGAGCAAGTCCCACTCGGCGATCATGCGGTCGACCGCGGCGGCGCCGTCGGCGTGGGTGTCGTAGATGTGCTGGATCACCGTCGCTCCGCTGCGCAGCCGGTGCGTGTACGGCACATGGTGGAAGAACAGCAGCAGCTCGTCGGGCACCGTCTCGAGCGACTCGTACCTCTCGCGCCACGGCGAGGGGTATTGACCGGCGTAGCCCGTGCCGGTCGCGACGGTGCGGTCGACGCCCACGCCGTCGCGGTCGGCGAAGTGGTACGTGCCCCACGGGGAATATTCGTAGCCGTCGACCGACGGACCGTAGTGCGATCCGGGGGTCACCATGAACCCGACGCCGAGGGGCGCGGTGTACGCCTCGTACGTGCGCCACGAGTCATCCAGGATCGATCGGATGCCGCGCCGCAGAGCCTGGTCGTGGCCGAAGGTGAGCGCGATCCACTCGTCGAGGATCGCACCGGGGTGCAGGCGCGCGTCCCACGCCAGGCGGCCATAGGCGTACAGGTTCGCCTGGGCGAGCGGATGCCCCGTCCAGAACGGGTCGTCGCCGACGTTCGACACCGCCGCGATGCCTCCGCGCACGAGGTCGGCCAACGCGGGGCCGTCGTCGCCGAACGGCGCGAAGCCGAGAATCTCGCGCCACTGCGGCGCGAGGTAGACGGCGTGGCGCTGCTGGCCGGTGTACTCCTGCGTGACCTGCAGTTCGAGCGCGACGGCGGTCTGGCGCATCGCGGGGATCACGGGCGAGACGGGCTCGCGCGGCTGGAAGTCCATCGGTCCGTATTTGACCTGCAGGATCACGTTGTCGTCGAAGCGGCCGTCCAGCGGCGCGAAGTGGTCGTATGCCGCCCGGGCGCGGTCGGTGCGACGGTCGCGCCAGTCCTGCTGGTGGTTGTAGACGAAGGCGCGCCAGTGCAGCAGGCCGCGGTGCGGCGCGAGCGCGCGGGCGAGCAGGTTCGCGCCGTCGGCGTGGTCGCGGCCGTACGCGAACGGCCCGGGCTGCCCCTCGGAGTCGGCCTTGACGACGAACCCGCCGAAGTCGGGGATCGCCGCGTACACGCGGTCCACGGCATCCGCCCACCACCGCTGCACGTCGGCGTCGAACGGGTCGGCGGTGTCGAGGCCGCCGAGCGTGATCGGGGCGGCGAAGCTCACCGACAGGTGCACGCGGATGCCCCACGGGCGGTACGCCTCGGCGAGGCGCACGACCTCGCCGATGTCGTCGGTGAGCAGCCGCGCCTCGCGGCGGTGTACGTTGACGTTGTTGAGCCCGACGCGGTTGACGCCGATCGACGCGAGCAGCCGCGCGTAGCGCTCGACGCGCGAGAGGTCGCCGCGCACACGCCCGCCCTCGAAGAAGATCGAGCCGCCTGCATAGCCGCGCTCGACCTGGCCCATGACCGGGTGCACGTCGAGGTTGTCCCAGTGGTCGAGCATGCGCAGCGCGTGCTGCGGCTCGTGCGTCGTCGTCGGCAGGTCGTCCGCGAACGCGGCGGCGCCGAGCCGCACGATGTGGAACCAGCCGTACAGCGCGCCCGCCTCGCCGCCGGCGCGCACGCGGGTCGTGCCGTCTGCGCGCGAGATCTCGAACGCCTCGGGGCCTGTGGCGGCGGATGCCTCGACGACGAGCTGCGCGCCCGCGTCGACGAACGTCATCCCCGCGCGCTGCGCCTCGCGGCGCACCGTGTCGAGCAGCGCCCCGGCGCCGCGCACCGCGACGCTGCGGCCCGAGAGGTGGGCGGTGGCGGCATCCGGAAGCCACATCGCATGCTCGGCGGGCGGGGCGACTCGCGTGCCCGCGTCACCAGTCATGCATGGTCCCGTCGACGCGCCGCGCGACCGGAAGATACGCGGGCTCGTACGCGAAGCGGGCGGCCGCGTCGTCGTCGTATGAGACGCCGATGCCGGGCTCGTCGCCGGGGTGCAGGTAGCCGCCTTCGAACGTATACGCGGAGTGGAATACCTCGGCCACGAGCGGGTCGTGCTGCATGTACTCCTGGATGCCGAAGTTGTTGATCGCGAGGTCGAGGTGCAGCGCCGCCGCCATGCCGACGGGCGAGATGTCGGTCGCGCCGTGGCTTCCCGAGCGCACGCCGTAGAGCGCGGCGTAGTCGAAGATGCGCCGCAGACCCGTGATGCCGCCGGTGTGGGCGACCGACGCGCGCACGTAGTCGATGAGCTGCTCGCGGATGAGCGTCTGGAAGTCCCACACCGTGTTCATGACCTCGCCGATCGCAAGCGGGGTCGTGGTGTGCTGCCGCACGAGGCGCAGGGCCTCCTGGTTCTCGGCGGGCGTGCAGTCCTCGAGCCAGAACGGGCGGTACGGCTCGAGGTCCTTGCCGAGCCGCGCGGCCTGGATCGGGGTCATGCGGTGGTGCCCGTCGTGCAGGAGCGGCAGCTCGGCGCCGAACTCCTCGCGCACCGACGCGAACATCTCGGGAACGAACCGCAGGTAGCGGTCGGTGTCCCAGCCGGATTCGACCGCGAGCGCGCCGCGGCCGGCGGGCTCGTACGACGAGCGCCCGGTCGACACCTTCGACACGCCGTACACGGTGGTGATGCCGGGCACCGCGGCCTGGATGCGGATCGCCTGGAAGCCCGCCGACGTGAGGGTGCGCACCGAGTCGTGCAGTGCCGCGAGATCGCGCCCCGACGCGTGGCCGTACACGAGCACGCCCTCGCGCGACGCGCCGCCGAGCAGCTGGTAGAGCGGCATGCCGGCGCGCTTGGCCTTGATGTCCCACAGCGCCACGTCGACCGCGGCGATCGCGGTCATCGTGACGGGGCCGCGGCGCCAGTAGGCGCCGCGGTACAGCAGCTGCCATGTGTCTTCGATGCGGTGCGCGTCGGTGCCGATCAGCAACGGGGCGACGTGGTCGCGCAGGTACGACGCGACCGACAGCTCGCGGCCGTTGAGGGTCGCGTCGCCGAGGCCGGTGACGCCGTCCTCGGTCGTGATGCGCAGCGTCACGAAGTTGCGGGAGGGGCTCGAGATGAGCACCTCCACCGAGCGGATGCGGGTGCCGGCGGTCATGCGACGGCCCCGGGCCGGCTCGCCGAACGAGGAGAAACGCCGAGGTGAGGACGAGTTCGGCCGAGGCATCCTCGTTTCGCAGAATGTCCTCGTCTGGCGAGGTGTCCTTGTGCGGCGCGGGGGGCGTCGGCGTTCATGCGACGGTCTCCGGCAGCGGGCGGGCGGCGGTCTCGGGCACGGGGTAGCTCTCCTTGGGCAGGCGGTAGGCGAGGTCGATCGCGGTGTCGATCGCCTCGTCGAAGTCGAGGCGGTGCTCGGCGACCAGGCGCGCGAGGTACGAGGCATCCGCTCGCCTGGCGAGGTCGTGACGGGCGGGGATCGAGCAGAACGCGCGCGTGTCGTCGACGAACCCGCTCGTGTTGCGCAGGCCCGCCGTCTCGGTGACGGCCTCGCGGAAGCGGCGCATCGCGTCGGGGGCGTCGAGGAACCACCACGGGGCGCCGAGCCGCATCGCGGGATACGCGCCGGCGAGCGGAGCGAGCTCGCGCGAGGAGACGGTCTCGTCCACGGTGAACACGATGAGCCGGAAGTTCTCGTGGCTGCCGAACGCCTCGAGCACCGGACGCAGCCCCCGCGTGAACTCGCCGGCGACAGGGATGTCGAACCCGATGTTCGGCCCGTGCGCGGCCGCCGCACCGCGGTCGTGGTCGCGCAGCACGCCGGTGTGCAGCTGCATGACCAGTCCGTCGTCTGCCGACATCGCGGCCTGCTCGAACAGCAGATGGGCGGTGAGGGCGGCGGATGCCTCGGCCGCGAGCGGTTCGCGCAGCGCGGCGGCGAACAGGGCCCGGGCATCGGCGGCGGAAAGACGCGTCGTGTCGGCGCGCAGGTGCCCGTGGTCGGTGGCGCGCGCCCCGGCGCGGATGAACGCCTGACGCCTCGCCCGCAGCGCGTCGTGGAATCCGTCGTACGAGTGCGCGTCGATCTCTGCGGCGGCGCTCAGCCGGTCGAGCTCGCCCCGCCATCCGGCGAGCCCCGGCTCGAGCAGCACGTCGGGACGGAACGTCGGGATCACGCGGCCGCCCCACCCGTCGGCGGCCAGCGCGGCGTGCGCGTCGAGGGGCGAGTCGGGCGGATCGGTCGTGGCGAGCACCTCGATGCCGAAGCGCTCGAAGAGCGCGCGCGGGCGATACTCGGGTCGCGCGAGGCGCTCGGCGATGTGGTCGAAGAGGTCGTCGGCCGTCTCGGGCGAGGGGGCGACGGATGCCTCGAACACGTCGTGCAGCACATGTTCGAGCCAGTACCGGGTGGGCGTGGCGCGCAGCGCCGTCCATCCGGCGCAGAAACGCCGCCAGATCTCGCGAGGGTCGGCGTCGGCGCCCGGTCCGACCCCGAGGTCGGCGGGGGAGCGCACCCCGGCGTCGCGCACGGGGCCGGGCGAGGTCGCCTGCGACACGAGCATGCGCGTGATGTAGTGGTCGGGGGTGACCAGCAGCGTCGCCGGATCGGGGAAGGCCGCGTCGAGGGCGAGCATCGTCGCATCGACGTGCCCGTGCATCGAGATGATCGGCAGCCCCTGGGTCGCGTCGAGCACCTGTCGCGCGACGGCGCGCACGCCCGGGTCGGCGGGCAGGGCGCGATCGGGATGCCACGACCACCCGCGATCGGCGGGCGGGCGCTCGGATGTCGGCGTCATTGCGGTGTTCCTCCGGATGTAAACGTTGTTATCCTAGTGTCCGAGCGGTGCGATCGGGGAAGATCGCTTCAACCCACCCGATCAGCGAGGGGCGCAAGCGTGGTCACAGTTCATGACGTCGCGGCCAGGTCCGGCGTGTCCATCGCGACGGTCTCGCGCACCCTGCGCGCGCCGCACCGTGTGTCCGAAGAGACGCGCGACCGCGTGCTGGCCGCCGTGCACGAGCTCGGCTACCAGCCGAACCGCGCCGCGAGCGGGCTGCGCGGCGGCCGCACCGGCGTCATCGGCCTGGTCGTGCCCGACATCGAGAACCCGTACTTCTCGTCGCTCACCAAGGGCGCCCAGGCCAGCTCGCGCGAGCGCGGATACGGGCTGGTCGTGGTCGACACCGCCGAGCAGGCCGACGTCGAGGCTGCCGAGGTGCGTGCGGTCGGCCCGCAGATCGACGGCATCATCCTGGCGTCCTCGCGCCTGTCCGACGCCGCGCTCGCCCAGCTCGCGGCGACGACGACGTGCGTGCTGGTGAACCGCGAACTCGTCTCGCCGCCATCGGGGCCCGACGCCTTCGACGGCGCGCCGAGCGCGGCATCCGCACCCGCCGGCGCGGCCGTCCCCGGCATCGTCGTGCCCACCGTCACGATCGACGAGCGGGCGGGGGCGCGTGCCGCGATCGGGCATCTGCACGAGCTCGGCCATCGGCGCATCGCCTACGTCGGCGGCCCGGCGCGCTCGTGGTCGCAGGCGCGCCGCTCGCGCGCGATCCGCGAGGCCGCGCAGCTGTTCCCGGGCGTCGATCTCATCGAGCTGTCGGGCTACGCGCCCGACGCCGACGGCGGGCGCGAGGCGGCGGACACCGTGCTCGGGGGCGGACCGACGGCCGTCATCGCCTACAACGACCTGGTCGCGCTGGGCCTGCTCGCGCGCTGGACCGAAGAGGGTGTGCGCGTGCCCGACGACGTCAGCCTCGTCGGCTTCGACAACACGTACGTCGCCGAGCTGTCGTTCCCGCGCCTGACGAGCGTGGGCGCGGACCTGCGCGAGTTCGGCGAGACGGCCGTGACGCTGCTGCTCGAGCGGCTCGCGGGCGCTGCGCTCGACGAGGCCGCGATGCACCGCGAGCTCGAGCCGCGACTCATCGCGCGCGCGTCGACGGCCCCGCCGCGCGCCGCAGCCGCTCCGGCGCGCAGCCGCGAGGACCGCTGAGCCCGTGGGCACGTACCGCAATCCGATCCTGCCCGGCTGCCACCCAGACCCCAGCATCTGCCGCGTCGGCGACGCCTACTACCTCGTCACCTCGACGTTCGAGTACCTGCCGGGGCTGCCGATCCACCGCTCGACGAACCTCGTCGACTGGCAGCTGATCGGCCACGCGATCCACCGTCCCGAGCAGCTCGAGGGCGACTGCGGCCTCGACTTCGCGCCGATCCCGTCGTCCAAGGGCCTCTACGCGCCGACGATCCGCCATCACGCCGGCCGCTTCTACGTGGTGTGCACGCACGTGGCGGGGGCGGGGCATCCGCTTGCCCGCTCGGGGCATTTCGTCGTCACCGCGGATGACCCGGCGGGCCCGTGGAGCGAGCCGGTGTGGTTCGACGGGATGCCGGGAATCGACCCGTCGCTCACCTTCGACGGCGACCGGCTGTGGCTGTGCGCGACCGCGCCCGCCGCGGGCGACGCGTGGACCGGCGCGAACGCGGTGTGGCTGGCAGAGCTCGACCCCGAGACGTTCGCGCCGCTCGGCGAGCGCACCGCGATCTGGACCGGTGCCCTCGACGGCGCCGGCTGGGCCGAGGCGCCGCACATCCTGCCGCACCCCGACGGCGGCTGGCTGCTCGTCGCGGCCGAAGGCGGCACCGACCGCGACCACTCGGTGTGCGTCGCTTACGCCGACCAGATCACCGGCCCGTACCGCGGCGACCCCGGCAACCCGCGCCTCACGCACCGGCACCTCGGCGCGCGCGCGCCGATCGCGAACGTCGGGCACGCCGACCTCGTCGAGGCGCCTGACGGCCGCACGTGGGCGGTCGCCCTGGCCACGAGAACGGATGCCGGCACCGACGCGCTCACGGCGCGGCAGACGGTTCTCGTGCCGGTCGAGTGGCAGGCCGGGCGGCCGGTCTTCGCCCCGGGCTCCGGCCGGGTCGAGGCGGTCGTCGAGGCCGAGGGCGTCGCCGACCAGCAGCCGTGGCCCGACCTCGTGCGCGACGACTTCGACGCGCCCGCGCTCGACCTCGCGTGGAACGGCGTGCGGAGGCTGCCGTCGGCGTTCGCGGATGCCGGCGCGCGGCCCGGCTTCGTGCGGCTGACCGCGACGTCCGACGAGCCGTCGCAGGTCGGGGCGACATCCTTTCTCGCGCGGCGGCTGCCCGACTCGCGGGTCGACGTGCGCACCGTCGTGGAGCTGTCGGCGGGCGAGGGCGCGCTGCGCGCCGGACTGCTGCTGCGCACGTCCGAGCTCGGGTTCGTCGAGCTCTCGGTGGACCGCGCCGGGCGCGTGCGCGCGGTGCTCGAAGACTCGGGGCGCACGATCGAGCTCGGCTCGACGACCCTTCCCGCGGGTGCGCCGGTGGCGCTCGCGATGCGCGTGGAGGGCTTCTGCGTCGAGCTGATCGCCGCCGGTTTCGTCGTGGCGACGGCCGACGTGCGGGGGGTGCTCACCACGGGCCGCACGAGCTGGTTCGTCGGCACGTGGGTCGGTCCCTTCGCCGTGGGCGAGGGCGTCGCCGACGTGGACGTCGTCGAGCTGCGCACCCGTGCGTGACGGCTGTGCCGGGGAGCGTGCCGATGCCGTGACCCGGGCTGGACGAGGCATCCGTTCTGGTATAGGTTGTTAAGCACAACAATTACGCGCGCCACCGCGCTCACGCACCCACGCAAAGGAGCGACATGCCCACCCCCACGCGCGACGACAAGTTCTCGTTCGGACTCTGGACCGTCGGCTACAACGGCACCGACCCGTTCGGCGGCCCGACTCGCCCCGCCCTCGACGTCGTGCACGTCGTCGAGAAGCTGTCCGAGATCGGCGCCTACGGCCTGACCTTCCACGACGACGACCTGTTCGCCTTCGGCTCGACCGACGCCGAGCGCCAGACCCAGATCGACCGCCTCAAGGGCGCGCTGGCCGACACCGGCCTCATCGTGCCGATGGTCACCACCAACCTCTTCTCGGCCCCCGTCTTCAAAGACGGCGGCTTCACCTCGAACGACCGCCAGGTGCGTCGCTTCGCGCTGCGCAAGGTCTTGCGTCAGCTCGACCTCGGTGCCGAGCTGGGCGCCAAGACGTTCGTCATGTGGGGCGGCCGCGAGGGCGCCGAGTACGACTCGGCCAAGGACATCCGCGCCGCGCTCGAGCGCTACCGCGAGGCGGTCAACCTCCTCGGCCAGTACGTGACCGACAAGGGCTACGACATCCGCTTCGCGATCGAGCCCAAGCCGAACGAGCCCCGCGGCGACATCCTGCTGCCCACGCTCGGCCACGCGATCGCCTTCATCGACTCGCTCGAGCGCCCCGAGCTCGTCGGCCTCAACCCCGAGGTCGGCCACGAGCAGATGGCGGGCCTGAACTTCGCCGCCGGCATCGCCCAGGCGCTGTTCCACGGCAAGCTCTTCCACATCGACCTCAACGGCCAGCGCGGCATCAAGTACGACCAGGATCTCGTGTTCGGTCACGGCGACCTGCACAACGCGTTCGCGCTGGTCGACCTGCTCGAAAACGGCGGCCCCGGCGGCGTGCCGGCCTACGACGGCCCGCGTCACTTCGACTACAAGCCCTCGCGCACCGAGGACGAGACCGGCGTGTGGGACTCGGCCAAGGCCAACATCCAGACGTACCTTCTGCTCAAGGAGCGCGCCGCCGCCTTCCGCGCCGACCCCGAGGTGCAGCAGGCACTCGAGGCCGCCCGCGTGCCCGAGCTGTCGGTGCCGACCCTGAACGAGGGCGAGTCGTACGACGACTTCCTCGCCGACCGCTCGGCGTACGAGGACTTCGACGCCTCGCAGTACCTCGGCGGCAAGGGCTTCGGCTTCGTGCGCCTGCAGCAGTTGGCGACCGAGCACCTGCTCGGCGCGCGCTGACGCCCCCCCGCGCACCGCTGCTGTGCGCAACGCAGGAGAATCTGGCAGGGCGGGGCCGACACGCCGGTCTGCGGGCATGGAGTATTCCGGATCTCCTGCGTTGTGCGCGGGGCGTGGAGACAACAACACTCAAGAAGGAGCGGCGATGACGCTGGTGATGGGGGTCGACTCGTCGACGCAGTCGTGCAAGGTCGTGATCACGGATGCCGCCACCGGCGCCATCGTGCGGCAGGGCCGCGCATCCCACCCCGACGGCACCTCGGTCGATCCCGAGGCCTGGTGGACGGCGCTGCAGGCTGCCATCGCCGACGCCGGCGGGCTCGGGCCCAGCGCCGCAGGCGATGATGCGGTCGAGGCGTGGGCGATCGGCGGGCAGCAGCACGGCATGGTCGCGCTGGACGCACAGGGGCGCGTCGTGCGCGATGCGCTGCTGTGGAACGACACCCGCTCCGCGCAGGCGGCCGCCGATCTGACGGCCGAGTTCGGCGCCGAAGACCTCGCCCGGCGCACGGGCCTCGTGCCCGTGGCATCGTTCACCATCACCAAGCTCCGCTGGCTGCGCGATGCCGAGCCGGCCAACGCCGAGCGCGTCGCCGCCGTGGCGCTGCCGCACGACTGGCTCACGTGGCGCCTGCGCGGCTTCGGCCCCGAGGACCAGTCGCCGCGCGGGCCTGTGCTCGACGAGCTCGTGACCGACAGATCGGATGCCTCGGGCACCGGCTACTGGAACCCTGCGGACGGCTCCTACGACCGTGACCTGCTCATGGCCGCGCTCGGCCATGACGCCGTGCTGCCGCGCGTGCTCGGCCCGCACGAGTGGGTCGCCGACCAGGCCGGCCGCCGCGTCGGCGGGGGCGCCGGCGACAACGCCGGAGCCGCGCTCGGCCTCGGCGCCGCTCCCGGCGACGTGGTCGTCTCGATCGGCACGAGCGGCACCGTCTTCGCCGTGAGCGAGGAGCGCACGATCGACCCGACCGGCACCGTCGCGGGCTTCGCCGACTGCACCGGGCACTTCCTGCCGCTGGTGGCGACCCTCAACGCCGCGCGCGTGCTCGACGCGATCGGCCGTGTGCTGGGCGTCCCGCACGCCGAGCTCTCGCACCTCGCGCTGGCGGCCGCACCCGGTGCCGGCGGGCTCGCGCTGGTGCCCTACTTCGAGGGCGAGCGCACCCCGAACCTTCCCGACGCCACCGCGTCGCTGACCGGCATGACTCTCGCCTCGACGACCCGCGAGAACCTCGCGCGCGCGGCGGTCGAGGGCATGCTCTCGGGCCTTGCCGCCGGTCTCGACGCGCTGCGCGAGCTGGGCGTTCCGCTGGAGCGGGCCCTGCTCATCGGCGGCGGCGCGCAGTCCGAGGCGGTGCGCGAGATCGCGCCGCTCGTGCTGGGCATTCCCGTGGAGGTGCCCGAGCCGGGGGAGTACGTGGCGCTCGGCGCCGCGCGGCAGGCGGCATCCGTCCTCTCGGCCTGAGCCGCGGGGCCTTGCGAAACCGGACCGCCCCGAGATCACGAGGTTCCGCGCGAGCCCTCCGTGCGTGAGGCCCTCGCGCGCTCGCCAGGGGCGAGAATGGGCCCGTGCCCACGCATGACGACGCAGAGCTCGACGCGATCGCGGCCGAGCTCTACGCGCTGACCCCCGACCGGTTCACGGCGGCGCGCAACGCGCGGGCCGGGGCATCCTCCCGCTCGCTCGCCCCGTTCGTCAAACGCCTGCCCAAGCCGACCGTCGCCGCGTGGGTCGTCGGCCTGCTCGCGCGAGAGGGCCAGCTCGCCGACGCGCTCGCGCTGGCGTCGGCGCTGCGCGAGGCGCAGGACGACCTCGACGCGCGTGAGCTCGCGCGCCTCGGCCGCCAGCGCCGCCAACTGGTCGCGGCTCTGGCCGCGCAGGCCGTCGAGCTCGCCGACGCGGCCGGCATCGCGGTGAGCGCCTCTGCGCGGGAGGACGTCGAAAAGACGATCAACGCGGCGGTGCTGAATGCCGCAGCCGCCGCCGCGGTGATGACCGGGCGCCTCGTCAAGCCGCTCGAAGCCGGGGCGTTCGAGGGCGACGACCTCGCCGAGGCTGTGGGCGGGTCGCTGCCGCAGGTCGCGGCGCCGGCTGCGGCCCGCGACGATCTCGCCGAGCGGCGCGCGCGGAAGTCGGCCGAGCGGGCCGCGCGCGAGGCGGAGCGCACGAGGAACGAGGCCGAACGCGCCCTCGCGCAGGTCGAGGCGCGCCGGGCGAGGGTGCGGGAGCGAGCCGACCACGTGCGCGAGCGCCTCGGCGATCTGCGCCGCGATCTCGATCGCCTCGAACACGAGGAACGCACGCTCCAGGCAGAGCTGGCGGACCTCGACGAGCAGCAGCGGTCCACGGCATCCGTCGCGCGTTCCGCGCGTGAGGCCGCCGAGCGCGCGCGGAGCACGCACGACGCGCCGGACTGAGGCGGTCGGCGCGCGCTCTGGCCCGGGCCGTGCGCCTCTCGGTCGTGGGCGGTGCTGCTGGTCCCGCTGATCGCGAACGCGTTGCGCGGCGACCGGGTGAGGGCGCCGTCGGTCTGCGCAGCGATATGGCCGCTCAGCCCCGGCGCTGAGCCAGAGCGACGGATGCCGCGGCCCGCGTAGCCTGAACGCGTGGCATCCGTCGCCGAACTCCTCGCCCATGCGCGCGTGCGACTCGCCGACGCGCCGCGCGTGGCGGTGGGCGAGGTCGTCGAGCCGCGGCGCATCCTCGGCATCGCGCGGGCGTCGCGGATCGTGCCGCGCGGAACGGCGTGGCACCTCGGGGCGGTGCTGCTCACCGACGACGGCATGCTGGCGACCGGCGAGGTGGTCCGTTCGCGGCTTTCCGCGCGACGCGGTTACACGGCCGAGTCGCAGCGGCGCCGGGGTGAGCTGGCTGAGGCCGCGCACCGCGCGCGCTACCCCGAGGGCACCCCGGTGCACCTCGGGTGGACGCGCGTGGACCTCGACGCTCTTGCGCGGGGTGAGGCATCCGGCCCTCTCGCCGTCATCGACGGCGTGCCGAGCGTGCGCTGGAGCCCCGCCGCCGGCTACCAGCCCCTCGAGGCCTATCTCGCCGAGCGGATCGACCTGCTCGTGCATCCGCCCGAGCGGGCGTGACGCCCAGACGGCGCAGCAGGCCGCGCCGGGCGGGCGCGGGATCGACCCGGCCGCCGAGGCCGCGGTTCGCGACGGCTACGCGGCGGGCGGCTGGTCGACGAGCACACGCCGCGCGAAGGCGCGCAGCGAGCGCACCGGCTCGGTGACGGATGCCGCCAGCACGCGCCCCGAGATCGCTTCGAAGTCGTCCGACGCGAAGTAGCCGTCGTCGCGGTACACCGCCATGCGCTCGGTGAACGCCTTCGCCGTGGGCTCGGGGTGGAACTGGGTCGCCCACAGGCGGTCGCCGACGCGGTACGCCTGCACGGGGCACGTCTGGCTCGTCGCCAGCAGCACGGCGCCGGCGGGCAGGCGCCCCGTGCCCTCCTTGTGGGCGGTGAGCCCGGTGAAGCGCTCGGCGAGCCCCCCGAACAGGGGGTCGCGGCGCCCCTCGGCGGTGAGCGAGACCGTCACGGGTCCGGTGTCCTCGGGGTAGGCGCGGGTCACCTCTCCGCCCAGCAGGCGCGTGACGATCCCGATGCCGTAGCACGTGAAGAACGCCGAGACGTGCGCGCCGGCACTCGCGGCCCAACCCGCGATGCGCTCGAGATCGGCCTCGAGGCGCTTTTGCACGTCGGTCTTCGTCGACTCCGGATCGGACACGTTGAACGGGCTCCCGCCGACCACGAACGCCCGCCAGCGCTCGCCGGCATCCGGTGGCAGCGGCTCGCGCACGAGGTCGATCCGGTCGAGCCGGTCGGGTTCGAGGCGCATCGCCTGGCGGAACGACTCGTACTCCGCCTCGGCAGCATTCTGCTGCGGGCGGACGCAGACGTACAGCGCGGGCGCAGTCATGGCGAGATTCTAAGTCGCCCGTGCGGTCAACGCGACGAGTTCGCCGTGCGTCCGCGCACGATGCCCACGAAAACCTCGACGAGCGGCGTGGTGCGATCGGCCGGCCACGCGAGAGCGACGGTCGAGACCGGCGCGCCCCGCAGCGGACGGTGCTCGACGTCCTTGCGATGGTGCAGGCGCGCGAGCGACATCGGCACCACGACGAA
This sequence comes from Microbacterium sp. BWT-B31, assembly GCF_041379855.1. Classification (NCBI taxonomy): domain Bacteria; kingdom Bacillati; phylum Actinomycetota; class Actinomycetes; order Micrococcales; family Microbacteriaceae; genus Microbacterium; species Microbacterium sp. BWT-B31. The sequence continues at coordinate 145,202 of NZ_JBFECU010000001.1, forward strand.
CCCGATGCCGGCGGCGACGGTGGCGATGGCCTCGGCGGTGTCGGCGGGCGGGTCGAACGATGCCGCGACCGCACCGGGCACGTCGAGTGCGAGCACGTCGTCGCGGGGCACGACGGCGACCTCGCCGGCGAGGTCCGCGAGGTCGAGTTCGTCCGCGGCGGTGAGGTGGGACTGCGCCGAGACCACGACGACGGGCACCTCGTCGTACAGCGCGATGACGCTGAGACCTGACCGGTCGATCGGCAGCCGCACGAGCGCCGCGTCGAGGGGGAGCAGTTCCGCGGACCCGGGAGCCTGCAGCGCGTCGCGCTGGTCGGCGACCGCGATGTGCCGCAGTTCGAGTTCGACCTGCGGCATGCGCTTGCGCCATGCGTCGATCCACTTGCCGGGCGTCGCGCCCGGCACCACGCCCAGCGTGAACCGGTCCGGCAGGGTCTCGGGGGGCTCGGCATTCGCGGGGGGCCGCGGCGCGGCTCGTCCCGGCGGCTTCGCATCCGGCTTCGCACCCGGCTTCGCGCCCCGTCCGCCGCGCGCGGCGCCCTTCGCGGCCTGACGCCGCGATCCGGCGCCTTTCCCGCTGCGCCCGCCGCCCTGCGCGCCGCTGCGCCCGCCCTGCGCGCCGCTGCGCCCGCGCGCGCCGCTGTTCGCCATGATGACCAACGTACCGGCGGCGATGCGCGCGGCGGGCGCGCGAGCGGGGCGAGGGCGGTATCGTTCGCTCATGGTGCCGATCATCGCCACGGTCTTGGCCGCCCTCGCGGCGCTCCTGCACGTGTACATCTTCGTCATGGAGAGCATCCAGTGGACGCAGCCGCGCATCTACAAGCGGTTCGGCGTGCCCGACCAGGCGACGGCCGACGCGACGAAGCCGTTGGCGTACAACCAGGGGTTCTACAACCTGTTCCTGGCGATCGGCGCGACGCTCGGCCTCGTGCTGTTCTGGGCGGGCGATGCCGGCTCGGCCGCGGGCATCGCGGGGCGCGCGCTGGTGCTGTTCTCGCTCGCCTCGATGGCCGCAGCGTCCCTCGTGCTGCTGTCGACCGGGGTGAAGCACCTGCGCGCGGCGCTCGTGCAGGGCACGCTGCCGCTCGTCGGCTTCGTGCTGTTCCTCTTCGCGTGACGCTCGGTCAGCACGCGCCCCATCGCCCCGCGCCCTGTTCCCGGGCGGATGCCTCGGCCGCGGCGAACAGGTCGGCGTGGGCGTCGTTGGGCTCGACCGTGAGGGTCTGCGCGTCTCCGGCGGTGACGAGCTCGAGGTTCACGAAGCGGTCCTGCGCAGTCCAGAGGTAGAGCAGGGCCCGGTCGTACCGGTCGAACGGGTCGCGGTCGACGGCGCCCCACAGCACCGAGCCCTCGGGGGCGAGGGCGCGCAGGTGCACGGTGGCTTCGGCCGACCAGCACTCCGCGGGGTTCGCCTCGGGCGTGTCGATCCCGATGAGCCGGATGCGCAGCGAGTCGTGGATGTCGAAGGTCTCATTCGGCCCGTCGACGGTGGCGTGCAGCGTGTCGCCGTCGACGACGCGCTCGACGATGAGCGGGAACGCGTCGGCCGGGCGCGCGGGAGCGGTCGGCACAGGCGGCGGCGGGGCATCCGTCAGCTGCCACGGCAGCCGGCCGGCGGCGGCCGACCACCCCACGACGGCGACGATCGCCGCGCCCAGCACGATCGCAAGCCACCGGATGCCGCGCCCGCGGTGCGCACGGGATCTCGCAGCGGGCGTCACCCCGCCACCCTAGCGCGAGGGTGCGACAGCAACGTCTTGTGTCGAAAGTCGATGGATATGTATTGTTCTGCGATAAGCATCGATCGATTATCGATAGGAAATCATGCACCGCATCACGATCATCCTGCTCAAGGCGCTCATCGTCGTGCTGCTCGCGCTGCTGCTCATGTGCCAGATCGTGGTGCTGCCGGGCATGGCGCGATCGCTCGCCGGCATGTACCCCTACCTCGCCTACCTCGAGGTGCCCGGCATCGTCATCGGCGTGATCTTCACCCTGTGCGCGCAGGTGGTGCTCATCTGCGTGTGGCGGCTGCTGACCCTCGTGGGCGCCGACAGCATCTTCACTCCGCGCGCGTTCGTGTGGGTCGACACGAGCCTCGTCGCGGTCGTGGTCGCCACGGTGCTGGTCGTCGCGACGCTCGGCTTTCTCACCACCGCACCCGCCGGGTCGCCCTCGATCGTGCTGCTGTGCCTGCTCGGCATCGTCGTCGGCGCGGGGCTGTCGCTGCTGCTGGTGGTGCTGCGCGGACTCCTGAAGAAGGCGTCGCAGCTCGAGCACGACCTGTCGGAGGTGGTGTGATGCCGATCGTCATCAACCTCGACGTCGAGCTCGCGAAGAAGAAGATGTCGGTCGCCGACTTCGCCGCAGCGATCGACATCACCCCCGCGAACGTGTCGGTGCTCAAGAACGGGCGGGCAAAGGCCATCCGCTTCACGACGCTCGACGCGATCTGCCGCGTGCTCGAATGCCAGCCCGGCGACATCCTCGTGTGGGTCGACGACGACGCGGATGCCTCGTCCGAGGGTGCCTCGTGAGCGCCGTCGCCACGCGCCGGCCGCTGTGGAGCGAGACTGCGATCGAGCGGCTCGAGGACTTCCTCCTGTGCCCGCGGTGCGGTGAGCGCCTCGGGGTGCAGCGGTGCCCGCGCTGCGGGGCGGACTACACCGGGATCGGCGGGGAGCTGTGGGACGCCTCGCAGGCCGCCGTCGCCGCCTTGCGCGCGCGGCAGGAGGTGCTCGACCGCGTGCCGGTCGGCCCCATCGCCCAGCCGCCGCGGGTCGCGCCCGCGCCTGCCGTCGGCGACGTCGACCCGCGCATTGCGCTCGCCGCCGCGCCGGGATCGAGCGCCACCGTCCAGTCCGTGCTCGCCGTCGCCGGCGCGGGGCTCGTCGCGGTCGCGGCGATCGTCTTCACGTTCTTCAACCCCGACCTGACCGACCAGCTCGCCCGCGGGCTCATCGTCGGCGCGGTCACGGTGGTGTTCCTGTTCGGCGCACGTCTGCTCGCCGCACGCCGGCTGCAGTTCTCGGCAGAGGCGGTGGGCGCGCTCGGCATGATCTTCCTCGGGCTCGACGTGCACGCGCTGACCGCGCTCGCACCGCAGCACCCGTGGTCCATCGCGGCCGGTGCGACGGCGGTCGCCGGTGCCGCGATGACGTGGCTCGGCCTGCACGTGGGCATCCGCACGTGGCTGTGGGGCGCGCTGGTCGCGCTGGCCCTGGTGCCCGCGATGATCGGCTACGCGGTCGGCGCGCCGGTGCCCGGGCACCTCGGCACCGCCCTGGCCGCACACGTGCTGATCGCGTTCACCGCGCGGTTCGATTCCCGATTCCGGATGCCCCTCCACGGCGAACGCGTGACCCTCACGGCCGTGCAGCTGGGCGCGCTGGCGGTCGCGATCGCGCAGGGCTGGCTGTTCGGCGCGCTGCCCGCGGAGTCGTTCTGGCTGTCGATGAGCGGCGTGCTCGCCGCATCCGCCGCCCTTGCGCTCTTCTCGGCACGCCGGATCGCGGCGGGACTGTGGAGCGTGATCGCGGGGGCGCTGGGCACGGCCGCGTTCGTCGTCCTCGGGCTGGGGCGATGGGTCTCGGGAGGGTGGGAAGTCGCGGTGGTCCCGGCCGCCGCGGTCGCCGGGGCGATCGTCGTCGCGGTGCTGCTTCCCGTGCCGATGGGTGTGCGGCGCGGCGCGCTCGCGGGCGGCGCGCTCGCGGTCGTGACCCTGAGCGCGATCTCGCCGACGCTGTCGGCGGCGCTGCTCGGCCTGTGGACGCTCTACCGCGCCGAGACGCTGTACGGTCCCATCGCGCTGGCGGTCGTCCTGGGCCTCGCCGCCCTGGGCGCAGGGCTCGGGGCGTTCGCGCTGCTGCACGAACGCCTCCACCCCGCCGCGACGACCGGCGCTGCGGGCGTGCTCGTGCCGGCTCCGGCAGCGCCGAACCCGGTCGTGACGGGCGTTCCGGAGGCGACCGACGGTTCGGACGCGCCCGCCGCTGCGGACGCGACCGCCGAGGGGACGACGCATCCGTCGAGCATCCCCGCGCCCGACGCCCCGCGGGCCGGCATGCGCTGGGTCGGCCAGGTCGGCCTGTGGTTCGTGGCGCTCTCGGCGCTCACACTCCTCACCGTGCCCGGAATCACCGTCGCCGGACGCGTGGCGATCGGCCTCGCGCTCGCGGCGGCCGTGAGCCTCGCCCTCGCCCGCGTGCCCGCCCTGCGTCGCACGTCGATCGCGACCCGTATGCCGCTCATCGCCGGCGCGCATCTGCTGGTGCTCTTCGCAGTGATCCTCTCGTGGCGCGACCTCGACCTCGCGGCGCTCGCCGGCGCCGGGGTCGTGGTCGCCATCGCGTGCCTCGCGCTCACGGTGCCGGCATCCGCCCGGTTCGTGCACGTGGGCACCGGGTACGCCTATGCGCTCGTCGTGTTCGCCACGGTGCTCGGCGTGCAGGGTGTCGACGGCGTCGCCCGGCTGTGCCTCACGACCTCGGCCGGCGCGCTCGTCGCGATCGCGGCGACGTTCCTGCCGTGGGTGCGCGTGCGATCGTGGTACGCGATCCTCGTGGTCACCTCGGTGCCGTTCCTGATCGGCGTCGCCCAGGTCCTGGTCGAGCGCAGCGGCTGGACGGCCCTGTCGACCGGGCTCATCTTCCTGCTGTGCCTCACCCTCGTCGTGACGCGCCGCGCCGGCCTCGGAACGCTCGTGCGGGTCGCCGCCGCGGCCGTGCTCGTGCCGTCGCTCGCGGTGGTGATCGTGTGCCTCGGCGCGCAGGTGCTCCCCGGCAGCGGGTCGCCGGTCGTGCTTCCGGCGATCGCGACCGTCGTGGCGCTCGTGCTGCCGTGCGGGCCGGTGATCGGCCCGGCGCTCGTCTCGAAGATCGGTGAGACCGATGCCGCGCTCGTGCGCCTCGCGATCGAGGCGTCCGCCCTGCTCACGGCGGCGATCGCGGTGCTGCTCGCGCTGGTGCGCGATGCCGCGGGGCTCGGAACGACGTTCCTCGTACTCGTGATCCTCGGCTCAGGCGCCGCCGCCACGGCGCTGTGGGGCGGCCGCCGCTACGGCTGGGCGCTCTCGGGAGCCGCGTTCACAGGCGCGCTCTGGTGCGTATGGGGGATGGCGGGCGTCGACACGCTCGAGCCATACCTGCTCCCGCCCGCGCTCGGCACCGCGATCGTGGGCGTCGTGCTGACGCTGCGCGGCGCGCGGGGGATGCCGCTGTACGCGGCGGGGCTGCTCACCGCCGTCGTGCCGGTCGTCGCGGTGGCGGCGGTGTGGGGTCCTCCGCTGCGGTCGTATGCCCTCGTGGCGGCGGCCTGGGTGCTGCTGCCGATCGCGGGGCTGTTCGCGCGTCACGAGGCGCTGCGAAGTCTTCGCCCGGTGACCTTCGTCGCCGTGATCGTCGCGAGTGCGGCGGGGGCTACGCAGGCGATCCGCTACGGGCTGGGACTGGACGCCGTCGCCGTCGCGGTGCCGCTCGTCGCCGTGTGCCTCGCGTGGGGGATCGTCGGGGCGGCGCCGGCGGCGCTGGCGGCACGGGCGCTGCGTCGCGATGCGACCCCCGACTCGCGAACGGCCCGCACGCGGTGGCTCTTCGCGCCCGCGTTCGTCGTCGTGGCTGTCGCGGCGTGGCCGGCGATCCACCGCGACTGGTTCACGATCTGGACCATGTGGGCGCTCATGCTGGCGCTTCTCGTCGCGCTCGTGGCCATCGCCCGGCGCGGGCTTCGAGCACCGACCGGGCTCCCGCCGGCGGGGTTCGTGTTCGCCCTCGCGTTCGTCACCGCCGTCGTCGCCTGGAGCCCCCGCGACCTGCGCGTCGAGTGGTTCTCGCTGCCGCTGGGCGCGGGACTCCTGCTCGCGGGCGTGCTCGCCCTGCGCCGTGCACAACAGGATGCCGCGGCATCCGTTCGCCCCACGCTCAACGCGTGGCCCGCCGGCTTCACAGGGTCATGGGCACTCCTCGCGCCCGGAATCGTCGTCGCGATGAGCGCCTCGGTCGCGGCGACCTTCACGGACCCGCTGACCTGGCGGGCGATCCTCGTGATCGTGATGGCGCTCGCCGCGATCCTCGCCGGTGCGAGCCGCCGCCTCGCGGCGCCGTTTCTCATCGGGATCGTGGTGCTGCCGGTCGAGAATGCGCTCGCGTTCCTCGTGCAGATCGGCCGCGAGATCGAGTCGATGCCGTGGTGGATCACGCTCGCGGTGGTCGGCGCGGTGCTGCTCATCATCGCCGTCACCTACGAGCGCCGCGCGGGCGAGGAAGCGGGCATCGCCGCGCGCCTGCGCGACCTCGCGTGAGCGAGGGCCGGTTCCGGCGGTTACGCGGCCAGCCGCAGCCCGCGGCGGTCGGTGGCGACCTTCTCGCCCTCGGCGATCTTCTCGTCGTCGCCGATGAGCGCGCCGCCGGCGACATGCGCGCCGGTGCCGACGTACGTGCGGACGCCGATCTTCGCGCCCGCGCCGATCGCGGCCTTCGGGCCGACGTGAGCGTGCGGGGCGATGTCGGCGCCCGGGCCGATCATGGCGTCCGCCTCGATCCACGCACCCCGGCCGATGTGCGCCTGCGCGGCGATGACGACGCCGGGTTCGACGTACGCGCCGGACTCCACGACGGCGCTCGGATGCACCTTCGCGCCGTTCGCGATGAGGCCTCGGCCGTTGACGTGCTTGCGGTAGCGCAGCGTCTCACCGTGGTCGTCCTCGATGTCGACGTAGTTCTTGCCCACGTTCCCCTCCGATGGCGCCACACGGGGCGCCGAAGAAGAGACAACGCCGATCCCGCGGAATTCATTCCCGCGAAACGATTCGGTGCCCGCTACGGCGCGACGTACACCTTCCGCAGCGTCTCGCGCACCGTCCAGACGGTCCGCATTCCCCGCTCGAGCCGGACCATAACGCCCGGGCGCAGTTCGATCGCCGGAAGCGCCGGCTCGACGAACTCGAGCGTCGCCTCGCCCGCGAGCACCACGAACACCTCGTCCGCCTCGACGTCGCCCATGCCGCCCGGCGTCATCTCCCACACGCCCACGACGCGGCCGGATGCCTCGTCGAGATCGACGAACCGGGTTTGCGGGGCACCCGACACGACCTGGTCGGCCGGCACCGGCTCGAACGCGGCGCCCGGGGTCGCCGCTGCGCCCACGCGCCCCGCGGTTCCCGGCGCCGCCTCAGCCGGAGCGGTGAAGGCGACCGTCGCCTGCCCGGGAGTGAGCCGGCTCACGAGTCGAACCCCAGCCCGAGCGCGTCCAGCGTCTTGAGCAGCAGGTTTCGCCGGCCCGCGTGGTGGTCGGCGCGATCGAGCGACCAGCGGGTCGCGTTGATGCCGATCGCGGCGGCGGGCTCGGGCGGAAAGGGAAGCGGGCGCTTGCGCACCATCTCGAGCCGCGTGCGCGGGGTCTGCTCGCCCGAGAGCAGGTCGAGCATCACGTCGGCCGCGAACCGGGTCGCAGCCACCCCCAGCCCGGTGAACCCGGCGGCGTACGCGACGCGCCCGCGCCGTGCGGTGCCGAAGAACGCGCAGAACTGCGTGGAGGTGTCGATCGCGCCCGCCCACTTGTGGCTGAAGCGCAGCCCCTCCAGCTGCGGGAACGTGGTGAAGAAGTGGCTCGCGAGCGTGCGGAAGGTCGCCGGCCGGTCCTCGTACTGCTCGCGTACGCGCCGCCCATAGTGGTACACGGCGTCGTACCCGCCGTACAGGATCCGGTTGTCGCGGCTGAGTCGGTAGTAGTGGAACTGGTTGGCCAGATCGCTGATGCCCTGGCGGTCGTTCCAGCCGAGCGAGGCGAGCTGGGAGTGCGTGAGCGGCTCGGTCATCAGCGCATAGTCGTACACCGGCACGGTCATCAGGCGATTGCGGGCCAGCACCGAGCGGAACACGTTGGTCGCCAGCGCCACCCGGGGCGTGCGGATGCGCCCGTGCGTCGTCACGATCTTCACCGCGCCGCCGCCGTCCTCGTCGATCGCATGCACGGGCGAGTGCTCGAAGATCACCACCCCCGCCTCCTCGGCGGCATGCGCGAGCCCCGTGACGAGCTTTCCGGGGTGTACGAGGGCGGTCGTGCGGGTCTCCCACACGGCTCCGAGATAGATGGGCGAGTGAACGGATGCCCGCACCGCAGCCGTGTCGAGCAGCCTGACGCTGTCGTCGCCGCGGGTGGCGGCATCCTGAGCCCATTCGTCCAGCCACGCGATCGCGTGCGGCTCGACGGCCACGCTGAGGGCGCCGGGGCGCTCCCAGTCGGCGTCGATGCCGTAGCCGGCGATGTCGGCGCCCATCGCGTCGAGGTTGGCAAGGCCCAGCCGGTCGAGCGCGTCGATCTCGTCGGGCCAGCGGGTCGCGCCGTTCTCGCGCCCGTGGGTGAGGCTCGCGTCGCAGAATCCGCCGTTGCGGCCCGATGCCGCCCACCCCACGCGCTTGCCCTCGAGCACCACGACGCGGGCGTCGGGGGCGCGGCGCTTGGCCTGCAGGGCGGTCCACAGCCCGGTGTATCCGCCGCCGACGATCACCAGGTCGGCGACCGACTCGCCGCCGAAGCGCGGCCGGGGCGCCGAGCCCGGCAGGTCGTCGAGCCAGAACACGCTCTGCCGGGTGCCCGAGAGGCTGTGCTCGACGGTGGATGCCTGCGGCTTGTGTCGTTCGTAGACGGTCGTGCCCACGCTTATCAACTCCGATGCGATGTCGTGCGTCCATCCTCGCGTGCTTCGGGCGGATTCTCACCCGTCGACGCGCGCTGGCAGTTCGGGCACCAGAACACGATCCGCTCGCGGGTGGGATCGGCGCCGAGCGTCCCCGCGCGGATGAGCGTGCCGCACCTCCGGCAGGGCCGTCCCTCGCGGCGGTAGACCCAGGTCGTTCGGCCGCGCCGGGAGTCTCCGGTGAATGTGCGCTCGACCCGGTCGCGGTTGGCGCGGATCATCCGTGCTCCGAGGTCGACGACGGCCGCGGCATCCGTCTGGGTCGCAGGCGTCGTGGGCAGGATGCCCACGACGAACAGGATCTCGTTCGCGTACTCGTTGCCGAAGCCGGCGATGCTGCGCTGGTCCTGCAGCGCGACGTGGATCGGCCGCGGATCGGCGCCCAGCCGGCGCGCGGCCTCGGCGGGGTCCCAGTCGCCTGAGAGCGGGTCGGGGCCGAGATGCCCCACGAGCGACTCCTCGGCGGCGGTGGCGACCAGCGCGATGTCGGCGAGGTCGAAGCCGACCGCCTCGTACGCCACTCGCGGCCCGTCCACGGCGACCACGGCACGAGCCTTGAAGCCGGGCTTGCGCCAGCGCTCGCCCGGCCGGTAGAGGTGCCACTCGCCCTCCATCTTGAGGTGGGAGTGGAGCGTCCGGTCGCCCACCCGCATCAGCAGGTGCTTTCCGCGCGCGACCACGCCATGCACGACCTCGCCGGTGGCCTCGGCGGTCGCCGCCTGCGGCACGCGCAGGTCGAAGCGGGTGACCGTGCCGCCCGCGAGCGCGTCGTCGAGTCGGCGCGCCGTGCGATGCACGGTGTCGCCCTCAGGCACCGGTGCGTCCGTTCCCGCCGCCGGTCGTGCACAACGCAGGAGAATCACCGCCGCGCAGTGTGCGCGACGGAGGGCCGGCGGCGTCCGGCCTGGGTTTTCCTGCGTTGTGCACGCGCGGTGGTCGAGAAGAGGGGAGCGGGGGCATGTCAGCCCGCCTGAATGCGCTCGCGGCGCAGGCTGAGCCCGCGCGGCGACTCGACGAAACCTGCGTCGCGCAGGGCGCGGCCGACGCCCGTGCCGTAGACGAAGGCCCCGTTCACCTGCTCGATCGTGAGCGTGTCGAGGCTGCGCCGACGCGCCGTCGCGGCGAGGTCGCCGGCGGCGGCGGCGATCGCCGCCTCATCGCCGGTGAAGGCCAGGGCCGACTTGCCGCCGCGTTCGAGATAGAGCGTGAGCGCTCCGTCGACGAGCACGACCAGCCCGCCGGCCTTACGGCCCGGGCGGTGCGACACGCCCTCGAGGGCCGGCCATGCCAGCGCCGCGCCGTACGGGTTCGCCGGGTCGGTGGCGGCGAGGGTGACCGCCCGCAATGGTGGCGGGTCGGGCAGCCCCGCGAACTCGCGCAGGCGGTCGACGGTGGCGGATGCCGCGAACTGCGCCGCGCCGAGCTTTTCGATCAGGTACCCGCGTCGGCAGTGCCCCGCCTCTTCGAACCCCGCGAGCGTGCGGTACACCTGAGCGAAGCCGCCTGGGACACCCTCGGACTGCACGGATCCGCGCGTCACCACCCCGTATCGGTCCAGGAGCAGGCTCCCCGCCGCCGTCGCGCGCAGCGCGGGGTCGGCCTCGGGCTCGGGCACGAGCGACCAGCGTCCGCCGATCGCGGGCGGGCGCGGCGGCGCGTTCGCGCTCACGCGGGCCAGCGTCGCCCCCCGGTACATGCGCGCGCGCGGCGTTCGGCGAGAGACGCGGTGCGCCTGCGACCCACCGCCGAGGAGCGTGCGGATCGGGGCGAACGTGTCGTTCGTGACCCGCCCCGACCACGTCAGGCTCCACAGTGCCTCGATGACGGACTGCTCGTTCTCGGCATCGGTGAGCTGCCGCAGCTGCGCGGCGAAGTACGCGCCCCCGGCGCCGAGCACGTTCACGATCAGCGCTTCGAGGCTGCCGGCCGCCGGGGCGAGCTCGTCGTCGACCGGGGGGAGAGTGAGCGGCGCGGCGTCGGCGGGATGCAGGGCCACCCATCCGTCGCGTCCGGGCAGCGACCCGTGGCCGGACCAGATCACCTCGCCGCTCGCGGTCAGCTCGTCGAGCATCGCCGGGGTGTAGTCGGCGACCCGCGCAGGCAGCACGAGCGACTCCCATGCGCTTGCCGGGATCGGCACGCCGGCGAGCTGTTCCACGACGGCGGCGACGCCGTCGACGCCCTCGAGCGGCCGGGTGAGGTGCTGCCACACCGGCAGGAAGCGTGCGAACGCGTCGGGCGCAACCGGCTCGACACTGCCGCGGATCGCAGCGAGCGACCGCATCCGCAGGCGCCTGAGCACCTCGGAGTCGCAGTACTCGGTCTCATCCGGTGCGGCTGCCGCACCGGCTGCGCCACCCGCCCGCTCGGGAAGGAAGAACCCGCTCGCCACGCGCCCCTGGGCCTCGAGCCGCTGCAGCGTCTGCCGTGCGACGGCCACACCGATGCCGAGCCGTCCGGCGACGTCGCCCGCCGGGAACGGAGCGTGCGTGCGCGCGTGCCGCGCGATCAGGTCGCCGAGCGGATCGGCGACGGGCTCGACGAACGCGGTCGGCACCCCCACCGGCAGCGCGACACCCAGCGCATCGCGCAGGCGTCCGGCGTCTTCGATCGCCGCGAACCGCGGCACTCCGGCGATCGTGACGGCGATCGCGCGCCGCGCCGCGACGAGCGCCTCGAGATGAGCGGATGCCTCGGCCTCGGTCGCGTGGCGCTCGTCGCTCACCGCCGATCGAGCAGCGGCCGAAGGCGGCGTGTCGAGATCCCCATCGCCGGACGACCTGGTGTCCGCGGGCTGCAGCCGCGGGGCGACCTCGGCGGCATCCATCGGCCCCAGCATGCGCAGCAGGTCCGCCACTCCCTCGACGCCCCGCGCGCGGCGGTCGGGGTCGAGCCGCTGGGCCTCGCGCTCGAACTGGGCGATGACCTCGGGGTCGAGCAGCTCCCGCATCTCGACTCTGCCCAGCAGCTCGCTCAGCAGCGCCGGGTCGACCGACAGGGCCGCCGCGCGCCGCTCGGCCAGCGGCGAGTCACCCTCGTACATGAACGCGCCGACGTAGCCGAACAGCAGGTCGCGCGCGTACGGCGACGGCTGCGCGGTCGTGACCTCGATGAGCCGGATGCGACGCTCGCCGATCCCGCGGGCGATGCGCAGCAGCGACGGCACGTCGTAGACGTCCTGCAGCACCTCGCGCAGCGTCTCGAGGATGATCGGGAACGTCGGGTAGCGCCGCGCGACCTCGAGGAGGGCCGCCGACCGCTGCCGCTGCTGCCACAGGGGGCTGCGCCGGTTCGGGTTCATGCGGGGCATGAGCAGGGCCCGCGCCGCGCACTCCCGGAACCGCGAGGCGAACAGCGCCGACCCGCCGACCTCGTCGGTGACGAGCTGCTCGAGCTCGTCGGGGTCGAACACGAACAGCTCTGCGCCCGGGGGCTCGGCCGTGGCATCCGGAATCCGCGCGATGATGCCGTCGTCGCTGGCCACCGCCGAGCCGTCGACGCCGAGGCGCTCGCGAATGCGCGCGTTCACCGCCAGCGCCCACGGCGCGTGCACCGGCATGCCGTACGGCGAGTGCAGGATGACCCGCCAGTCGCCGACCTCGTCGCGCCCGCGCTCGACGGTGAGGGCCTTGTCGGTGGGCAGGGTGCCGGTCGCCTCGCGCTGTTCGGCCAGGTACGACAGCAGGTTGCCGATCGCGTTGTCGTCGAGGCCGGCATCGGTCAACCGCGTCATCGCCTTCTCGGGTGGCGCCGCCGACACCTCGCGCGAGAACCTGCCGAGCGCCTCGCCGAGTTCGGCGGGCCGCCCGAGGCCGTCACCGTGCCAGAACGGCACCTTGCCCGGCTGCCCGAAGGCCGGGACGACGTTGACGCGGTCGTGGGTGATCTCGACGATGCGCCAGCTCGTCGTGCCGAGCGTGAACACGTCGCCTACGCGCGATTCGTACACCATCTCTTCGTCGAGCTCGCCCACGCGGGCGCCCCGGGTCTGGCCGGCGACGTACACGCCGAACAGGCCCCGGTCGGGGATCGTGCCGCCGCTCGTGACCGCGATGCGCTGCGCACCGGGGCGGCCCGTGATGACGCCGCGGTCGCGATCCCACACGACGCGGGGCCGCAGCTCTGCGAACTCGTCGGACGGAAAGCGCCCCGCCAGCAGGTCGAGCGTCGCCTCGTACGCCGACCGCGGCAGCGAGCGGAACGGCGCACTGCGCTTGATCGTCTCGTACCAGCCCTCGACGTCGAGGGGGCCGACGGCCGAAGCCGCGACCGTCTGCTGCGCGAGGATGTCGAGCGGATTCTGCGGCACCGAGATGGCCTCGATCTGCCCGGCGAGCATGCGCTCGGTGACGATCGCGGTGTGCAGCACGTCGCTGCGGTGCTTCGGGAACAGCGCCGCGCGGCTCACCTCGCCCACCTGGTGGCCGGCACGCCCGACCCGTTGCAGACCGGATGCCGCGGACGGCGGCGCCTCGACCTGGATCACGAGGTCGACCGCGCCCATGTCGATGCCGAGTTCGAGGCTCGAAGTCGCCACCACGCACCGCAGCACGCCGGACTTGAGTTCGTCCTCGACGATGGCCCGCTGCTCCTTCGAGACCGAGCCGTGGTGGGCCTTGGCGAGCACCGGGGGAGCGCCGTCCACAGAACCCGGCGGTCGAGTAGGGCGCGAAGCGCTCGTATCGAGACCCGCCATCATCGCCGCGGGGACGGAATTGCCCTTCGCACCCGGTCGAACCGGCGAGCCGCCGTTTCCCGCGGGTCGAATGACCGGCGAGTCGCTGTTTCCCGCCGGTCGAGTAGCCGGCGAAGCCGGCGTATCGAGACCCAGCCGCTCCGCATAGATCTCGTTGAGCCGCGCCGTCAGCCGCTCGGCGAGGCGCCGCGAGTTCGAGAACACGATCGTCGAACGATGCTGCAGGATGCGGTCGACGATCGCCTCCTCGACGTGCGGCCACACCGACCCGGTCATCTCGGTGCCGCCGGCGGAGCGGCCGCCGCGGATGGTCGACGGGCCGGCGAACCAGTCCTCATCGATCGGCTCGCGCTCGGCGGGGCCTGCGCTCCCGGCGGGCGCCCCCTCGGCGAGTTCGGGGACAGGGTGTGGGGCGGTCGACCCCTCGTCGGAATCGGAGACCGGGGCGGCTCCCGGCGCAGGAGGCGGGTTCGACAGGTCGTCGATCGGCACGACCACCCGCAGGTCGAACTTCTTCGTGGCCCGCGGGGCGACGATCTCGACCGGCTGCGCGCCGCCGAGGAACCGCGCGACCTCGTCGATGGGTCGCACGGTCGCCGAGAGTCCGATGCGCTGCGCGGGCGCGGCATCCGGATCCCGTGCCTGCCGCAGCGCGTCGAGCCGTTCGAGACTCACCGCCAGATGCGCGCCGCGCTTGGTCGCCGCGACCGCGTGCACCTCGTCGACGATGACGGTGTGCACGCCCCGCAGTGTCTCGCCGGCCTGGCTCGTGAGCATGAGATAGAGCGACTCGGGAGTCGTGATGAGGATGTCGGGCGGGTCGACGACGAGTCTGCGCCGATCGCTGGAGGTCGTGTCGCCCGAGCGCACGCCGACCGTCACCTCGGGCACGGTGAGGCCCAGGCGCCGCGCCGACTGCCCGATCCCGACCAGCGGCGAGCGGAGGTTGCGCTCGACGTCGACGCCCAACGCCTTCAAAGGCGAGATGTAGAGCACGTGCGTGGCCGGCTCGGCCGATCGTCGGGCGCGACCTCGCCCCTTCGCAGCGGCGGGGGCCGCGGCATCCTTCTCGCGAAAGATCCGGTCGATGGCCCACAGGAACGCCGACAGCGTCTTGCCCGACCCGGTGGGGGCGACCACGAGCGCGTGCCGGCCCGCCGAGATCGCCCGCCACGCGCCCGTCTGCGCGTCGGTTGGTTTCGCGAACGCGCCGCGGAACCAGTCCTGCGTCGCAGGACCGAACCGTTCGAGCACGTCATCGCCCATCCCACCCATCTTCTCCCTCACCGCCGACATTCGGGCCGGAGCCCGTGGCTCGTGCCCGGGCCCGCGGGCGCCTGGTCGCGTTCGGCCGCGTCGCGGTCGTGTGGCTCGCGCGGCGGGAGCATCCCACCGCCCGGCGCGGCGTCGATGTCGTCTTCGTGCCGTTTCGCGCGGTCGGCGCCGTCGCCGTGAGCGTCTACGCCGCGCAGGGTGCGCTGATCGTGTGGGGACCGCCCACGGGCATCGGCGACCTCGTCAACGGGCTTCTGCGCGTGCCCGGCCTGATGGTGCGGCAGTGGTTCGTCGGCACCGGACCGATCGAACGGCTCCCGGCAGCGGTGACCGGGCGCACCGCTGGTGGCGTCGGCCCGCCGCCCGCCTGTGACGGGTTCCCTTCGGCCCGCGGGCGGCGCAGAATACGGGCATGGCCCAGATCAAGACCCAGCCGACGGATGCCGACGTCCAGGCGTTCCTCGAGTCCGCGACGCCCGCGAAGCGGCGTGAGGACGGACTCGTCCTCGCCGAGGTCTTCCGCGAGGTCACCGGGGCCGAGCCGGTGCTGTGGGGCGCGTCCATGGTCGGGTACGGGAGCTACGTGTACGTGTCGCCGTCGGATCCCAAGCGCCGCGGCGACTGGCCGAAGACCGGCTTCTCGCCGCGCAAGGCGCAGCTCTCGCTCTACGGGCTCAAGGACCTTCCCGAGGGCGCGGCGCTCCTGCCGAAGCTCGGCGCCTACACCGAGGGCGCGGGCTGCGTCTATGTGAAGAGGGTCGACGACATCGACCTCGACGTGCTGCGCCGGCTCATCGCGATCGCCTGGACGCGCGGCGACGACCCCGGCGCCTGAGGCGCCGGCGCGTCGGGGGGCGTGGGGCGCGTCGCGGGCGTGGGGCCGGGGCGGGTGTGTGTGAGGGCGGATGCGGGGTGCCGGGGGCCGGGTGCCGGGTGCGGGGTGCCGGGTGCGGGGGCCGGGTGTGGGGTACCGGGGCGGGGGCCGGGTACCGGGTACCGAGGCTCGATGACGGTGACGGATGCCTCGGCCGCAGCATCCGTCACCGCCTGTCGCCCCGCCGCGCCCCGCTCGACGTCCGCTTGTGGGTGTGCTGCGGTTCGGTGCGACGGCGCCACATCGAACAGGCGCTGTCGCCCCGAACCGCAGCACTCGGCCGGAGCTCGCGTGCGGCCCACGCGCCGGTCAGCGCTCGGTGATCGACCCGTCGCGGCCGAGCTCGAGGGTGAGGTGCACGCCGAGCCGCTCGAGGAACGCGTCGTCGTGGCTCACCACGAGCACCGCGCCGCGGTAGGCCGCGAGCGCGTCGACGAGCTGATCGACCGTGTCGAGGTCGAGGTTGTTCGTCGGCTCGTCGAGCACGAGCAGCTGCGGCGGCGGGTCGGTCAGCAGCAGCCGCGCGAGCGCGACGCGCAGCCGTTCGCCGCCGGACAGTGTGGCGACCGGCCGCTCGACCGCCGCGCCTCGAATGAGGAACCGCGCGAGCCGGTTGCGCAGCTCGGGGATGGGCACCTCCGGCGCCGCGTCGCGCACGACCTCGAGCACCGTCGCGGCGTCGTCGAGCCCGTCGACGCGCTGCGGCAGATGCCCGACGCGGTCGGTGTGCGCCTCGGCGCGTGCACAACGCAGGAGAACTTCGCGTGAGGTGTCGCCCCGCCGCGGAGTTTCGCGGCCGTGGGCTGCCTCAGAGTGCGTTCTTCCTGAGTACGGCGCGGCCGACGTGATGAGCCGCTCCAGCAGCGTCGTTTTGCCGGCGCCGTTCGGGCCGATGAGCGCGACGCGCTCGGGGCCCTGCACGGTCCACGACCGGGTGCCGTCGGTGAGAGTCGCGATGCGGCGCCCCGCAGCGACCCCGGGGTCGGGCAGATCGATCTTGACCGTCGCGTCGTCGCGCACGCGGCGGCCTGCCGCGTCGAGCGCTTCGCGGGCGGATGCCTCGCGGTCGGCCTTCTCGCCGCGCAGCCGCCCGGCCGACACCTGCGCCGCGCTCTTGCGGTTTCCCGCCACGATGCCGGGCACGCGCTTGTCGACCTGGGCCTTGCGACCCATCGCGGCGCGGTGGGCGAGGGTCGACTCGGCTTCGATCCGCTGGCGCTTCTCGCGCCGCAGCGACTGTCGGGCGGCACGCTCGGCGTCGCGGGCAGCGTCCTGTTCGGCATCCAGCCACGCCCGCCATTCGGAGTACGGGCCGCCGAACACCGACAGCTCGCTGTCGTACAGCTCGGCGGTGTCGTCCATGAGCTCGAGCAGCGCCACATCGTGGCTGACCACGATGAGCGCTCCGCGCCAGGCGCGCACCAGGTCGTACAGGCGGGCACGCGCATCGCGGTCGAGGTTGTTGGTCGGCTCATCGAGCAGGGTGACGGGTGCAGAACGCAGGCGGATGCCGGCGACCGCTGTGAGCACGCCCTCGCCGCCCGACAGTTCGCCGACGCGGCGGTCGAGCATGCCGGGCTCGAGGCCGGCCTCGGCCAGGGCGGCCTGCGCCCGGGCCTCGACGTCCCAGTCGGAGCCCACCGCGTCGAAGTGCGCGGGGTCGGGGTCGCCGGACTCGATGGCGCGCACGGCGCGCAGCGCGCGGCCCACGCCGAGCAGGTCGGCGACGGGTCGATCGACATCGAGGATGAGCCGCTGCGGAAGGTAGGCGGCATCCGCGGCGCTCACGACTGAGCCGGAGTCGGGCGTGAGCTCTCCGGCGACGAGCCGCAGCAGCGTGGACTTTCCGGAGCCGTTGCGGCCGACGAGGCCGGTGCGGCCCGTGCCGAACGAGCCCGAGACATCGGTGAGGGCGGGGGTGCCGTCGGGCCAGGCGAACCAGACGCGGTCGAGCACGACGGAAGGGGTGAGAGTGTGGGCGGGCATGAGGTCTCCTGTGTCAGTCATGCGCTGACATCGAGACGCCGCGGGCGCGCCGGAACGAGAGTGGTCCGGCCGGTGAGGCGGAGGGTCGACGGTCAGCGCGGATCGGTGCTCAGCAACGAGGGATGCTCGGTGAGCGGCGCGGACACGTCGGTTCGACGATCAGCGCGGGGTCACAGCGCGGACGCGACGATCTCCGTCATCTCATTCCTCACACTCGGGACAGGGACGCCGGCCAGCCTAACGGATCGAGCGCGACGGATGCTGGGAATGCGCGCATCTCCGTCGCATCGGGGAGGCATCCGGCGAGGCAGGCGCATATCGTCGCGGCATGCCCGATCAGGAGCCCCAGCCCGTCAACCTCGCCGCCGTCGGATGGGGGCCGGCATTGCGATCGGCATGGGCGTGGGCGTCGTGTTCGGCGTGGCCTTCGGCAACATCGGCTTGGGCCTGGCGATGGGGATGGGCCTCGGCGTCGCGTTCGCCGTCGCGTTCACGGCGGCGGATGCCGCGCGCCGACAGGCCGCGGGCGAGGCGGGCGTGGCTGCGGTGGATGGTGCTGCGGGTGCCGGTCCGACGGAAGGCGCCGGCCCCGAGGCCGGTGGTGCGGCGGGTGCGGGCCGCGATGGCGCCGGTGCCGACGAGGCTCGCCCCGAGGACGTCGGCCCCACCGGCTCCGGGCCCGACCAGGCGCGCCCCGACGACGCTTACCCCGAAGGCGCCGGGCCCGAAGACGTCGGCCCCGCCGACTCCGGGCCCGCCGACGCTCACCCCGCCGACGCTCACCCCGACAACTCCCGCCCCGACGACTCCCGCCCCGACGACTCCCGTCCCGACGACGCTTACCCCGGCGACGCTCACCCCGAGGACGCCGGCCCCGAAGGCGAACCCGGCCGCCACTAGCGCTCAGCCCGGCGCGGGACCGCTCGGCTCGGCCGGCGAAGGACCGGGCGCGGGATCGGCCAGCCGCTTCTCGATGAACGCGCGCACGTCGGCGAGTTCGGGCTCGGAGATGCTGTGCGTGAGCCCCTGGTACACGCGCCCGCTCAGGTCGACGCGGTCGGGCAGCCACTGTGTGGTGTGGTCGACGAGCGGCTGCGGGATCACGTCGTCGTTCGTGCCCCGCCCCCAGAAGACCGGCGGCCGCACCTCGGCCAGCCGTACGTCGCCGGCGAGCGCGCCCGGGGTGACGTAGCCGCTCAGATTGATCGCATACGCGAATCGCTCGGGTGCGAGCCGCAGCGCCTGCAGCGACACCGCCCCGCCCTGCGAGAAGCCGAGAAGACCGACGGATGCCGCGCCCCCCGCGTGCTCGTCGAGCCATGAGATCACGGCCCGCGCCGCCGCGGTGACCTGCGTGAGGTCGCGGCCGTCGAGTCCCTCGATCGGGTACCACGACCGGCCGGGCATCGGCCACGGCGGGGTGAGCGGGGCGGCGAGGCTCACGACCGCGAGCTGCTGCGGAAGATACGCCCGCAGCCCGTACAGATCGTGCTCGTCGGCGCCGTACCCGTGCAGCAGGAGCAGCAGGTCACGCCCGTCGAGGGACCCGCGATCGATCGACCACAGGGCGGCGTCGGCGTCGAGGAGCAGATCTTCGGGCATGCCGACATCCTCCCACCGGGCTCCGACACCCGTGTCGCCGTGGGCAGCGCGCGAGCGCCGGGAAGCCGCGTCGCGCGCATGGACCGGCCGACGCGGCCGGAGCGAACCGGGAGGCCGGCCGGCGCAACCCGGGCGCGGGACCGAGGCGAGGGGGTATACAGGAGGCATGTCCGTGCGCACCCCCGACCCCGAGCCGGCCGGAGACGACCCGTTCGGCCCGCCGACGGGGAGCGTCTCGAACCCGGCGTGGCTCAGCGACATCGAGCTTGCCGAGATGCGCCGCCGCCTGCCGATGCTGTACGTCGAGGCCGTGCCGGTGCGCACCGACGGCATGGGCACGGTCGTCGACGTCGGCATCCTGCTGCGCGCGACGCCCGTGGGAGAGATCACCCGCACGATCGTGTCGGGGCGTGTGCGGTACGGCGAGACGGTGCGCGACGCGCTGTTCCGCCACCTCGAGAACGACCTCGGGCCGATTGCCTTCCCGCTGCTGCCGCCGCAGCCGGTGCCGTTCACGGTCGCGGAGTACTTCCCGATCCCGGGAGTCAGCCCCTTCCACGACGACCGGCAGCACGCCGTGTCGCTCGCGTTCGTCGTACCGGTCACGGGCACGTGCGAGCCCCGTCAGGATGCGCTCGAGGTGACGTGGCTCAAGCCCGAGGAGGCGGCATCCGATGCCCTGTCCGCAGAGATGGAGGGCGGCCGCGGCACTCTCGTCAGGCTTGCGCTGGCGAGCGTGGGGGCACTGCGCTGACCCTGCGGGAGCGGATGTCTCGAACCCGTCGTGAGCGCATCAGAACGGCAGGTAGGATTCGATAACCCCAGCGGCGCCCCGGCGCCGACCCTCGGTGGTGTCGCGTACGCAAGCGACGTCCCCTCATCTTCACGATCCGGCGCACCCCTCCTGTCGTGAGGTGCGGAGCCGCCGGTGCGCCTCGCAGCCGAGCACACCCCCCGGATCAGCAGAATTGCGAGAGTCATCATGTCGGATCAGCAGGTGCCCGGCCGCCCGGGCGTCGACGAAGCGAGCCCCTTCGACGAACTGATCGGCGGTGACAGCGCGAGTTCGGCACCGTCGTTCGCGATGGCCTTCCGCGGGTACGACAAAGACGAGGTCGATCAGGCCGTCGCGCGACTCACCGCGCGCCTGCGGGCCAGCGCCGACGAGATCTCGTTCCTCGAGGAGCGCTACCGCCGGGTGAGCGAGGCTGCGGGAACCCAGAACCGCGACGCTCTGCTGCGCCTCGAGGCCGACTACGAGTCCAAGCTCGAAGAGGCCGACGCGCGGGCGCGCGAGGCGCTCGAGAAGATGAAGGCCGCGGTGACCGCCGCCAACGCGCGCGCCGCGAAGGCCGAGGAGCGCGTGAGCGACGAGGTGCAGTCCGCGACCGCCGACACGCGCGAGGCCGTGCAGCGCCTCGAAGCCGAGCTGACCGCCGCGAACGCGCGCGCCGCGAAGGCCGAGAAGCGTGTGCAGACGCTCACCGACGAGCTGGTCGAGAACACGAACGAGGCCGGCGGGCGCCCGCAGTTCGAAGAGATCCTGCGGGTGGCCGAAGAGCAGGCGAGCCTCATCATCCGCAACGCCACCGTGCAGGCCGACCGCCTGCTCGAAGCCGCCCGCGAAGAGATCGGCAACCGCCGCAAAGAGCTGCAGGCCGAGGCGGAGGCCGTCCACGCGCAGTCCGACAACGACGCCCAGCAGGCACGCCTGCGCATCGAGACCGAGCTGATGGCGCACCAGGCGCGTCTCGAGCGCGAGGCCGCGCACGCCGGCGAGAAGGTGTCCCAGGCCGAGCAGGAGGCCGCCGCGATCCGCAGCGAGGCCGAGCGCGGCGCGGCGACGCTGCGCTCGATGGTCGCGCGTGAGACCACGCAGATGCGCACCGAGGCCGAAGAGGCTGTGCGCGAGCTCAAGATGCGCGCGCTCGAGTTCGAGGAGTCGCTCACCCGTCGCCAGGACGACGCGCAGCAGGAGTTCCTCATGCTGCACAACCAGGCTGTCGCCCACGCCGAGCGCATCACGCAGGACGCCAACGAGCAGGTCGCGGCCTCGCTCGAGCACGCGCAGCGCGTCGCGGCGAAGGCCGATGACTTCGACCGTCTCATGCGCGCCCAGTCGCAGCAGCTCGAGGCCGACGCGAACCTGCGCGCCCGCGAGCACCTCGAGCGTGCCCGCGCCAAGGCCGAGCGCATCATCGACACCGTCACCACCCAGGCTCAGTCGGTGCTGCGCGACGCCGAGGACCGCACGCGTCAGCTGCGCTGGCAGCAGCACCAGCTCATGAGCTTCATGGCCGAGGTAAAGGAGCTCATCCGCCCCGAGACCGTGCTCGACGCCGAAGACGTCGCCGTCCGCGCGGTGACGGCCGAGCACGCGGAGTCCGGCGAGGCCGAGGATGCTGTCGAACTCCTCGGGCCCGACGGCGAGGACGAAGGCCAGAGCGAACCGGCGGCCGACGCGATCCTCGACGCCGAGGGCGAGTCCCCGAACGAGCGCGACGACGCCGCGGGCGCCGAGGTCACGCCGTTTGCGCACGACCAGGCCGACAGCGACGAGGCCGAAGACGAGACGGCTGCCTGACCCGAGAAGACATCCGGATGCCGCGGGGCGCGCACCCGCGGCATCCGTCGTCTTCGGACCTCAGCCCGCGGTCGTCTCCCGCGCGATGGCCGCGACGAACGCGTCGACGTCCTGCTCGGTGGTGTCGAACGAGCACATCCAGCGCACCTCGTTCTTCGCGGCGTCCCAGTCGTAGAAGCGGAACGAGCCGCGCAGCCGGTCGGCGACCCCGTCTGGCAGCACGGCGAACACGCCGTTGGACTGGGTGGGCTGCGAGAACGAGACGCCCCGGATCGAGCCGCCTTCGAGTCCCGCCTCGACGCCCGCGCGCAGGCGCTGCGCCATCGCGTTCGAATGGCGGGCGTTGCGCAGCCACAGGTCGCCCTCGGCGAGCGCGATCAGCTGCGCCGACACGAACCGCATCTTCGAGGCGAGCTGCATGTTGAGCTTGCGCAGGAAGGTCAGGCCGGCGGATGCGTCGGGGTTGAGCACCACGACGGCCTCGGCGCCGAGCGCCCCGTTCTTGGTGCCGCCGAAGCTCAGCACATCGACGCCGACGTCGCGTGTGAAGGCCCGCAGCGGCAGGTCGAGCGCTGCGGCGGCGTTCGCGATGCGCGCGCCGTCCAGGTGCAGGTGCATGCCGAGCGGGTGGACGTGGTCGGCGATCGCGCGGATCTCGTCGGGCGTGTACAGCGTGCCCAGCTCGGTGGACTGCGTGATCGACACCACGAGCGGCTGCGCGCGGTGTTCGTCGCCCCACCCCCATGCCTCCCGGTCGATGAGCTCGGGCGTGAGCTTGCCGTCGTCGGTGGGCACGTTCAGGATCTTGATGCCGGCGACCCGCTCGGGTGCGCCGCCCTCGTCGACGTTGATGTGGGCGGTGGATGCGGCGACCACGGCGCCCCAGCGGGGGAGCATCGACTGCAGCCCGGTGACGTTCGCGCCGGTGCCGTTGAAGACGGGGAAGGCCTCGACGCCCTCGCCGAAGTGGCCGGCGAAGACCTGTTGCAGGCGCTCGGTGTAGTCGTCCTCGCCGTAGGCGACCTGGTGGCCGTCGTTGGCCGCGGCGATCGCCGCGAGCACCTCGGGGTGGATGCCGGAGTAGTTGTCCGACGCGAAGCCGCGGACGTTGGTGTCGTGGATCGGGGTCACGAGGTACAAGCCTAGGCCGGGTTCCGGATGTCGGAACCTCGGCGTAGCGTCAGGGCATGTCCGACAGCCCCCGCGAGGTCGCCGCCGCGCACACGCCGCCGCCCGGCGGCATGCGCACGTTCGTCCAGGTGCTGATCAACACGGCCGCGGCGAACATCACGACGAGTTTCCTGTGGTTCGCGCTGACGTTCTGGGTGTACCTCGAGACGCAGTCCGTGCTGGCCACGGGCATCGTGGGGGGCACGTACATGCTGCTGATCGCCCTGTTCGCGATGGTGTTCGGCACGATCGTCGACCGGCACCGCAAGCACCGGGTGATGGTGCTGTCGAGCATCGTGACCCTCATCTCGTTCCTGATCGCCGGCGCGCTCTACCTCGCGCAGCCCGAGTCGGCGCTCGTCGACCTCGGCGGTCCGTGGTTCTGGCTGTTCTCGGGCATCATCCTGATCGGGTCGGTGGTCGAGAACCTGCGCAGCATCGCCCTGTCGACGACCGTGACGCTGCTCGTCCCGGTCGAGCGGCATGTCAATGCCAACGGCATGGTCGGCACGGTCGGCGGCATCGCGTTCCTCGTCACGAGCGTGTTCAGCGGGCTCTCGGTGGGCTTCCTCGGCATGGGCGGCACCCTGGTGATCGCGCTCGTGGCGACAGTGCTCGCGTTCGCGCACCTGCTGCTGCTGCGCATCCCCGAAGACACGCCGGTCCCCGACGAGTCGCATGCGAAGGCGCTCGACCTGCGGGGCAGCATCCGCGCTGTTCGCGCCGTGACGGGCCTGTTCGCGCTGATCGTGTTCTCGACGTTCAACAACTTCATCGGCGGCGTCTACATGGCCCTGATGGACCCCTACGGCCTGACGCTGTTCACGGTGCAGTGGTGGGGCGTCGTGCTGGGCATCTCGTCGCTCGGGTTCATCATCGGCGGGCTGGTCATCGCCAAGTGGGGGCTCGGGCGCAATCCGATCCGCACGCTGCTGCTGGTCGTCATGGTCATGGGGGTGCTCGGCGCGCTCTTCACGATCCGCGAATGGGCGTGGCTGTACGTCGTCGGCATCTTCCTCTACATGGCGATCATCCCCGCGGCCGAGGCGGCCGAGCAGACCGTCATCCAGAAGGTCGTGCCGTTCAGCCGGCAGGGGCGGGTCTTCGGGTTCGCGGCGGCGTTCGAGTCGGCGGCGGCCCCGATCACCGCGTTCCTCATCGCGCCGATCGCGCAGTTCTGGATCATCCCGTACATGCGCTCCGACGTCGGCGAGCGGACGTGGGGCCGGCTGCTGGGCGAGGGTGAGGCGCGGGGGATCGCGCTGGTCTTCCTGGTCGCCGGACTCATCATGGTCGTCGCGGCGCTGCTGGCCTTCAGCACCCGCTCCTACCGGGTGCTGTCCGAGGAGTACCGCGAGGGCGTGGTCGACACCGACGCCGAGGCGGGCGAAGGGACCGAGGCCGGTCACGGCGCGGCGGGCGCTGCGCCACCGAGCCCCGTGTTCCCGACCTCGTCGCGAGAGGCCGCCGCCGGCTCGGCCGGCCACGACCGGCCGAGCTCCCTCTGACGCGGGCGGCGCCGCCTGCGGCGTCGTCGAATACGCAGGTTCTCGCCGAACGACCCCGTCTTCACCGGCGGCGACGTGGTGTCTCGGCGAGAACGCGTGTTCTCGACACGAACGCAGCCTCGGTCAGGCGTCACCGCCGCGGATGCCCACGGTCGACTCGATCACCGACCGCATCTTCTTCTCGAGCGCTTCGTAGAACATCGACAGCGGGAATTCGTCATCGAGCACAGCGTCGGTGTAGCCCGACGGAGGTCCGGCGAGCACCTCGTCGGAGAGGCCGCGGGCCCACGCCGACGCGGGGTGCGGGGTGAGCGTGGAGCGCACCAGGTCGTAGGTCGCGAGCCAGTGCGCGGACTTCGGCCGGTCGATCGAGCGCCAGTACAGGTCGTCGATCGCGTCGCCGAGCGCGACGACCGCAGCCGGCACGGCGTCCCAGTCGACGGTGAGCGAGGTGTCGGTCCAGTGCAGCACCCCACGCTGGTGCAGCCACGCGAACAGCAGCTGCCCGCCCACCGCGTCGTAGTTGCGCACGCGGGTGCCGGTGATCGCGAAGCGGAAGACGCGGTCGAAGATCACCGCGTACTGCACGAGCACGGCGTGGTCGAGCGTCTCGGCCTCCTGTGCGTCGAGCGTCTCGCCGGCTGCGGCACGGGCCCGCAGCCGCTCGGTGATCGCGACGCACTCGCGGAACGCCGTGAGGTCGCAACGCAGCTCTTCCAGCGAGTACAGGAAGTACGGCATCCGCTGCTTGATCATGAACGGATCAAAGGGCAGATCGCCGCGCATGTGCGTGCGGTCGTGGATGAGGTCCCACATCACGAACGTCTTCTCGGCCAGCGCCTGGTCATCGAGCAGGCGCTGCGCGTCGGCGGGCAGGTCGAGCTTGGTGATGTCGGCGGCGGCATGCACGACGCGCCGGAAGCGCGCCGCCTCGCGATCCTGGAAGATCGCACCCCACGTGAACTCCGGGATCTCGCGCATCGCGACGGTCTCGGGGAACAGCACCGCCGAGTTCGTGTCGTAACCCGGCGTGAAGTCGACCAGCCGCAGCGACACGAACAGGCCATTGGTGTAATCGGTCTCGAGCTGTGCGACGAAGGCGGGCCAGATCACCTCGACGATGACGGCCTCGACGAAGCGGTTGCGTGATCCGTTCTGCGTGTACATCGGGAAGACGACGAGATGACGGATGCCGTCGACCCGGTGCTGCTGCGGCTGGAAGGCCACGAGCGAGTCGTGGAAGTCCGGGATGCCGAACCCGGTGTCCGCCCAACGCTCGAAGTCATGCATCGACGCGGCGAGGTACTCCGCGTCGTGCGGGAACGCGGGAGCGAGCGACCGGATCGACTCCACCACGCTCTCGACATAGGCGCGCGCCTCGGCGTGGGTGGCAGCATCCGGAATCGAACCGTCCTGTGCCTGCAGGGACTGCAGCCCCGTCGCGGCGTCTTTCAGCGCGAGCCACGCCGGAGAGGTCTCGATGCTCTCGGCGACGGGGTCCACGCCCCCGCAGGCACGGCCCGACGCGCCGGCGGCGGGGGAAGTGGGCGTGGGGGCGGGTTCTGCGGCGCTGGTCTTCGCGGGGTGCGCGGTCATAGGCATGGAATCCTCCGATCCGAAGCTTTGCCCGAAATAATTCCGGTGCTGGGACAATACTGCCGATATTGTTCCAGTTATGGATGATTCTGTCGACCTGCGCCTCTTGCAGGAGGTCTCTCTCGACGGGCGTGCGACGCTCGCTCAGCTGTCCGAGAAGGTCGGGCTCTCGGTGTCGGCCGTGCAGGCGCGCATGCGTCGACTCGAGGCCAGCGGCGTGATCGCCGGCTATCGGGCGCTGCTGGACCCCGAGGCGGTCGGCAAGCCGCTGGCGGCGTTCGTCGAGATCACACCGCTGGACCCCGCGCAGCCCGACGACGCGCCCGAACGACTCGCGCACCTGACCGCGATCGAGGCGTGCCACTCGATCGCGGGGGACGCGAGCTACATGCTCTTCGTGCGGGTGGCCTCGCCGCGGGCGCTCGAGGCGCTGCTGCGCGACATCCGGCAGGCGGCATCCGTCAACACCCGCAGCACCGTCGTCCTGCAGACGTTCTTCGAGCACCGCCCGATCGTGCCGGCGGGCGGGCAAGACTGAGTCGCACGCCGGTGCGGCCGGGGCGGGTCACACGGGCGCGAGGATCGTGCGCGTCGCGTCCCACGGCTGCGCCCAGCCGAGACGGTCGAGGATGCTATCGACGATGAGCCCCGTGAACCCCCACAGGATCTGTTCGGCGCCGTCTGCGTCGAGCACCCATGCCGGGCCCTTCCACGTCTGGCCGTCGCGGTGGATGACCGAGGTGTACCTGCGCTCGGGCGAGATCAGATCGGCGACCGGTGTGCGAAAGACGGCGGAGGACTCCGCGGCATCGCCCACCGCGACAGGCGACGGATGCCGCCACCACCCGAGCACCGGAGTCACCACGTGCAGCGAGTACGCCAGGGGCAGCGGCCGCAGAACCCCGAGCACATCCACACCCGCCGGGTCGAGCCCGGTCTCCTCCTGCGCTTCGCGCAGCGCCGTGGCGACGATGTCCTCATCGGAGTCTTCGCTCCGGCCGCCCGGGAACGCGACCTGCCCGGCGTGCGAGCGCAGGGTGGTCGCACGCGCCAGCAGCAGCAGATCCAGGTCGTACGGGTCGTTCGTGACCTCGACGCCGTCGCGCGCGCCGAAGAGCACGAGCACCGCCGCGGACTTCGCGACCGCCGGGTCGACGCCCTCGCGCGGCCAGGACGCCAACAGCTCAGGATCGACCGCGAGCGCTTCGAGCTGCTCACGCGGGGTCGAGAAGGGATCGGTCACCCGACCGAGCGTATCCCCGCCCGCATCCGTGTTCGCCGTCTGCCTGCGGCTGCGTGTCCCACTTCGTCGCTTCGGACGGCCCTTCCAGCCGACAAAGTGGGACACGCTCGCGCCGACCGGGCCACGCAGACCGGCGCCACGGCTCAGGTGTGCTGCGGGAACCCCAGGTTCAGGCCGCCGTGCGAGGGGTCGAGCCAGCGCGACGTGACGGCCTTCTCGGCGGTGAAGAACTCGAAGCCGTGCGGGCCGTAGGCCTTGGCGTCGCCGAACAGCGACGCCTTCCACCCGCCGAACGAGTGGTACGCGACCGGCACGGGGATCGGCACGTTGATGCCGATCATGCCGACGGTCGCCTCACGCTGGAAGCGCCGCGCGGCGCCGCCGTCGTTCGTGAAGATCGCCGTGCCGTTGCCGTACTGCGACGAGTTGATGATCTCGAGGCCGTCCTCGTACCCGTCGACGCGCACGACCGACAGCACTGGCCCGAAGATCTCGTCGGTGTACACCGACGACGAGGTCGGCACCTTGTCGATGAGGGTGGGGCCGAGCCAGAAGCCGTCGGGGTCGCCGTCGGGCTCTACCCCGCGCCCGTCGACGACCACTGAGGCGCCGTCGGCGGTTGCGACGTCGATGTACGACGACACCTTGTCGCGGTGCTGGCCGGTGATGAGCGGGCCCATGTCGCACCCGCGCATGCCGTCCCCGGTGCGCAGCGTCGCCATGCGCTCGGACACCTTCTGGACCAGCGCGTCGGCCACCGAGTCGACCGCCAGCACGACCGAGATGGCCATGCAGCGCTCACCGGCCGAGCCGAAGCCCGCGTTCACGGCGGCGTCCGCGGCGAGGTCGAGGTCGGCATCCGGAAGCACCAGCATGTGGTTCTTCGCCCCGCCCAGCGCCTGCACGCGCTTGCCCTGGCGGGTCGCCGTCTCGTAGACGTACTTCGCGATGGGGGTGGAGCCGACGAACGAGATCGCGCGCACGTCGGGGTGCTCGAGCAGCGCGTCCACGGACTCCTTGTCACCGTGCACGACGTTGAACACGCCGTCGGGCAGGCCTGCCTCGGTCAGCAGGGCGGCCATCCAGTTCGCGGCCGACGGATCCTTCTCGGAGGGCTTCAGCACGACCGCGTTGCCCGCGGCGAGCGCGATCGAGAAGAACCACAGCGGCACCATCGCCGGGAAGTTGAACGGGCTGATGATGCCCACCACGCCGAGGGGCTGGCGCAGCGTGTACACGTCGATGCCGGTCGACACGTTCTCGGAGTACGCGCCTTTCGTGAGGTGACCGAGCCCGCACGCGAACTCGACGACTTCCATGCCGCGCGCGATCTCGCCGAGCGCGTCCGACAGCACCTTGCCGTGCTCGGCGGTGAGAATCTCGGCGAGCTCGCCCTTGCGGGCGTTGAGCAGTTCGCGGAACGCGAACAGCACCGTCTGGCGCTTCGCGATCGAGGCATCCCGCCACTGCGCCCACGCCTCAGCGGCGACGCCCACGACGTGGTCGACGTCGTCTGCCGACGCGAGGCGCACCTCTTTCTGCACGCGCCCGAGGGCTGGGTTGTACACCGGGCCGGTCCGCTCGGACTCTCCCTGCCACGGGGCGCCCGACACCCAGTGGTCGAGGGTGCCGCCGGCAGGAGTGTCGGCCTGCTCGAGTGTCGTGGTGGTGTCGGTCATCATCTTCCTCTCCATCGAGGCATCCGTTTCGGGCGGATGCCCCTTCCGATCTCTGTGCGCAGCGGTTGCTGCCACACCCTGTCTCCGCTCGCTGAAACGGCTCTGACGCGGGCTCAGGATGCCTCGAACGCGGTCAGCGCGGCATCGTAGATCTCCATCGCCTGGCCGACCTGGTCGGCGGTGACCACGCACGGCGGCACCACATGGATGCGGTTCTCGGCGGTGAAGGGCAGCAGGCCCCGCGCCATGAGGTCCTTCTTGAGTCCCGCGATCGCGGCGGGTGCGAGCGGCTCGCGCGTCTCGGGATCGGACACGAGCTCGATAGCCCAGAACACGCCCTCGCCGCGCACCTCGCCGATGGTCGGGTGCTTCTCGGCCAGTGCCGCCAAGCCCGGCCCGATCGCCTCGGCGCCCACGCGCCGCGCGTTGTCGACGATGCCTTCGTCGTGCATCGCGTCGATGGTCGCGACGATGGATGCCGCCGCCAGCGGATGCCCCGAGTAGGTGAGCCCGCCCGGGAACACGCGGTCGTCGAACGTCGCGGCGATGGCTTGCGAGATGATGACGCCGCCCACCGGCACATACCCGGAGTTCACGCCCTTCGCGAAGGTGATGAGGTCGGGCACGACGTCGTAGCCCTGGAACGCGAACCAGCGGCCGGTGCGACCGAACCCGGCCATCACCTCGTCGAGGATCAGCACGATGCCGTACTTGTCGGCCAGGGCGCGCACTCCGGCGAGGTAACCGGGCGGGGGGATCATGATGCCGGCAGTGCCGGGGACCGACTCCAGCAGGATCGCCGCGATGGTCTGCGGTCCCTCCGAGACGATCACGCGCTCGAGGTGGTGCAGGGCCCGGGCCGACTCCTCCTCGGGCGTGGTCGCCCAGAACTCGGAGCGGTACAGGTACGGCCCGAAGAAGTGCACGTGTCCGCGGGCGTACTGGTTCGGCATCCGTCGCCAGTCGCCCGTGGCGACGATGGCCGCGCCCGTGTTGCCGTGGTACGAGCGGTAGGTCGACAGCACCGTGTCGCGGCCGGTGTGAAGGCGCGCCATGCGGATCGCGTTCTCGATCGCGTCGGCGCCGCCGTTGGTGAAGAAGACCTTCTTGAAGTCCGCGGGCGCCTTCGAGAGGATGCGCTGCGCGGCGTGCCCGCGGGTGAGGTTCGAGGTGGCGGGGCCGACGGTCGCGAGGGTGGCCGCCTGCTCCTGGATCGCGGCGACGACGGCCGGATGCTGGTACCCGATGTTCACGTTGACGAGCTGGCTCGAGAAGTCGAGCAGTCGGTTGCCCGCGTGGTCCCACACGATCGCGCCCTCACCCCCCGCGATGACGGGAAGGTTGAGGTTTCCCTGGGCGAGCCACGAGTGGAACACGTGCTCACGGTCGAGGCGACGGGCCTCGGCATCCAGGTCGGTGTCGGCGCTGATGTCGGTGGTCATGAGTCGATCCTCCCCCGCCATAGACGGGTGTGTCGAGCGCAACCCGTGCACAACGCATGACTCTCCCTGCGTGAGCCGTGCGTCGCGCGCAACCCGCGCACAACGCAGGAGCCCCCCGGTGTGGACGGGTGCGTCGCGCGCAGCCCGCGCGCAACCCGCGCAGCCCGCGCACAACGCAGGAGCCCCCCGGTGTGGGCGGGTGCGTCGCGCGCAGCCCGCGCGCAGCCCGCGCAGCCCGCGCACAACGCAGGAGCCCCCCGGTGTGGGCGGGTGCGTCGCGCGCAGCCCGCGCACAACGCAGGAGCCCCCCGGTGTGGGCGGGTGCGTCGCGCGCAGCCCGCGCACAACGCAGGAGACTCCGGCCGACACGCCGGGGAGCGGATGCCGCACCCCGGCGTGTCGCCGCGGAACTCCTGCGTTGTGCGCGCGGGCCGCGCCGGTGGTAGTTCCTGCGTTGTGCGCGGGGGCCGCGCCGGAGGTAGTTCCTGCGTTGTGCGCGCGGGCCGCGCCGGAGGCGCTACTGACCGCCGGCGGTGAGCTCGACCTCGATGGGCGTGTAGGCGCCCGAGGTGTCGACGCCCTCGTCGGCGAGTGCCGCGAGCGCCTTCTCGATGTACTCGTTCGAGAACGCCGTGTCGCTCGGCTCGGCGGTGATGAGGTTCAGGCCGTCCTGGTTGACCGCGGCGAGCGCGCCCGCGACGGTCTTGTCCCACGCCGCCTGGTCGATCTTGCCGAAGTCGGCGCCGGTCCAGATGAGCTTGTTGACCTCGTTCATCTGCCACAGCTGATGCACCGGCCCGACGGGGAACGCGTCCACGCCGGGGCTGGTCGCGATCGTGTAGACGATGTCGGCGGCCTCTTCGGGGTTGTCGCGCGCGAAGAGCCAGCCCTTCGTGATCGCCTTCAGGAACCGCACGGCGGCGTCGGCGTAGGCAGGGTCGTCGTTCAGGCGCTGCGTGTCGGCCCAGATGGCGTCCTGCAGCATCGCGCCCTCGGTGTCTTCGTAGGAGATGACGTCGAAGTCCTCTGGCTGATATAGCTCGCCCGTGGCGGGGTTGACGACCTCGAGGATCTGCGCCCACTCGTTGTAGGTCATCGCCTGCGCGGCGTCGACGTCGCGGTCAAGCAGCGCGTTCATCGAGAAGTCCTGTGTGACGATCGACACCGTGGTCGAGTCGAGGTCCTCGGCGGCCATCGCCGCGAAGATCTCCCACTCGTTGCCGAAGCCCCACGACCCGATGCGCTTTCCCTCGAAGTCCGCCACGCTCGTGATGCCGTCGCCGGCCCACGAGACCTGCAGGGTGCCGGACTCCTGGAAGACCTGCGCGATGTCGGTGAGCTCCACACCGGATGCCTCGAGCGTGCCGAGCACCTTCGGCACCCACGCGATGGCGAAGTCGGCGTCGCCGGCGACGAGGGCGTCCTGCGGCACGATGTCGCCGCCCGAGGGGATGATCTCGACGTCGTCGAAGCCCTCGTCCTCGAAATAGCCCTTCTCCTGTGCGATGTAGTACCCGGCGAACTGCGCCTGCGGCAGCCACTGCAGCTGCAGCTTGATCGATGTGAGGGGCTCGAAGTCGGCGTCCGCTTCGCCGGACGGGTCCGGCGACGAGGAACCGGAGCACGCCGCGAGCGCGAGCGATGCGATGGCGACGGTGGACAGGGCGACGAGGCCGCGCCTGATGCTGTGTCTCATGCTGTGTTCCTTTCGATGGTGGTGCGGGTGGTGCAGGGATCGCCGGTCAGACCGGCTGCCGCCGCGTCACGATCCGCTCCAGGAGCGAGGTGACGAGGAAGAACGCGAGGCCGATGAGGATGCCTCCGAACACGTACGCCCACGCGAGGGCGGCGCGCCCCGACTTCGCGTAGGTGGCGATCGCGGTGCCGACGCCGTCGGCGGGGCCGCCGAAGTATTCGGCGACGAGGGCCGAGATGACAGCGAGGGATGCCGCGATCCGCAGCCCCGTGAGCAGATACGGCAGCGCCGTGGGAAGGGTCAGCGACCAGAACGTCTGGGCGGGTGTGGCCGCCGTCGCGCGGAAGAGGTCCCGGTGCACGGCCCGGGTCTGCCGGAGCCCGCGCAGGGTGTTGACGAAGATCGGGATGAACGCGGCGATCGCCGCGACCGCCTGCCGGCCGAACTGACTCGACGCGCCGAACATCGTGTTGAGGATCGGGGTGACCGCCACGATCGGGACCACCGCGATCGCGGCGGCAAGCGGTGCGAGCAGGCCGTCGATCGGGCGGAACGAGGCGGCCAGCCCCGCGAGCGCGACGCCCAGCACGGCGCCGGCGACCAGACCGATGAGGGCGTTGAGCGCGGTGACGCCCATGTCTTCGGCGATGATGCTCCACCGCAGCACGAACTCCTGCGCGACCGCGACAGGGCTGGGCAGCATGCGCGGCGCGGTGCCGAGCACGTCGACCCAGATCGCCCACACCGCGAGCCCCGCGAGCCCGACGAGGATCGGCGCACCCCATCGCAGCCACCCCGACGGGAGCGTCGTCGCGGTCTTCGCGCGGGCGGCGGGGGCGGCATCGGCCACCGTCGTCTCGGTCGTCGTCATCGCTCGTCCACTCTTGCCACGGGCGTGCCGTGCAGCGCTTCGCGCACCGCGGTGACGTGCGCGAAGTAGGCGGGCGACTCGCGCAGCGACTCGTCGCGCGCGTCGCCCAGCTCCACCGGGATGACGGTCGTGATGCGGCCCGGCCGCGGGCTCATGACGACGACGCGGTCCGACAGGAACACCGCCTCGGGGATCGAGTGCGTCACGAACACGACCGCCGCTCCCGTCTCGGCGGCGATGCGGGTGAGCTCTGACTGCAGCCGCTCGCGGGTCATCTCGTCGAGGGCGCCGAACGGCTCGTCCATCAGCAGCAGGCGGGGGCGGGATGCCAGCGCCCGCGCGATCGCGACGCGCTGCTGCATCCCTCCCGAAAGCTCGTCGGGGTAGCGGGCGGCGAACTCCGACAGGCCGACGAGCTCGACCAGCTCGGTCACGCGCGCCTCGCGTTCGACGGCCGGGGTGCGGTGCAGCTGCAGCGGCAGCGCGATGTTCTCGCCGACCGTGCGCCAGGGAAGCAGCCCCGCCTGCTGGAAGGCGATGCCGTAGTCCTGGTCGAGGCGGGCGCGGTGCGCGGGCTTGCCGAAGATCTGCAGCGACCCCGTCGACGCGGTGTCGAGGTCGGCGATGAGCCGCAGGAGCGTCGACTTGCCGCAGCCGGACGGCCCGATCAGCGACACGAACTCGCCCGCCGCGACCTCGAGGTCTACGCCCGTGAGCGCGGTGACGTCGCCGGTGCCGGTGGCGAAGACCTTGCCGACGCCGGATGCCCGCACCGCGGGGGCCCCGCCCGCTGAGCCGTTCTCTGTCACGCCTGTCGTCATGCTGTCGCCTCTCCGCGTCGGTAGTTCTTCAGCCACACCCCGAGGAGAGCGACCGATCCGGCCGCCACGAGCCCCAACAGGATCGAGCCGAACATCGGGCCCCATGGGGCGGCGGGATCGCTCGAGGCCTGTCCGGCGAGCTGGATGAGCATGCGCCCGATGCCGCCGCGCATGCCGATCGACACCTCGGCGACGACCGCTCCGACGACCGCGTTGGCCGCGGCCAGCCGCAGCGCGGGGATCAGGTGCGGCACGGCGGCGGGAAGCCGCAGGCGCAGCAGCGTCGTCCAGTAGCCGGCGGCGTACGTGCGCATCAGGTCGAGGTGGATGCCCTCCGGCGAGGCCAGGCCCCGCAGCATCCCCACCGCCACCGGGAAGAACGCGAGATACGACGCGATGATCGCGACCGACAGCCACTGCGGCCACGGGAACGCGTCGCGGTCGATCTGGTTGCCGATCGCGTTCACGACCGGGGCGAACGCGATGAGCGGCACGATCTGGCTCACGACGATCCAGGGCAGAACGCCCCACTCGACCACGCGCCAGCGCTGCATGACGGCGCCGAGCACGGCGCCCACCACGACGCCGATGATCCAGCCCACGGCGGCGATGCCGAGGGTCACCAGCGCCGCCGACAGCACCGACACCCACAGCGGCGGCGTGGTGCCGCCGCTGGTCGCCGCGAACAGGCGCGCCGCCATCTCCCACACGTGGGGCATCGCGCGGTCGTTCGTGCGGGGAAGGACGATGAACCCCGACCCGGCCTGCCCCGGGGTTCCTCCCACGACGACCCCCTCGGCCGGTCCGAAGGTCTTGTACGCCTCCCACACCGCGACGACCAGCAGCACCCCGACGATGCCCCACACGACCGCGAGCCACCCGGCCGCGCCCGCACGACGCGGCCGCCGTGGCGGGGCGAGGGCTTCGGCGACGTCGGTCGCGTCGGCGGCGCTGGTCATGCCTTCGCCGTCACATGCGCCGAGAGCGCGGGGATGACCGTCTCGCCGTACACCCGGAGGGTCTCCTCCTTGTTGTCGTGCTGCAGGTAGCCGGCGAACTGCGTCACTCCGAGCTCGGCGAGCGCCTTGAGCTTGTCGATGTGCTGCTCGGCGGTGCCGAGGACGCAGAACCGGTCGACGATCTCGTCCGGCACGAAGTCGACATGGTTGTTGTCGGCACGCCCGTGGGTGTTGTAGTCGTAGCCGGTGCGCTTCTCGATGTAGTCGGTGAGGGCCTGCGGCACGCCGCCGCCCTCGTGCCCGTACTTGGCGACGATGTCCGAGACGTGGTTTCCCACCATCCCGCCGAACCACCGGCACTGCTCGCGCTGGTGCGCGAGGTCGTCGCCGATGTACATCGGGGCGGCCACGCAGAAGGCCAGGGACTCGGGGTCACGGCCGGCGGCGGCGGCGGCATCCTTCACCGTCTTGATCATCCACGCGGCGATGTCGAGGTCTGCGAGCT
The DNA here is from genome assembly GCF_041379855.1 of Microbacterium sp. BWT-B31. Classification (NCBI taxonomy): domain Bacteria; kingdom Bacillati; phylum Actinomycetota; class Actinomycetes; order Micrococcales; family Microbacteriaceae; genus Microbacterium; species Microbacterium sp. BWT-B31. The sequence continues at coordinate 180,407 of NZ_JBFECU010000001.1, forward strand.
GCAGGATGTACCCGTCGCCGACCTCGCCGGTGAGCTTGAGGGCCATCGGGCCGTACGCGGCGACCCACACCTCGAGCTCGGAGCCGCGGCTCCACGGGAACTGCAGGGTCGCGCCCCGGTGCTGGACGGCCCGCGAGTTGGCGAGCTCGCGGATGACGTGGATCGACTCGCGCAGCTCGGCCATCGTGGTCGGCTTGCCGTTGGTGACCCGCACGGCCGAGTCGCCGCGGCCGATGCCGCAGATCGTGCGGTTGCCGTACATCTCGTTGAGGGTCGCGAAGACGGATGCCGTGACCGTCCAGTCCCGGGTCGCGGGGTTCGTCACGAACGGCCCCACGGTGACCCGGTTCGTCTCGGCGAGGATCGCCGAGTGGATCACGTACGGCTCCTCCCACAGCAGGTGCGAGTCGAAGGTCCACACGTGGCTGAAGCCGTGCGCCTCGGCGAGCTTGGCGAGCTGCACCGTGCGCGCGGCGGGCGGGTTGGTCTGCAGGACGACGCCGAAGTCCATGATCACACCAGGTACTGCGACAGGCCGCGCTTGAGGAAGCGCCCGTCGCCCTTGGAGCCGAGGTACTGGCCGCCGTCGACGATGACCTTGCCGCGGGAGATGACGGTGTCGACGTGTCCGTCGACCTCGAAGCCCTCCCACGCGGAGTGGTCCATGTTCATGTGGTGGGTCCTGCCCTCGCCGTACCCGATCGAGGTGTGCCCGTTCGGGTCGTACACGACGATGTCGCCGTCGGCGCCGGGCTGGATCACGCCCTTGCGCCCGTACAGCCCGAACATGCGCGCGGGGGTCGTGCTCGTGAGCTCGACCCAGCGCTCGAGGGTGATCTCGCCCGATACGACCCCCTGGTACATGAGGTCCATGCGGTGCTCGACCGAGCCGATGCCGTTGGGGATCTTGCGGAAGTCGCCGAGGCCGAGCTCCTTCTGGTCCTTCATGCAGAAGGGACAGTGGTCGGTCGAGACCATCTGCAGATCGTTGGTGCGCAGCGCCTGCCACATGGCGTCCTGGTGCCGATCCTCACGGGAGCGCAGCGGTGTCGAGCACACCCACTTGGCGCCCTCGAAGCGCCCCCACTGCTCGCTGGATGCTCCGAGCTGCTCCTCGAGCGACAGGTAGAGGTACTGCGGGCAGGTCTCGCCGTACACGTTCTGGCCCTTGTCGCGCGCCCACGCGAGCTGCTCGACGGCCTGCTTGGCCGACACGTGCACGACGTACAGCGGGGCGCCGGTGAGCTTGGCGAGCATGATCGCCCGGTGCGTCGCCTCCTCCTCCATCTCCCACGCCCGCGCGATGCCGTGGTAGTACGGGTCGGTCTTGCCCTGTTCGAAAAGCTGCGCGGCGAGCACGTCGATCGCGGGGCCGTTCTCGGCGTGCATCATCGTGAGCATGCCCGTGTCCCGGCTGACCTGCATGGCCTTCAGGATCTGCGCGTCGTCGGAGTAGAACACGCCCGGGTAGGCCATGAAGAGCTTGAAGCTCGAGATGCCCTCGTCGGGGAGCGTGCGCATCGCCTCGAGGGAGGCCTCGTTCACGTCGCCGATGATCTGATGGAACCCGTAGTCGATCGCGCAGTTGCCCGCCGCCTTCTCGTGCCAGGCTGCGAGCCCGTCCTGCACGCGCTGCCCGTAGGTCTGCACGGCGAAGTCGACGATCGAGGTCGTGCCGCCCCACGCGGCCGCGCGCGTTCCGGTCTCGAACGTGTCGGATGCCTCGGTGCCGCCGAACGGCAGCTGCATGTGCGTGTGCGCGTCGATGCCGCCGGGGATCACGTACTTGCCGGTCGCGTCGACGACGTTGTCGACGGATGCCGCGACATCCGTGCCCAGCAGCAGCGAGCCGGGCGCCAGCACAGCGGCGATGGTCTCGCCGTCGATGAGCACGTCCGCTTCGGCGCGTCCGGTGGCCGAGACGACGGTGCCGCCCGTGATGAGTGTCGTTGTCATGCGAGTTCCTGTCTTCCGGTGATCGAGTGCCGCCGCAGGCGGTGTATCGAGATCACGCCTTCGCGATCTTCGTGTAGGAGTCGGGCCGGCGGTCGCGATAGAACTGCCAGTCGTCGCGCATCTCGCGCACCATGTCGAGGTCGAGGTCGCGCACGAGCAGCTCCTCGTGCTCGCCCGAGCCGCGCTCGCCGACGAAGTTGCCGCGCGGGTCGATGACCTGGCTCGTGCCGTAGAAGTCGACGGCGAGGTCGCCGTACTCGTTGTCCTCGCGGCCGACGCGGTTGGGCTGCAGCACGAAGTAGCCGTTCGCCACGGCTGCGGCAGGCCCCTCGACCTCCCACAGCCGGTTCGACAGGCCGGGTTTGGTCGCGTTCGGGTTGAACACGAGGTGCGCGTCGGCAAGGCCCAGCTCGCGCCATCCCTCGGGGAAGTGCCGGTCGTAGCAGATGTACATGCCGACGCGGCCGACGGCCGTCTCGAACACGGGGTAGCCGAGGTTGCCGGGACGGAAGTAGAACTTCTCCCAGAACCGGTCCAGGTGCGGCAGATGGTGCTTGCGGTACTTGCCGAGGATGGTGCCGTCCGCATCGACGAGCACCGCGGTGTTGTAGTAGACGCCGGTCTCTGCCTCTTCGTAGATCGGCAGCACCATGACCGTGCCGAGCTCCTTGGCGACCGCGGCGAAGCGCTGCACGATCGGTCCGTCGGCGGCCTCGGCGAAGCGGTAGTACTTCTTGTCTTGCGTGATGCCGAAGTAGGGGCCGTAGAACAGCTCCTGGAAGCACACCACCTGTGCGCCCTGGGCTGCGGCATCCCTTGCGAAGCCTTCGTGCTTGTCGAGCATGGACTCCTTGTCGCCCGTCCAGCCGGTCTGGCTGATCGCCGCTCGTATCGTCGTCATCGTGTCTCCGTCCGTTTTCGAGAACAGCAACGTGCCGCCGCCGACGGGGCGCCTCTCGGGTGTGGCGCCGTCGCCCTCCCGATGATCCAGCGTTCAGGTTTCCCTGCGGTTTCGGCCCGTGTCGGCACAGTAAAGCCCCGACGGGCGCGGGACAAGGGGTGTTCACAGGTCTGCACGGTCGCAGAAACCGGATACATCGCGGGACGGATGCCGCCGGCATCCGGTCTCACGTAGCGTGAAACGCGTGTTCCGAGCGCTGAAGACCTACCAGATCGTCGTCGACGTGTCGGTGGCGGCGCTGTTCCTGCTGGCCAGCGCGGGGCTGCTCGCGCCGGGCGGGTGGCCGGTCCACGACCTCAACGAGCTCGCGGTCTCGGTGATCATGGCGGTGGCGCTGGCGTTGCGCCGACTCTCACCCGGGCGGGCGCTCGGGATCGCGTGGATCGGCGCGGTGCTGCAGATGGCGGTCGGGCTCGGGCCGATCTCGGCGAACATGGCGATCTTCGCGGTGCTCTACACGACGGCCGCGTACGGCACGCAGCTGGTGTTCCGTCTGGGGCTGGCCTCGGCGTGCGTCGGGGCGGTGACGATCACGGTGTACCTGTCCGCGAGCGGGTGGTTCGCAGCGGGGACGGGGTGGCAGGCCGTGCCCTTCGTGATCGTGGTGCTGTTCGCGGCGCTGTTCGCGCTGCTGCTGTCGTGGACGACGGGGGCGCTCGTGCGCACCGCGATCCGGGCGCGTGAGAACCGGAGCGCGCAGATCCGCGCCGAGGCCGAGGCGGTCGCCGTCGAGGAGCGCGTGCGCATCGCGCGCGACATGCACGATGTCGTGGCGCACTCGCTCGCGGTGGTGATCGCGCAGGCCGACGGCGCACGCTACGCCGCGGCGGCCGATCCGACTGCCGCGCCCGCCGCGCTGGCGACGATCTCGACGACTGCGCGCTTGGCGCTCGCCGATGTGCGGCTGCTGCTGACTCAGCTGCGGCACTCGCAGTCCGACGGGCCCCAGCCGACCCTCGCCGACCTCGAGGCCCTCTACGCCCAGGTGCGCGCCGCTGGCCTCGCGCTGCGCGTCGACGTCGACCCCGCGCCGCCCGGCGAGTCGCCCGCAGGCGTGCAGCTGGCCGTGTACCGCATCCTGCAGGAGGCGCTCACCAACGCCCTGCGCCACGGCGAAGGCGGCGCCGTCGCGGTGCGCCTGGCGTGGCATCCGGATCGTGTCGAGCTCGTGGTCCGAAACGGCATGAGAGCGGATGCCCCGGCCCCCGCAGCGGCGGGCGCGCACGGCCTGATCGGCATGCGCGAGCGCGCGCAGCTCGCAGGCGGGCGCCTGGACGCCGGTGCCGAGGGCGCCGAGTTCGTCGTGCGCGCGACTCTCCCGATCGGGGCGTCGGCGTGAGCGGGCGCCGCGGGGCGGGCACGGCGTCGCGGATTTCGCCCGACACGCCGGCCGCGGGCGGGCAGCTGCCGCGCGTCGCGCATGATCCCCGGCGTCGTGTACGGGCTGGGGGAGCGGCATGACCTCGCCGATCCGGGTGGTGCTGGTCGACGACCAGGCGCTGTTCCGCGCGGGCATCCGCATGCTCGTCGACTCGCAGCCCGACCTCGAGGTGGTGGGCGAGGCGGCCGACGGGCGCGAGGCGCTCGCCGTCGTGCGCGCGAGCAGGCCCGACGTGGTGCTGATGGACATTCGCATGCCGGTCATGGACGGGCTCGCCGCGACCGCCGAGCTGCTGAGCGACCCGGTCGCCCCCGGTGCGGCGCCGCGCATCGTGATGCTCACGACGTTCGACCTCGACGAGGCCGCCGCGCGGGCGATCCGGCAGGGCGCGAGCGGGTTCTTGCTGAAGGACGCCGATCCCGAGTTCCTGCTGGCGGCGATCCGCACCGTGCATTCGGGATCGGCCGTGATCGCCGCATCCGCCACCCGCGAGCTGTTCGAGCAGTTCACGCAGGCCGCGCCCCGGCCCGTGCCGCCCGCGTACGGCGCGCTCACCGAGCGGGAGCGCGAGATCTTCGCCCTCGCCGCGCGTGGCCTGTCGAACGCCGAGATCGCGGCGCGGGAGTTCCTGTCCGAGGCGACGGTGAAGACCCACATCAGCCGCATCCTCACGAAGCTGGGCCTGCGCGACCGGGTGCAGCTGGTGGTGTTCGCGTTCGAGCACGGCCTCGCGTAGCGGGGCTCAGCAGAACTCCTTCGGTTCGCGGCGTCCCGCCACCTGCACCGGCGTGTCGCGCCCGGCTGTTCCGATCTGGAGGAGTTCTGCAGGCAGGCGCGGCGACCGGCCGGCACGCGGGATCATCCTCGAGATGTACGCGGATGCCCCGATAGGCCGACGCGGCGCGGTCAGGGCCGTCCGTAGCGTTGTGGGCATGGAACTGACATCGACTGAACTGGGCCTGGCCGCCCGCGTGCAGCAGCTCACGAAGACCTACGGAACGGGCGAGGGCGCGGTGCGGGCGCTCGACGCGGTGAGCGTCGGCATCCGGCGGGGGGAGTTCACCGCGATCATGGGCCCGTCGGGCTCGGGCAAGTCCACGCTCATGCACATCATGGCGGGGCTGGATGCCCCGACCTCGGGCCGCGCGTGGATCGGCGACACCGACATCACGGGGCTCTCGGACCTCGAGCTGACGATCCTGCGCCGCCGGCGCATCGGGTTCGTGTTCCAGGCCTTCAACCTCGTGCCGACGCTCGACGCGCTCGGCAACATCCTTCTGCCGTTCGACCTCGACGGGCGCCGGCCGTCGCCGCTCGAGCGCGCGCGCATCGACCGGCTCGTCGAGACGCTGGGACTCCAGGCGCGGCTGCACCACCGCCCGCACGAGCTGTCCGGAGGGCAGCAGCAGCGTGTCGCGATCGCACGCGCGCTCGCCACCGCGCCCGACCTGGTCTTCGCCGACGAGCCGACCGGCAACCTCGACTCGCGGTCGGGCCGCGAGGTGCTCGCGCTGCTGTCGGCGGCATCCCGCGATCACGGCCAGTCCATCGCGATGGTGACCCACGACCCGATCGCCGCGTCGCACGCCGACCGGGTGCTGTTCCTCGGCGACGGGCGGGTCGTCGCCGACAAGCCGCGGCAGACCGCGGAGGAGATCTCGGCCTACATGCTCGCGGCCGAGCTCGGCGCCATCCCACGTGATTCGCGAGGCGAGGACATGTCGCGAAACGAGGGTGATTCGGGCGGTGCCGGCCCTCGTCCGGCGACTTCTCCTCGTCTGGCGCAGGGCGCGGCGGAGGTGCGGTCGTGACCACGGCCACGGCGACGGCGGAGCGGATGCCTCGGCCCGCGGCATCCGTCGCAAAGGCGGCGTGGCTTCGTGAGCGGGGCATGGGCGCGAGCGTGCTCGTCGCGGCCATCTCGACCGCCTTCGGCGTGGTGCTCATCTCGGCGACGGGATTCATCGACGCGATGTTGCGCGCCGACCCGGTCATCGGCGAGAGCGGCACCCTCGCGTTCGTCTCGGGGATTCTCGTCGTGCTGCTGGTGGGCGTCGCCGTCTACGTCGCGGCGATCGTCACCGCGAACACCTTCTCGACCGTCGTGGCCGGGCGCACGCGGCGGATCGCCCTGATGCGGCTGATCGGCGCCTCGGCGCGCTCGCAGCGATCCGAGGTCACCCGGCAGGGCCTCGCCGTCGGGTTCATCGGCGCGCTCCTCGGCCTCGCTTCGGGCACGGCGCTCTCGGCGGGCGGCATCGCCGTGCTGAGCGCGGTGCTCGACCTGCACGGCGTCGAGTACGCGGTCGCGCAGCCGCTGCTTCTGGTGCCGACCGCGATCGTCGCGCTCACGACTTGGGCGGCGGCGTTCGCCGGGTCGCGGCGCGTGCTCGCGGTGACGCCGCTGCAGGCGCTCGGCGGGTCGGTCGAGGCATCCCACGAAGTCGTCGCCAAGCGCAGCGGACGCAACGTCGCCGCTCTCGCGCTCTTCATCGCCGGAGCGGCGCTGCTGGCCGCCGGCATCGTCGGGGGGCTCTTGTCCCCGCTCGGGGTGGTGGTCGCCTTCTTCGGGGGCATCCTGTCGTTCACCGGTCTCGCGCTCGGCGCGACCCTCGTGATGCCGCCGGTGCTGCGACTGGTCGGCCGTGCGTTCGGGCGCTCGGCGGTCGCGCGGCTCGCGGCCGAGAACGCGCTGCGCTACCCCGAGCGGTCGAGCCGCATGGCGATCGGCGTGGTCATGGGGGTGACCCTCGTGACGATGTTCGCGGTCGCCCTCGAGACGGCGAAGGCGGTGCTCGCGGCGGCCTCCGGGGGAGCCCTGCCGCCCGAGTTCGCGACGATCATCGACTCGTTCAGCGCCATCATGATGGCCCTCGTCGCAGTCTCAGCGGTGATCGCGGCCGTGGGGCTGGTGAACCTGCTGACGCTCGGGGTCGTGCAGCGGCGGCGCGAGCTGGGCCTCCTGCGGGCGCTCGGCCTCGCGAACGGCCAGGTGCGCCGGGTCGTGCTGTTCGAGGCGGCGCACATCACGGTCGCCGCGGTCACGACCGGGCTCGTGCTCGGCATCGCCTATGGGTGGGCGGGTGCGCAGTCGCTGCTCGGCTCGATCCCGCTCGACCCGGATGCCGCGGGTGGCGGCAACCTGGTGCTGCCGGCCGTGCCCGTGTGGCCGGTGGTGGCGATCGTCGTCGCCGCTGCGATCCTCACGCTGGTCGCGGCGGTCGCCCCGACGCGCCTGGCGACGCGGGTCGCCCCGGTCGAGGCGCTCGCCGAGTAGACGCAGGCCACGGATGCCCCGCCCCCGGCTTCGGGCGGGGCTGGGCCCCGCCCGGGGGCTCCAGACGACGCGTCAGCGGCGTCGGGGGTGGGCGCGGGGCCCCCGTTCTGCGACTCAGCCGGCCGCGCCGCGCACCAGCCGCACTTCGCGGATCGGCTCGCCCCAGCGGTCGTCGTCTTTGACGGCGCCGTCGGGGACGAGCCGGTTGCGCGCATAGAACGCGCGGGCGCGGGGGTTGTCCTCGAGCACCCAGAGCGATGCCGCGTCGTCGCCGATCGCCGCGTCGAGCAGCGCCTGACCGGCGCCGGAGCCGTAGTGCTCGGCGAGCACGTAGATGGCGTACACCTCGCGCCGCCCCGGCACGCCGTCGTCGTCGCGGCCGGGGCCCGCGCACACGAAGCCGACGACGACACCGTCGTGCTGGGCGACCCACAGGTGGGTGTCGTACCGGCTCGGGCCGTCCTCGATCGTGCGGCGCCAGCCGGGCTCCGAACTCTCCACGTCGAGCCCGTCGAGGATCGCCTGCGGCATCCGGCCGGTGTACGCCTCGTGCCAGCCCTGCACCTGTACGCGGGCGACGTCGCCGGAATCGGTCGCGACGGCCGGGCGGACGGTGGTCTTCGCGGTGGTCGTGGGTTCAGGCATCCGCGTGCCCCTCTCGACCACCCGTCTGCAGTTCGGGGTCGTGCGCCCAGGTCGGGGCGATCGCGCGCAGGCGCGTCGCGCGCCACTGCCACATGCCCCACAGCACCGGCCACACCAGCGGCGCGGTCGCGCCGCCGATCACCAGGCGGTCGCGCCACAGCGTGCGAGACGGGTCGCCGGGCGCGGGCGAGACGGCGATCTGGTGGTCCCACACGTCGAGCCCGGCCAGCGGACCGGACAGGGGGATGCCGCTGTCGCGGAAGATCCGCACGTCGCCGCCGCCCGACCCGGCCGCCGGGTCTGCGACGATGCGATCGCTCACGTGGATGAGCTGTCGGCCCATCGGCACGATTCCGGCCAGGCTCAGCTGCACGGCGACCTCGCCGCCGGGCTGCCAGCTCGTGGGAAGGCCCTCGCGGTCGAGGGGCTCCAGCATCATGAGCGGCGCGTACAGCTCGGTGACGGCCCGGGGCGAGTGCAGAGCGCGCCAGGCGGCGTCCGAGTCGATGTCGATCACGAGCTTCTGCAGAACGCGCATGGTCCAGTGTGCCACTCCGGGCCGTCGCCGCACTGCCGCCGGGCTCCCGGCGCGGATACTCTCGTCCCGTGTCCGAGTCCGTGTCCGGCCCCGCGGCCGGGGCGGCGTCCGAGCCGTCCGTGCCGCTCCTCGCGTCCGACTTCCGCCGCCTCGCGCTCGCGTGCGCCGCCGGGGTCGTGATCGCGGCCGTCGTGCTCGGCATCATCGTGCTCACCGGGGGCACCGCGGACTCGACGCTGATCGTCGTCGGACTGCTGTCGTTCTCGGCCGGGTCGTCGCTGGTGTACCTCGTGCACACGGTGGTCCTCTTCGGGCGCGCCGACGGACCGACGCTCGCGCGCTGGATCGCGGCCTCGACTCCGCGCGGCCGGTTCGGCGCGGTCGAGGCGAGCCTGTCCGGCACGGGCCCGACGATCGCCGTGCAGTGGTCGGTCATCGCGATCGCCGCGGTGCTGGTGTTCACGATCTGGCCGGGGCTGCTCGACCGGCCGGTGACGGTGTGGCTCAGCATCCTCGTCGTCGCCGCGTCGTGGGGTGTGACGATCGTCGCCTACGCCGTGCACTACGCGCGGCTGGACGCCGCCGCGCACTGCCTGCAGTACCCCGACGGCAATCCCCGCGTCTTCACGGACTATGTGTACCTGTCGGTGCAGGTGCAGACGACGTTCTCGACGTCGGACGTCTCGCTCGCCAGCACCGCGGCCCGCAGCGTCGTGACCGGGCACACCCTCGTGTCGTTCGCGTTCGCCACCGTCATCATCGCGATGCTCATCACCGTGCTGTTCCTGGGTGCGTCGACATAGGCTGAACGGATGCCTCGCCACGACCAGTCCCGCTACCAGGTGCGTCTCGACTGGGGCATCGACGGGCTCGGGCGGGTCGCGCAAGCCGATGTCGTGATCGTCGTCGACGTGCTGCGCTTCTCGTCGACCGTGTCGCGGCGGGTCGCGGGCGGCGAGACGGTGCCGCTCGACGCGTCGGCGCACGCCGTGTCGATCAACGGCGCGGCGATCGCGGCGGCTGCCTGCGAGCCGGGCGCGGTCGTGATGCTCGGATGCCTCCGCAACGCGTCCGCCGTCGCGGCGGCCGTGCTCGACGAACAGCGCCGACGCGGGGCACGCACCTCGATCGCGGTGATCGCCGCGGGCGAGCTCGACTCCCGCGAACCGGGTGCTCCGCTGCGCTTGGCGGTCGAGGACCACCTCGGCGCCGGTGCGATCGTCGATGCGCTCGCAGCCCTCGGCATCGACCACTCCTCGCCCGAGGCAGCGGTCGCGTGTGAGGCGTTCCGAGGTCTGCGCGGAGCTGTGCGGCACCTGCTGACCGCGAGCGGCTCAGGCCAGGAGCTCATCGAGGCAGGGCTTCGCGACGACGTGCTCGCCGCGGCCGCGATCGACGCGGACCCTGTCGCAGTCGTGCTCGTCGACGGCGTTCTCAGGCCGGTGCCGCGTCAGGAGTGACGGACCGGATCGGCACACGGTGTCGAATTCGCAGCGGTGAACTCGTCACCATGGTGTGACGATGGTCGTCACCGCCCGGCAACGCCGAGCGCCCGAATGGGAGGCATCATGAGCGACACCTACGTCTACCTGATCCACGAGCCGGACTGGGACTCCGACGCGTACCTGAACGCCCCTCCGCGCACGGCCGTGCCGGGCGGCGAGCCCGAGATGAACTTCCCCGAGCACAAGGCGTTCCAGCAGGCCCTCGCCGACCTCGGCGCGCGGATCGTGAGCGCCGCCGCGCTGCAGAACGCCCGCCACGGCGGACGCGTCACCCCGGGCTCGGGCGACCGTGTCGAACGCGACGCGGTCTACTCCGACGGGCCGTACCCCGACACGACCGAGGTCGTCTCCGGCTTCTACATGGTCGAGGTGGCCGACGAACCGACCGCGCGCCGTATCGCGGCGCTGGTCCCGACCGGCGGTCACATCGAATGGCGCAAGGTCTTCCCGATCTCGTGACCGATCCGCTCGCCGCTCTCGGCGACGACTTCGTCGACGCGTGGCCGCGCATCGTGCGCGCACTCGCGGCGTATACGGGCAGCCTGGAGGCCGCCGAGGAAGTCGCCGCCGAAGCGGTCGCGCGGGCCGTGGAGCAGGCGGGCTCGGGCGGCGGTCCGCTCGGGTCGCTCGCCGCGTGGTGCATCGCGGTCGGCAAGCGGACGTGGGTCGACGACGGCCGCCACGCCGCCGTCGAGCGCCGTCACGTTCAGCGCGTCGCGGCCGAGTCGGGCGGACGGGCGGGGGAGACGGATGTCGCGCCGCCCGCCGACGACGATGACCGCGCGGGCCTCGGCGGGGCGCTCGACGATCGGCTCGCGTTGTTGTTCGTGGCCTGCGATCCCGCGCTCACCGAGCAGGCCCGGCTCGTGCTGGGACTCCGCGTGGTGTGCGGCCTGAGCACCCCGAGGATCGCCGCCCACCTCGGCATCCAGCCCTCTGCCGCAGCCGCCCGCCTCACCCGGGCCAAGCACGCGCTCGCCGAGGCGCGCGGCCGCTTCCACGTGCCCGAGGCGCCGGAGCGCCGGGTGCGCCTGCCGGTCGTGCTCGCGAGCGTCGCGGGCATGTTCACGGTCGCCCACCGCGACGTCCTCGACCCGCAGGACCCGATCGACGACCTCGGTCGCCAGTCGCTGTCGATCGCCGACGCGCTCGTGGCCGAGTATCCCGACGACTCCGAGGTGCGCGGGTTGCGCGCCGTGATCCGGCTGGGCCTCGCACGTCGGCCGGGGCGGCTGGATGCCGCAGGGGCGGCGGTGCCCCTCGACGAGGTCGACCGCTCCCGATGGGATCGGCCGCTCATCGAGGCGGGGCTCGACGATGCAGCGGCCGCAGCGCGGCGCGGAGAGGGGCGGTTCGTCCTGGAGGCGGCGATCGCGGGGCTCCACACGTCGGCGCCGAGCTTCGCCGAAACGGACTGGGAGCGTGTGGTGTCCTTCTACGCCGAGCTCGAGCGTGTGTGGGGCGCGCCCTCGGTGGTGGTCGCGCGTCTTTCGGCCGATCTGCATCGCACGCTGCTCGAGCAGCCTTCCGGTGAGCGCACCGCACGGCTGCGGGCGATCGAGCGCGCTCTCGGCGAATGCGCCGAGAGCGCCGCGCCCTACGCCGCGACGGATGCGCGCCTCGCGCTCGCAGATCTGGCGTGGCGCGACGGCCGTCGGGCGGCGGCGGCCGAGCGCTACGCGGCGCTCGCCGCGGTCGTTCCGACGGAGTCGGTGCGGCGGTTCTGCCTGCGGCGGGCCGGCGCGTCGCAGGCGTAGCGCCCGTCGGGAACGCCTACCGCGGCGTCAGCGCCGCAAGCCGCGCGGCCGGGGTGATCTCGCGCCTGGTCCACGTGAAGGCATACCGTTCGTCGTAGCGCGGGGCGCACTGCGCGCACGAGGTCGCCCGCGTCGGCCGGCGATGGCGGTGGGCCACATGCCCGGACGGGCATACGCCCACCCAGGGGGCCAGCTCGATCGCGGTCTCGCCGCGGTGCGTGGTGCCGCCGACGTAGCCGAGGTCGCGCGCGATGCGCTTCCACGCCGCGCCGTGACCGGCGCTCGGCCCGGCCAGGGCGTGGGCGACCTCGTGCAGGAGCGTCTGGTGATTGTCGTCGTCGTCGTACCGCGCGGCGAGATAGCGCGACACGCTGATGCGCTTGCGCGTGTAGTCGCACAGCCCCGCGCGTCTCTTGGCGTTGTCGAACGCGAAGCTCCAGGACGGGTCGAGGTGCTGGGCGATCAACGCCTCGGCCCACACGCGCACACGGTTCAGTTCCGACATAGACGTGAGATTAGAACGTACCTACGACACTGCGCGGATCGGCAGGCGGCACGGCGAGCTGTTTCACGGCTGCGGACGCCTCAGCCGGCGAGCGCGGAGGCCGCGCGGCGCCGGTCGGCGGCTTCGATGGCGAGGAGGGTCGATTCGAGCTGCTCGTCGGGCGCGCCGGACTCCTGCCGCAGGAAGAGCGCGCGCTTGAAGTCGCTGCGCGCCGAGTCGAAGTCCTCGGCGTCGTAGTGCACCTTGCCGCGGTGCTGCAGCGCGAAGGCGGCGATCGCCGACCAGCCCTGGCCTTCGGCCTCTTCTGCGCACATGGTGAGCTCCTGCTCGGCCGCCGCGTACGCGCCGCGGAACTGCTGCACGCTCGCGTGCAGGATGCGCGCCCGCAGCAGGTCCTTCCGGGTGCCGGCCATGCGGGCGACCCGCACCGACTGCTCCGAGACGACGAGCGCGTCGTCGAGCCGGTCGAGCACCTTCAGCAGCCACACGCGCTCGAGCAGCGACGGCAGACTGCGCTGCTCGCCGATCTCTTCCAGGCGCTCCTTGCACTGCCGGGCGTCGGTCTTCTCGCGCAGCGTGTCGGGGTCGTACCCGTGGATGAAGCTCACCGTCGACTCCCTTCGTGTGCCGTCGTCGCATTACAGTGTGCCCCGACGTTCGCCCTGTCTCGCATCGGGCACGCCGTGCCGCGGCATCCTCCGTCCGTTTCGTTCCCTTCGTCCCGGTGCTGCCGCGCACTTTGCGGCCAGTCGCCGCGAAGGGCGGGCCCGCGGCGGCGTCAGCGTTCGAATACGGATGCCGAAGGCCTGGGCGACGGCGTCGCGTCGGCGTCGGTGGCGACCCGGGCCCCGCGCGCGAACTCGTCCAGCTCGGCGCCCTGCGCGACCTTGGCCGGGTGGGGCCCTGCGGCCATGAGCCGGGGGAGCCATTCGCTCGGGAGGGGTGCGGCCGAGGCGGCGATGACGAGGTTGCCGAACCGGCGGCCCTTGAGGATCTGCACGTCGGCGAGCACGAGCACGTGTGCGAACACGGCGCGGACGGTCGCGACCTGGCGCCGGGCGAACGCGAGACCGGCCCCGTCGGCGACGTTCACGAGCAGCACGCCGTCGGGGGCGAGCAGGCGTGCGGCGGCGGTGTAGAACTCGACCGTGGTCAGGTGTGCGGGGGTCTGCGCGCCGGAGTACACGTCCGACACGAGCAGGTCCACGTTGCCGACGAGTCCCGCCGGAAGTCTCCCGAGCCCTTCGCGCGCGTCGCCGATGCGCACCCGGATCGACGATCCGCGCGGGAACGGCAGGTGCACGCGCACGAGGTCGACCAGGGCCGGCTCGAGCTCGATGACCTGCTGGCGCGAGCCCGGACGCGTCGCGTCGACGTACCGCGGTATCGAAAGGGCGCCGGCGCCCAGGTGCACCGCGGTCAGCGGCTGGCGGGGCATCCGCAGCTGGTCGATCACCGCGCCCATGCGCGCGACGTACTCGAAATGCAGGTGGGTCGGATCGTCGAGGTCGACGTGCGACTGCGGGGTGCCGTCGACTTCGAGCTCCCAGCCGCTCGCGAAGGCCGAGGGCAGCACCCGCGCGATCGTGCCGTCCGACAGGCGCGCCTGCGGCGGGGGTTCCTCGACATGCGCACGCGCCATGTGTCAACGGTACCGTGCGGGCACAACGCAGGAACCGGGAGTCCTGCGCGCGGTCGAAGCGCGAGATGACGGGCGAGTCGGCCCGACGCCCGCTCGACTTCCTGCGTTGTGCGCGGGGGGTGCGGATGCTGCCGCGGGGCTACCTTGGGGGCATGGTGTCGATCGACCTCAACGCGGATCTCGGCGAGACCGTCGACGGAGTGCCCACGGCCGACGACGAGGCGATGTTCGCCGTCGTGTCGAGCGCGTCCATCGCCTGCGGCGGGCACGCGGGGGATGCCGCGTCCATGCGCGCCTCGATCGAGCGCGCCGCGCGGCTCGGCGCGGCCGTGGGGGCGCATCCGTCCTACCCCGATCGCGCGAACTTCGGCCGCGTCGCCTTCGACCTCGACCCGCTGGAGCTGCGGAGCCTCGTGACCGCTCAGCTCGACGCGCTGCGCGCGGCCGGAGCCGACATCCGGTACGTCAAGCCCCACGGCGCGCTCTACAACCGCATCGTCGCCGACCGTCGGCAGGCGGATGCCGTCGCCGCGGCGGTCGCGACGTTCGCGGGCGCCGTGGGAAGGCCCGTGCCGGTGCTCGGCCTCGGCGGCGCGATCCGCGACGCGGCCGACGAGCACGGGCTGCCGTTCGTGCAGGAGGCGTTCCTCGATCGCGGGTACCGCGCCGACGGCACGCTCGTGCCGCGCACCGAGCCGGGGGCGCTGCTGGACGATCCGGCGAAGGTCGCGCAGCGCGCGGTCATGCTCGCGCGGGCGCGGGTGGTGATGGCGCACGACGGCAGCGTCGTGCCCGTCGCGGCCGCGTCGCTGTGCGTGCATGGCGACTCGCCGGCGGCGGTCGCGATGGCCCGGGCGGTGCGCGCCGCACTCGACGCGAACGACATCGTGGTGCGTGCCCCGTGGTGACCGCCGCCCCGCGGATCCTGCCGATGGGCGACCGGGCGGTCCTGGTCGAGGTCGGCGCGCTCGAAGAGGTGCTCGCGCTCGCGCGCCGGCTCGAGGCATCCCGCCCCGAGGGCGTGATCGACCTCGTGCCTGCCGCGCGCACGGTGCTCGTGCGGGTCGACCCGGCAGTGCTGTCGCTGGCCTCGGCGCGCTCCTGGGTGCGCGGCGACCGGGCGGATGCCGCCCCCGCCGCACCCGCGCCGCGAGACGTCGTCGACCTCGACGTCGTGTACGACGGCGCCGACCTCGCAGGCGCCGCGGCCCTGCTCGGGATCTCGCCCGAAGCGCTCGTCCACCGGCACACCAGTGCGCAGTGGACCGTCGCCTTCACGGGCTTCGCGCCCGGCTTCGGATACCTCGTGAGCCCGGACTGGCCCTTCGACGTGCCGCGCCTGGAGTCGCCGCGCACGCGCGTGCCGGCCGGTTCGGTCGGGCTCGCCGGCGCGTTCTCGGGCGCGTACCCGCGCGAGACGCCGGGCGGGTGGCGGCTGATCGGCACGACCGGCGCTGCGCTGTGGGATCCGGATGCCGACTCCCCCGCGCTCCTCGTACCGGGCATGTCGGTGCGGTTTCGGGCGGTGCGCGCGTCGCCGGGTGTCGGGGATCGGCCGGGATCCGGGCGTTCGGGCACGGTTCGTCCCTCGGGCGTATCCCCGAGCTTCGGCAGCACCCCGAGCTTCGGCAGCTCCCCAGGTTTCGGCAACACTCCGGGCTCCGGCAGCACCCGGGGCATCAGGATCGTCGCACCGGGCCTGCTCGCGACGGTGCAGGACCGCGGCCGTGAGGGCGCGGCATCCGTCGGCGTGTCTCGGTCCGGAGCCCTGGACCGCACGGCGCTCGGCATCGCGAACCGGCTCGTCGGCAACGCACGCGACGCGGCGGGCATCGAGGTGACGATGGGCGGGTTTCGCGCTGTCGCCGAGTGCGACCTGTGGTTCGCCGTCGCCGGCGCGTGGGGGCCGCTGCGGCTCGCCGGCCGCGCGATCGACCCCTATGAGGCGCACGCGTGGTACGCGGGCGATGAGTTGCAGCTGGACTGGTTCGCGCACGGCGCGCGCGCGTATCTGGCGGTGCGCGGCGGCGTCGAGGCGCCGCTCGTGCTCGGCTCGCGCTCGACCGACCGTCTCGCCGGGCTCGGTCCCGAGGCGCTCCGCGCGGGGGAGTGCCTCACCGTCGGCGCCGGAGCGGCAGACGCTGTCCCGGTCGTGCCGCCCAGCCCGTGGGGGGTGCCGCACGACGACGAGTTCGAGGTCGAGCTGGCGCCGGGGCCCCGCGCGGACTGGTTCACCGACGCCGCCCGCGCCACGCTGTTCGATTCGGTCTGGACGGTGACCGCCGACGCCGACCGCGTCGGCATCCGCCTGGACGGCCCCGTGCTCGAACGCGCGCGCGGGGGCGAGCTGCCGAGCGAGGGCATGGTGCCCGGGGCACTGCAGGTGCCGCCGAGCGGGCGGCCGACGATCCTGCTCGCCGACGGTCCGGTGACCGGCGGGTACCCCGTGATCGCGGTGGTGACGGATGCCTCGCTCGACCTGCTCGCGCAGGCCCGGCCGGGCACCAGGCTGAGGTTCCGGCACGCCCGCGTTTCTGGCTGAGCACCTACCCGCGTCGTGATTCCGGTCGCAAGGGCTGCCCCCAGCGACCAGAATCGGACGCGAAGGCGAGGAATCGGGTCATCGGCACACCCCAGCCCTCACCACACCAGCGCAGCCCGGCGCAGTTCGGCGTCCGCGTCCGGCAGGGCGAGCTCGATCGCCTCGGCCAGGCCCATCTCGGCGCCCGCGCGCTCGCCCGCCTCGACTTGCTCGGGGTCCGTCGCGCGCACGGCCTCGAGCGGACCGAGATGCACGGCGAGCCCCGCGATGTCGTAGATGCCCGTGGTCTTGCGGATCGTCGTCGCGGCCGCCGCCAGCGCGCCGGCCCGCCACGCGTCGCCGCGGAGGGCGCAGATCGCGCACATGCCCTCGATGCCGTACGTGGCGCCGTCCACGAAGTGCAGCCGGATCGACAGCCGGAGCGTGTGGAGGAACTCCTCTTCGGTGTCTTCGCCGGCCCCCAGCAGAAACCGGAGGCGCGCGCGGTTGTTGCCGGCGACCACGCGCGTGAACGCGTCATCGGCCTGCTCGGCGATCTCGACGGCGCGGTCGAAGTGCGCGAGCGCCGTGGGCAGGTCGCCGCACACCACCTCGAGCTGGCCGAGGGCCACCTCGCCGAGAGACTGCGCCCAGCGGTCGCCCAGGGCCTCCAGGCGTCCGACGGCGTCCTCGAGCTCCGCGCGGGCGATCGCCGGGTCCAGATCGGGAAACTGCAGCCGGGTCGACGCGCGGGCGGTGAGCGCCATCGCGGCCGCGTGGGCGTCTTGCGACTCGGTGAACAGTCGCACGCATTCGCCCAGTCCCGACACGACCTGCTCGCTGGGACGTTGCCACAGCTCGGCCCACAGCGTGAAGAAGGAGGCGATCGCGCGCGTGCGGGCGGTGATCGGACGCTCTGCGGCCAGCAGTTCCAGCATCCACAGGCGCACGTCGGCGAAGTAGCCCGAGATCCACCAGTACGCCAGCAGGCTCCAGGCGAAGTCGCCCGCGTCGTCGAGCCGGTGGGTCTGCACGAGATGCCGGGCGGCGGCACGCAGATTGGGCACTTCGAGCCCGAGCTCGGCGACCGCGTCGATCTGGCCCGAGCCGCGCAGGTGGGGCGAGATCCGGTGCACGAGGGCGAGGTAGTGCTCGGCGTGCGCGATCCTCATCGCGTCGGCCTCGCCGCGGCGCTCGAGCGCCTCCATCCCGTACTCGCGCACGATCGCCAGGAGCGAGAAGACCGATCGCCCGCCCGAGTCGCTCTGCTGGACCAGGCTCGCGTCGATGAGCGCCGCGAGCGTCTCGATCGCGTCGTCGCCCCAGGGCCGCACCGCCCCCACGGCCTCGACGGCCTCGAGGGTGAATCGCGCGGCGAAGACGCCGAGGTCTTCGAGCATCGCGCGGTGGGAGTCCGGCAGCAGGCCCACGCTCCAGTCGATCGTCGCGCGCATCGTGCGGTGCCGATCGGGAAGATCGCGCACGGTCGCCGACAGCAGCGGCAGGGCGCGCCCCAGCCGCGCCGCGATGTCGGCGGGAGGCAGCATCCGCACCTTCGCGGCGGCGAGCTCGATCGCCAGCGGGAGGCCGTCGAGCCGCCGGCAGACCTCGATCACGTCGGCCGCGTTGTCGGCTGTCAGCTCGAACCCGGGTTTGACGGCCGCGGCGCGCTCGGCGAACAGGCGGCATGCGGGGGAGGCGAGCGCCTGGGTGAGCGATGCCGGCATGTCGGGCGATGGCGTGCCGAGCGTCTCCACCTCGAACACGCGCTCGCCGCGGATCCGCAGCACCATCCGGCTCGTCACCAGGAAGCACGCCTCCGGTGCCAGCGTGTACAGCCGCACCAGGATGGGCGCCTCGTCGATGATCTGCTCGAAGTTGTCGAGCACGATGAGCACATGCCGGTCGCCGAGCGCCTGGGCGATGAGCGCTTCGAGGGCGTCGGCGCCGGTGTCGCGGATGCCGAGCACGTACGCGATCGTCGGCAGCAGCAGTCCCGGCTCGAGCACCCCCTCCAGCGGCACGAAGAAGATCCCGTCGGGGAAGAGGTCGGCGTTGGCGTGCGCGGCCTCGATGGCGAGGCGGCTCTTGCCGATGCCGCCCGGCCCGATGAGGCTCACGACGCGGTGCAGGCCGCCCGCCAGGAGCGCGCGGATCTCGGCGAGCTCGCCCTCGCGCCCGATCGTCTCGGTGTACGGCGCCGGAACCCGAGCGGCCAGGCCCGGCACGCCCGGCGGGGCCGCGGCATCCTCTTTGGACTGATCGAAGCGCTCGGCCAGCAGCGTGGCGAGGTCGGCGGCGACCCGCTCGCCGAGCTCTTCGGCCGTGGAGAAGTGCAGATAAGCGGCGGTGTCGTCGGCCTGGATGCGCGCGATCAGCCGTTCCAGCTTCTCTTCGCGCTCCGGCACGTCCTTGATGTAGATGAGCTTCGGCATCTCTCGCGGCGCGAGGTCGTATTCGTCCTGAAGACCCGACACGTCCTCGCCCGGCGCGGTCCAGCCGTAGCTGGCGGCATAGATGCCGACGAACACGTCGCTCTGCTCCAGATACGACCGGTACAGGTCTCGCGGCGGGTGCGGCCGGGCGCCCAGCTCGAACATGACCGGCGCGAGCCGCAGCCGTTCGACGGCGCCGCGCACGGCGAGCCGCTCTTGCGCGAGCTCGCGCAGAGTCGAGCTCACGAACACCCGGATCCGCTGGTCGGGCGTATGGATCACGGGGTGTTCAACCCCAGTCATGGCGGAACAGTAGCGCGTCCACGCCGGACGGGGAAGTGCTCAGCGGATGAACACACTCAGGATTCGTCGCCCGACGGTCTTATACCGCAGCATTCGGAAGTTTTCAAGAATCCAAGTAGACACGACACCGATTCCCACGTATAGTGGGTAGTTGCGCTCTTGGATTCTCCCTGCCCTCATATGGTGGTCGGCTGTGCCTGTGCGCCCCACGCGATCATATTTTCTCTTGTGGAGTGCGTCGCGCAGGCAATCGGGGAACAAGAGCACGATAACTGACGACAAGGTAACGAGCCCTCGCCCGGGCCCACGGAGGTAATCCCCTTGGCTGCTGCGCGCAACGCATCCAACCCCACCACCACTCTCAAGAACGGACGCGGAGCATCCCGCCTCTCGTTCGCCAAGATCTCCGACACGCTGACCGTCCCCGACCTCCTGGCCCTGCAGACCGAGTCTTTCGACTGGCTCGTGGGCAACGAGGCGTGGAAGGCGCGCGTCGCCGAGGCCGAAGCCGAAGGCCGCACGGACGTGCCCTCGACCAGCGGTCTCGAGGAGATCTTCGAAGAGATCTCGCCGATCGAAGACCTGAGCGAGACGATGCAGCTCTCGTTCACGAACCCGTACCTCGAGCCCGAGAAGTACTCGATCGAGGAGTGCAAGGAGCGCGGCAAGACGTACGCGGCGCCTCTGTACGTCGAGGCCGAGTTCATGAACCACCAGACCGGTGAGATCAAGACCCAGACGGTCTTCATGGGCGACTTCCCGCTCCAGACCGACAAGGGCACGTTCATCATCAACGGCACCGAGCGTGTCGTGGTGTCGCAGCTCGTCCGCTCGCCCGGCGTCTACTTCGACAAGACGCCCGACAAGACCTCCGACAAGGACATCGTGTCGGCGCGCGTCATCCCCTCGCGCGGTGCGTGGCTCGAGTTCGAGATCGACAAGCGCGACCAGGTCGGCGTGCGCATCGATCGCAAGCGCAAGCAGTCGGTCACGGTGTTCCTCAAGGCGCTGGGTCTTTCGAGCGAGCAGATCCTCGAGGAGTTCGCCGGCTTCGAGTCGATCGAAGAGACCCTCTCGAAGGACACGATCCTCACCAAGGAGGACGCCCTCCGCGACATCTACCGCAAGCTCCGTCCGGGCGAGCAGGTGGCCGCCGAGGCCGCGCGCGCGCTGCTGGACAACTTCTACTTCAACCCGAAGCGCTACGACCTGGCCAAGGTGGGTCGCTACAAGATCAACCAGAAGCTCGGGCTCACCCCCGACCAGACCGCCTCGGTGCTGACCGTCGACGACATCGTCGCCACGATCAAGTACCTCGTGCGCCTGCACCGCGGCGACACGACCTTCGACGGCCACCGCAACGGGCAGGCCGCCGAGATCCGTCTCGACATCGACGACATCGACAACTTCGGCAACCGTCGCATCCGCGCGGTCGGCGAGCTGATCCAGAACCAGGTCCGCACGGGACTGTCGCGCATGGAGCGGGTCGTGCGCGAGCGCATGACCACGCAGGACATCGAGGCGATCACGCCCCAGACCCTGATCAACGTGCGTCCCGTCGTCGCGGCGATCAAGGAGTTCTTCGGAACCTCGCAGCTGTCGCAGTTCATGGACCAGAACAACCCGCTCGCGGGCCTGACCCACAAGCGCCGGCTGTCGGCGCTCGGCCCCGGCGGCCTCTCCCGTGAGCGCGCCGGCGTCGAGGTCCGTGACGTCCACCCGTCGCACTACGGTCGCATGTGCCCGATCGAGACGCCGGAAGGCCCGAACATCGGCCTGATCGGCTCGCTCGCGTCGTTCGCCCGCATCAACGCGTTCGGCTTCATCGAGACGCCGTACCGCCGCGTGGTCGAGGGCAAGGTCACCGACCGGATCGACTACCTGACGGCATCCGAAGAGAGCGACTACATCGTCGCCCAGGCCGGTGTCGAGCTGACCGCCGACGGCTCGTTCGCGAGCGACCGCGTGCTGGCCCGTCGCGGCCAGGGCGGCGAGGTGGACCTGTTCCACGCCGACGAGATCGGCTACATGGACGTCTCGCCCCGCCAGATGGTGTCGGTCGCGACCTCGCTCATTCCGTTCCTCGAGCACGACGACGCGAACCGCGCCCTCATGGGTGCGAACATGCAGCGTCAGGCCGTGCCGCTCCTGCGCTCGGAGTCGCCCGTGGTCGGCACCGGCATGGAGGGCTTCGCAGCCATCGACGCCGGTGACGTGGTCACCGCCGACAAGGCCGGCGTGGTCGTGGAGGTCTCGGCCGACGTGGTCACCGTGCAGCTCGACGAGGGCGGCACCCAGGAGTACTACCTGCGCAAGTTCGACCGCTCGAACCAGGGCACGTCGTACAACCAGCGCGTCATCGTGTCGGCGGGCGACCGCGTCGAGGCCGGCGAGGTCATCGCCGACGGCCCCGCGACCGAGAACGGCGAGCTGGCGCTGGGCAAGAACCTGCTCGTGGCGTTCATGACGTGGGAGGGTCACAACTTCGAGGACGCGATCATCCTCAGCCAGAACCTCGTGAAGGACGACACCCTCTCCTCGATCCACATCGAGGAGTACGAGGTCGACGCCCGCGACACGAAGCTCGGCAAGGAAGAGATCACGCGGGATCTGCCGAACGTCAGCCCCGACCTGCTGAAGGACCTCGACGAGCGCGGCATCATCCGCATCGGCGCCGAGGTGCAGCCCGGCGACATCCTGGTCGGCAAGGTCACGCCCAAGGGCGAGACGGAGCTGTCGGCCGAGGAGCGACTGCTGCGCGCGATCTTCAACGAGAAGAGCCGCGAGGTGCGCGACACGTCGCTGAAGGTGCCGCACGGCGAGCAGGGCACGATCATCGCTGTCAAGGAGTTCAACGCCGAGGACGGCGACGACGAGCTCGGCTCGGGCGTCAACCGCCGTGTCGTGGTCTACATCGCCCAGAAGCGCAAGATCACCGAGGGCGACAAGCTTGCCGGCCGCCACGGCAACAAGGGCGTCATCGCGAAGATCCTCCCCGTCGAGGACATGCCGTTCCTCGCTGATGGCACGCCGGTCGACGTGATCCTCAACCCGCTCGGCATCCCTGGTCGCATGAACTTCGGCCAGGTGCTCGAGACCCACCTCGGGTGGATCGCGAAGCAGGGCTGGAAGGTCGAGGGCAACCCCGAGTGGGCCGTGCGCCTTCCCGAGGGCGCCCGTGAGGCCGCCCCCGGCACGAAGGTCGCCACCCCGGTGTTCGACGGCGCGTTCGAGGAGGAGATCGCGGGTCTGCTCGACTCGACGAACCCCACGCGCGACGGCGAGCGCCTGATCGGCTCCAGCGGCAAGACGACGCTGTTCGACGGCCGCTCCGGCGAGCCGTTCCCGGCGCCCATCTCGGTCGGCTACATGTACATCCTGAAGCTGCACCACCTCGTGGACGACAAGATCCACGCGCGCTCCACCGGTCCGTACTCGATGATCACCCAGCAGCCGCTCGGTGGAAAGGCGCAGTTCGGCGGCCAGCGCTTCGGCGAGATGGAGGTGTGGGCCCTCGAGGCCTACGGCGCGGCGTACGCGCTGCAGGAGCTCCTCACGATCAAGTCCGACGACATCCTCGGCCGCGTCAAGGTGTACGAGGCGATCGTCAAGGGCGAGAACATCCAGGAGCCCGGCATCCCCGAGTCGTTCAAGGTGCTCATGAAGGAGATGCAGTCGCTCTGCCTGAACGTCGAGGTGCTCTCGGCCGACGGCACCGCGGTGAACCTCCGCGACACGGATGACGACGCCTTCCGCGCGGCGGAGGAGCTCGGCATCAACATCTCCACCCGGTTCGAGTCCTCGTCGATCGACGAGATCTAGTGCAGGTTCCGGATGCCTCGGCCGAGGCATCCGGAATCGCCCTCGAACCCCCCGATTTCGATACGGCGGCAAGCCGCCTACTCAATCACCGAGAAATTTGAGACACAGGAGAATCCGTGCTCGACGCAACAACTTTCGATGAGCTTCGCATCGGCCTGGCGACCGCCGACGACATCCGTCGCTGGTCCTACGGCGAGGTCAAGAAGCCCGAGACCATCAACTACCGCACGCTCAAGCCCGAGAAGGACGGCCTGTTCGGAGAGCAGATCTTCGGCCCGTCCCGCGACTGGGAGTGCGCCTGCGGCAAGTACAAGCGCGTGCGCTTCAAGGGCATCGTGTGCGAGCGCTGCGGCGTGGAGGTCACCAAGTCCTCTGTGCGCCGCGAGCGCATGGGCCACATCGAGCTCGCCGCGCCCGTCACCCACATCTGGTACTTCAAGGGCGTCCCGTCGCGCCTCGGGTACCTGCTCGACATGGCGCCGAAGGACCTCGAGAAGGTCATCTACTTCGCCGCGTACATGGTCATCTCGGTCGACGAGGACGCGCGCCACCGCGACCTCGCCACGCAGGAGAACAACATCCGCCTCGAGCTGAAGACGCTCGGCGACCGCCGCGACGCCAAGGTCGCCGGCCGCCTGGCCAAGCTGGAGGAGGAGCTCGCCGCGCTCGAGGAGGAGGGCGCCAAGGCCGACCAGAAGAAGAAGGCCAAGGACGCCGCCGAGAAGGACATGGCGCAGTACCGCAAGAGCGCGGACGACCAGATCGCGCGCCTGGAGCGCGTGTGGGAGGACTTCCGCACGCTCGAGGTCGGCCAGCTCAAGGGCGAAGACGAGATCTTCCACGAGCTGCAGGATCGCTTCGGCCAGTACTTCGAGGCCCACATGGGCGCCGAGTCGATCAAGCGCCGCCTCGAGGCCTTCGACCTGGCCGCCGAGTCCGAGAGCCTGCACCTGCAGATCTCGGAGGGCAAGGGTCAGCGCAAGATCCGCGCGATCAAGCGCCTGAAGGTCGTCAACTCGTTCCTGCAGACGGGCATGAGCCCGGCGTCGATGGTCCTGGACGTGGTCCCGGTGATCCCGCCGGAGCTTCGCCCGATGGTCCAGCTCGACGGTGGCCGCTTCGCCACCAGCGACCTGAACGACCTGTACCGCCGCGTGATCAACCGCAACAACCGCCTCCGTCGCCTGATCGACCTCGGTGCCCCCGAGATCATCGTCAACAACGAGAAGCGGATGCTGCAGGAGGCCGTCGACGCGCTGTTCGACAACGGCCGCCGCGGTCGTCCCGTCACCGGGACCGGCAACCGTGCGCTCAAGTCGCTCTCTGACATGCTCAAGGGCAAGCAGGGCCGGTTCCGTCAGAACCTGCTCGGCAAGCGCGTGGACTACTCGGGCCGTTCGGTCATCATCGTGGGTCCGCAGCTCAAGCTCCACCAGTGCGGTCTGCCCAAGCAGATGGCTCTGGAGCTGTTCAAGCCGTTCGTGATCAAGCGCCTGATCGACCTCGGTCACGCGCAGAACATCAAGGCGGCCAAGCGCCAGGTCGAGCGCATGCACGCCCAGGTGTGGGACGTCCTCGAAGAGATCATCCGCGAGCGCCCCGTGCTGCTCAACCGTGCGCCGACGCTGCACCGCCTGGGCATCCAGGCCTTCGAGCCGCAGCTGGTCGAGGGCAAGGCCATCCAGCTGCACCCGCTCGTGTGCGCGGCGTTCAACGCCGACTTCGACGGTGACCAGATGGCCGTGCACCTGCCGCTGTCGGTCGAGGCGCAGGCCGAGGCCCGCATCCTGATGCTGGCCTCGAACAACATCCTGAAGCCGTCGGACGGCCGCCCGGTGACCCTGCCCTCGCAGGACATGATCATCGGCCTGCACCACCTGACCACGGTCAAGCAGGGCGCGCTCGGCGAGGGTCGCGTGTTCGGCTCGGTCGGCGAGGCGATCCTGGCCAAGGACGAGGGCACCCTCGACCTGCAGGCCAAGGTGCGCATCCGCATCCCGGGTCTGTCGTTCCTCGAGGGCGAAGGCCCCGAGGGCTACGAGCGCCACGGTCTCGTGGACGCCTCGCTCGGCCAGGCGATCTTCAACGACACGCTCCCCAAGGGCTACCCGTTCGTTCGCGAGCAGGCCGACAAGGGCAAGCTGTCGCAGATCGTCAACAAGCTCGCCGAGGAGTACCCGAAGGTGGAGGTCGCGGCATCCCTCGACCGCATCAAGGACGCCGGCTTCTACTGGGCCACGCGTTCGGGTGTGACCGTCGCGCTGAGCGACATCCTCACGCCCCCGAACAAGGGCGAGATCGTCGCGGGCTACGAGAAGCAGGCCGCGAAGGTGCAGGCGCAGTTCGAGAAGGGTCTCACCACCGACGCCGAGCGTCGCCAGGAGCTCATCAAGATCTGGACCGAGGCCACCGACGCCGTCCAGAAGGCGATGCGCGACAACTTCCCGGCCGACAACACCATCAACCGCATGGTGTCGTCGGGCGCGCGAGGAAACTGGCTGCAGATCCGCAACATCGCGGGCATGCGCGGTCTCGTGAACAACCCGAAGGGTGAGATCATCCCCCGTCCGATCATCTCCTCGTACCGCGAGGGTCTGTCGGTGGCGGAGTACTTCATCGCGACGCACGGCGCCCGCAAGGGTCTGGCCGACACGGCCCTGCGTACCGCCGACTCGGGCTACCTGACCCGTCGCCTCGTGGACGTCTCGCAGGATGTCATCATTCGCGAGGAGGACTGCGGCACGACCAAGGGCCTGGAGCTCCCGATCGCGGCGGCGTCGTTCGACGGCACCCTCGTCAAGGACGCGAACGTCGAGAACTCGGTGTTCGCGCGCACCCTCGCCGCCGACGTGGTCGACGCGAAGGGCGAGGTCCTGGCCCAGGCCGGCGACGACGTGGGCGACGTGCTCATCAACAAGCTCGTCGAGGCCGGTGTCGAGACGATCAAGGTCCGCTCGGTGCTCACGTGCGACTCGGCGGTCGGTGTCTGCGCGAACTGCTACGGCCGTTCGCTTGCGACCGGCAAGATCGTCGACATCGGCGAGGCGGTCGGCATCATCGCCGCCCAGTCGATCGGCGAGCCCGGCACGCAGCTGACGATGCGCACGTTCCACACCGGTGGGTCGGCGTCGGCGGATGACATCACGCAGGGTCTTCCCCGCGTGCAGGAGCTCTTCGAGGCCCGCACCCCCAAGGGCGCCTCGCCGATCGCCGAGGCCGACGGCCGCATCACGATCGACGAGACCGACAAGGCCAAGAAGGTCATCCTGACGCCCGACAACGGCGACGAGCCGCACGTCTACCCCGTGCTCAAGCGCGCGACGCTGCTGGTCGAGGACGGCCAGCACGTCACGGTCGGCCAGCCGATCCTGGTGGGCACGCTCGACCCCAAGGAGGTCATGCGTGTGCAGGGCGCTCGCGAGGTGCAGAAGTACCTCGTCAACGGCGTCCAGGGCGTGTACCGCTCGCAGGGCGTGCCGATCCACGACAAGCACATCGAGGTGATCGTCCGCCAGATGCTGCGCAAGGTCACGGTGGTCGACCACGCCGACACGAAGCTGCTCCCGGGTGAGCTGGTGGACTTCAAGCGCTACCAGCAGATCAACCGCGAGACGGTCGCCGAGGGCAAGCGCCCCGCGTCGGGTCGTCCCGAGCTGATGGGCATCACGAAGGCGTCGCTCGCGACGGAGTCGTGGCTGTCGGCCGCGTCGTTCCAGGAGACCACTCGCGTGCTCACGCAGGCGGCCATGGAGGGCAAGAGCGACCCGCTCGTCGGCCTCAAGGAGAACGTCATCATCGGAAAGCTCATCCCCGCGGGGACGGGCCTGTCGAAGTACCGCAACGTCACCGTCGAGGCGACCGAAGAGGCCAAGAGCGAGCGGTACCCCAACCGCATCTTCGCCTCGGACGGTGCGTTCTCGGACGCCGATCTGAGCTACGTCGACTTCGACAGCTTCACGACGGACGACTTCTCGGGCAACTACAACTAGACGCGAGTCGGGTCACGGCCGCGCAGCGGGCTTGACGCGACTCGGGCCACCCGAAGGGCCTCGGCACTGCGCCGGGGCCCTTCGGCGTTCCCGCGCGTGCCGGGGCGCCCGTCGCCGAGGTCCCACGTACCGTGAAGGTGGGGGTGAGACGTGGCGAGAGTGGGCGGACGCAATCTGTGGATCGCGGTGCCGGTGGGAATGGTGTGCGCCGCGGTCGTTGGCGCGCTCGTGTATCTGGCGGCTCCGATGACGCCCGTGGTCGTCGCGTGGACGGGCGATACGCTGCGCCAGGCGAGCACGCCGCGGGCAGCGGAGCCGACGCGCACGCCCCTGCTCGAGGGGGGTCTGGCCGACTGTCGCGGCCTGTATCCGAACGACTTGTGGGCGGAGCTGGTGTGGACGCCGGACGTGCTGCTGTCGCAGTCGCTCATGCTGAGGGCCGCCGATGCGGGGCCGCTCGTCGACGCGCTGTCGCCGAGCGTGATCGTCTCGTGCGCGTGGACGGGTGACGGGGGGCGCGAGGTCGCGTCGACGCTTGCGCGAGTGGGCGCGGCCGACGCGGTCTCCGTCGCCGAGGCGGCGCTGCGGGGGGAGGGGTTCACGTGCGCGACGGCATCCGACGCGAGCCTTGTCTGCACGCGCACGTCGGGGGACGTCGTGGAGGACCAGGTGCTCCGCGGCGACGTGTGGCTGTGGAGCGTCGAGAGGGCGTGGCATCCGCTCGACTACAGCGCGCGCGTCGCGGCGCACGTGTGGGAGTGAGCGCCGCGGAACCCGCGAGAGTGCCCGCGAAGCAGATGTCGCGAGACGGCGGCGATCGAGTGCCCGCGCAGCGGGTGTATCGAGCTCAGCCCCTGTCTCGATACGGCTCGTTCCTCGCCTACTCGACAACCGATCTGGGGCTGAGCGCCTTGCGGCGCTCAGCCCCAGATGCTCGCCACGATCGCCGAGGTGTAGCCCGACGGCGCGAGGTTCGAGAAGCGGGTGTCGATGAGCACGTCGTCGCGCCAGAACAGCGTGCGCCCGTCGGTGACCGGGTAGGTGGCGTTGGGCCAGGTCTTCTCGCAGCGGGTGCCGCCGTCGGGCGTGTAGCAGGTGAAGCCCTCGGCGGTGACGAGTTGGTTGAGCATGTCCAGCGCAGGCCCGCGTGACCTGTACTCGATCTTCGTGACCAGCCCCGTGGTGTCGGCCCCGGGGTCGGCCCATACGCACACCAGGCTGCCGTCGGGCTGCACGCCGGACGGGCCGAACGCCGGGTCGTTGAGCGGGATGCCTTCGAGCTGTGCGAGCACCGCGGCATCGACCATCGCGCGGCAGTCGTCGGGGATGGTCGCCCGTACCGCGGCGGTGGCGCTGGGCGACGGGTCGGGCGCGGCGGTGATCGACTCGTGCGGCAGCGCCGTGGGCGCCGGGTTCGGGCCCGCGGACGGGGCCGCGGGCGTCTCGGACGCGCACGCCGCCAGCAGCCCCAGTGCAAGCAGCGCCGATGCCGCCGCCCCCGCCGTGCGCAGTCCTGGCCGCCGCGCGGCGCGCGGCCCCGCGGTGCGGCGGCGGTCCTCGGCAGGTTCTGGTCGTGGGTGTCGCATGCGCTCACCCTAGGGGCGCGCCTGCGGCGCGGTCAGCGTGGCGCGCGCATTTCGCGGCACGCCTGCGCGTCGCGGCGCACGCGGCGCGTTACCCTCGCGGTGCGGAATGTCCCCCGCGTGAGGAGTCCGGCCGCCATGAGTGAGCCCACGAACACCAGCGGCGACCCCGTCGCCGAGGAGCGTCACGACGTCGACGACGTCGTCGGGAGCGTGAACGAGAGCCTCGCGGATGCCGAGGCCGCCGGCCGTGGCGCGGTCGCCGCGCCCGCGCCCGAGGCACCGCAGTCCACGCCCGAGGCCGCGACGATCGAGGCCGCGACGATCGAGTCCGAGACGGCCGGGGCAGAGCCTGCGGCCGAGCCCGCTCGCGCCGCGGAGGAGACGATCGCATACGACGCGGCCGCTTCGCACAGCGACGCCGCCACCACCGCGTACCCCGTCGAGGCCGAGACGACCGCGTACGACGCGCCGACCACCGCCTACGACGAGTACGTGCCGACCGCTGTGGTGGCGCCCAGCGAGCCGGTCGCCGACGCGGGCGTGGCCGTCGCGTCGGTCGCGCCCATCTTCGTGCAGGCGCCCGAGCCGCCCACGCCTCGCGGCAACCGTGCCGCCGCCGGCGCGATCGGCCTCCTCGCGGCGCTGTCGTTCGGGGTCCTGTACCTCGGGGCGTGGCTGGGCATCGGGGCCGTGAACGGCGAGGTGACCGCCGACAACGTGGGCACGGCGGCCGTGGACGCGCTGCAGACGTGGTCGCTGTGGGTGCCGATCGTCGTGTTCTACCTCGCGTTCTGGCTGCTGGGGGCGATGATCAACCGCGGCCGGTGGGGCGTGTGGGTGGTCGTGGGCGTGCTGGTGGGGCTTGCCGGCTACGGCGGGCACCTGCTCGGCCAGCTCTTCCAGGCGCCGTTCTGGCTGCTGACGGCGCGCGAGGGCCTCGCCCTGGTCGAGTCGCAGCTGTTCGCCCCGCTCGCGGTGTTCGCGTTCGTGTTCGCGCGCGAGCTGACGATCTGGTTCGGCGCGTGGGCGTCGGCGCGGGGCCGCAAGGTCGCCGAGCTCAACAACGCGGCCCAGTTCGAGTACGAGCGCACGCTCGAGGCGGGTCCGACGCTCGTCCGACAGTGAGCGCGGGCACGCCTGGCACACCGGGCCCGTCGCAGGGCGGCCCGGTGCGCAAGCCCGTCGCCGTCGTCTTCGCGACGATCGCGTATGTCGCGCTCGAGATCGCGGGGCTCGGGATGACGAGCCTGCTGCTCGACGAGGACGTGATCGCGGCATCCGATCTCGGGCCCCTGCCTGGTGTCGTCGGCACCTGCCTCGCGACCGTCGTGTTCGTCGTCGGGCTCGCGCTGTCGCTGCGTCCGGCGAGGGCGTCGTTCTGGGGCGCGCTGTGGACAGCGCTGGCCACGGCCCTCGCGTACGTCGCGGGTGCGGGGCTGGGAGCGCTGCTGGCTGGCTCGGGTCTCGCAGTGGCGGCAGCCGCGGCCGGCCGCATCGTCACCGGCTGGTTCGGCGTGGTCGTGCTCGTGTCAGCCTTCGTCTCGGCGTGGGGCGGCATCGCCCTCACGCGCACCCGGGCGCATCGCCCCCAGTGGCCGTGGGAGCAGCAGTGACGCCGGGGACGAGGCATCCGTGCCCGCACCCGGCGCTTGGCGAGCATCCGACGCCGGCGAACAGGCGTGCAGCGGCGCTGGGGCGACTACTTTAGGAGCATGCAGGAGCGGTCGTTGGAGACCCGCGTGAGCCAGGCGGTGGACGCCTGGCTGCGGTGGCTGCCCCGGTGGGAGCCCTCCACGCACCGCGGGCGCGTGGCCCCATGCCGTCGCTGCTTCGGTTCGCCGGTGCTGTCGGCCGCGGGCCTGGGGACCGATGTGCCGCACGGCGTGCAGCACGGGCTCTCGACCCGCATCAAGACGATCGTCGACCAGTCGGTCGCCGACTACACCGCACGCAACCTCCCGATGCTGCAGTCCGAGCTCGACCAGCAGGCCGCGCGCAACCGTGCGCGCACCTACCGACCCGCCGAAGACCTCGACCCCGAGTTCGAGGGGCTGCCGCTGGATCCCGAGCCGACGCCCGGAGCCCCCTTCCTCTTCACGATCGCGGGCCTGGCCGAAGAGGCCGACGCCGACGTGCCCGCCCTTCCGCCGCTCAGCGACGAGGCGAAGGCGGCGCTGCGCCAGGAGGTGGGGCTCGCCGACGATTACGCGAACATGGTCGGGCGCGAGGTGTGCACGATCCTGCTGCACCACCGCCTGCGCATCCAGGCGGCCGTCACCCAGTACGTCGAGCCGCAGATCGAGGCGATGCTCGCCGACCTGACCCGCTCGCTGGACGCGCCGTTCGACCCGCACGAACCGGAAGACGCTGCGGGACCGGACTGACCCACCCCGGCGGCCGCGTGTCACGAACACGCGATCGGAGGGGGTTTTGATCCGGTTTTGTTAGCATGGCCGGGTTTGCTGTCGGACGCGGCACCTGTTGCACTGTCGAATCGCCGCGAAGGAGGAGTTGCCATGGCCACGCGGCTCCCCTCGGCACCTCCGATCCTTCCCGGGCTCGCCTACATCCGCCCGCTCGGCTCCGGCGGCTTCGCCGACGTGTTCCTCTACGAGCAGGACATGCCGCGGCGCGACGTCGCCGTGAAGGTGCTGCCCAGCGACGTGCGCGATCCTGAGCTGCGGCGCATGTTCAACGCCGAGGCGGACGTGCTCGCGCACCTCTCGGCGCATCCGTCCATCGTGACCGTCTATCAGGCGAGCATCTCGGCCGACGGCCGCCCGTACATCGTCATGGAGTACTGCCCGGGCTCGCTCGCGCAGCGGTATCGCGTCGAGCGGCTCCCGGTCGACGAGGTGCTCGCGATCGGGGTGCGCATGGCCAGCGCGCTCGAGTCCGCGCACCGCGCGGGCCTCATCCACCGCGACGTGAAGCCGAGCAACATCCTCATCACGACGTTCGGCACCCCGGTGCTCGCCGACTTCGGCATCTCGGCGTCGCTGCAGCGCAAGAGCGGGGGCGAGGTCGTGGCGATGTCGATCCCGTGGAGCGCGCCCGAGGTGGTGGCCGAGGGCACGTCGGGCACCGTGGCGAGCGAGGTGTGGAGCCTCGGCGCGACGGTGTACTCGCTGCTGGCCGGGCACAGCCCGTTCGAGCGGCGCGAGCGCGGGCAGAACACGAAGGATCTGCTGCGGCGGCGCATCGCGCGCGCGACGTACGTCGAGATCCCGCGCGCCGACGTCCCGGAGGCGCTGCAGCGGGTGCTCGCGGCGTCGATGAGCCGCGACCCGGCCAAGCGCTACGAGTCGGCGCGCGCGTTCGGCGACGCGCTGCGCGAGGTGCAGGCGGGTCTCGGGCTGTCTCCGACGCCTCTCGAGGTTCCGAATGCCGAGTGGTCGCCGGCATCGGCCCCCGTGGACTTCTCGGACTCGGCGCTGCGCGGGCCGGCTCGTTCACAGGTCGAGCGCGAGCGCACGCGCAAGACGCGCAGCGGATCCGGGGTCGCGGCGCTCGCGCGCGACGAGGACACCGAGATCTCGGCTCCCGCGCGCCGCCGCGCCCGCGTGCTGCCGTGGGTCGTCGGCATCGGCGCGGGCGTCGTCGTCGGCGCCGCAGCCGTGATCGGCACGCTCTTGGCCGTCGGGGGGCTGGGGTGAGGCGCGGGACGCTGATCGGCCTCGGCGCGGCGGGCGCGGTCGTGGCATCCGTCATCGCCGTCAGCGTCGTGTGGCCGGGGCTCGACGCGCAGGAGACTCCGAGCGTGGATTCGGCGGTGTGGGCGCTGCAGACCGGTGACGGCCGCCGCTACGCGCGCGTGAACACCGCCGTCGGCGAACTCGACACGGTCCGCAGCATCAGCAACCCCGACCAGGTGGTGCAGACCGACGACGCCGCGTATCTGTTCAGCGGCAGCTTCAGCACTCTCACCCGCATCGACGAGGCGTCGCCGGTGAACCTCGACGAGGACGCCCTGCAGACCTCGCAGAAGACCCCTTCCGGCACGATCGACGTCGTCACCGCGGGGGACTTCGTCGCCTATCTGACCGACTCCGGCGCCGTGTACGCGGGGCGGCTGTCGGCCGGTGGCGCCGCGAAGCTGGATCCGTTCCCGTCGGGCGACGAGAACGCGCCCCAGTACACGGCCGAGGCGATCGCCGTCAACGCGCGCGGCATGCTGTTCGCGTACTCGCGCGCCGACCGCTCAGTGCTGCGCTACGACATCCGCCAGCAGCAGGTCCGCGGGCGCGATCCGCTCGACGTCGACGGACTCGCTTCGCCGGCGATCACCGCCGCGGGCGACATGTGGGCGGTCGTCGACACCGAGGACGCCGACGTGTGGCTGCGGGGGCAGGATGCCTCGACCCGCGCCCCGCTCGGCGGAGCCGTGCGGGTGGGCGCTCCAAGCACCGGCGGCTCGAGCGTGTACCTCGTCGACGACAGATCGCTGGTGAGCGTGCCGGTCGACGGCGCCGCGATGCAGACTCGCGTGGGAGGCGAGGCGGGGCCTGTGCTCGGCGAGCCCGCCCAGCCGATCGCGCACGAGGGCCAGACCTACGCCGCCTGGCTCGGGCAGGGCGATGACGGGGGAGTGCTGTGGCGGTCGGGCGACGGAGTCGAGGTGCCGCTGGACTACGACGGCGAGGCTCTGCCTGACCAGCGTCGGCCCGCGTTCGTCGCGAGCCAGTCGGCGATGATCCTCAACGAGACGCGGTCGGGGTGGGCGTGGTCGGTGCCCGACGGGAAGCTGATCCCGTCGAGCCAGGACTGGCGACTGGACGACCGCACGGATCCGGACGCGGTGCCCTCGGAGGAGCAGCTGCAGGTGGTGCTCGACCCGAAGCCCCCGATCGCCGAGCCGGACGCGTTCGGCGTGCGCGCGGGCGCGCTGGCGACGCTTCCGGTGCTGCTGAACGACCACGACCCGAACGAGGACGTCCTCACGATCGATCCCGACTCGGTGTCGGGCCTGGACCCGGCGTTCGGCACGGTGACGATCACCGACGACGGCCAGCGGTTCGCGGTGAAGGTCGCGCCGGACGCCCACGGGTCGGCGGTGTTCGAGTACGCCGTCACGGACGGTACCGCGGTGGGGGGGCTGCGCTCGCCGCCGACGACGGTGACGCTCTCTCTGGCCGGGTCGTCGGCCGAGTCCGCACCGGAGTGGTGCGGTGTGGAGCGGTGCCTCGTGCAGTGGCCGCAGCCCGAGGTCGCCGTCGGCGGCACAGTGACCGTGCCGGTGCTCGACGGCTGGGTCGACCCCGAGGGCGATCCGCTGCTGCTGCTGTCGGTGCACAACACGACCGGCATCGGGAGCGTCGCGGCGACCCCCGGCGGCGAGGTCGTCTATCAGCACAGCGACGACGGCGTCGCGGGGGAGCAGACCGTCGAGCTGGCCGTGACGGTGTCCGACACGCAGGGCCAGACCGCGGTGAAGAACCTCATGGTGACGGTCTCGCCGCAGCCGAAGCTCGCGGTGCAGTCGTTCGCGGTGACCGACACGGTCGCGTCGGGACTGACGGTCGACGTGGAAGGCCACGTCACCGGCACCGCCGGGGCCCTGTCGCTGGATTCGGTGCGCGTGCTCGACGACGCTGCGGCGAGTGCGACCGTCGTGGGCGGCTCGACCTCGTTCGACTTCTCGGCGAGCGATCCCGGCACGTTCCGCGTCGACTTCACCGTGACCGACGGCACGAGCGAGGCCACCGGGACGGTGCGGATCACCCTGCTGCCCGCCGACGCCCCGGCGCAGTTGGCGACCTCGCCGGTGGTGGCCTTCGTGCACCCGCAGCAGGATGCGACGCTCCAGGTCTTCGACGCCGTCGCCAACCCCACGCGGCGCGTGCTGCTGCTCAGCGACGTGGTGGCTCGTGCCGACGACGGCGCGACGCTGTCGGTGGATGCCGTGGGTCAGAACCACCTGCGGGTGTCGGGCTCGACCGCCGACGGCAGTCCGGGGCGGCTGGGCACCGTGTCGTACCTCGTCAGCGACGGCACCGAGGACTCGGGCTCGTCGGTCGAGGGCGAGGCCACGGTGTACCTGCTGCCGCCCGCGCCCGAGCTCGCGCCCATCGCGGTCGATGACACGGTCGTGGTGCGCGCGGGCGCCCAGATCGACATCCCTGTGCTCGACAACGACATCTCTCCGTCGGGCGGACGCCCCACGCTCAATCCTGCGTCAGTCGCCTCGTCCACGCCCGACGCGCTGGCCTTCGCCTCCGGCGACCTGCTGCGCTACCTCGCACCGAGCGAGCCGGGAGAGTACGGCATCGACTACACCGTCTTCACGACCGGTGCGCCCTCGCTCGCGGATGCCGCGACCGTGCGCGTGCGCGTGATCGACGACGACGCGAACCGCGCTCCCGCCGCGGACCGGCTCGAAGGCCGGGTGCTCAGCGGCCAGGCGGTGCTGATCGGGTTCGACGGGTTCGGGATGGACCCCGACGGCGATGTCGTCACCCTCGACCGGATCGTCGCCCAGCCTGAGCGCGGAGCGGCGACGATCTCGGCCGACGGCGCGGGCATCCTCTACACCAGTGTCGCGGGCGACAAGGGTCAGGTGTCGTTCCGGTACCGCGTCGTGGACTCCTTCGGCGAGGCCGCCGAGGGGACGGTGCGGGTGGGCGTGCTCGACAGCGAGGCCAACCCGAGCCCGATCACCTACACCGACTACGTGCAGGTGCAGGCCGGCGCGGGCAACACGATCCGCGTGAGCCCGCTGTCCAACGACGTCGACCCGACCATGGGGACGCTCACGATCACCGACATCCGGCCCGACGTGCCGACCTCGCTGATCGACGGCAGCCCCAACCCCGAGTACGAGCGCCTGAGCGACCGCATTCTGGACAGGGATGACGCGACCGTCGTGATCTCGGCGGGTGACACGCCTGCCACGATGTCGTTCCTCTACGACATCGAGTCGTCCTCGGGGAACACCGGCCGGGGCCTGGTCGTGGTCAAGGTCGTGCGCGAGAGCGTGCCGGACTATCCGGTCGTGGCCGACACGAACCTGACCGTCGAGACGCGCGACGACTTCCCGCGCGGGGTCGACGTTCTCGCCGACAAGGTGACCTGGTCGGGCGGAAACGTGTCGACGCTGAAGGTGTCGCTGTGGGGCGACCCCGCCGGAGTGTCGGTGAACGGTTCCGAGCTGCGCGGCGACCTGCCCAAGAAGACCCGCCTGATCCCCTTCGCGGTCACCGGCGAGGGCGCGTCGGGGGAGGTCGTCTCGTACGGGTTCCTGCGCGTGCCGGGCGACGACGATCTCGCGCTGACGCTGCGCGCGAGCGCGGCCGCTCCCGAGGTGACGGAGCTGGAGTCCACGACGTTCGACATGACCGCCTTCGTTGCCCGACCCCGCGGCAGCAGCATCGAGGTGGGCGCCGAGGCGAAGGCATCCGGTGCCCGCGCGGAGGGCGCCTGCGCGGTCGACGAAGGCACCAGGATCCGCTACGACGCGGGCGCCGGCGCGCCGTGGGTCGACGCGTGCCAGGTGCCGGTGCGCCTGGTCGGCACGAAGGACTGGACGTACCTGTCGGTGCCGATCGCGGTGCACCCGCGCGATCCGCAGCCGGAGCTGCGCCCCGCGTCGATCACGGTCGGCCCGGGAGAGACGGCGACCTTCGATCTGCGGAACATGACCACGTGGCAGCTGCGGGCCGACTGGGAGGGCATCGTCTACCACACTGAGCACGCTTCCGGCGCCTTCGAGGTCGTGCAGGAGGGCTCGGAGCTGACCGTGACCGGCGAGGACCGCGCGGTGCCGGGCAGCGAGGAGGTCGTGGTGGTGTCGGTCACCAGCCACACGGCGGTGACCCCTGCACGGCTCATCCTGCGCGTGGGCGCCGCGCCGTCGACGCTGCCCCAGGGCGGATCGGTCGTGCAGCAGTGCTCGCAGGCGACCGGATCCTCGTGCGCGATCGGCGTCGTGGGCGTCGGCGGCGAGGTCAACCCGCTGCCGCGCACGCCGCTCGAGGTCATCGAGGTGCGGGCGACCGGCGCGTGCGTGGGGGTCGACTTCGCGGTGGCCTCGGCGACGTCGATCACGGCGACGTGGACGGCGGATGCCCCGGGCGCGACGTGCACCGCCTCGTTCTCGGTGCGCGACGCGCAGGGCCGCGTCACGAACTCCGAGCGCGACGGACGGGTGCTGCTCGATCTGCAGGGCTACCCCAGAGCTCCCGCGAGCGTCCGGCAGGTGGCGTACGCGAACGACAGCGTGACGCTGCGCGTGGATCCCGGTGACGCGCGGCTGGCGTACCCCGCGCTCACGGGCTTCGTGATCCGCCA
Organism: Microbacterium sp. BWT-B31; assembly: GCF_041379855.1. Classification (NCBI taxonomy): domain Bacteria; kingdom Bacillati; phylum Actinomycetota; class Actinomycetes; order Micrococcales; family Microbacteriaceae; genus Microbacterium; species Microbacterium sp. BWT-B31. The sequence continues at coordinate 217,516 of NZ_JBFECU010000001.1, forward strand.
GGACGGGCAGGAGGTCGTTCGTTGCGACGCCGACGGGGCGTGCCCGCCGTTCGTCGCGCCCAACGGGCAGCTGCGCACCTACGAGGCGTGGGCGGTGAACGCCGTGGGCGAGTCCAAGACGAGCGCGCGCGCGGAGGCGTGGGCGTACGACCCGCCTCGTGCGCCGGCGAGCGTCACGGCCGAACCTGTCGTCACCGGCGACGAGCAGGGCGGTTTCGTGTCGCTCGTGATCGACGGCGTCGACCCTGGGGCGACCGGCAGCCTCGAGATCGCGAGCCAGACCGGCGAGACCGTGCGCGTGCAGGTCGGCGGCGACGAGACGAGCCTGGTCGTGCCCTCGTACCGGATCGGCACGAACCTCGCGACCGAGGTCACGGTGACCGCGTTCTCGCGGTTCGAGATCCCGCAGGGTCTTCCCGGATCGACGTCGGGCGGGATCTACCGGCTGCTCGCGAACGGGATCGGCGCGCCCTTGGCGCCGCAGCTGACGCTGAGTGCGGTGTCGAACGGCGACGACACCGCGACGATCACCGCGATCGCCTCTTCGCAGCGCAACGGCGACGGCTCGTCGCTGCGGTACGGCATCGTCCCGGAGGGTCAGTCCTGCGTGGTCGCCGCGGGGGGCTCGCAGGCGACGTTCACTGTTCCGGACGGCGAGGAGTACACGTTCCGCGTCTGCGTCGAGTCCTACTACGGCGACAGGTCGTTCGGCCGGGCAGAGACGACCCAGCGGGTGCAGGCCCAGCAGTCCGGCATGGCGCCGAGGGGCTACACGTTCGCGGTGGATGCCACCCCGAACGTGAACGGGCAGCGCGCGGACTGGGTCATCCGCGCCGAGCCGACCAGCTCCGAGCGGATCCCGAACCGCAACCACCTCGACTGGAGCGGCTGGGGCCCCTCAACGACGGTGTTCGGCCAGGATCCGGGCATCCAGGTGCGCTACGTCCACGACTGGTGGGGAACGGCGACCCCGTGGTCGACGGTCCTTCCCCGCGCCGGAAGCGCGCCGTACCAGGTGCAGGCGACGTGGGATCTTCCCGCGTGCGTCGGCGGCGGTGCGCTCGCCCCGCGCGGCCGCTCCTCGAACGCGCCAGACGGCTCCTCTGCGAAGTTCTCGTTCGCCAAAGACGACCTCGTCTACTACGACAAGCACGACCGCGTGCTGCCGCACGCCGACGGAACGTGGGATGTCCCCGTCGGCGCCGTCCGGGTCGAGGGCATCGGCGTCTCGGTGAACTGGGACGCCCAGGGCTGGGGCCTGGCGCCGGTGTCGACCTCGTTCGCCGCGTCGTGCCAGCCGAACGATCCCCCGCCGCCGCCCGCCGATCCCGATCCCGACCCCGATCCGGATCCCGATCCGGATCCCGATCCGGATCCCGCGCCCGCGCCCTGAGGCGTCGGCATCCGGCCATCACACCCGCCATCACGACCCCGAGGACGACGACATGACCATCACGCAGGAGCAGGCCGACTGGTTCGCGCGGACGTTCAGCCAGCTCGCCGACAACGTCGAGCGTGCTGTGCTCGGCAAGCGTCATGTGGTCGAACTCGTCCTCACCGCGATGCTCAGCGACGGCCACGTGCTGCTCGAGGACGTGCCCGGAACGGGCAAGACCTCGCTCGCGCGGGCGATGGCGCAGTCGGTCCAGGGCACGAACACGCGCATCCAGTTCACGCCCGACCTGCTGCCGGGCGACATCACGGGCCTCAGCGTGTACGACCAGAAGGAGGGCGTGTTCGAGTTTCACGCGGGACCCGTCTTCGCCAACATCGTGCTCGCTGACGAGATCAACCGCGCGAGCCCGAAGACGCAGTCGGCGCTGCTGGAGGTGATGGAGGAGGGGCGCGTCACGATCGACGGCGTCTCGCGAGAGGTCGGCGTGCCGTTCCTGGTGATCGCGACGCAGAACCCGGTGGAGCAGGCCGGCACCTACCGTCTTCCCGAGGCGCAGCTCGACCGCTTCATGATGCGAACGTCGCTCGGCTACCCCGACCATGCCGCGACCGTGCGCATCCTCGACGGCGCGGCCGTCGCCACGACGCGCCTGACCCCCATCATCACGCCGCAGGCCATGGTCGGCATGGCCGATCTCGCCGGCCAGGTGTACGTCGACGCGCTCGTGCTCGATTACATCGCGCGGCTCGTGGAGGGCACCCGCACGGCCGACGAGGTGCGGCTGGGTGTCAGCATCCGCGGGGCCCTCGCTCTGTCCCGTGCCGTCCGCACCCGTGCGGCGTCGCAGGGGCGCACGTATGCGACCCCCGACGACGTCAAGACGCTCGCCGTGCCGGTGCTGTCGCACCGCCTGATTCTGCACCCCGAGGCCGAGTTCGACGGGGTCACGCAGGAGACCGTGGTCGGGCAGGTGCTGCTCGATGTCGTGCCGCCCTCGAAACGCGAACCAGTATGAGCGCCGCCGAGTCGAGGCTCGCCCGCACCGTCCAGTCCACCGGCGCCATCGGGCGCAGCGGGGGGACCGAGCGCACGCACGTCACCTCGACGAGCGTGGGTCCGTCGCGCCGAGGCCGTGCGTTCGTGCGTGCGGCGGTGTGGGGCACGGCCGCGTGGCGGACCGCCGGCTCGCGAGTGGCCACGGCCGCGGAGTGGACCGCCGCGACCATCCGCCCGGCCGGTGCCCTCGTCGTGCTGGCCGCGACGGCGGGTCTCGTGCTCGGAATGGTGTTCGGATGGATGGAGTGGATGGTCGCCGGCGCGGCATCGGTGCTTCTGCTCCTCGCGGCGGTGCCGTTCTTGTTCGGCGTGCGCTCGTACGACGTCGAGCTGACCCTCGCGCACGAGCGTGTCGTGGCCGGCGGCGACCTCTCGGGCGAGATCGTCGTGCGAAACGGCGGCCACCGGCTGTCGCTGCCGGGGCGCATCGACATTCCGGTGGGTGCGGGGCTGGTCGAGTTCGGGGTGCCGCTGCTGCGGCCCGGGCACACGATCGCGCAGCCGCTGGAGATCCCCGGGCTGCGTCGCGGCATCGTGACGGTGGGTCCCGCCACGACGGTGCGCAGCGACCCGATCGGGCTGCTGCGCCGCGAGAACGCGTTCGACGACGTGCATGAGGTGTACGTGCACCCGCGCACCACGGGACTGCCCTCGACGAGCGCAGGGCTCATCCGCGACCTCGAGGGCAGCCCCACGCGACGCCTGGTCGATTCCGACATGTCGTTCCACGCGATCCGCGAGTACGCGCCGGGGGATTCCCGCCGCCAGATCCATTGGAAGTCGACCGCCAAGACCGGCCGGCTCATGGTGCGCCAGTACGAGGAGTCGCGGCGATCGCGCATGGCTGTGGTGCTCGGCGTCGCCGAGGCCGAGTACCTCGACGCCGACGAGTTCGAGCTCGCCGTCTCGTGCGCCGCGTCGCTGGGGCTTCGTGCCGTGCACGACGCGCGCGACGTGCAGATCGTGGTCGGATCAGAGATCCCGCGTGTGGTGCGCGGGCGCCTGCGCGCCATCCGCCGCATCCCGGCGAGCGCGCCGCGACCGATGCTCGACGAGTTCAGCGGCGTCGAACTGCTCGAGAACACGATGCCCGTCGGCGAGGTGTGCCGCCTCACCGCGGAGTCGACGCAGCAGCTTTCGATCGCGTTCGTCGTGGCGGGCTCTCGTGTGCCCCTCGCGCGCCTGCAGCACGCGGCGCTGTCGTTCTCGGCCGACACCGCGGTGATCGCCGTCATCTGCGACGAGCGCGCGCATCCGCGTATGCAGACGCTGTCGGCCATGACTGTGCTCACCGTCGGCCTCATCGACGACCTGTCCGGTCTTCTGCTTCGCGGGGCGACCTCGTGAGCGCCGGAGCGGGCGCCGGGCGGGGAACGGATGCGGCGGCATCCGTCGCCGACGCGCACACGCGCGTTCCCTGGATCGTGCCGCGCGTGGCCGCCGGCGCCGCGTTCACGGTGATCGTGGTGGCCGCCGCGGCGCTCGCGGCGTGGCCGATCCACCGGTCGGGCTCCTTCGTGCTGCTGGTGGCCGGGGGAGCGCTCGCCGGAGGCGCCATCGCCGCCGTGGCGCACCGGCGCCGCTGGAACGGGGCGATCGTGGCCGGGGTCGTGGCCGCCGCGATGCTGATCCTCGGCGTGCCGCTCGCGGTGCCGTCGCGGCTGGGCGGCGTGCCCGATCTGCTGCGCGGGCTCGTCGAACTCGGCAACGGCGTCGTGTTCGGCTGGAAGGACCTCGTGACCGTCGAGCTGCCGGTGGGCTCGTACCGCAACCTGCTGGTGCCGGCCCTCGTGGTGTTCCTCATCGGAACCTGCCTCGTGCTTGTCCTGTCGTGGCGCGAGGAGCGCTGGGCGTACGCCGCCGTGCCCGTCGCGCTCGGCATGGTGTCGTTCGGCCTGTTCTTCGGCCGCACGTCGGTGAGCTCCCCGCTCGTGGTCGGCCCGGTCATGCTGCGTGCGCCGGTCGAGACGGCGATCGGCATCGCGGGTCTGCTGGCCTGCATGCTGTGGCTGGCCTGGCGCACGCACGACGAGCGCCTGCGGGCGCTGCAGCGGGCCGCGGCATCCAGCGGTGTGCGCATCTCGCGCCGCACGACCGCCGCAGACCGCCGCCGGCTCGCGCTCGGCGCGGGCATGGTGGTCGGCGCCCTCGCGATCTCGGCTGCGGTGGTGCCGTACGCTGCGCGCGGAGCCGACCGCGAGGTGCTCAGATCGGCGGTCGGGCCCGACATCGACTTCTCGGCCGAGCCGAGCCCGCTCAGCGAGTACCGCGCGCTGTTCGCCGACGGGCGCGCGGAATCCGTGCTGTTCACGGTCACCCCGGTCGAGGGGGCTCTGCCCGACCGTGTGCGGATCGCGACGCTGGACGCGTACGACGGCGAGGTGTTCCGCTCGGGCGGCGAGGGCGCCGCCGACGCGGGCCGCTTCGTGCGCGTGCCTTCGGCCCTCGACGCGGGCCCCGGCGCCGAGGTCGCGGTGCAGGTGCGCATCGAGGCCTGGGACCGCATCTGGATGCCCACGGTCGGCCGTCTCGAGGACGTCGAGTTCCACGGCGGCCGGGCGGCGTCGCTCGAGGACCGCTTCTACTACAACGCGGCAGCCTCCGCCGCGGTGCACACCGTGGGGGGCGGTCTTGCCGAGGGCGACGCGTACCTCACGCGCGGCGTCGTGCCCGAGATTCCGGTCCTCGACGAGATCGACGCCCCGGGGAGCCCGGGGGGCGTGCCGGTGCCCGACAGCCTGCGCGCGTGGATGGACGAGAACGGCGCGGGCTCGGGCGGTGCCGAGCTGGCCGGGCTCGTGGCGCTGCTGCGCGAACGCGGGTACCTCAGCCACGGGCTCATGGTCGGCGACACCGCGCCCGAGTGGACCCTGGCACTCGGGGACTACTCGTTCCAGCCGAGCGCGTCCGGGCACTCGCTCGCGCGCATCGACACGATGTTCTCGCGCCTGCTCGAGCGCGAGAGCGATCCGCGGGCCGAGGCATCCGACAACTACGTCGCCGCGATCGGCGACGACGAGCAGTTCGCGGTCGCCGTGGCGCTGATGGCGCGCGAGCTGGGGTTCCCGTCGCGGGTGGTGCTCGGGGCGCGGCTGGAGGCCGCCGAGCCCGGGCTCGCGGTGTGCGAGGCGGGCCGGTGCCGCGCCGAGGATCTCACGGCGTGGACCGAGGTGCAGTCCGCCGACGGCGACTGGATCCCGATCGACGTGACACCCCAGTACGCGCAGTCCCCGAGTCTCGACGTGACCGAGCAGCGCGACCCCGAGAACGTCACCGAGGTGCGCCCCGACTCGGTCGAAGAGGTCGTGCCGCCGGATCCGACGCAGGAGGACTCCGCCGCGGGCCGGGATGACGCGCCGGATGCCGCACTCGATCTGGCCTGGCTGTGGCCGGTGCTGCGGTTGGGGGGCATAGCGCTCATCGTGCTCGCGCTGGCGGTCGGACCGTTCCTGGCGATCGTGTGGATGAAGGCGGCCCGGCGTCGCGGCCGCCGCCGCGGCGGAGCGCCGCAGGAGCGCATCGCCGGCGGCTGGGACGAGTACGTCGACGCCGCCGTCGATCAGGGCCGCCCGGCGCCTGCGTCGCTGACCCGCAGCGAGCTCGCCGCCGCCTTCGCGACGCCCGCCGGGGCGACCCTCGCACGGGAGGCGGACCGCGCCGTCTTCTCGCCCGCCGACCTGACGCCCGAGGACGCCGAGCGGTTCTGGTCGGTCGTCGAGGCCGAGCGCCGCGAGCTGCGCCGCGAAAACGGATTCTGGCGCGGGCTGCGCGCGACCGTATCTTTGACATCACTGCTGCGACCGCTGGCGCCCGCACGGGGCGCCCGCACGAGAACAACCGAGAGGGGGCGACGCCGGTTCGAGGCCGTGCGTCCCACGTCATGAACAACGATGCCACCGCGTCCATCCTCGGTCCGCTGCTGGGCCTGTTCCTGTGGGCAGGCGTGTACGTCTGGGCGTCGGCCGCGCTGGCCGCGGTCTTCCGCAAATGCGGTGTCGAGCCGTGGAAGGCGTGGGTGCCCATCCTCAACTCGGTCGTGCTGGTGCAGCTGGTGGGGTACTCGCCGTGGCTGCTGCTGCTGGGCCTCCTGCCGGTCATCAACGTGATCGCGATGATCGTGCTGTTCTCGATGGTGCTGTACCGCCTCAACGTCGTGTTCGGGTACGGCGCCGGCATGACCGTCGTGGGCGTGGTGGCGTTTCCCATCTGGGCATCCGTCGTCGGCTGGGGCAGCGCGCGCTGGATCGGACGGGCGCCGGATGCCTCGGCCCGTGCGTCCTTCGCGGTGGACCGCGCCTCGACCGAGGCGGCCGCGGGCCTGCCGCCGCTGCCCCGGTTCCCGGCCCCCGCCTCGCCGCCCGGCTACCCGGCGGGCGGGCGGACCGGCGCACTTCCGCCCGCCGCCGCGGGCTTCGTCCCGGCCGCGGCCGCGGGCTTCGCGCCGCCCGCGTCGTCCCTTCCGCCGATGCCGCACCACGGCGCGGGCGCGTCCGCGCCGGGCGCCGTGCCCCCCGCCCCCGCGGGCGTGTACGGCGGGACGCTTCCCGTGATGCCTCCGCGCCCTCCGGCGCCCCCCGCCGCTCCCGCCCCGGCCGTGCCGGTCGCCGCAGCCCCCGCGGGGGTGCCCGCCCCCGCCGTCGCGTCCGACGACACCGTCGACGTCGAGACGAGCACCGCCGCCTGGACGCCCCCGGTCGCCCCGGGAAGGCCCGTCTCGGCGGCCCCGGCGGCGCCGGCGTTCGATGAGAGGGATCCGTGGCAGGGCTTCGTGCTCGACACGACCGACAAGACCGGCGAGGTGACCGGTGCCGTGGCGGGGGCGCCCGCGCCGATCTCGGCGGTGCCCTCCGCGCCCGCGGCTGGGCCCACGCGCCCCGAGGCTCCGGGCGGTGCGTCAGCGACGCGTGGAGAGGGCGGGGGGACCGTCGCGCCGCCCACCGCGGCGGTCGGCGCTCGCCGGCGCTCGGAGGCCGACGAGGCCGACGAGGCACCCCGCCTGGAAGACATCACGCGACCGCCCGTGACGCGGGTGCCGCTGCCGGTCCCTGCGGCGGACGACCGCGACCCGTGGGCCCCGGCGAGCGAGGCCGACGCGTTCCCCGAGTCGTCGGGGCCGGTCTCGGCGGTCGCCGACGCGCCGTACGCCGGCGCTCCGCGGTCGGCGCGTCTGTCGGTGTCGGCGTTCCACACCAAGCCCGAGATCCCCGACGACGAGGACGTGCTCGAAGAGACGATCATCGCGCGCCGCAAGCGCACCGACTGGACCCTCGTTCCGCCGATCGGCGACCCGGTCGCCCTCACGGCCGAGGTCGTCTTCCTCGGCCGACGTCCGAACGGCGACCCGGCGTTCCCCGGGGCGCAGCTCGTGGCGATCCTGGACGGCACGGTGTCGAAGACCCACGCGCGCCTGCGCCTGCGCGACGGCCGCTGGTGGGTGACCGACCTGCACTCCACCAACGGGGTGCTGTTCACGACCGAGACAGGCGCCGAGGTCGAGGTGCCGCCGGGCGAAGAGGTCGAGGTCGCTGAGCGGTTCCTGCTCGGTGACGCCGAGGTGCAGCTGCAGCGGAGCCAGGAGTGATCGATCCCGACGACGAGCGGACGACCCTCTCGCGTCGAGCGCCGAGCGCGTCCGATTCGGTGACGCTCCCCATGTCGCCTCCGGGCACCGCCGACGCGTCGCCTGGAGCCTCTGGGCGCGTGGGCCCGGCCTCGCCCCTGCCCGACGAGCGCACGGTGGTCGTCTCGCGCTCCGGCGTCCCGTCGGACACCGAGCAGACGATCCCGAGCGCGAAGCGCCCTGCGCGGCGCCCCGGCTCCGAGCCTGCGGGCTCTGTCGGCGCAGAAGACGCCGCGCCTGACCGCGCCGCGCCGGCCGCCTCGAACCGCGTCGCGCAGACGCCGAGCGGGGGAGTCGTGGCGTCGTACCCTCCGCGGCAGGCGCCCCCCGCGACGGCGGTCCGGGCCGGGGTCGAACCGCACGCGCCGCAGCCCGCGGTCGACACGGCCGCCGCCCGCGCGGCGGCGCGGCGGCGGGGCCGGCGGCGCGCGCTGGTCGCGGCCGTCGCGGCAGCGGCTCTCGTGATCATCGCGGTCGTCGTCCTCGTCGCGCTGATGAACGCGGGCTGACACGGCGCTGCGACCGGGTGGCGATACCGGCTCGTTTGCCGCAGTCCCCGATCACGCGTATCATTGACTGGGTGTGCGCATTGCGCGCCGTCCACCGTGCCTCGGCGCGGGAGTCGGCCTGCGGTGCGCCGCATCTCGGGAAACGGTCTGCGAACAGGCCACCCCCACGGCATATCCACCACACAAACGCTCGGCAGGTCTTGCCGCGCGGGTGGATCTGTGGTGAAACCACGAACGCTGTCACCGTGCAGCACCTGTGCGGAGCGAGAGAACCGCACAGCATTACAAGGAGAGAACGTGCCAACCATTCAGCAGTTGGTTCGCAAGGGTCGCACGCCCAAGGTCTCGAAGACCAAGGCGCCCGCCCTGAAGTCGAACCCGCAGCAGGCAGGCGTCTGCACCCGTGTCTACACGACCACGCCCAAGAAGCCGAACTCGGCGATGCGCAAGGTCGCCCGTGTCAAGCTCCGCAACGGCACCGAGGTCACCGCCTACATCCCCGGCGAGGGCCACAACCTGCAGGAGCACTCGCTCGTGCTGGTGCGCGGCGGTCGTGTGAAGGACCTCCCGGGTGTCCGCTACAAGATCGTCCGCGGTGCGCTCGACACCCAGGCCGTCAAGAACCGCAAGCAGGCTCGCAGCCGCTACGGCGCGAAGAAGGGCTGAGAAACATGCCTCGCAAGGGACCCGCCCCGAAGCGCCCCGTCGTCAACGACCCGGTCTACGGCGCTCCGATCGTCAGCCAGCTGGTGAACAAGATCCTCGTCGACGGCAAGAAGTCGCTCGCCGAGTCGATCGTCTACAACGCCCTCAAGGGCGTCGAGGCCAAGAACGGCCAGGACGCCGTCGCCACGCTCAAGAAGGCGCTCGACAACGTGCGCCCGACCCTCGAGGTCAAGTCGCGCCGCGTCGGCGGTTCGACCTACCAGGTGCCGGTCGAGGTCAAGCCTCACCGCGCCAACACGCTGGCACTGCGCTGGCTGGTCAGCTATGCGAAGGGTCGTCGTGAGAAGACGATGACCGAGCGCCTCCAGAACGAGATCCTGGATGCCTCGAACGGCCTGGGCGCCGCGGTCAAGCGCCGCGAGGACACCCACAAGATGGCCGAGTCGAACCGCGCCTTCGCGCACTACCGCTGGTAAGCACCCGCTCATCCCGCCGGCCGGGCCGTCCGCACAACGGACCGCCCGGCCGGCGGAGAGACAGATAAGGAAGACATCCCGTGGCACAAGAAGTGCTCACCGACCTCAACAAGGTCCGCAACATCGGCATCATGGCGCACATCGATGCCGGCAAGACGACGACGACCGAGCGCATCCTCTTCTACACGGGCGTCAACCACAAGATCGGCGAGACGCACGACGGTGCGGCCACGACCGACTGGATGGAGCAGGAGCAGGAGCGCGGCATCACCATCACGTCCGCCGCTGTGACGTGCTTCTGGGACAACCGCCAGATCAACATCATCGACACCCCCGGTCACGTGGACTTCACGGTCGAGGTCGAGCGGTCGCTGCGCGTCCTCGACGGCGCCGTCGCGGTCTTCGACGGCAAGGAGGGCGTCGAGCCCCAGTCCGAGACCGTGTGGCGTCAGGCCGACAAGTACGAAGTCCCCCGCATCTGCTTCGTCAACAAGATGGACAAGCTGGGCGCGGACTTCTACTTCACCGTCGACACCATCGTGAACCGCCTGAAGGCCAAGCCCCTCGTGCTGCAGCTGCCGATCGGCGCCGAGAGCGATTTCGTCGGCGTCATCGACCTGGTCGAGATGCGCGCGCTGGTGTGGCCGGGCGACGCCAAGGGCGACGTGACCATGGGCGCCAAGTACGAGGTCCAGGAGATCCCCGCCGACCTCGCCGACAAGGCCGCCGAGTACCGCGAGAAGCTGCTCGAGACCGTCGCCGAGTCCGACGAGCACCTGCTCGAGAAGTACTTCGGCGGTGAGGAGCTCACGGTCGCCGAGATCAAGGGCGCCATCCGCAAGCTCACCGTCTCCGGCGAGCTGTACCCCGTGCTGTGCGGCTCGGCGTTCAAGAACCGCGGCGTGCAGCCCATGCTCGACGCGGTCGTGGACTACCTGCCGTCACCGCTGGACGTGCCCGCCATCGAGGCGCACGACCCCAAGAACGAAGAGACGATCATCGAGCGTCACGCCGACCGCGACGAGCCGTTCGCGGCGCTCGCGTTCAAGGTCGTCACGCACCCGTTCTTCGGTCGCCTGACCTACATCCGCGTGTACTCGGGTCACCTCGACTCGGGCTCGCAGATCGTCAACTCGACCAAGGGCAAGAAGGAGCGCATCGGGAAGATCTTCCAGATGCACGCCAACAAGGAGAACCCTGTCGACTCGGTGACCGCCGGCCACATCTACGCGGTGATCGGCCTGAAGGACACCACGACCGGTGACACCCTGTCGGATGCCGCACACCAGGTCGTGCTCGAGTCGATGACCTTCGCCGAGCCCGTCCTCGAGGTTGCGATCGAGCCCAAGACCAAGGCCGACCAGGAGAAGCTGGGTCTGGCGATCCAGAAGCTCGCCGAAGAAGACCCGACGTTCCGCGTCGAGCAGAACCACGAGACGGGTCAGACCGTCATCAAGGGCATGGGCGAGCTGCACCTCGACATCATGGTCGACCGCATGCGCCGCGAGTTCAAGGTCGAGGCGAACGTGGGCAAGCCCCAGGTCGCGTACCGCGAGACGATCCGCAAGGTCGTCGACCGCCACGACTACACGCACAAGAAGCAGACCGGTGGATCGGGTCAGTTCGCGAAGATCCAGTTCGCGCTCGAGCCTCTCGAGGTCACGGCCGAGAAGATCTACGAGTTCGAGAACAAGGTCACCGGTGGCCGCATCCCGCGCGAGTACATCGAGCCCACCAACCAGGGCTTCCAGGACGCGATGGCAGTGGGCGTCCTCGCCGGCTACCCGATCGTGGGCGTGAAGGCGATCCTCATGGACGGCGCGTCGCACGACGTCGACTCGTCCGAGATGGCGTTCAAGATCGCCGGCTCGATGGGCTTCAAGGAGGCCCTCCGCAAGGCGAACCCGGTCCTGCTCGAGCCGATCATGGCCGTCGAGGTGCGTACGCCCGAGGAGTACATGGGCGACGTCATCGGCGACCTGAACTCGCGTCGCGGCCAGATCCAGTCGATGGAGGACGCCTCGGGCGTCAAGGTGGTGCGTGCGAACGTGCCGCTGTCCGAGATGTTCGGCTACATCGGCGACCTGCGTTCGAAGACCTCCGGACGCGCCGTCTACTCGATGGTGTTCGACAGCTACGCCGAGGTTCCTCGCAACGTCGCTGACGAGATCGTCCAGAAGAACAAGGGCGAGTAGCCCTCCGGATGCCGGGGCTCGGCGCCCCGGCGTCCGGCTAACTGAATATCGGTTGTCGAGTGCCGCCGCAGGCGGGCGTCGAGACACACACTGAACACCAGAAATCCCTCCACTAAGCTGGAGGAATCCCCGTAGATGATCGGTCGCAAACCAGCGCCCGAACCTTCTACACGAACGTCCTGAGGAGGACCCAGTGGCTAAGGCCAAGTTCGAGCGCACCAAGCCGCACGTGAACATCGGAACGATCGGTCACGTCGACCACGGCAAGACCACGCTCACCGCAGCGATCTCGAAGGTGCTCGCCGACAAGTACCCGTCGGCCACCAACGTGCAGCGTGACTTCGCGTCGATCGACTCGGCTCCCGAGGAGCGTCAGCGCGGCATCACGATCAACATCTCGCACGTCGAGTACGAGACCCCGAAGCGTCACTACGCACACGTCGACGCCCCGGGTCACGCCGACTACATCAAGAACATGATCACCGGTGCCGCTCAGATGGACGGCGCGATCCTCGTGGTCGCCGCCACCGACGGCCCGATGGCGCAGACGCGTGAGCACGTGCTGCTCGCCAAGCAGGTCGGCGTGCCCTACCTGCTGGTCGCGCTGAACAAGTCGGACATGGTCGACGACGAGGAGATCCTGGAGCTCGTCGAGCTCGAGGTTCGCGAGCTGCTGTCGTCGCAGGACTTCGACGGCGACAACGCCCCCGTCGTGCGCGTCTCGGGCCTGAAGGCGCTCGAGGGCGACGAGAAGTGGACGCAGTCGATCCTCGACCTCATGGAGGCCGTCGACGAGTCGATCCCCGACCCGGTGCGCGACAAGGACAAGCCGTTCCTCATGCCCATCGAGGACGTCTTCACGATCACCGGTCGTGGCACGGTCGTCACGGGCCGCGCCGAGCGTGGCACGCTGGCCATCAACTCCGAGGTCGAGATCGTGGGTCTGCGCCCGACGCAGAAGACGATCGTCACCGGTATCGAGATGTTCCACAAGCAGCTCGACGAGGCCTGGGCCGGCGAGAACTGCGGTCTGCTCCTTCGCGGCACCAAGCGTGACGACGTCGAGCGCGGCCAGGTCGTCGTCAAGCCCGGTTCGGTCACCCCGCACACCAACTTCGAGGGCACGGCGTACATCCTGTCCAAGGAGGAGGGCGGCCGTCACAACCCGTTCTTCACGAACTACCGCCCGCAGTTCTACTTCCGCACCACCGACGTCACCGGCGTCATCACGCTGCCCGAGGGCACCGAGATGGTCATGCCCGGCGACACCACCGACATGACGGTCGAGCTGATCCAGCCCATCGCCATGGAAGAGGGCCTCGGCTACGCGATCCGTGAGGGTGGCCGCACCGTCGGCGCCGGCACGGTCACGAAGATCATCAAGTAATCTCTCCGGTTGCTTGACAGAACCCCTCAGGCTTCAGCCTGGGGGGTTCTGTCGTATGCAAGCGGCCCTGGTCGGGGCCGGTCTTGCGCCCGGCCCCGACTATTCTTGAGCCGACGGCATCCGGCGTCCATTGGCACCCCCGAATCATCACCGCGGCCTCGCGAGAGCGGCCATAGCGTGTGGCCACCTGACCAATCTGCAGTGCGGAAGGAGCGTCCCGATGGCTGGCATTCTCGTGCACGAGTGGCTCGCTCGGCATGGCGGCTCCGAGAATGTCTTCGAGGTGCTGTCGAGCACCTTCCCCGAAGCTGAGCGGTTCTGCCTCTGGAACGACAGCGACGGCAGGTTCCAGGGCGTCCACGAGACCGTGCTCGCGCGCACCCCGCTTCGCCGCAGCAAGGCGGCTGCGCTGCCGTTCATGCCCGCTGTCTGGCGGCACCTGCCTCATCGCGACGCGGAATGGGTGCTCTGCAGCAGCCACCTGTTCGCTCACCACGCCCGATTCGGCGGTCCCGCCAGGGGTGCGCCGAAGCTCGTGTACGCGCACACCCCGGCCCGATACGTCTGGACCCCAGAGTTCGACGGCCGTGGTGAGGGGCCGGCGGCGCGCGCCTTCTCGACGCTCGTGAAGCCGCTCGACCGCAAGCGGGCGGCAGAGCCGGTCGCGATCGCGGCCAACAGCGCGTTCATCGCCCAGCGCATCGCCGACACCTGGGAACGCTCATCGACGGTCATCCACCCGCCGATCGATGTGTCGGCGTTCGTCGGCGGGCCTGCTGAGCTCACACCGCCCGAGCGCGTGATCCTCGCGGGGCTGCCTTCGCAGTTCCTGCTCGGCGTCTCGCGGTTCGTGCCGTACAAGCGCCTCGATCGCGTGATCGAGGCGGGTCTGGCTGTGGGTGTGCCGGTCGTGCTCGCCGGACGCGGCCCCGACGAAGACCGGCTCCGTTCGATCGCCGCCGACCTCGGCGAGCGGGTGGTCTTCGTGCACGACCCGTCCTTCGCGGTCCTCAGGGAGCTCTACCGGCGGTCTCTCGCGTTCGTCTTCCCCTCGATCGAGGATTTCGGCATCATGCCGGTCGAGGCGATGGCGACGGGCACGCCCGTGGTGGCCAGCGCCGTCGGCGGCACCGCCGAGACGGTCATCGACGGGGTCACGGGGGCGCTGGTGCACGAGTGGACGCGCCCCGAACTGAAGCTTGCGATCGAGCGCGCCGCCGGTGCGCAGGCCGATGCCTGTGTCTCGCGCGCGCTCGAGTTCGACACTGCGGTCTTCGTCGACCGCATCAGGGCATGGGTCGCCAGTGCGACGGGGACGGATGCCGCGCCCGCGCCCCTTTCTCCAGGCGGCCTGCATCCGTGACGCTGTTCATCGACGACCGCTACCGAGGCGCACACGGGATCGGCCGCTACGCTCGCGAGGTGCTGCCTCGCCTGCGTCCCGAGTGGCATCCGCTCGGCCTCGACGGCAGTCCCCACTCACCGCTCGATGCGTTCCGGCCGCTCCGTGGGCTCGACAGCGACGCGCTCGTGTACTCGCCGGGGTACGGCGCTCTCGTGCGCGCGCCGCGCCAGATCGTGACGATCCACGATCTCATCCAGTTGCGCTCGTCCTGGCCCGGGAGGGCGAAGTTCGTCGCCTACTACGGCGGGCCGGTGCGACGCACCGTTCGTAGGGCGGGGCTCGTGCTCACCGTGTCTGAGACGTCGGCGCGCGACATCCGCGAGTGGGTGCGCGACGAGGCGGTGCGCGTGGTCAATGCCGGCAACGGATGCTCCGCCGCGTTCCGGCCCGACGGGCCGCGAGCGCACGCGGCGGATCCGTACGTCGTCTTCGTCGGCAACGTCCGTCCGCACAAGAACCTGGATGTGGTGCTGCGGGCGCTGGCGCTCGCGTCGGGCGTGCGGCTGACTGCCGTCGTGCCGCACAACGAGATCGCCGCGGTGGTCGCGCGGGCGACGGCGCTCGGTGTCGCCGACCGGCTCACCGTGCTGCACGGCATGGACGACGAGCACCTCGCGGCGCTCTACCGGGGTGCCGCCGCCACCGTGATGCCCTCGACGCTGGAGGGATTCGGCCTGCCTGCGCTCGAGTCGATCGCGTGTGGGGTGCCGGTGGCGTTCTGGCGCGGCTGCGACGCGGTCGCCGAGATCGTGGGCGACCGCGGGTGGGCACTGGGGACATGGCGCGATGCCGAGGAATGGGCCGGTGCGCTCACCGCGGCCGCCGACTCGCCGCGCCGCGTCGAGCCGCCTTCGCCGGGCGCCTACGACTGGGACCGCACGGGCGGCATCGTCTCGGACGTCTTGGAGCAGGCACTCGCCTGACCTGGGTTCTCGCACCCGCAGAGGCGGTCCCCTTTGCCGGCGCCGGGGCGGCTGCGCATCGGGCGCCTACGCTGCGACGAAGTCGGCGATCGACTGGGCGACGTCGATCTGCGGCGCCCAGCCGAACTCGTCGCGCAGTCGCGCTGCGGATCCTGTGATGCGCGGATTGTCGATCGCGCGCAGGCGTGCCGGGTCGACGCTCGTCTGAGGAACGGGAATGTCCAGCGCGGAGGCCACGAGCGCGAGCAGTTCGTGCCCCGCCAGCGCCCTGCCAGAGCAGACGTTGTACACCGACTGCTCGTGGGATGGCGCTCCGGCGAGCATCAGGTAGGCGGCCGCGACATCGCGCACGTCGGTGTAGTCGCGTTCGGACGCGAGGTTGCCCGTGGCAAGGGCCTCCCCGGGCGAGAGTTCGCGCAGGGCCGCGGTCAGGTCGGGCACGATGAAGCCCGGGCCCTGACCGGGGCCGATGTGGTTGAACGGCCGTGCGATCACGGTGTCGATGCCGCGCCGCGCGTAGTAGCCCAGCTGCTGTTCTACGAGCAGCTTGCTCACGACGTAGGGCGAGGTGGGAGCGGTCGCAGTGGCCTCGTCGACTGCCTGAGATGGGGGGCCGGCACTGTAGACGGCACCCGAGCTCACGCCGACCAGTCGAGGCGGCGCCTCCCAGCCGAGCATCGCCTCGCACATGAGGGTGACCATGGCGCTGTTGGTCGAGATGTACTCCTGGGGGCGGTCGAACGACGGCCCGACGGCGGCGAGTCCGGCGAGGTGGATCACGGCGTCGGCGCGCAGCGACGCCGGCCACTGCCTCGCCAGGTCGCCTGCGTGGTAGTCGGCGAGCAGGCGCGACAACTCGGGGTCCGGCTGCGCCGTGCGCGAGAGGCCTACGACGCGCCAGCCGCCCTCGACGGCCAGTCGCGCGACGTGCTGCCCGACGAATCCGTCGACGCCGGTGACAGCGAGGGTGCGCTGCGTCACGGGGCTACTCTGCGGGGGAGTTGAGGGCGATGTCGTGCGCGACCATGAGCTTCACCATCTGCTCGAAGCTCACCTCGCGCTTCCATCCGAGCACGCTCTCGGCTTTTGCCGGGTTGCCGAGCAGGATGTCGACCTCGGCGGGGCGCATGAACGCGGGGTTCTGCTTCACGAGCGGTCGCCAGTCGTCGATCCCGATCTCGGCGAACGCGAGGGTGAGGAAGTCTTCGATCGACTGGGTCTGCCCGGTGGCGAGCACGAAGTCCTCTGGCGTGTCGTGCTGCAGCATCTGCCACATTCCGCGCGTGAAGTCGCCTGCGTACCCCCAGTCGCGCTTGGGCCACAGGTCGCCGAGCTCGATGTGCGACTGCAGCCCGAGGTGGATGCGGGCGATCGCGTCGGTGATCTTGCGGGTGACGAACTCGCGGCCGCGCCGCTCGCCTTCGTGATTGAACAGGATGCCGCACGAGACGAACATCCCGTAGCTCTCGCGGTAGTTCTTGGCGATCCAGTGCCCGTAGAGCTTGGCGACGCCGTAGGGGCTGCGGGGGTGGAAGAGAGAGTCCTCGTCGTAGCCCGCGCCCGGCCGGTTGTAGTCGAGGCCGCCGAACATCTCGCTCGTCGACGCCTGGTAGAACCGCGTGTGCTGGGCGCGCCCGGTGAGCCGGACCGCTTCGAGCAGGTTGAGCACGCCCTTGCCGGTCACATCGAGCGTCAGCGTGGGGTTGGTGAACGAGAAGCCCACGTGGCTGACGGCGGCGAGGTTGTACACCTCGTCGGGGTTGCTGATCTCGATGGCGCGCACGAGCGACGTGGGGTCTGCGAGGTCGCCCTCGATGAGCGTCACGTCGGGGAACTCGGCCTCCACCGCAACCTTGCGCGGGTTGTTCTGCCCGCGCACGAGACCGTAGACGTCATAGTCTTTCTCGCTGAGCAGCTGGGCCAGATGGCCGCCGTCCTGCCCCGTGATGCCTGTCACAAGGGCGCGTCGTCGCGGTGCGGTCACGTGTTCTTCTCCTGCGGTGCATGGGCGAGACAGAGCGCCCGCCCCGTCAAGTCTAGTTCGGGTGCGAAGGTGACTCTGAGCGCTGCACTAGCGTGAAGCGCATGTCGTCGCGACTCGAACGGTGTGTGCCGGAGTTCAGCGTGTGGAACGAGCAGCGCCGGGTGGTCGCGGGCTTCCTTCACGAGCTGAGAGGTCAGAGCGTGCTGCGCCTTCCCAACCCCGGCAACGGCGGCGATGCGCTGATGACGCTCGGGACGGACCAGGCGCTGGCGCGGGCGGGCGTCCACGCCGAGACCATCGACGTGGATGCCGACGTGCGTGGACGCACCGTCCTTCTCGCCGGGGGAGGAAACCTGGTGCCGCCGTATGGCGACCTCCGCGCGGCACTGAGCCGATTCCTCGGTCGGGCCGAACGGATCGTGCTGCTGCCGCATTCGGTGCGGGGGCACGAAGACCTGGTGCGTCGACTCGACCACAGCGTCACCGTCTTCGTTCGCGACCGAGCCAGCGCCGCGCACCTGCACGCCGTGAACCCGACGCTCGATGTGCGCCTCTCTCACGACATGGCGTTCCATCTCGACGTGCGCGCAGTGCTCGAAGACGACGCGCTCACGGCGCGCGCCCATCCGCTGAGTCGTTCGGTGCTCCACGACGCGGGCCTGAACGAGCAGGACCTGTCCACGTGGCCGAGCGTCGACTTCTTTCGCGCCGACGGTGAAGCGATCGGCCAGTCCGTGCGCACCGACGCCGACATCTCGCAGCTCTTCGCGTTCGGGCTCGGCGCTGAGCAGACCCGGCTGGCGGCGTGGAGCGTCCTTCATACGGTCTCGCTCGCCGCCCATGTCAACACCGACCGCCTGCATGTGGGCATCGCGTCGGCCCTGTTGGGCGTTGGGTGCACGCTCTACGCCGGGTCATACGACGAGAACGCCGAGGTGTTCGGGCAGAGCCTGTCCGATGTGCCGACGATCCGCTTCGTCGGCCCCCGCTTCAGCGCTGCCGCCGCGAAAGAGCACAGCCGGCCAGACCCCCTGGCGGCGGCGTCGGCAGCCGTCACGATCGTCATCCCCACACTCGACTCGGCGGCGTATCTCGATATCGTCCTCGACCACTGGAGGAGTCTCACCGACCTGCCCGTGCACGTCTTCGTCGACGGCAAGAGCGTGGATGAGACGGCCGCCGTGGCCCGCAAGCACGCTGCGCACGTGCATGTCGTGCACAATCCAGACAGCGTGGTGGAGGGCCTCATCGGTGCCGTCTCCCGGCAGCTCGACACTCCGTGGGTGCTGCGATTCGATGACGACGAACTGCCGACCCCTGCATTGCTGCGCTTCGTGCGCGAGGCGATCGGCTCCGAAGAGGTGGATGCCTGGGCTTTTCCCCGCTACGAGAGCGCGGTGTCGCCGGACGGCGCTCTGCTGCTCAGCACCCGATTCGACCCGTTCGAACACCGGCAGTGGCGGCTCTACCGACGCGACCGCGTGAGCTATGTCTCGACTATCCACACACCGGGCTTCGACACGGACGGCCTGCGACTGCAGACCGCTCCCGCCGAGGCCGCGATGGTGCATCTGCAGTGGGCGGTCACCGACGCCCAGCGACGCAGCGCGAAGGTCGAGCGCTACGACCGTCGGGGCGGACTTGCGGCGGGCACGGGCTGGCGGCATCTGATCCTCCCCGAGGAGGAGCCGAGTTGGCAGAATCGGTTCCGTCGGCTCTACGTGGATGGCTTCGATCGGGTGGCGCAGAGAATCGCCCTGCGCTTTCCCGCGCTGACGGTGCGCTACGGCGTATACCGCCCGGGCGACGGCATCGACTTTCGCAATGCGACGGGTGCGCCCTTCGCCGTGAGCGGGTGGTCGGTGCCCGAGGACGGCGGGCAGTGGTCGCTCGGTGCGACATCCGTGCTGCGCATCCCCTTGTCCGAGCCGCTGGTCAACGAGGCAACGCTCACGGTAGAGGCCGCGGCACTGTTCGACGTTGCGCTCGGCGCACAGCGCGTCGGTGTGCGCGTGAACGATGTGCACGTCGCCGAGTGGACTTTCGACACGTGGGATGTCGTGCCGCAGACGGCCACGATTCCCGCCGCCGTCGCTGCGGGCTCCGAATCGCTTCACGTGAGGTTCGAGATCTTCGCGCCCGTCAGCCCCGCTGATCTCGGGCAGAGCGCCGATGCGCGAGCGCTCGGCATGCGCCTCGTCTCGGCGCGCGTCGCGCCCTCAGGCGACGCTTCGTCGCTGCCCGGTTCGTCTCGAGGTCGAGACCAGCATGGGGGAGGGCTTCTTGGGGCGGCTCGCGGCTGGGGTGAGCGCGCGCATGGAGCCGCGGTCGCGTGCAGGGGCCGCCTGCTGATGCGGATCAGGCGGTTCTGCCCGCCTCGGCCGCCAGCGCGGTCGCGACCCGTTCGGTGAAGCGTTCCTGCGTGAAGAAGGCCACCTGGTCGGCCGCGTGCTCGGTGAGCGAGGCGCGAAGCCCGGCATCCGTCACGATTCTCACGAGGGCATCGGCGATCTCAGCGGTGCTGCGCGGATCGTCGACGTAGAGCGCCGCCTCGCCGCCCGCTTCGGGGAGAGCTCCCACTCGGCTCGTCACGACGGGCTTGCCGTAGGCGAGCCCCTCGAGCACCGGCAGTCCCAGGCCCTCATAGAGAGACGGGAAGACGACGGCGTTGCAGTTCGCGAGCAGCACGTGCTTCTTGGCCTCGCTCACCCGCCCGGTGAACACGATGTCTTGTCGTACGTCACGGCGAAGACTGCGATAGCGCTCGTCGATCTCGGCGAAGCTCTCACCGGGCGATCCGACGACGACGAGCGGCATGGCGATCGTGGGGTGCGCGATGCGGAAGGCATCCATCAGTCGCACGAGGTTCTTGCGGGTCTCCAGCGCCGAAATGAACAGGAGGTATCGCCCTGGTTCGAGCATCTCGTTGTCGAGGATCGCTACCTGTTCGGACTCGGGCACGGGAGCGCCCACGGGGTGTGCGACGCCGTAGACCTCGTAGACGCGTGCATCGGGCCGACGCTCGCGCACCTTCGCGGACGTGTCGCGCGAGATGGAGAGAAAGAAGTCACTGCCACGGATCGCCGTCGTGATGGATTGGCGGAAGCGCTCGCGCGTGCCTTCTCCGATCTCACTCAGCTCCAGGGGCATGAAGTCGTACATCACCTGCGCCAGTCGGGCGGGTCGCACCTGCTTCGCGGTGAGAGGAAGGGGTGCTCCCGCGATGACGAGCTCGGCGCCTGCTTTGCGCGCCGCTCGCCGTACGAGCCAGCGGAAGATCCCCAGGCGCCGCAGGTGGAAGAACAAGTAGAGCAGCGGGGTGTTCACGGCGAAGTCCGCACCGCCGAGCAGTCGGCTCGGCTGACCCTGAGGCGGCCTGATGACCTGCCGTCGCAGGGGCGCGCCGCGCAGACCCTGCGCGAGAGCCAGGAACATGCCGTTCTTGAGCCCGCCGGCCTGAGTGAGGATCGTGGAGTCCCCCGAGGCGAGGTAGTCGACCGCCTGTGCGTAGGGGTCGCCGCCGTCGGGGACGAACCCTGTCAGCAGGCCCACCTCATGCCCTGCGGCGGTGGCTCCGGCGACCACGGAGCGCACGATGCCCGCAATTCCCCGGCCCTCTTCTTCGAACTGCGGGGCGACCACCAGGATGCGCATCAGTGCATCTCGATCCGGGCGGCGGCGTACACGGGGCCGTCGCTGAGCTTGAGTCCTCGCACGGTGAATGAACCGGCGCGGCTCACCTCGCCGATGGTCAGGTCGTCGCCATCGCGCACGCTGAGTGCGACGTGGTAGTCGCCATCGCCCACCCAGAGCTCCGGCACCACGACGGTGAAGCGCTGTGTGCCGGTCTCGGCGGGAAGAGTGAGCTCGAGGTGCTCCCGCGAGTCGATGGCGGTGTACTGGTTCCCCGTACCGTCTTCGATGCTCACGCGGAACGCCCAGCCGGGCACTGCCTCTGGAAAGTCCACGACGCAGTCCAGCCGGATCCCGCCGCCGGGGGTGAGGGTCGCGCCATCGGTCAGCGCCTGGCCACCGGCATCCGAGATGTGCAACGCTCCGAGTCCCGCCGCATGGGGCGAACGGGCCGCCGATTCCTGTCGCGCCGAGTCGATCGCCGGCTGGTAGAAGTCGTGCAGCGTCGCCAGCGCGACCTTGGGCTCGTCGTCGGCGATGATGCGGCCATGCTGCAGCAGGATCGCACGGTCGCAGAGGTCGGCCACCTGGGCGGGGGCGTGCGAGACGAAGACGATGGTCCGACCCTCGCGCTGGAAGCGACGGATGCGCTGCATGCACTTGGCCTGGAAGGGCTCGTCGCCCACGGCCAGCACCTCGTCGACGAGCAGGATGTCGGGGTCGACGTGGACTGCGATGGCGAACGCGAGCCGCACGTACATTCCCGACGAGTAGAACTTCACCTGCGTGTCGATGAACTCGCCGATCTCGGAGAATTCCACGATGTCGTCGAAGTACCGCTTCGTTTCGGCCTGCGACAGGCCCAGCACCGACGCGTTGAGGAAGACGTTCTCACGGCCGGAAAGGTCGTTGTGAAAGCCTGCGCCGAGCTCGAGCAGGGCGGCGATGCGCCCGCGAGTGGCCACGCGCCCTTGGTTGGGCGCGAGGATGCCTCCGATGAGCTTGAGCAGTGTCGACTTGCCTGAGCCGTTGGGGCCGACGAGCCCCACCGACTCACCCGACGAGATGGCGGTCGACACGTGGTCGAGAGCCGTGAAGGTCTCGGTGTGCAGGCGTCTTTGCCGCGAGTTGACGATCGCCTCTTTGAGCGACTTCTGCTTGCGGATCGTGAAGGTCTTGACAACGTCTTCGACGCGGATGACTTTGGTCACTCAGAGCTCCTGGGCGAAATCGCGCTGCAGGCGGTCGAACGCGCGCTGACAGATGAACAGGGCCACCACGCCCACGGCGAGGGCGATGAGCAGCGACAGCTCGAGTCGATCGGGGAACATCGCGTCGGTGCCCTTGTTCCACATGACACGCTGGATGCCGAACACGGCGAGGGTGACGGGATTCAAGAGGTAGATCTGAACGAAGAGATCCGGCATGACGTCTTTCACCATCGCGAAGCTGTACACGATGGGCGAGAACCAGAAACCGATCATCAGTGCCAGTTCGACGATGTACGTCATATCGCGCAGATACACGTTGACTGCGCTGAGCACGAACGCCAGCGCGAGGGCCCACGTCAGGGTGACGAGGATCGCCAGGGGCAGCGCGACGAAATGCTCGAGGTTCATGCCGCCGGTGAGGAGGGTCGCGGCCAGCAGGATCACGAACTGCAGCGCGAAATTGAACAGTGCCGAGCCCACGGTCGCCAGCGGAAAGATCTCGCGGGGCAGATGCACTTTCTTGATGAGCGCGGCGTTGGCGACCATCGTCCCGGTGCCCTGGCTCACGATCTCGCTGAAGAGGCCCCAGATCGCGAGGCCTGCGAAGATGAACACGGCGAAGTCGGGAATGCCTCGAGCGGCCCTCAGGAACTGGCCGAGCACCAGGTAGTACATGCCGAGCTGCACGAGCGGCCGGGCGATGCTCCACAGCATGCCCAGCACGGAATCCTTGTACTTCGCCCGGATCTCCCGGCGCGTGAGCAGGCCCAGCAGCTCCCGGTTCGCGAAGAGCTCGCGCACCGAGCCCCACGTGCCGCGCATGACGCCGACAGTGGGCGTGACCTCGCGCCAGGGGGCGTCGGCGAGTCGGTTCGCCCGCTCGGACGCAGCGTCTTCCACGTGGATCCTCTCATCGAGTGTCGGCCGCACCCGGGCCCTGCGCCGGGGCCGGATGCCGCGGACGCGCCGTGATCAGTCTACGTGGACGGGTTTGCGCCTCCAGCCGGGCGCCCCCGTCTGTGCGTTTGCCCAGCGCGCCGCTTGGTAGGATTCGTCGGTGACCGACACCCCCTTCATCTCGTACGGCCAGAATCACGAGGACGTCGTGCTGTGGCGTGCGCTGAGTGGAGTTGTCGCGGGCCGCTACGTCGAGGTCGGAGCGAATCATCCGACCGACGACTCGATCACGCGCGCCTTCTACGACCGCGGTTGGAGCGGACTGACGGTCGAACCGGTCCCCGCCTTCGCGGCGCTGCACCGCCAGCAGCGCCCCCGGGACCAGCAGGTCGAGGCCGCGGTGACCGATGCGGAGGCCGACGAGATCACGCTTCATGTGATTCCGAACACCGGCCTGTCGACGCTCGTCGACGGCATCAAGGCGCGGCATGTCGACCGCGGATGGGATGTTGAGGATCTCACCGTGCCGACCGCGCGGCTCGACACGTTGCTGGAGGCGACGGGGTGGGGCCGCAGCGACATTCAGTTTCTGATCGTCGACGTCGAGGGGTCCGAGGCGCAGGTTCTGTCGACGATCGATCTCAGTGTGTGGCGGCCGTGGGTGCTGGTGATCGAGGCGACCCTGCCCAACAGCGCCGAGTCAACCGCCGGGGAGTGGGAGCCCGGCGTGCTCGCCGCGGGGTACGAGTTCTGCCTGTTCGACGGTGTCTCGAGGTTCTACGTGGCGAAAGAGCACGTCGACCTGAAACAGGCACTGTCCT
The DNA here is from genome assembly GCF_041379855.1 of Microbacterium sp. BWT-B31. Classification (NCBI taxonomy): domain Bacteria; kingdom Bacillati; phylum Actinomycetota; class Actinomycetes; order Micrococcales; family Microbacteriaceae; genus Microbacterium; species Microbacterium sp. BWT-B31. The sequence continues at coordinate 241,695 of NZ_JBFECU010000001.1, forward strand.
ACCCCGCGTGCGTACTCGACAGTTTCGTGCCGGCCCAGGTGGTGCAGCTCGACGTGCTCCACGCCCAGCAGTTGGCCACACTTCAGAAGGAGCAGGCAGAAGCTCTGGCATCCGAAAGCGAGAAACGCGCCGACACCACACGACAGCTGCTGTTCTGGCGTGCACGCGCGCTGCAGGCATGGGCCGCGCCTGTCGCCAGCGCGCCCTCGACGTCTCTCACTGCCGAACTGGCCGCAGCACGCACAGAGATCACGCGCCTGCTGGAGCACATCGCCGTCATGGAGGGCACGATCTCGTGGCGGGTGACTGCGCCGCTGCGGGCCGTGCGCAAGGCCCAGTTCGCGATCAGCGGTCGAGGGCAATGAGGGTGTACGACGACTCGAGTGCTGGATTCACTATCGTTCGAGGGCTCGCGGAGCGGCTTGCCGCGGCGGCGCCGTATCTGCTCGGCGACCTGCCGTCGGATGCTCGCACCGATGACCCGTCGGTGCGTGCTTCCGCACTCCTGGGAGCGTTGATCGAAGCCGCGCGGCCTTCGGGCGCGAACCCCGAGCGCTGGCTGCTGTTCGTGGCGGTCTTCGGCCGTTATCCCGGATCATCGGAGTTTCTCCGGTTCGCGCGATCTCTGGAGTCCGATCGCCCGGAAGTGGCTACTCAGTGGCTGCTCGCTCACGCCCTTCAGGGCCACGGGCCATACTTCGACCAGGGGATGCGGGTCGTCAGCGACAGGCCGGTGGCGGAGCTGTCGTCGTCCGCCAGCGCCGACTACGTCACGGGCATCCAGCGCGTCGTTCGTGAGACGCTTCGCCGATGGTCTGAAAGCCATCGCTTCACCCCGGCGATGTGGCACGAGACCGACTGGGGCCTGCGGTCGCTCAGCGTGACGGAGATGAGGCGACTGCAGTTGCACGGGCCGCAAGCCCAGGAGCCGCCGATCGACAGCCTGATCGTGCCCTTCCGCACAGATGTGCTCTTTCTCGATGCGCCCGATGGCCGAAAGGCCGATGCCTGGGCGTGTATGGCGAGGTTCTCTGGCAATCGCGTCTCTCACGTGGGCTATGACCTCATTCCCATCTCGAGTGCCGACCTGCGCAGCCATGGTGAGGCAGGCAACTCTGCGGCGTACCTCTCTGTCATCAAGCACTCCCACAAGGTCGCGTGCATCTCGGACACGACTCGGCGTGAGTTCGCGGGTGTGGCGCGTGCCTTCCCCGCGCAGGGCCTGAAGGGACCGCTGGTCGGTTCGGTGCCGCTTCCCGAGGTCGGCGCGGTCGACGCGTCGGCGATCACCAAGCGCGTCCGCACCGATGGCGAGCCGGTCGTGATCCTGTGCCCCGGTACCCGCGAGCTTCACAAGAACCACGAGACGATCCTTTGGGCTGCCGAGCGGCTCTGGCGCGAGGGACTCGACTTCGAGCTGCACTTCATGGGCCGGATGGGCATCGATTTCGCATCGTTCAAGGATGTCGAGAGCAAGCTCATCGCGAAGGGACGCCCGATCATCGACCTCGGGCTGGTCACAGACGAGACACTTTGGAAAGAGCTCAAGTCTGCTGACGCCGTGGTGTTCATCTCGCTGCAGGAAGGGTTCGGCCTGCCCGTCGTCGAAGCACTCTCGGTCGGCACGCCTGTGCTCACGACCGAGTACGGCAGCCAGGGCGAGATCGGCCGGCTCGGCGGGTGCCTTCTCGTCGATCCGCGTGATGACGTCGCCGTGACAGACGCGCTGCGACGCCTCGTGGGCGAACCCGCCCTGCGCGAAGAACTGCGGGCGCAGATCGCGGAGCGGCCGCGGCGCCGCTGGGACGACTACGCCACCGACCTCTGGGACTTCTTCATCGAATCCGAGACGGCGGTGGCGTCGTGAGCCGCGTTCGCACCATCGTCAGCTCGGCGCGACGCAGGCTCCCGGGGCTGACGTCGCCTCTTTCGAGCATGGTGCTCGGCCCGCTGCTTCCTCGCGAGCGCGTTGAACTGCTTGCTGACGTCCTCGGCAAGCCCACCTCGACGGGCCGCGCCTCACGGGCCGTCCTGGCCGATCTCATCGATCCGGCAGACCGATCCCAGGTCTGGCTTGCGGCGTCGGTGGTCAGCGGCGAGCTCCACGACGACCAGACGATCATCCGCCTGGCACGGGAGGCTGAACTCGATCCGGACGCGTTCGATCGATCTGTCGCCTCGCTCCTCCCTCCCGGCCCGCTGGGGGGCCTGAGAGTCGTGTCCGGTCCTGTGCTGGTCGATGTCAGCCACACCGTGTCGAACGACTACGTGACCGGCATTCAGCGCGTGGTCCGTGAGACGGTGGGCCGGTGGCTCAAGACCCACGACGATGTGCTCCCGGTGGCCTGGACAGCCGGATTCACCGCAATGCGGCGTCTCACGACGCATGAGGCGGCCAGGTTGGGGATCGTCGACCGCACGCTCTCCGAGAACGCGGACAGGGCCGAGATCATCGTGCCTTGGCAGACGCCGATCATCGTGCCGGAGCTGGCTGCAGAGGCGATCCGTGCGAAGCGGATGCGGGCTGTCGGTCGTTTTTCGGGCAATCCCGTCGGCACGATCGTCCATGACCTCGTGCCCCTCGTCGCCTCTGAGACCACGGTTGTCGGGATGCCAGACGAGTTCGCACGCTATCTTTCGGCGCTGCGCCATAACCGCCGCATCGCCGCTGTCTCGCATTCGGTCGCGGACGAACACGAAGGCTGGAAGGCCGGGCTCACGGCGATCGGTGTCACCGGGCCGGAGATCGTCGGCGTCCCACTGCCGTTGCACGCGGGCACCGTCTCGCAGAAGAGCTGGCGTGCAGCCGAGGAACGGCTTCGCGTGGGGAGTCTTCCGATGGTGCTCGTCGTCGGCTCGCATGAGCCGCGAAAGAACCACCTCCCCATCCTGGAAGCAGCCTCGCGCCTTTGGGAAGAAGGGCTGGAGTTCTCGCTGGCGTTCATCGGCGGAGGCGCGTGGGGAGGCGACGATTTCACGGTACGTGCACGCGGACTAATGGACGCCGGCATGCCGCTCGACATCGTCTCGGGCGTGTCCGATGGCTTCATCTGGGCCGCCTACCGGCTGGCCAGATTCACGATGTTCCCTTCCTTCTACGAGGGTTTCGGACTTCCGGTGGCAGAGTCCCTCGCATCGGGCACCCCGTGTATCACCTCGGGATTCGGCAGTATGAAGGAGAACGCCGAGGGCGGTGGAGCCCTGCTGGTCGACGCCTACTCCGACGACGACATCCGTGACAAGATGCGCCTGCTGCTGACGGATGACGCCCTCCTGCAGCGTCTGCGTGCCGAAGCAGCCGCCCGCTCGCTGCGTACCTGGGACGACTACGCCACGGATCTCTGGGAGCAGCTCGTGATGCCGCTTCGTGCGGACCGGCCGGAGCGATCGGCGTGATGTTCGGAGTGATCCTGCTGCTGGCATGCGTGGCGATCTGTGCGGGCTATGCGTGGGTGAGCGCGCTGCTTCACGGCGGCTGGATGCTCGTGCGCGATGCGGCCCTGGGGATCTCGTTCTTTCTGTTCGCGTTCATGGTGGTCAGCGAGTCGCTCTTCGCGATCAACGACTACTCGCCCGGGTTCGCTCTGCTTCTCGTAGCGCTCATCGCGGCCGCAGCGGCCGCGGTGCTCATGTTGCGCCGCGGACCAGACTTCTCGGCGTGGTCGTGGCGTGCGCGCTCTCGCCATGGATCGTGGATGCTCCTCGGCATCCTCGTGGTGGCCTGCGGCTTGACCGTGGTGAAGTTCGGCCTCTTCGGCATGGGGCAGGACCAGGGCGTCTACCAGACGCATGCGCTGCTGCTGATGAACGGCGTGGACAACAGCCTCGTGTGCTTGTCGGACGAGTTCGGTGCAGTCGGAGACACGGGCGATGCCCTCGTGCGCACCGATCTGGGTGGTCAGCGGTTCGGCGCAGGATTCTACTCGGCGTGGAGTCAACTGCATTACGGCACCTGGTCAGGTGTCGACCCCGACAGGATGTGTGCCATCTTCCACGGCATCCCGAACTTTCCGGCCCTGCTGTCGCTGTCGGGGATGGTTTTCGGCGCCGCCGGGATGATGAGCATTCTCACCGTGCCCTACCTCGTCACGATCGTGGTGCTGTATCTCACGCTCGACCGCAACCTGCGGGTGTCGAAACTGACCACGGGAATTGCCTGCGGCGCGTTCGCGCTCTCGCCACTTGTGCTGTGGGTGTCGAAGACCTCGCTCACTGAGATCTTCCTCGCGCTCATCATGAGCGTTTTCCTCTATCTGGTGACGAGCCAGAGCGCCACGATCAAGGCGCTCGCTTGGGTGCCTGTGGCGGCGTTCTCGTTCTTCCACGTCAGCATCTACACGCTGATGCCCTTCTTCGTGGTCATCGCGATCTACACGATGGTGACCACACGCACCGTCGGCACGCTGGTCTCTGCATGCCTCACGGTGCTCTCGTTCGCAGCCGGCGCCCTCGCGATGACGCGCACGTCGCCGTCGTACACATTCGAAAACTATCGCCACCTGACCGGGGTCTTCGGGTTGGAATCATCCGCCGCGGGACTTTACCCCCTCATCGCAGTCGTTGTCGCGGCGACTCTCGCGATCATCGTCGTCGCGTGGATGCTGGTGCGCAGTCGCCTCGGCGAGAGGTTGGCCGAGGCGACTGCGCGCCAACGCCACTGGGCTTCGTGGCTCGTACCCACCGCGATCATCGGCTGCCTCGCCGTGATCGCCTACCGCTGGTGGCGCTTCGCAGCTGTTCCCCCTGACGAGAGCGACCCTGACGCGTGGTACAAGGGTGGAGGGCTGTTGCAGGCGGCGCCCCAGCTCACGCTGTTCGCCTTCGCCTTCTCGGTCGGCTTCGTTCTCTTGGGCGTCGCGATCGTCGGATTCACCGTATGGCACCGGAGACTGCTGCGCGACGACGAGCAGCGCACGCAGTATTGGGTGATCGCGATCGCCTTCGTCTACTGCGTGATGGTCTACGCGGCGTTCCTGCGCCCTTCGCTGTGGTACTACTACTACTACGCTAGATACCTCGCACCATTCGTGCCGGTCGTGTTGCTTGCCGCGGCGGTATGCCTCAACCGACTGCGCGTGCGGTGGCAGATCGCTGTGGCCGCCGTTACGGTCATCGCAATGGCGCCATTCGCTCCGGCGCTGGTTCGTGGCGCCGACATGGGCAACATGGACTTCCAGGCTCTCGCCGAGGTGCGTGCCGAGGTCGACGCGCTGCCGGACGATACGGTAATCGTCGTGCAGGACGGCCCACTCTGCAAGGCGCTCTGCCTCACCCTTCAGGGCACCGAGCGTAACCCCGTCTTCCGTCGGTCGACTTTCGAGGCCGCCTTCGCAATGGGCGAGTTCGAGAAGTCCGGTCCCGCCGTGCTGATCACGCAGGACGAGATAGGCGGTGCCACGCCGCTCTTCGCCACGTCCGCTCTGCTCCAGCGCATGGACTACGAGACGGGCGCCAACGCCACGATTCACCTTCTCAATCTGCTCGCGCCAGAAACGGATGGAAGGTACCCGGTTCGCATTTACGCACTCGACGACATCGACACTGCAGCAGGACCGATCACTATCATTCCTGGCCAAGCCGCGGCCTTCGGTGTCGGCGGGTACTCCGCCACAATGCTGGGCGATGGGTGGTCCGAGCCCGAGGAGTGGGGCACGTGGACCGACCAAGCGCGAGCCGAAGTGTCGCTTCGCCTTCCTGAGGACGTGCAGGGCGACATGCACCTGAGTCTCGATGTGCAGGCTTACGTGCCGCCGGGCCACAGCCCGCAACGTGTACTAGTCCACGCCGGCGACACTCCCCTCGGCGAGTGGGTCATCGGGCGCGCGACGAAGATCGAGTTCGCGGTGCCCGAATCCGCCGTTGTGGATGGCGCCCTCGCGCTCACCTTCTCGTTGCCCGACGCGATCTCGCCCGCAGACGCCGGAGTCTCGTCCGATCGTCGCACGCTCGGCGTGGGGTTGCGCAGCATCACGCTCAGCACGCCCTGAGGCGACCACGCCCGGGGGAGGGCGGCGAGGAGCGCCGGGTAGACTGGAGCATCGGGCTGGCGGGACTCCCGCCGTGCCGCCCCCAGCTTTAAGAGGTTCAATACATGCGTGTCTTCGTCCAGGTGCCGTGCCTCAACGAGGAGGCGACGTTGCCGCTCGTGTTGAACAGCATCCCGAAACAGATCGACGGCGTCGACGAGATCCACATCCTCGTCGTCGACGACGGCTCGTCGGACCGCACGGTGGAGGTCGCGCGCGAGTTGGGTGTCGAGCACTTCGTCTTCCACACGCGCAACATGGGCCTCGCACGCTCCTTCCGCGACGGGGTGGATTATGCGCTCCAGCACGGCGCCGACATCGTCGTCAACACCGACGGTGACAACCAGTACCCTCAGGACCGGATCGCGGACCTCGTCCAGCCCATCCTGCGAGGCGAGGCTGACATCGTCATCGGCGACCGCCAGACGAAGACGATCGCGCACTTCTCGCCGTTCAAGAAGCTCATGCAGGGCGTCGGCAGCACGATCGTCAACTTCGCAGCCGAGACCGACCTCCCCGACGCCGCGAGCGGGTTCCGGGCATACTCCCGTGAGTCACTCATCCGGCTGAACGTGGTGACGCAGTTCAGCTACTGCATGGAGACGATCATCCAGGCCGGCAACAAGCGACTGCGCATCGCCAGCGCCCCGGTCAAGACCAACCCCAAGACGCGCGAATCGCGGCTGTTCAAGAACATCTTCCAGCACATGGGTCGCTCCGGTCAGGCGATCATGCGCAGCTACATCATGTTCAAGCCGCACGTGGTGTTCCTCACGTTGGCCGCGGTGTTCTTCCTCGGCGCCGCCATCCCCTTCGGCAGGTTCCTGGCGCTCACGTGGCTCGGAATCGCCGGCGACCACATACAATCGCTTATCTTCGGCTCGGCGATGCTCGTAGGAGCGCTGCTCAGCGTCGCACTGCTCGTCATCTCCGACATGCTGCGCACGAATCGGACGCTCGTCGAAGACGCCCTCGAGCGCATCAAGCTCCTCCAATACGCGCCCGATCGCCTTATCGATCCGACCGCGGTGACGTCGGCGGATGCGTCGCATCACCCCTCGCTGCCTGTGAGCGTCGATGCGGTCCAGGCGCTGCTCGCACGGCGCGACCAGCGCGGCCCGGTCGACGACCCGGCCACCGTCGCCGTCGTCGCGCGCGAGCACGAAGCGGGGGAGGATGCCGCGAATAACGTTCGGCCCGGCATCCCCGAATCCGCCTCGCGCTGACCGCAGCCCATCCGCTCGTACGAACCCTTGGGAGACCCCGCGTGCTGAACACGCTCAAGCGCATCGCGAAGGATCTGCTCGCGATCACCTGGATCCGGCGCGTCTACGAGGTCGTGAACCGCGTCGTCCTCGAGACGTTCGGTTCCAGCAGGTTCCTGACGTATCTCTGGTACCTGGTGAGCTTCATCACGTTCAATCGCGAGCAGTCCGCCGTCCTGCGAGGAAGGCGCGACTACTACCGCAACAAGCACCGCGACCGCGTGACCCACGTCGAACTGCGCCGCAACATCCATCGGCTAGAGAAGGGCCTCACCATGCGCCCTCGCCGTGATGTGTTCGCCCGCGACTACATCACCGAGACGATCGAGTTCTACGAGGAGGCCGTGAACCAGTGCCGCGTCTCGCCGGGCACGATGGAGCAGAGCGAGATGGACTGGGCGCACGACGTGCTCACCGAGTATTTCCGCGTCGCGGTGGGCGAGGACGCCACCGTCCAGGCGGCCCGCAGCCGGTTCGAGGCGGCGGAGTACCCGGGCGAGTCCACGGGGAAGGTCCCCTACGTCAAGACCTCGCTGTCGGACGTCGACTACGAGTCGCTGTCCTCGCTCGTGATGCAGCGCCGTAGCGTGCGATGGTTCGAGGACCGCGAGATTCCGCGCGACCTCGTCGACAAGGCCCTGCTCCTCGCACGTCAGGCGCCCACCGCCTGCAACCGGCTCCCGTACGAGTTCCGGATCTTCGACGAGCCCGAACAGGTCAGGATGGTCTCGGCGATCCCGTTCGGAACCGCCGGCTATGGGCACAACATCCCCGCGATCGCCGTCGTCGTCGGAAAGCTGGAGTCGTACTTCAGCCCTCGCGACCGACACGCCATCTACGTCGACAGCTCCCTCGCGGCCATGCAGTTCATGCTCGGCCTGGAGACGCTCGGCCTCAGCTCGTCCGTCATCAACTGGCCGGATTTCGAGCCCCTTGAGCGCAAGATGCAGAAGTCGCTCGATCTGGCGCTCACCGATCGCGTCGTGATGCTCATCGCGATCGGCTATGCCCACCCCGAAGGCATGGTCCCTTACTCGCAGAAGAAGGAACTCGACACCTTCCGGCGCTACAACTGATCGATCCGAGATGACAGAGGCAGCACCCGTACCGCGCTGGGCCAAGCGCGCCATCCGCTGGGGCGTCACGGTCCTGGTCCTGGGCGTGGTCGCGTACTTCTTCGCCGTCGCGCTGTGGGAGAACTGGGATCGCATCGCCGCCGAGCACCTCGCGTTCGACCCGCTCTGGATCCTCGCAACCATCGTGTTCGCGAGCGCCGTCCCCGTCACCGGCCTGCTGTGGGGTCGGATGGTGAGACTGCTGGATCGAGACCCCGACGGCCGCGTCGCCCCTGTCGAGGCGATCGTGGTGCAGTGCGCATCCTGGCTCCTCAAGTACATCCCCGGTCAGGTCGGGTCCGTCGTCAACAAGGTCGTATGGGCGGGCAAGAAGGGTGTGAGCCGCTCGCTCGTGATGATCACCTTCGTCTACGAGAACGTGTTCCTGCAGATCGCGTCCGTCGTCCCGAGCGTCGCGATCCTCCTTGCAAGCCTCGGCCCACAGATCTTCGGCGACAACGCGACACTCCTCGTTTTTCCTCTTCTCGTGCTCGTGCCGATGACGGCCATCGGCTACAAGCCGCTCTTCCACGCGCTCGTCAACATCCCCGCACGCCGAGTGCTCAAGAGCGAGGTGCCGCCCGATTATTTCCTCACCTCTTGGCAGGCTGTGCGCTTCTCGTTCGAGTTCCTTGCCCCGCGCATCCTGAACGGCGTCGGCTTCGTCCTTCTCGCCGGAACGGTGGCCGACATTGGCCCCGAGCAGTGGCTCCCGTTCGCGGCCGCGTACGTCCTGGCCGGTGCCGTCGGCATCCTCGCCTTCTTCGTGCCGAGCGGTCTCGGTGTGCGAGAGGCGATCATCGTGCTCATCCTGAGCCAGTACATCCCCGTTCCCGAGGCGATCGTCATCAGCCTGCTCGCGCGACTGCTCAGCACGCTCGGCGACGGACTGGTTGCCCTCCTCTATGTCGGCATGCGCCGCACCATCCCCAAGGAGCACCGTCCATGACAGGTCCCCGAATCACGATCGTCGGCTCCGCTCTATCGGGCAACAAGGGGGCTTCGGCGATGCTGGAAGCGGCCATCCAGACACTCGGCGCGCGGCTGGACGACCCGCAGTTCACCTTGCTGAGCATGTACCCGGCGGAGGATGCCGCGCAGAACGTCTACTCGAACCTCGAAATCGTCCCGGCCGGACCGCGTCAGCTCGGCGTGACGATCAACTCGCTGGCACTGGCCTACCGCGTCCTGCCGTTCCTCCGACGCATCCTCCGCTCGCGCTCGCGTGCGATCAAAGCCCTCGCAGAGTCCGATGTGCTGCTCGACCAGGGGGGTATCACGTTCACAGACGGGCGCGAGAAATTCCTGCTGTACAACGTGGCGTCGATCCTGCCCGCGCTGAACACCCGCACGCCGGTGTTCAAGTGCGCACAGGCCGTGGGTCCCTTCCAGAACCCGGTCAACAGGTGGGCGTCCAAGACCTTCCTGCCGAAGGCCCGCACGATCGTGACGCGGGGGCGGATCACCCACGAGTTCGCGGAGGCGCTTGGGCTCACGAACCTCGTGGCGGGTGCCGACTACGCCTTCTCACTGGAGCTCGACGGCACCGAGCACGAAGCGGTCGCAGAGCAGGTCGACATGTCATTCTTCGACGCGGACGTCGTGGGAGTGTGCCCGAGTGTCGTCCTGCAGATGAAGGTGGATGCGCGGGGCGGTGACTACGTCGGCCAGATCGTCGCCTTCATCGAGTCGCTCCGCGCGCAGGGCAAGCGCGTGCTCTTGGTGCCGCACAGCGTGCGCACCGGGACCGACAAGACACACAACAACGATCTGCCGCTGTGCCGTGAGATCCACTCCCGACTGCGACTCGGCGACGATCTGCTCTTCATCGACCGTGAGCTGTCGTCTCAACAGCTCCGGTACGTCATCGGCCGCTGTTCGCTGTTCGTGGCCAGTCGGTTCCATGCGATGGTGTCGTCCCTCGCGATGGCTGTGCCGACTCTCGTGATCGGCTGGAGCCACAAGTACCGGGAGGTGCTTGAGATGTTCGAGCTCGAGGAGTGGGCGTTCGGTCACGATGAGCTGACGCTGGATTACCTCGGCGAGCGATTCACAGCGCTCGACAACGCGCGAGAGGAGGTCAGAGCCAAGCTCGACACCCACCTGCCGAAGGTCAAGGAGCGCTCGATCATGCAGGCCGACCTCATCGCCACGCTTGTCGGCGCCGCGCGATGACGCCGGTTCGCGTCGTCAGCCACGGTGCGCCGTCCCCGACGACGTCGACTGCAGCAGTGCTCGCCCGCCGAAGCGCCATGCAAGGGTGACGCACGCTGCTCGTGGATTCGCTCGAACGAATCAAGGCGCTGCAATATGCGCCAGACCGCCAACTGGACCCCAACCGGATCGAGGTCGCCCCCGCAGCGTCCAACGGTCAATCGGTGTCTCGTGAGCGGAACGGCGGCACGGGGCGCATGACAGCTGCCGCCGGGCGCTGATAGGCCTGTTCCCAGAGCTTGAGATCGTCTACGGCCCGGGGGCGCGACGGGCGGAGCGACGCAACAGAAGCATCGAAATCGCTGCCGCGACGAGGTCGAAGAGGACATAGCCGAGCCGTGAGACGGCGGCGATCAGCACTGCTGGTGCATACGCGATCCCGCTGATTGCCGCGAACACGACCTCTCGCAAGCCCGCCCCGGCGGGCACAGGCACGGCGACGATGCCGATTGCCCAGGCGGCGACCGCGGCAAACGCGATGCGGCCGGGATCATGTGGAGGTCCCAGCGACATTGCCACGAGCACGGCAGCGACTCCGGTCAGAGCCCACCCGGGAACGGTGATCGCGGCAGCTGCGAGCATCTGCGACCAGGTCGGAACGATCCACGACTGGTCGCGCTTGGTGACCTTCTGAGTCACTCTCAAGACCAGCCCGACGACGGCGGGGTGGAGGCACAGCGCCCCAGCCGGCAGCAAGAGCAGCGGGGCGAACCGCGCAACACCAGCGAGCCCGATCGACGCGAACACCCCCGCGATTGCGCAGAACCACATGGCGCCTACAACGGTGAGGCCGAGGCTGAGCAGCGTGCCGATGTATGCCGTGCGGCGGTCGACGCCGCCACGGCGAGCCAGTTCGCTGCGACCGACAATCGCCCAGACGCCGCCCGGGACGTACTTGCCGACCTCGCCGGCGAAGAACCACTGAAGCACGAGCGACGGGGGATGCCGGTCACCGAGGAGCGCGAGCACCTGACGCCAGCCGAAAGCCTGGAATACGAGGCCCGCACCGCCCACGGCGACGGCCGCTGCGAGTAGCCAGAGGTCCGCCTGCCGAACGGCTGTTTCCACCTCGGGCCAACTCGACCAGAGCGCCCACACGCAGAAGCCGATCGCGGCCGCGGCGATCACCCAGCCGACCGCCTTGACGGCGGGGTTGGATCGCCCGGCCGGCGGCGGGTCTTGCGGGGAGTCGTCCTCCGGATGGTTCACCCTCGACACATTACGGGCGGTCCCCCGCCTGCCCGTATCCGCCGCCATCGCGGGCGCGGTCTGCCTCCGCGACATCCACGGCGATGTGCGGCGAGACCCCCGACCAGTCCTTGGCTGGGGGTTTCGTCGTCCGGCTACTCCGATGCGCTGAGTTACCCTGAAACGCGGCGTGCCGTCTGAGTGGCCGGCGGCCGAGGGAGACAGGTGCCCTACAGTGACGTCCTCGTCTGCACCCGTGACATCTACGGCCTCGATTGACCTCCGCGAGTCGTACCTGGCCCACGAACGCGGCGCGGCGCGTCGGTCTGCTTTGATAGGCTTCACGCGGTGTCGGTGACGGCACCGGCCGAAGCAGTTCGGACACCATCCCCGTCGCCAACGCCCGTTTCGGGCGACCGTACCCCCGCGCGATGACCGAGACCCAAAGAGCCCCACGTGACGCCGACTGGCCGCGTCGATACGCCAGCCGTCTGTTCTACTCCGATGCGCTGGTCGTGGCCGCAACGTTGGCGATCTACGGCTGGATCGCCCTCGATCAGCTCGTCCGGCCGGTGTCCTGGCCGGACGGCCCCTCCATCCCCTATTGGGCCTTCCTCGTCGTCCTCGGCCTTGTCTGGCTTCTCTCCTTGGACGCGATCGACACGCGCGACCGGCACATGATCGGTCACGGCATCACGGAGTACCGCCGGATCGTCAACGCGACCGTCATCGTCTTCGCCCTCGTGATCGCGGTGGCCTTCTTCTTGCGCGTCGATATCGCGCGCTCCATCTTCGTCGTCACCCTGCCGCTCGGTTTGGTGGGCCTCCTGCTGTCGCGCTGGCTGTGGAGACAATGGCTCCGCCGTCGGCAACGGCAAGGCAGCTACGTCTTCCGCGCAATCGTCGCGGGGGAGCGTTCGAAGATCGCGCACATCGCCAGCCAGATTCAGCGCACTCCCGACTCCGGCTACGTCATCATCGGCGCGCTGACGACCGGTGGCGTGCGTGCGATCGGCGATATCCCCGTACTCGGACACTTCGCCGATGCCGGAAGCGCCGTCGAACGAGCAGGCGCCGACACCTTCATCGTCGCCGGCTCGGACGAGCTCGACCCGCAGACGATGCGGCGCCTCGGGTGGGAGATGGCCGACCGCGACGTCAACTGGGTTGTTGCTCCTACTCTTACGGATGTCGCCGGTCCGCGCATCCACGCTCGGCCCGTCGCCGGGCTTCCGCTGGTTCACATCGACTTCCCCACCTTGGCGGGGTACAAGCGAGTCGCAAAGCGCGCGTTCGATCTTGTCGGGTCGCTGATAATGATCCTGGTGCTGTCGCCGATCATGGTGGTCACCGCGATCGCGATCCGCGTGGACGGACGCGGACCGGTGATCTACCGGCAGACCCGGGTGGGCCGCGGTGGTGTCGAGTTCGGCATGCTCAAGTTCCGCTCCATGGTCGCCAACGCCGACGACCAGCTTGCGAGTCTGCTCGACGTGCAGGGGACCACCGACCAGCCCCTGTTCAAGGTGACGGACGATCCGCGGATCACCCGGGTCGGCCGGTTCATCCGCAAGCACTCGATCGACGAACTGCCGCAGCTGTTCAACGTGCTCACCGGGAGCATGAGCCTCGTCGGGCCCCGCCCGCAGCGTGCCGCCGAAGTCGCACTCTATGACGACGATGCACACCGTCGCATGCTGGTCAAGCCCGGCATGAGCGGGCTCTGGCAGGTGAGCGGACGCTCCACGCTCTCTTGGGAGGACACGATCAGGCTCGACCTCTACTACGTCGAGAACTGGTCGTTCACGCAAGACATCCAGATCCTCTTCCGCACGATTCGCGCGGTGCTGGTTCCGGGCGACAGCGCCCACTGAGCGCGTTTCTCGGCACTGTCACAGGCCGGCTCGGGTACCATCCTCTGGTGTCATCCAAACCCGTGCCTGGACGCTTCCGTCGCGGTCGCGCGGGTAATCACGGGCCGTCTCCGAAGCTCCGTCGGGCGTGGCCGTGGGTTCTTCTCGGCACGTTTGCGGTTCTCGTCGGAGTCGCCGTGGTAGGTGGGGTTTTCGCGCTTCAAGCGCTGGAGGTCCGCGACGACCTCATGGCAGCCAAGCTCGAGCTGAGCTCGCTGACCGAAGCGTACAAGACCGGGGACGCCGCGGCCTTGGAGTCGATCGGCGCTGAGACACTAGAGCTGACGACCAGCGCAGACGCGACGGTTCAGGGGCCGCTGTGGGACGCTGCATCCGCTCTTCCGTTCGTCGGCCAGAACATCGCCGCTGTCAAAAGCGCCACCGAAGCCACGCACATCATCGTGCGCGACGCGTTGCCGGCCGGGATCGAGCTGCTCGGTGTGATGACGCCTGACAAGCTCAAAGTCGAAGGCGGGGGCATCAATCTCGTGCCCTTCCAAGAGGCGCAGCAGACCCTGCCGCAGATCAAGACGGTGCTCGCAGATGCGCGCACAAAGATCTCAGGAATCGACCGTGAGGCGCTTCTTCCGGTGGTCGACGATGCCGTCGGGCAGCTGATCAGCGTCGTCGACGAAGCGGGCCCGATGCTCGACACGGTAGAGCAGCTTCTGCCCATCGCCCTGCGGATGGCGGGGGTGGAGGGGCCGCGCGACTACCTCGTCTTGTTCCAGAACAACGCAGAGATCCGCGCAACCGGCGGAAACGCTGCGACGTCGACGTTGATCCACGTCGACAACGGCAGCATTCAGAAGGTCGAGGGCAAGCCCGTCGACGACTTCCTCGTCGCCGGCATCAATGGAGACCTGCGCTCAGACCTTCCCGCTGAAACGCTCGAGCTCTACGAGTCCGACTTCGACCAGTTCTCGCAGAACTTCACCCGGACTCCCGACTTTCCGACGACGGCCAGTCTTTTCAATCAACTGTGGCAGCAGACGAACGAGTCGCAACTCGATGGCGTGATCTCCATCGACCCGGTCGCGCTGTCGTACATGCTCGCGGCCACGGGGCCGGTGCCGCTCGACGACGGCACCGAGATCAACGCCGACAATGCGGTCCGGCTGCTGCTGAGCGAGGCCTACGAGCGGTTCGGCACGGACGGTCTCGCCGCCGACGCATACTTCTCGGATGTCGCCTCGCGGGTGTTCGACAAAGTCGCAAGCGGCTCATGGGGTCCGACGGCGATGATCGACCAGGTGATGCGCGCTGTCGGCGAGCAGCGGATCTATGCGTGGTTCCCGCGCGAGGACGAGAATGCGCTCACGTCGGAGTTCAAAGTCGACGGTGCGCTCACCGCTGACAACATGGCGGCGACGCAGGTCGGAATCTTCCTCAACAACGCCTCTTACAGCAAGCTCGAGTACTACCTGTCGACCTCGATGAATGTCACGTGCGACGCCGCAGCTCGCACGATGACCACGTCGCTCACAATGGTCTCAACGGTGCCGGGCGGCAACCTCAGCCAATACACACTCGCATGGCGCAACCCATCGCTGCACATCCCGCGCACCACGATGATCCTCGACACGCTCTACGCGGCGCCCCCCGGCTCGACGATCACCGCGATCGACCCGACTGACGGCGACATGACGAAGTGGAATCGCGACGGCGCAGAGAAGGGGCATCCGCTCTCGAGCCGAACCATGCTGCTGACGATGGGTGAGACCAAGACCGTCTCGTTCACGACACAGCTTCCCGAGGGCGAGCTCGGCCCGCTCGAGGTGCGCTATTCGCCGACGGTCACGCAGACGCCTGTCACGGTGGATGCATCGTGCGCGGCACTGTTCCCTGCGGCTGAGTGACCTTCCCTCGGTGACCCGGTCGGCCCGCGCGGACAGGTTCCGGCGGGAAGGGCCGCCCGGCCCTGCGGATCGGCGCCCCGGGGCATCCGCGCCAGTGACGGCAGGAGGGGTGTTGCGGCGGGGATCCGCGGAGCACAATGGGCACCGAGACGCCCGCCCCGGGCAGTGAAGGAGCCGAAAATGGGTATCGAAGACCTCGTCAACCAGGGCAAGCAGCTCTTCGAAGACAACAAAGACAAGGTGCAGGGCCTGCTCAAGTCCGACCAGGCCGAGGACATCAGCGACAAGGTCCTCGACGCCGGAGCAGACCTGGCGAAGAAGGTCCTCCCCGACGAACACGACGCAAAGGTCGACGGCGTTCGCGACTCGATCGACGGCGCGATCGGCAACCAGTAGAACGAGAGTGCAGGATGCAACGACCCGGGGCCATGCTCCGGGTCGTTTCTTCGCTCGCCGGGCGCCGGCCCGGTCGATCTCGCGTTCGGGCGGGCCGGGCACTCGTGCGTCCGCCTGCACCTCAGGATCTGCGAAGGATGCCGAGTCGTTACTTGACGGGCCGGTCAGTCGAGGTTAGGTTCGCCGATAGGTGTTCAGCCACGTGCGTTCTGGGGTCTGGGAAATACGTCAGGGCTGACGCCAAGGGGAGATCCAGCTTGGGGGATCCCCTCTGCCTGCAATCGATGAGGGAATCATGGGCGAGCTCTTTGGGGAAAACAGTCGTGCACGCAACGCGGGGACGCGTCGTCGGCAGCGAGAGCAGCGGGTGCAGAGGGAGCGCGAGCGCCTTCTGACGCTGCGCCACCGTTGGTACGCCGGCGGTATCGCAACGCTTCTCAGCGGTGCGCTCATCTTCTCGGGCGTGGCGCCCGCGACGGCAGAGACGGTCACCCCGTCGCCTGACGCGACCACATCGACCGAGGCCGAGACGACCGACCCGACGCCGACCGAAGAGCCGCAGCCCGTCGACACCGTGCCGACCGAGGACCCGCAGCCCGTCGACACGGTGCCGACCGAGGACCCGCAGCCCGTGGACACGGTGCCGACTGAAGAGCCGCAGCCCGTGGACACGGTGCCGACCGAGGACCCGCAGCCCGTCGACACGGAGCCGACCGAAGAGCCGTCGGATGCCCCCACCGAGGAGCCCACCCCGACGCCGTCGCCCACCGAGACGGCGCCCGAGCAGACGTTCAAGTCGCTCGCGCTCGACGTGCCGGGCTTCGAGGCGCTCGTCGCGGGGCCTGACGGCGCGACGGCCCCCTACGTGTACTGGACCGTGAAGACGAGCGGCAATGTGCCGGTCGGTGGAGCGCGCTTCACGATCCAGGGGCCGCGGTCGAATTCCAGCACCGGCAATGACGACCAGAACAGTCAGTGGAGCAGCAACGAGGCGACGGTGGTCGACTGTATCGCCCTGCCGTGCTCCGGGCCCGACCAGGACTCCGACCCGGGCGAGTTCCTCGTCAAGACGTTCGACGGCCACACCGTGCTGAACAACCGCCGGTACCGCGTCCAGCAGATCAACGCCGCGCCGACGGGTTACACCTTCACCGACACCGCCTTCCGCAAGATCCCAGGGTCGGGACAGACCCCGACCACAAGCCCGTGGTCCGGCAGCGTCTACAGCTTCGGCAACTTCGTGAACAACCCGGTTCCCGGCGCGACCATCAAGGTCACCAAGCGAGTTCTCCGCGACAGCACCGCGTACCTCGACGGCGCCGTCTTCCAGCTCTACACGGGCGCGTCGAACCCCACAACACCGGTCAACGACGCCTGGGCGACGTGTGAGATCGACCCGCCGAGCACTCCGGCCAACTCGTGCACCATCAACGTGCCGAACACCGCTCTCGGTCAGAACTACTGGGTCGTCGAGAAGACGCCCGCCCCCGGCACGTTCGCCCTCGAGAACGTCGCGGTCGGCCCGGCCACCGGCAACCTCAATCCTCCGCGCGCCTACCCGGGCCAGACGGGCACTGTCAATTCCGGTGCCAGCATCAATGTCCCGCTCAGCGGCTCCGGTGACACCTCCAGCATCGGCGAGGTCACCAACGGCATCATCAACCCCTCGCTCGCATCCACGTGCCTCGGAGGGCTGAACGTCGCACTCGTGCTCGACCGCTCGACGTCGATCGAATCGAACGAGCGTGCCGCCTATGGCGACGCCGTGCGCGATCTGGTCAACGCGCTCGTCACGCCGGCGAACAACATCAGCATCACTCCGATCATGTTCAACTCGGGCGCCACCGTCGGCTCGACGAGCGTCGCCTCTTCGACGCTTGCCAACAGCCTCCACGACACGCTTTCGAACACCGGCAGCAACGGCTGGGCGGCCGCCACGAACTGGGATGTCGCTCTCCAGGCTGCCGCGAACGGCTCGTACAACGTCGTGCTGATGGTCACCGACGGCGCGCCGACGCAGAGCACCAGCACGGGCAGCGCAGACAACGTCCGCATCTTCCACATCGAGCAGGCCGTGCTGTCCGCGAACGCGGCGAAGGCGAAGGGCATGCCCGTCATCGCCGTCGGCGTGGCGATGCCCGCCAACTCGCAGCCGAACCTTGAGGCGATCTCTGGCAAGACCGCCAACCAGGACTTCTTCACGGCGGACTGGAGCGGTCTCGGCGTCGAGCTGAAGAGGATCGCTCAGAAGCTCGCCTGCACGGCTGAGATCCACGTGAACAAGACCGAGGTCTCGGCCACCGGGGTCGAGACCCCGCTCGCCGGCGGCTGGACCTTCACCGCGAAGATGACCGGCGGCGAGGGAACGCTGGCGGGCAACAACACCGCCAAGACGACCACCCAGGGCAACTCGGTGACGTGGCAGCAGTCCTTCAGCGCCACCGGACAGCACGCGACCGTAGAGGTCACCGAGACGACGAAGCCCGATTGGGATATCTCGAGCGTCTCGTGCAACGGGCAGCCTGTGCAGTTGGCGGGCGACAAGTGGACCATCTCGGACTTCACCCTCGGCGACGACATCACCTGCACCGTCAAGAACGTCGCTGCACCGAAGGTCGGCAGCCTCGAGATCCGCAAGGTCGTCAACGGCGGTGGCCTGGCCGACGGCACGACGTTCAGCGGCACGTACGACTGCGGCCAGGGATTCACCGGCGCCTTCAGCACGCTGACGCCGGCCGCTCCCGTCACGATCGGGGGCATCCCCGCCGGCCGCTCCTGCACGGTCACCGAGAACACCGGCTCGCTCACCGGCTCGAACGGGCTCGTCGACGCCTCCTACGTGTGGGATGTCACCGGGTCCGTGTCGCCGGCGAACGTGACGATCGAAAAGGACAAGACGTCTGTTCTCACGATCACGAACAAGACCAAGCGCGTCTACGGCTCCATCCAGGTCGAGAAGAAGCTCGTCGATGTGCCGAGCGGGTTCAACGGCACCTTCACCGGTGACTGGTCGTGCGTGTACCCGGGTGACAACAAGAGCGGCACGTGGAGCATCACCTTCACGGGCGGCGCCGCCGGTGCGACGGCCTACACCGGTCCGCGCACGCAGATCCCGCTGACCTCGGACTGCACGGTCACCGAGACCACCCCGAACGACTCGTTGCTGTCGTCCTTCACGGGCTACACCTGGAAGTCGTCGGTCGTCGCTCCCTCCGGCGCGACTGACCTGCCCTCGACGACGCCGGTGAAGTTCACCGTCACGAACACGGCGCAGCGCTCGACGCTGAAGCTGGTCAAGGATGTCACCAACTCGAACGGCGGTTCGCTCACCCCGGCCGACTGGGAGGACAAGCTCTACGCGAACGGCTCCCCATACGACGGAACCAGCGCGAAGCCCGTCCCCTCGGGCAACTACGTCCTCACCGAGGACCAGTTCGCGGGCTACACCGAGGCGAGCCCGACGGCTCTGTCGTGCACCGGCGGCACGCTCACCGGCAACAGCGTGAACGTCCCCAAGGGCGCGAACGTGGTCTGCACGTTCTACAACGTCGATGTCGCTCCGACGCTCACGCTGAAGAAGAAGGTCGACAACAAGAACGGCATCGGCACCGCCTCGTCGACGGAGTGGACGCTCTCGGCCACCGGCTCGAACGGCGGCTTCTCGCAGGTGGCGGACCAGAACGTGAACGTCGGCGAGAACACCTCGACGACCGACAAGAATCCTGTCCGCGCGAACGTCACCTACACACTCGGCGAGGACGGCCCCGCGGGCTACTCCGAGAGCGCCTGGGTGTGCAACGGCGGCACCTTCACCGGCCCCGATCAGCTGAAGCTGGCACCGGGCGACGATGTCACCTGCACCATCACCAACACGGTGAAGACGCACATCGTCAAACTGAAGAAGGACTGGCAGAACGGACTGACCGGCGCTTCCGCAGCGTTGGGCATCGCCTCGGGCGGGCGCACGTCCGCTCCGGTCACCTCCAACGTCGGCGACGCACCGCAGGACAAGGTCGCGACGCTCGAGGTCGCCGAGGGAGCGACGGTCGACCTGTCTGAGACCGTGGAGGGTCCCGGCACATACGCCACGACACTCGACTGCAGCCCCACCCAGACCCTGACCAAGACCGACGACCGCCACCAGTCGTTCGTCGCCCCGGCTCAGGACGTCACCTGCACGTTCCGCAATGCGGCCAGTTCGGTGACGGTCGAGCTGAAGAAGGTGTGGGCGGACGACTCCTTCACCGGCGACAAGGCCACGCTGAACATCAAGAGCGGCGCCGAGGTGCTCACGACCGGCGTCTCGACGGCTCTGGCGCCGACGACGATCAGCACGCCGGTCCGGATCGGCGACAAGATCGTGCTGTCCGAGACTCTGGGCTCGATGAACCAGGGCAAGTACGACACCAGCTGGACCTGCACGATTGACGGCCTGGCTCCGCAGGACGGTGCCGACAAGACCGGCGAGATCACCGTCACCGGTCCGCTGTCCTGCACGGTGACCAACACCCCGAAGACGATCACGGTCACTGTGGACAAGCAGTGGGTGAACGGCTTCACGGGTGATGTCGCGAAGATCACCGTCAACGGCACGCAGGGCACGTCGACGATCGACGACGCTGACGGCACCGAGACCGACGGCGCCGTCGTCACGAAGGTCGTGCGCGTCGGCGACACGGTCAACATCTCCGAGAGCCTGCCCGGCTCGAACAGGGGTCGCTACGACTCGCAGTACGGATGCGGCTCGGTCGGCTACACCGCCGGAACGACCATCCCGTCGTTCAAGGCCGAGGTCGACGTCCACTGCTGGTTCAAGAACACGGCCCGCACCCACCGGGTGACGCTCGACAAGAAGTGGGTCGACGCGATCCAGGGCGACAAGGCGTCGCTGACCATCAACGGCGGCACCCCTGTGGTCAGCACCGCGAACGGCCAGCCCGACTCGTGGCTCGACCCGACGAACAAGGCGACCGCCAGCGTGCGCGTCGGCGACGCGGTGGCTTTCGCCGAGACCGTCAACGCGATCAGCGGCAGCGACTACGTCTCGACGTACTCGTGCACGCCGGCCGCGGTGACGCCGAGTGTCGGCAGGAGCTTCGACATCGCGTCGATGCCCGACGCCGACGTGATCTGCACGTTCAAGAACACCAACGTTCGCGGCAAGATCACGCTGCGGAAGAACGTCGACAACGCCGACGGCGGCACGGCCGTCGATCGCGACTGGAAGCTCAACGCCGACGGCATCGTCGAGATCTCGGGCCGCGAAGGCGACGACAGCATCACGGACCGCTTCGTCCCGGTCGGCACGTACGAGCTCACCGAGACCGACGGCCCCGCGGGCTACACGCAGACGAACCTCGTCTGCACCGGCGGCGGAACGTTCACCCCGGCATCCGGACACACGCCCGCCAAGATCGTGGTGCCTGCGGCCGCGAAGATCGTCTGCACGTTCTTCAACGACGACATCGCACCCAAGCTCACGCTGAAGAAGACGGTCGTGAACACCGGGGGCGGAACCCACCCGTCGACCGACTGGACGCTCTCGGCAGTCGGCAACGGCGGCTTCACCGAGAAGGCGGAGCAGAACGTGACCGCGAACTCGTCGACCACCCAGACCCACACGGTCAAGGCGGACACGGGCTACACGCTCGGCGAGTCGACGATCCCCGGCTACACGCCCGGCAGCTGGTCGTGCACGGCAGGCGGTTCGCTGCACAACGGCGTCGTGAAGCTCGGTCTCGGCAAGAACGTGACGTGCGCGATCACCAACACGGCGATCCCCGCCTCGGGCACTCACGAGAAGAAGGTCACGAGCACCACGCAGGGCCCCGACGGCGTCTGGACGATCGTCTACGAGATCACGGTGAAGAACACCTCGATCGCCTCGACCCTCACCTACGACCTCGCCGACGACGTGAAGTTCGGCTCGGGAATCGTGGTGCACAGCGCCACGTGGGCCGGCCCGAACGTCACCACCCCGACGACGGACTTCGCCGACACGACGAACTGGTCGACGCAGATCGCCACCGGAGCGCAGCTCCCGCAGAACGCGGAGGGCAACGCGACCCACGTCTACACCGTGACGGTGACCGCGACGATCCCCGCCTTCCCGGCTCCGGGCGACAAGTGGCAGAACTGCACGGTCGACCACCGCGAGAAGGGCACCGGATTCCTCAACGAGTCCGCGCTGACGGTCGGGCACAAGACGAGCACGTCGAAGGACTGCTCGACCCCGTCGTTCCCCGAGGTCACCAAGCGCGGCAACGCGGCGGTGCAGAACCCCGACGGCACGTGGAATGTCTCGTACCTCATCACGGCGGCCAACACCGGCGACAAGCCGATCCAGGTGTCCGTGGACGACGCGTTCCCGACGGCTCCGGCCGGATGGTCGTTCGTTCCCGACTCGTGGAGCGCGGCGACGTCCGAGGCGGGCCTGGTGATCGACGACGGTCCCTTCGCCCCGGGCTCCACCGGGACGATCTGGTCCGGCACGCTGCCGGCGAACGACTCGTACGACTTCACGGTCAGCGCGATCCTGAAGCCGTCCGCGGGCGCGGCGCCGATCGGTCCGTGCAAGCCGCACACCGAGACGGGCGGCCTGATCAACACGGCCACCGTGTGGTCGGGCACCGCGAAGGACGCCGACAACGGCTGTGTCGAGGTGCTGCCGCCGACGGTGTCGGTCGAGAAGGACGCGAAGTCGGTCTCTCAGAACGCCGACGGCACGTGGCTGGTCACCTACCTCGTGTCGGTGACGAACGACAGCGCCACCAAGACGGCGGTCTACGACTTGATCGACGTGCCGCTGTTCGGAACGGATGCCGCAGCCGACGATGTGCAGTGGGCTCCGGCCGACTCCGCGGGCGCGCCGACGGGTCCGTTCTCGGACGCGACGCCGATCGCAGAGGGCAAGGTGCTCGCGCCGCACGTCGGCTCGGCCGGTGTGGACTACTACGTCGTCCAGATCACCGCGACGATCAACGACGAGGCGTGGCAGGAGGGCGCGGGCGATGTGCTGACCCTTCCCTGCGATGACGGCGGGCTGCTCAACAGCGCGACGGCGACCGCGGGCGGCCACTCCGACACCGACGACGGCTGCATCGAGCCGAAGCTGCCGAAGATCAAGAAGCACGCCGTGAGCGTCGTCCAGCAGGACGACCCCTCGCAGTGGGCCGTGACGTATGACCTGACGGTCACCCCGCAGGGCACCGCCACGTTCTACGACCTGGCCGACGTGCCGAACTTCGTGGCAGGCGTCGACATCGTCGGCCCCGGCACGGCGGTTCGCATCGATGCCGGAGCCGGCCCTGACCCGGTGGTCTACGAGGTTCCGGTTCCGACCGGCGGCGACCCGGTGCCGTTCGTCGAAGACGTCCCGCTCGGCGCAGCCGAGACGGCTCACGTCTGGCGCGTGGTCTGGATCGTCGACATCCCGAGCCAGATCCTGCCGCCTTCGCTGCGGGACTGCACCGAGAACGGCGGCGGCCTCGACAACTACGCCTTCCTGACGGTGGGCGACGTGACGCAGACCGACGAGGACTGCATCCCGGTGAAAGAGAAGGTGTACCCCGACATCACCAAGACGGTGACCGGCCTGTCGCACGACCCCGCGAACGGCGAGTGGGAGATCGTCTACGACGTCAAGGTGAGCCTGGCGGCCGAAGGCAGCCCGGCGAACCCCGACGGCCTGTCGTCGGAGTACTCCCTCGACGAGGAGCTCGACTACGACGTGATCGATGTCGACGACGCATCGTGGACCGGGCGCACCTCGGGCACGTTCGCCGACGGCTCGGACACCGCTCACCTGGCACCTCTGCCGGACGTCGGCTTCGAACCGATCAAGGCGGGTGAGACGCACACGTACACCATCACGGTGCACGCGACGATCACGCCCTCCGACCTCGAGGAGTACGAGATCGGATGCAGCAGCCAGGGCGAGCAGCACCAGCTCGGCTTCTTCAACAAGGCGCTGATCTTCTTCGACGACGACCTGCCGCCGCGTGAGGACACGGCCTGCACCGTGCCGGTGTACCCGGACGTCGTCAAGACGCCGGTGTCGGTCGAGGACCGCGAGGACGGCACGCAGCGCGTCACCTACCAGGTGACGGTCACCGCGCCGGCACCCGCCGAGGGCCAGCCCGTCTCGAACGTCCCGTACGTGCTGAGCGACACGCCCGATGCGCTTCCGGCCGGTGTCACGGTCGGCGGCGACGGACTGTGGCACGCAGAGGCAGCGGATGCCGACACCCCGCCGGTGGGTGAGGCGACGTGGGATGGGCAGGGCGACTGGACCATTCAGGACGACGGCGACTTCTCGGCCGCCGACCGCACCGAGGGGCTGCTCACGCACACCTACACGGTGTGGGCCGACCTCGAGGTGACCGCGAAGCCGGCGGAGAACCCGGACCCGTGCGGCGAGGGCGACTCGGGCGGCATCGACATCTGGAACTCGGTCGAGATCACCTCGGGTGAGTACGCGGACGACTCCGAGGCCTGCGAAGAGGTGCACTACGACGACGTCACGCTCGTGAAGACGTCCGAGGGTGTTCCGATTCCTCCGGGCAGCGAGACGCCGTCTGTCGAGCCGGGTGACGTGTTCGACTACGTGCTGACCGTGACCAACAACGGCACGCGTCCGGCCACCGGCGTGCGCGTGCAGGACCCGACGATCAACGACCGTCTCGAGATCGTCTCGATCACGACGCCGGGCTTCACGTTCGACGGTCCGGGTCACGTGGGCAACGACGTCGATCTGACGCTCAATGAGCCGCTCGCTGTCGGCGCGTCGACACAGGTGTTCGTCCGGGTGCAGTTCCTGCCCGCGCCGACGCCCGCCGCGCCCGACGTGATCGGCGATGAGGAGGCGCCGGACTTCGTCGACCCGCTGGATCAGCTCGACAACACCGCGTGTGTCACATCGGATCAGGACGGCACGCCGGACTGCGACTCCGAGACGATCGAGACCCGTGACATCACGGCGACCGTGTTCACGCGCTGCGTGAACGACGCGCCGCTGCTGGGCTGGGCCGTCCGCAAGTCGGAGTCGCTGCGCGACCAGCCGATCACGCTCACGTGGGCGCCGACGGTGGTGACTCCCGACACCGACCCGATGAACGTGGTGTTCACGGCGCCGGGCGGCGAGTTGGAGTGGAGCGGGCTGGAGCAGTGGCCGGGCACGGTGTTCACACCGTCGGGCATCTCGGTCGACTACCCCGGCTGGCGGCCGATCGTCCTGTCGGACATCGCGGGAGTGAACGAGCAGGGGCAGACGCAGTACTACTTCCCCGGCACGACCGACGTCATGACGCCGCAAGAGCAGTCCTTGTTCATCTTCAACGGCCTCATCGCCGATGGAGCCGAGCCGGACGCCGCATGGCGCTTCGTTCCGGGCACGTATGACAGCGCCACCACATCGGTGTCGATCGAGGTCAACCCGGAGCTGGTCTTCTCGGCCTCGTACCCGCAGGCGACGCCGGAGTGCTTCGTCGCCCGCCACACCGAGGTGCAGATCGAGAAGTCCTCGAGCGTCCCCTCGACCGATCCGGGCAAGTCGTACACGTACTCGCTCGAGGTCAAGAACGTCAGCACCGACTCGGCGGCTGAGGGCGTGGTCGTGACCGACCCGATCCCGTCGGACGTCAAGATCACCGACGTGACCTGGCCGGGCAAGGGCGACGCGAGCGTCTTCCCGAACTGGCAGAGCTGCGCGGTGACGGGACAGAACTCGGCCGGCTACGGCGGCATGCTCGTCTGCGAGCTGTACGGCCCGCTGCAGGCGACGAGCGTTCCGGGTGGCGTCTCGGCCGCCCCGACGATCACCCTCGCCTCGACGGTGAACCCGTCGTCGAAGGCGAACGTGATCGTCAACACGGCGGTGGTCGACTACTACACCTTCGGCGACCCGGAGGACACCGGCCGCGACGTGGATGACGCGACGGTCACGCTGTCGGCCCTGCCGGCGACGGGTGGCAGCCCGGTGCTTCCGCTGATCATGCTGGGCTTCCTGGCACTGGCAGTGGGTGCGGCATCCGTGGTCATCACCCGCCGACGCCGCGGAGAACCCGCACCGCGTCTGTAGGACGTGAGGGAGGACGGGCCGGCCCAACGCCCGTCCTCTCCCGCACCGCCTGAAACACGCCGCCCCCGGTCTCGGCCGGGGGCGGCGTGTTTCGTCGCGCCGGGGGAGTGTGGCGATTTCGCTTCGAGGAACGTGACCCGATAGCCTGTGCGAACGACGGCTCTCCGTCTGCCGCCGGCCCGTCGAAGGGCGGCGGAAACACCGGTCGCGCTCAGCCCCGAACTGCGCGCGGCGCAAGCCCGTCCGACGGGTGTTCGATGGCGCGCCAGCGCGCGCCGCTGGGTAGATCGGTGCGCGCTCCGCGCGCCGCTGGGACAAGACGCTGCGGCGTCTGATGGGGAGGGGACACTCGTGCCTGAGGCGCGCAGGAGAAGGACATTCAAGGCATTGGCGGGCGTCGCGCTCGCCGCGGCGCTGGTCGCCGCTCCGCTCGTGACGAGCGGAGCGTCCGCGACGGGGCTCGGCGGCGGGGTCGGTACGATCGCGCACGCCGGCAACAACAACAACGGCAACAACGGCAACAACAACGGCAACAACAACGGCAACAACAACGGTAACAACAACGGTAACAACGAGGACGAGCCGGACTACTGGGAGAAGCACTACAAGTCCTACGACGCCGAGTGCTACAAGTACAAGCCCAACGACAAGACCAGCCACGGCAAGATCACCGGCAACGGCAAGACGGTCACGCTGAACGAGTTCCAGCAGTCGTGGCACGGCAATGCCTGGGTGGCCCTCATCGTCCACGCCAAGACCGGCGACAACGTGTTCGAGGAGCCCGCCGCGGGTGTCGCCTACGGCCCGCCGAAGGACGGAAAGAAGCAGCCGGACGTGTCGTACTGGATCGTCTGCAAGGGGACGATCCCGCCGACTCCGCCCACCGTCGTGACGCCGACGCTGACATACCGCCCGCCTTCGTGCACGGCGCCGGGCGTGCTCACTCGCAGCGAGAATGTCACGTGGACGTCCACGAAGAACGAGGACGGCACCACCACCTGGACAGCCGTCGCCAAGCCCGCAACGGTGTTCGCGACCGGGGCCGAGACCACCTGGACCGTGCCGAGCCTCGACCAACTGTCCGGCCAGGCCTGTCGCCCGGATCAGCCGCGCGCTGAGCAGACGAGCACCGACGCGTCCGACAGCGACTGCGCGAGCACGACGGTGACCATCACCACCACCACGACGACGACCCCCTACGTGTGGGACGACCAGGTCGCCGAGTGGGTTCTGGGCGAACCGGTCACCTCGACCGCGTCCGAGGACCGCCCGATGACCGTCGAAGAGAAGCTGGACTGCCCGCTGCCCGAGACCGTCGTCGAGAACGGCTCGTGGGTGGATGGCGAGTGGGAGTGCGGCGACACGACCGTCACCCAGACCCGCCAGATCAGTGAGACCGTGTACGCGTACGACGAGCAGGGCAACCCTGTGGCCAGTTCCGCGATCTCGCTCGAGAGCCAGACCCGCGATCTCACCGAGGACGAGATCGGCGACTGCCCGCTCGTGCCCGGCGGCATCGAGTCCGTGTGCGTGGGCGACGTGCCCTACCTCGGCTACGAGGTTGCCCTGCCCGAGGGCTACACGGCCGACAGCCAGACGCCGGTGACGATCAGCTTCGTCAACCCCGGTGGCGAGGACTACGTGGTCGACAACCAGCCCCTCGCGGGCTCGCTCCTGTGGCCGGGCGCCTCTGCCGCAGAGCCCAAGATGTGGCCCGGCTGGGAGCTCGTCGACGGCGAGTACGTCAAGACGACGGGCAACTTCGACTGGACCCGCGAGGGCGTCACGGTCCGCTTCGACGTCAACCCGACGTACTCGACCACGGTGGAGTACCCGGCGGCGACGGCGCTGTGCGCAAACCCGCTGCTGACAGACGGCGCGCCGGCCTCGACGCCCGGCTCCGACCCGCTCGCGGCGACCGGCGGCGGTGCGGTCAGCCCGATCGTCGTCGCCGGCGGCGGTGCGGCGCTGGTCGCCGGCATCGCGGTCGTGCTGATCGTGGCGTGGCGACGTCGTAAGGCCGGCCCGCGGTAACCTGCCACGCTGAGCATCGAGGGGCGGTCGCGCGCAGCGCGGCCGCCCCTTCGGCGTGAGGTGGCATCCGCGCGGTCAACCTGAGAAGCTGCCGAGCAGCGGGATTCGCGACACGCCCGGGTTTGCGACACGCCCGGGCGACCCCTAGACTAGTGAGGTTCCACATTCCTGCGCGCCTTCGGGCGTGCGCGGGATCACTGCCAGGGCAGTGCATAGGCGGCGCCACAGGCGCAGGGTCCTAGGCCGCGGGCAGCAGAACACGACACCGAAGCCACCCACCCGCATCCGCGGGGAACGCGCGTGCGCGTCAGGGGCTTCGGGACCGGATGCCTCGGCGCCGGTTTGACAGCAGAACAGTGGTGCGCAGCACCCGTCCATACGGGTGACGAAGTGCCATGGCGCCCCAGCGCCACTGTGCGTCCAATGCCACGAGGGTAAGACGCGGAAAGAGAGTGAGCAGACAATGGCGGGACAGAAGATCCGCATTCGCCTGAAGTCGTACGACCATGCAGGTCTCGACTCGTCGGCGCGCAAGATCGTCGACACCGTGACCCGTGCCGGCGCGACCGTTGTGGGCCCCGTGCCCCTTCCGACTGAGAAGAACGTCGTCGTCGTCATCCGGTCGCCCCACAAGTACAAGGACAGCCGCGAGCACTTCGAGATGCGCACCCACAAGCGTCTGATCGACATCATCGATCCGACGCCCAAGGCTGTCGACTCGCTGATGCGTCTCGACCTGCCGGCCGATGTCAACATCGAGATCAAGCTCTGAGGTTCGACATGGCTGACATCAACAACAAGGTTTCCAAGGGACTGCTGGGCACCAAGCTCGGCATGACCCAGGTCTGGGACGAGAACGGCAAGCTCGTTCCCGTCACCGTCATCGAGGTCGCGCCGAACGTGGTCACCCAGGTTCGCACCCCCGAGAAGGACGGCTACAACGCCGTTCAGATCGCTGCCGGCCAGATCGACCCCCGCAAGGTCAACAAGCCCCTGACGGCCCACTTCGAGGCCGCCGGTGTGACCCCGCGTCGCCACCTCACCGAGATCCGCACCGCGGACGCCGCTGACTACTCACTCGGTCAGGAGCTCACGGTGGACGGCACGTTCGAGGCCGGCCAGCTGGTCGACGTCGTCGGCACCAGCAAGGGCAAGGGCACCGCGGGTGTCATGAAGCGTCACAACTTCAAGGGTGTCTCGGCATCGCACGGTGCCCACCGCAACCACCGCAAGCCCGGTTCGATCGGCGCCTCGTCGACCCCGAGCCGCGTGTTCAAGGGCATGCGCATGGCCGGCCGTATGGGCGCCGAGCGCGTGACCGTCCTCAACCTCACGGTGCACGCCGTCGACGCCGAGAAGGGTCTGCTGCTCGTCAAGGGCGCCGTCCCCGGCGCGCGCGGCCGCACCGTCTACGTCCGCAACGCAGTGAAGGGTGCCTGATCTCATGGCTGACTCGACTCTCGCGCTCGACGTCGTGAAGGCAGACGGCAAGAAGGCCGGCTCGGTTGAGCTGCCCGCCGCGCTGTTCGACGTCAAGACGAACATCCCGCTCATCCACCAGGTCGTCGTCGCGCAGCTCGCGGCGGCTCGCCAGGGCACCCACTCGACCAAGCGTCGCGGTGAGGTCTCCGGCGCCGGCCGCAAGCCCTTCAAGCAGAAGGGCACGGGTAACGCCCGCCAGGGCTCGATCCGCGCGCCGCACATGACCGGCGGTGGCATTGTTCACGGTCCGAAGCCGCGCGACTACGCGCAGCGCACCCCCAAGAAGATGATCGCGGCCGCCCTGCTCGGCGCGCTCAGCGACCGCGCACGCGGCGCACGTCTGCACATCGTGGAGTCGTTCGGCATCGAGGGCGCCCCGTCGACCAAGTCGGCCGCTGCGGTCCTGGCAGGCCTTGGCGCCACCAAGAACGTGCTGGTCGTCATCACCCGTGACGACGACATCAACGCGCTGAGCGTGCGCAACCTCGCGTACGTCCACGTGCTGTACTCCGACCAGCTCAACGCCTACGACGTTCTCGTCTCGGACGACATCGTCTTCACCAAGGCCGCCTACGACGCGTTCGTCGCGTCCAGGGTCGGCGCCACCGAGGAGGTCTCGGCATGACCGCCGTGAACAAGGACCCGCGCGACATCATCCTGAAGCCGGTCGTCTCCGAGAAGAGCTACGGGCTCATCGACGAAGGCAAGTACACCTTCCTCGTCGACCCGCGCGCCTCGAAGACCGAGATCAAGCTCGCCATCGAGAAGATCTTCGGCGTCAAGGTCGCAGGCGTCAACACGATCAACCGCGTCGGCAAGGCCCGTCGCACCCGCTTCGGCGTGGGCAAGCGCAAGGACACCAAGCGCGCCATCGTCACGCTCAAGTCGGGCACCATCGACATCTTCACGGCAGTCGGCTGACGGTCGGGATAGAGGACTAGACACATGGCTATTCGCAAGTACAAGCCCACGACCCCCGGTCGCCGCGGCTCGTCGGTGGCCGACTTCGCCGAGATCACCCGATCGACGCCCGAGAAGTCGCTCCTGCGCCCGCTGAGCAAGACCGGCGGACGCAACAACCAGGGTCGCATCACGACCCGTCACATCGGTGGCGGTCACAAGCGCCAGTACCGCGTGATCGACTTCCGTCGCAACGACAAGGACGGCATCGACGCGAAGGTCGCGCACATCGAGTACGACCCCAACCGCACGGCGCGCATCGCGCTGCTGCACTACAAGGACGGCGAGAAGCGCTACATCCTCGCGCCGAACAAGCTGCAGCAGGGCGACATCGTCGAGTCCGGTGCGGGCGCCGACATCAAGCCGGGCAACAACCTGCCGCTGCGCAACATCCCGACCGGTACCGTGATCCACGCGATCGAGCTCCGTCCCGGTGGCGGCGCCAAGCTCGCCCGCTCGGCCGGTGCATCCGTTCGCCTCGTCGCGAAAGACGGCCCCTACGCCCAGCTGCGTCTGCCCTCGGGTGAGATCCGCAACGTCGACGCGCGCTGCCGCGCGACCGTCGGCGAGGTCGGCAACGCCGAGCAGTCGAACATCAACTGGGGCAAGGCCGGCCGCAAGCGCTGGAAGGGCGTGCGCCCGACCGTCCGCGGTGTCGCGATGAACCCGGTCGACCACCCGCACGGTGGTGGCGAGGGCAAGACGTCCGGTGGACGTCACCCCGTGTCGCCGTGGGGCCAGAAGGAAGGCCGCACCCGTCACGCCAACAAGGAAAGCGACAAGTACATCGTTCGCCGTCGCACCGCCGGCAAGAAGCGCAAGTAGGAGTAGAGGAAGATGCCTCGCAGCCTTAAGAAGGGCCCCTTCGTCGACGAGCACCTGCTTCGCAAGGTCGCCTCGCAGAACGAAGCCGGCACCAAGAACGTCATCAAGACCTGGTCGCGTCGTTCGATGATCGTCCCGGCCATGCTCGGCCACACGATCGCCGTTCACGACGGACGCAAGCACATCCCCGTGTTCGTGTCCGAGACCATGGTCGGCCACAAGCTGGGCGAGTTCGCGCCCACCCGCACCTTCCGCGGCCACGAGAAGGACGACAAGAAGGGCCGCCGCCGCTGACGCGGGGGCATAGGAGAGAGAAATGGTGGAGTCCATCGCACGCGTGCGACACATCCGCGTGACCCCTCAGAAGGCTCGTCGTGTCGTCGCTCTCATCAAGGGAAAGCAGGCCGAAGAGGCCCTCGCCATCCTGAAGTTCGCGCCGCAGGGCGCGAGCGAGCCGATCTACAAGCTCGTCGCGGCGGCCATCGCCAACGCGCGGGTGAAGGCCGACAAGGACGGCGAGACGCTGTTCGAGCAGGACCTGTACGTGAAGAACGCGTACGTCGACGAGGGCACGACGCTCAAGCGTTTCCAGCCCCGCGCGCAGGGTCGTGCCTTCCAGATCAAGAAGCGCACCAGCCACATCACCGTCGTGCTCGCAACCCCCGAGGTCGCAGACGCCGGTGCCGGCACCAAGACCAAGAAGGCGAGCAAGTAATGGGCCAGAAAGTCAACCCGTACGGCTTCCGCCTCGGGATCACCACCGACCACGTGTCGCGGTGGTTCTCGGACTCGACGAAGCCGGGCCAGCGTTACGCCGACTACGTCGCGGAGGACATCAAGATCCGTCGTCTGCTGCAGACGAACCTCGACCGCGCCGGTGTGAGCAACATCGAGATCGAGCGCACGCGTGACCGCGTCCGCGTCGACATCCACACCGCTCGTCCGGGCATCGTGATCGGCCGCCGCGGCGCCGAGGCCGAGCGCATCCGCGCCGACCTCGAGAAGCTCACCAGCAAGCAGATCCAGCTGAACATCCTCGAGGTCAAAAACCCCGAGGCCGACGCTCAGCTGGTCGCGCAGGGCATCGCCGAGCAGCTCTCTGCTCGCGTGGCGTTCCGTCGTGCGATGCGCAAGGGTCTGCAGGGTGCGCAGCGCGCCGGCGCCAAGGGCGTCCGAATCCAGGTCTCCGGCCGCCTCGGCGGCGCCGAGATGAGCCGCTCGGAGTTCTACCGCGAGGGTCGTGTGCCGCTGCACACGCTGCGCGCGAACATCGACTACGGCTTCTACGAGGCCAAGACCACCTTCGGCCGCATCGGCGTGAAGGTCTGGATCTACAAGGGCGACCTCACCAACAAGGAGCTCGCTCGCGAGCAGGCCAACCAGAAGCCGGCGCGTGAGCGCGGCGACCGTCGCGGTCCCCGCAGCGACCGCCGCAACGAGGCCCCCGTGGCAGAAGGAGCGTCGGCGTAATGCTCATCCCCCGCAAGGTCAAGCACCGCAAGCAGCACCACCCCGGTCGCGCCGGTCAGGCCACCGGTGGCACCAAGGTGTCGTTCGGTGAGTTCGGCATCCAGGCCCTGACCTCCGCCTATGTGACCAACCGTCAGATCGAGTCCGCTCGTATCGCGATGACCCGTCACATCAAGCGCGGCGGCAAGGTGTGGATCAACATCTACCCCGACCGTCCGCTCACGAAGAAGCCAGCCGAGACCCGCATGGGTTCCGGTAAGGGTTCGCCCGAGTGGTGGGTCGCAAACGTCAAGCCGGGTCGCGTCCTGTTCGAGGTCGCTGGCGTCAACGAGGAACTCGCTCGTGAGGCCCTGACCCGTGCCATCCACAAGCTGCCTCTCAAGGCACGCATCATCAAGCGCGAGGAGGGCGACGCGTAATGGCGATCGGCACCAAGACGCTCGCGACCAGCGAGCTCGACACGTTCGAAGACCAGCGTCTGGTCGAAGAGCTGCGCAAGGCCAAGGAAGAGCTGTTCAACCTGCGCTTCCAGTCGGCCACCGGCCAGCTCGAGAGCCACGGCCGCATCCGTGCGGTCAAGCGCGACATCGCGCGGCTCTACACCGTCATCCGCGAGCGCGAGCTTGGCATCCGTGCCACGCCCGCTCCGGTCGAGACGGCCACGAAGGCGAAGAAGACCAAGGCCAAGAAGGCGGATGCCGCCTCCGAGGCCGTGAAGGAAGAGGCTGAGTGATGGCCACCACGAAGAAGGCCGCCGCCGACGAGGCTGCGGTCGTCAGCGGCCACGAGAGCGCCGAGCACGACGTGCGTGACGCGGGCGCCCGCGGGTACCGCAAGGCCCGTCGCGGCTACGTCGTCAGCGACAAGATGGACAAGACGATCGTCGTCGAGGTCGAGGACCGCGTGAAGCACCCTCTCTACGGCAAGGTCATCCGTCGCACCTCGAAGGTCAAGGCGCACGATGAGGGCAACACCGCCGGCATCGGCGACCTCGTCCTCATCAACGAGACCCGCCCGCTGAGCGCCACCAAGCGCTGGCGTCTGGTGGAGATCCTGGAGAAGGCCAAGTGATCCAGAACGAGACCCGCCTCAAGGTCGCCGACAACACCGGCGCCAAGGAGCTGCTCACCATCCGCGTCCTCGGCGGCTCGAACCGCCGTTACGCGGGCCTGGGCGATGTCATCGTCGCGACCGTCAAGGACGCGATCCCCGGCGGCAACGTCAAGAAGGGCGATGTCGTCAAGGCTGTCGTCGTCCGCGTGGTGAAGCAGACCCGCCGTCCCGACGGCTCTTACATCAAGTTCGACGAGAACGCCGCCGTCATCCTGAAGAGCGACGGGGAGCCCCGCGGCACCCGCATCTTCGGACCGGTCGGTCGTGAGCTTCGCGACAAGAAGTTCATGAAGATCGTCTCGCTCGCCCCGGAGGTCATCTGATCATGGCGAACATCAAAAAGGGCGACCTGGTTCAGGTCATCACGGGCGCTAAGCCCGAGCGTGGCGGCGACCGCGGCAAGCAGGGCAAGGTCCTCGAGGTCCTTGCCGCTGAGAACCGCGTCATCGTCGAGGGCGTGAACTACGTCACCAAGCACAACCGCGTGGGCCAGACCCAGCGCGGCACCAAGACCGGCGGCATCGAGACCTTCGAGGCGCCGATCCACATCTCCAACGTCCAGCTCGTCGACCCCTCGACCAAGAAGCCGACCCGTGTCGGCCACCGCGTCGAGGAGCAGGTGAAGGACGGCGTGAAGCGCACGGTCCGCGTGCGCTACGCGAAGAAGTCAGGCAAGGACCTCTGATATGAGCACGGCAACTGCCGCGACGGCTGGCAAGACCCAGCCGCGCCTCAAGCAGAAGTACAACACCGAGATCAAGAAGGCCCTGCAGGAGGAGTTCGGCTACCCGAACGTCATGCAGATCCCCGGCCTTGTCAAGGTCGTGGTGAACACCGGTGTCGGCGAGGCAGCTCGCGACAGCAAGGTGATCGATGGCGCGGTCGACGACCTCACCAAAATCACCGGTCAGAAGCCGGTCGTCACCAAGGCCCGCAAGTCCATCGCGCAGTTCAAGCTGCGTGAGGGTCAGGCCATCGGCGCGCACGTCACCCTTCGCGGCGACCGCGCGTGGGAGTTCGTGGACCGCCTCGTCAACCTCGCGCTGCCCCGCATCCGCGACTTCCGCGGCCTTTCGGGCGCGCAGTTCGACGGTCACGGCAACTACACCTTCGGTCTCCAGGAGCAGTCCGTGTTCCACGAGATCAACCAGGACAAGATCGATCGCGTCCGTGGCTTCGACATCACTGTCGTGACCACCGCGAAGACGGATGACGAGGGTCGCGCGCTCCTGCGCCACCTGGGCTTCCCCTTCAAGTCGGACGACGCTCAGGCGTGATCTCGATACCCCGGCGGATCGCTGGCGCACCCCGCCGGCACTCGATCCGGCGGGGTCCCGGATGCCTCGGCCGACGCGAGCGCCGCGCCGAGGCATCCTTCTACAACTGAATACCGCGCAGTCATCGAAGGTCGGCTGCCGTGTAACGGCAGTCGAAACCTCATGAACGAAGGAATCAACACATGACAATGACAGACCCGGTCGCAGATCTGCTGACCCGTCTGCGCAACGCGAACTCGGCGCACCACGACTCCGTGTCGCTGCCGAGCTCCAAGCTCAAGACCCACATCGCCGACATCCTCAAGCGGGAGGGCTACATCGCCGATTGGGTCGTCGCTGACGCCCGCGTCGGGCAGACCCTCACGCTGACGCTCAAGTACGGCCCGAACCGCGAGCGGTCGATCGCCGGCATCAAGCGCGTCTCGAAGCCGGGCCTGCGCGTCTACGCCAAGTCGACCGAGATCCCCAAGGTGCTCGGTGGCCTCGGCGTCGCCATCCTGTCCACCTCCTCTGGCCTCCTCACGGACCGCCAGGCCGAGTCGAAGGGCGTGGGTGGGGAAGTCCTCGCCTACGTGTGGTGATCTGACATGTCGCGAATCGGACGTCTTCCCATCGACATCCCCGCCGGCGTGACCGTCTCGGTCGACGGCCAGGCGGTCGCCGTCAAGGGCCCCAAGGGCGAGCTGACGCTCACCGTGGCGCGCCCCATCGAGGTCAAGGTCGAAGAGGGCCAGGTGCTCGTCACCCGCCCCGACGACGAGCGCGCTTCGCGCTCGCTCCACGGCCTGACCCGCACGCTCATCAACAACGACATCATCGGCGTCACCCAGGGCTACACCAAGGGCCTCGAGGTCGTCGGCACGGGCTACCGTGTCGCGCAGAAGGGCACGGCGGTCGAGTTCGCTCTCGGCTTCTCGCACCCCGTCCTCGTCGAGGCTCCCGAGGGCATCACCCTGACCGTCGAGGGCAACAACAAGCTCACGGTATCGGGCATCTCGAAGCAGGCGGTCGGCGAGGCCGCTGCGAACATCCGCAAGATCCGCAAGCCCGAGCCGTACAAGGGCAAAGGTGTGCGCTACGCCGGCGAGGTCGTCCGTCGCAAGGCCGGAAAGGCTGGTAAGTAACCATGGCTGTGAAGTCGAAGTCCGACGCGCGTGCGCGTCGTCACGCCCGCCTTCGCAAGAAGGTCGTCGGCACCGCCGAGCGTCCCCGCCTGGTGGTCACCCGTTCGTCGCGTCACGTCTTCGTGCAGATCGTCGACGACAGCAAGGGCCACACGCTGGCCTCGGCCTCGACCCTCGAGACCGACCTGCGTGCGTCCGACGCTGACAAGACCGCCAAGGCCCGCAAGGTCGGCGAGCTCCTCGCCGAGCGCGCCAAGGCCGCCGGCGTCTCGGACGTCGTGTTCGACCGCGGTGGCAACCGCTACGCGGGCCGCGTCGCAGCGATCGCTGACGGCGCTCGCGAGGGAGGTCTGAACCTGTGAGCGATGCAGTGAACAACAAGGAGAACGAAGTGACCGCAGAGGCTCCTGCCGAGGCTCCCGCCGAGGGCGCCACGGCACCCGCCGAGCGCGAGCGCGAGCCGCGTCGCGGCGGTCGCGAGCGCAACCCCAACCGCGACCGCGGTGGCCGCGACCGCGCCGAGAGCCAGTTCCTGGAGCGCGTGGTCACCATCAACCGCGTGTCGAAGGTCGTCAAGGGCGGTCGCCGCTTCAGCTTCACGGCGCTCGTGGTCGTGGGCGACGGCAACGGCGTCGTGGGCGTCGGCTACGGCAAGGCCCGCGAAGTGCCGCTGGCCATCTCGAAGGGCGTCGAAGAGGCCAAGCGCAATTTCTTCCGCGTGCCCCGTACCGGCTCGACCATCCCGCACCCGGTGCAGGGTGAGGCCGCTGCCGGTGTGGTGCTGCTGCGTCCGGCCGCTGCCGGTACCGGTGTCATCGCCGGTGGCCCGGTGCGTGCCGTGCTCGAGTGCGCCGGCATCCACGACGTGCTGTCGAAGTCGCTGGGTTCGTCGAACACGATCAACATCGTGCACGCGACCGTCGAGGCCCTGAAGCAGCTCGAGGAGCCCCGTGCGGTCGCCGCGCGTCGCGGTCTCGACTTCGACCAGGTCGCGCCGGCTCGTCTCGTCCGTGCCGAGGCCGAGGCCGCGGCTGCTGCGAAGGCAGGTGTCTGATGGCTGCGCGCCTGAAGGTTACCCAGGTCAAGTCCAAGGTGAGTGAGAAGCAGAACCAGCGCGACACGCTGCGTTCGCTGGGTCTGAAGCGGATCGGCGACTCGGTCGTCCGTCCCGACGACGCGCAGACGCGCGGCTACGTCAAGACCGTCGCACACCTCGTGAAGGTTGAGGAGATCGACTGATGGCTGACAAGGCCGAGAAGAACGAGGCCGTCGAGGCGGAGGCCGTCAAGGCCCCCGCCAAGAAGAAGGCCGCAGCGGCCAAGCCCGCTGCAAAGAAGGCACAGCCGAAGGATGCCCCGGCCGCGCGCCCCGGTGTGCTCAAGGTGCACCACCTGCGTCCGGTCCCCGGCGCCAACACCGCCAAGACCCGTGTGGGTCGCGGTGAGGGCTCGAAGGGCAAGACCGCCGGCCGTGGCACCAAGGGCACCAAGGCCCGCTACCAGGTGAAGGTCGGCTTCGAGGGCGGCCAGATGCCGCTGCACATGCGCACTCCGAAGCTGCGCGGGTTCAAGAACCCGTTCCGCGTCGAGTACCAGGTGGTCAACCTCGACAAGCTCGCCGAGCTGTACCCCAAGGGCGGAGAGGTCACCGTGAGCGACCTCGTCGCCAAGGGCGCCGTGCGCAAGAACGAGAAGGTCAAGGTGCTCGGCACCGGAGACATCTCGGTCAAGCTCGACGTTGCGGTCGACAAGGTCTCGGGCGCAGCCCAGCAGAAGATCGTCGCCGCCGGCGGCACCGTCAAGTAGCAGGCCAAGTGGGGGTCGGAGCTTGCTCCGGCCCCCACTGGGTTACCCTGGACGTTGGCACGCCGAAGCGGGCCGGCATCCCCTTCTGGAGGCATCCTCTTGTTCAGCGCCATTGCGCGGGTCTTCCGTACACCCGACCTCCGTCGGAAGATCGCATTCACCCTGGCGATCATCGCCCTCTATCGTTTCGGCGCCCACGTGCCGGCTCCGTTCGTGGACTTCCCGAATGTGCAGTCGTGCCTCAGGCAGAGCGCCGGAACCGAGGGTCTGCTCTCGCTGGTCAACCTCTTCTCTGGCGGCGCCCTGCTGCAGCTGTCGATCTTCGCCCTCGGCGTCATGCCGTACATCACGGCGACGATCATCGTGCAGCTGCTGCGCGTGGTGATCCCGCACTTCGAGGCCCTCTACAAGGAGGGCCAGGCCGGCCAGGCGCGCCTCACGCAGTACACGCGCTACCTGACCATCGCCCTGGCGCTGCTGCAGTCGACGACGCTGGTCACCGTGGCGCGCAGCGGCCAGCTCTTCGGGGTCACCGGCGTCCCCGAGTGCGAGCAGCTGCTGACCAACGTCGCGTGGTGGGCGCAGCTGCTCATGATCATCACGATGACCGCGGGCACGGGCCTCATCATGTGGTTCGCCGAACTGGTCACCGAGCGCGGCATCGGCAACGGCATGTCGCTGCTGATCTTCACCTCGATCGCGGCGGCCTTCCCCGCGTCGATGTGGGCCATCGCGCAGTCGCGCGGCTTCGACGTGTTCCTGCTCGTGCTGGCGGTGGGCATCGTCGTGGTGGGGCTCGTCGTCTTCGTGGAGCAGTCCCAGCGCCGCATCCCGGTGCAGTACGCCAAGCGCATGGTCGGTCGCCGCACGTACGGCGGCACGAACACGTACATCCCGATCAAGGTGAACATGGCGGGCGTCGTGCCGGTCATCTTCGCGTCGTCGCTGCTGTACATCCCTGCGCTGATCGCGCAGTTCAACCAGCCGCAGCCGGGCGAGACCGCGCCGGCGTGGGTGGTCTGGATCACCAACTACCTCACCAAGGGCGACCACCCGCTGTACATGGTGCTGTACTTCCTGCTCATCGTCGGGTTCACCTACTTCTACGTCGCGATCACGTTCAACCCGGTCGAGGTCGCCGACAACATGAAGAAGTACGGCGGCTTCATCCCCGGCATCCGGGCCGGTCGCCCCACCGCCGAGTACCTCGACTACGTGCTGACGCGCATCACGCTGCCCGGCTCGATCTACCTCGGCCTCATCGCCCTGCTCCCGCTGATCGCCCTCGCGACGGTCGGTGCGAACCAGAACTTCCCGTTCGGCGGTGCGTCGATCCTCATCATCGTCGGTGTGGGTCTTGAGACCGTGAAGCAGATCGACGCGCAGCTGCAGCAGCGCCACTACGAAGGGCTCCTCCGCTGATGGTCCACCAGTCCCACCCCGCACGCCTGCTCATCATCGGACCCCAGGGGTCCGGCAAGGGCACGCAGGGCGTCCGCATCGCCGAGGCGTTCGACATCCCGGCGATCTCCACCGGTGATGTCTTCCGCGCCGCAGTGGCAGGCGGCACCGAGCTGGGACTGCAGGTGAAGTCGGTCATCGAGGCGGGCGAGCTCGTCTCGGACGAGCTGACCAGCGCGGTTGTGCGCTCGCGGCTCGACCACGCCGACGCCCAGGACGGGTTCCTCCTCGACGGGTACCCTCGCAACCTCGCGCAGGTGCGTGACCTCGACGAGTTCCTGTCCGGCCGCGGCGAAACGCTCGACGCCGTGATCGAGCTGCGCGTGCCGCGCGACGAGAGCATCTCGCGTCTGTCGCTGCGCGCTCAGCAGCAGGGTCGCACCGATGACACCGAAGAGGTCATCGCGAACCGTCTGGCGATCTACGAGCGTGAGACGGCGCCGATCCTCGGCGTGTATCGCACGCGCGGCATCGTCGATGAGATCGACGGGGTGGGAACCCTCGACGAGGTGACGCAGCGCATCGTCGCCGCCCTCGAGGCGCGCGGCCTGAACCGCTCCGCCGCAGCCTGACGTGGCACTTCGCCGTTCGATCTACAAGTCGCCCGCCCAGCTGCGGGCGATGGTCGAGCCCGGGCTCATCACCGCGGCGGCGCTCGACGCGGTGCGTGCGCTGGTGCGGCCAGGGGTCACGACCCTCGAACTGGACGCCGAGGCATCCCGGATCATCACCTCGCGCGGAGCCCGCTCGAACTTCCAGCTCGTGCGCGGCTATCGGCACACCGTCTGCACATCGGTGAACGAGCAGGTCGTGCACGGCATCCCGGGAAGCCGCGTGCTCGAGCCCGGCGACATCGTCTCGATCGACGCCGGCGCCGAGTACAAGGGGTGGAACGGCGACTCGGCGATCACGATCGTGGTCCCCGACCCGGCGCGCCCGGCGCTCGTGGCCCAGCGCGAGAAGCTCTCGTGGGTGACCGAAGGGTCGCTGTGGGCGGGCATCGCCGCGCTCGCCTCCGCGAGGCACCTCGGCGAGGTCGGCGTCGCCGTCCAGGAGCACATCGAGGCCAACGCCCCGGACGGGGGCTACGGCATTCTGCGGGACTACGTCGGCCACGGCATCGGGCGTCGCATGCACGAGTCGCCGTCGGTGTTCAACTACCGGGTCCCCGACCCCGGTGCCGAGGTGCGTCCCGGCCTCGCGGTCGCGATCGAGCCGATGGTCGTCGCCGGCGATCAGGCGACGTTCGTCGAGGACGACGACTGGACGGTCTCCACACTCGACGGCTCGGTCGGCTCTCATTGGGAACATAGCGTGGCGGTGCACGATGGAGGCATCTGGGTGCTCACCGCACCCGACGGCGGAGCCGAGGGCCTCGCACCGTTCGGCGTCATCCCGGCGCCCATCGCCTGATCCACGTTCTTGGGAGGAACACATGGCACCGGCCCGCGAGGTCAACTGGTTCGCGATCTGGGTGAGCGCGGCGGTGGTCGTCGTGCTCATCGGCGTCGGAGCCCTCGTCGTGTGGTTGAACAATCCGTCGACCGAGACCGGTGACGTTCCGGATGCGGCGAACATCAGCGCCGAGACCGGGGCGATCGTCGTCGGCGACGGCGCGGGCACGCTCGACACCTATATCGACTTCATGTGCCCGATCTGCAACCAGTTCGAGCAGGCGTACGGCTCCGCGATCCAGGGTCTCGCCGACGACGGCACGATCACGCTGAACATCCACCCGATCGCGATCCTGGACAGCCGGTCGCAGGGCACACAGTTCTCGTCGCGGGCCGCGAGCGCGATGTACTGCGTCGCCGAAGCGGATGCCGCGGCATCCGTCCCCTTCATGCAGGCGATGTTCGCCAACCAGCCCGAGGAGGGCTCCCCCGGACTCACGGACGCGCAGATCATCGAGATCGCCGGGAGCGTGGGCGTCTCGGGCGTCGACGCGTGCATCAACGACGGGCGCTACACGAAGTTCGTCCGCGCGATGACCGCGAAGACGCCGGTGCAGCCCGGGGCGGGCGGCATCGGCACACCGACCCTCGCGGTGAACGGTAAGGTCATTTCCAACAGCGAGTTGCCCGAACCCGCTGCGCTGCGCTCGCTCTTCGAGTAATCGAAGAGCGGACGTCTCTGGCGCGCATGCCGCGCGCGAGACGTTCGGCGCGCACGAAGAAGGCCGGAGTCGCTGGCGACTCCGGCTCGACCCGATGAAGGGGATTGAATGAAGAAGAACAAGACGATAGTCGCGCTCGCCGTCGCCGCAGGACTGGTGCTGGCACCTCTCGTGGCGGTTGCGCCCGCGTCGGCGGCACCGGTCGAAGTGGTGGAATGCGTTCCGTCGCCGGGGAGCCCTGCGGTCGCAGAGGTCAGCCACACCGACTACTGGTACATGCCGGTCAGGGGCAGCCAGGGCCGGTGGTCCCACTCCGACAAGGGGCCACTCGACATCTACAACTGGACGCTCTACTACCGCACGGGGACGACGCAGAAGCACGTCGACGTCGAGGCGCGGCCGGCTGTCGAGCCGGTGACCTGCGAGCAGGAGGCGACAACCGTGGTCGTCCCCGCCGCGCCGCTCTGGGACGACCCGTGCGGGCCGGACAACGCCTCGTGGACGCCCGCCGAGCAAGACGGTGTGGTCTGGGAGTCCGCCACCAACGACGAGGGCGTCGTGACCGCCACCGCATCGCCTGCCGAGGGGTACTCCTTCCCGGACGAGGCGCAGACCGAATGGTCGGATTCGGACTCGGGCGAGCCGTGCGCCCCAACGGTGGTCGAGATCACGCCGGAGGCCCCGGTGTGGACGTGCGAGGAGGGCTGGTGGCACGTGGACTCCGACACAGTCATCTGGGAGGAAGCCTCAGAGGACGACTTCGCCTACATCTGGGCGGTTCCGGCCGAGGGCTATGCGTTCCCGCAGGATGCCGAGGACGTGTGGAGGGCCGACCTGACCGAGTGCGATGACCCCGGCCAGCTCGACCCGCTCGCCGAGGACTGCGAGGGCCAGGACTGCGCCGACGACGTGGAGGTCGGGAACGACCCCGCGTCGGCGGGCACGCCGACCGGCGGCGCAGCCCCGACCGGCTCGCTTCCGGCGACCGGTGGCGGTGCGGTCAACCCGATCGTCCCGATCGGCGCCGGCGTGATCACGCTGATCGGAGCCGCGCTGTTCATCTGGCGCCGCATCCGCGCGTAACACGCGAGCAGCTCCCGCTGTTCTGGGAATGCCCCCGGCGAGTTGCCGGGGGCATTCCCTATCACGTATAGTTGACCTTTGGTGCGTTGCGCCTTTATTGGCGTGTCGCCGCACCGCATCCCATCCACCGCAGACCGACCGGTCTGCACAAGCGTCAGCGAGGCTATGGCAAAGAAAGACGGTGTCATCGAGATCGAAGGCACGGTGTCCGAGGCTCTTCCCAACGCGATGTTCCGCGTCGAGCTCACCAACGGACACAAAGTGCTTGCCACGATCTCGGGCAAGATGCGACAGAACTACATCCGCATCATCCCCGAGGACCGCGTGGTCGTGGAGCTCAGCCCCTACGACCTCACCCGCGGCCGCATCGTCTACCGCTACCGCTAGACCGGTCGAGAAGTAACGCCCCCGCCCCGATCTCGATACACCGCGCTGCGCGCGGCACTCGATCACCGGAGCGGCCCGGCGAAGACAGCGAAAGAGAATCATGAAGGTCAACCCCTCGGTCAAGCCCATCTGCGACCACTGCAAGGTGATCCGCCGCCACGGCCGCGTGATGGTCATCTGCAAGTCGAACCCGCGCCACAAGCAGCGCCAGGGCTGACTCGGATGCCGCGACGCGGCGTCCCTGCGAACCCATAACTGAATACACACGAACGGCAGGATCAGAACCGATCTCGATACGTCGGCTTCGCCGGCACTCGATCACCGATCGGGGACACCCCGGGGCGGAGGCCCGGGCACCGATCCTGCTCCACACCTCCACTCACTCCTAGGAGAGCCGCATGGCACGTCTTGCCGGCGTCGACATCCCGCGCGACAAGCGCGTGGTGATCGCACTTACCTACATCTACGGCATCGGCCGTACCCGCTCGACCGAGATCCTCAAGTCGACCTCGATCGACGAGAACATCCGCGTGAAGGACCTCAGCGACGACCAGCTGATCTCCCTGCGCGACTACATCGACGCGAACTTCAAGGTTGAGGGCGACCTCCGCCGCGAGGTGGCCGCCGACATCCGCCGCAAGGTCGAGATCGGCTCGTACGAGGGCATCCGCCACCGCCGTGGCCTCCCGGTGCGCGGTCAGCGCACGAAGACGAACGCGCGCACCCGCAAGGGCCCCAAGCGCACGGTCGCCGGCAAGAAGAAGGCCGGCCGCAAGTAACGCGGGCCCGGTCTCGATACGCCGAGGCTCCGCCTCGGCACTCGACCACCGATTTCTAGGAGAAGCACATGGCACAGGCCAAGTCCGCCGCGCGCAAGCCGCGCCGCAAGGAGAAGAAGAACATCGCGCTGGGCCAGGCCCACATCAAGTCGACGTTCAACAACACGATCGTCTCGATCACCGACCCGTCGGGCGCCGTCATCAGCTGGGCGTCGTCGGGTGGCGTGGGCTTCAAGGGCTCGCGCAAGTCGACGCCCTATGCCGCCGGCATGGCCGCGGAGTCCGCTGCCCGCCAGGCGCAGGAGCACGGCGTCAAGAAGGTCGACGTCTTCGTGAAGGGTCCGGGTTCGGGCCGCGAGACCGCGATCCGCTCGCTGCAGGCCGCCGGCCTCGAGGTGGGCTCGATCCAGGACGTGACGCCGCAGGCCCACAACGGCTGCCGTCCGCCCAAGCGTCGCCGCGTCTGATTCGACGGACGCCGGGGCCCCGCGCGACGCGCGGCGGTCCCGGCATCCGCTGACCAAAACTCAATACCCATTCACCGCACGTGTCATATAGCGGGCACGTGATCGAAAGGAACCCATAGTGCTCATCGCACAGCGTCCCACCCTGAACGAGGAGAAGATCGGGGAGTTCCGCAGCCGCTTCGTCATCGAGCCGCTCGAGCCCGGCTTCGGCTACACGATCGGCAACGCGCTGCGTCGCAGCCTCCTGTCGTCGATCCCCGGCGCCGCGGTCACGTCGATCCGCATCGACGGCGTCCTCCACGAGTTCAGCACCAT
The DNA here is from genome assembly GCF_041379855.1 of Microbacterium sp. BWT-B31. Classification (NCBI taxonomy): domain Bacteria; kingdom Bacillati; phylum Actinomycetota; class Actinomycetes; order Micrococcales; family Microbacteriaceae; genus Microbacterium; species Microbacterium sp. BWT-B31. The sequence continues at coordinate 286,447 of NZ_JBFECU010000001.1, forward strand.
CCCGGGTGTGAAAGAGGATGTCACCGAGATCATCCTCAACATCAAGCAGCTGGTCGTCTCCAGCGAGCGCGACGAGCCCATCACCGCGTACCTGCGCAAGACGGGCGCCGGCGAGGTCACCGCGGCCGACATCTCCGCCCCCGCGGGTGTCGAGGTGCACAACCCCGAACTGGTCATCGCGACCCTGAACGACACCGCCAAGTTCGAGCTCGAGCTCACCATCGAGCGCGGCCGCGGCTACGTCTCGGCCACGCAGAACCGCAACGAGTACGCCGAGGCCGGTCAGGTTCCCATCGACTCGATCTACTCGCCGGTGCTCAAGGTCTCGTACCGCGTCGATGCGACGCGTGCCGGCGAGCGCACCGACTTCGACAAGCTCGTGCTGGACGTCGAGACCAAGCCCTCGATCGCACCGCGCGACGCTGTCGCGTCGGCCGGTCGCACCCTCACCGAGCTGTTCGGACTCGCCCGTGAGCTGAACGTCGAGGCCGAGGGCATCGAGATCGGCCCCGCGCCGGTCGAAACGGTCCTCTCGAACGAGCTGTCGATGCCGATCGAGGACCTCGACCTGTCGGTCCGCTCGTACAACTGCCTCAAGCGCGAAGGCATCAACACCGTGTCGGAGCTGGTCGCCCTGTCGGAGACGCAGCTCATGAACATCCGCAACTTCGGTCAGAAGTCGGTCGACGAGGTGCGCGACAAGCTCGTCTCGCTCGGCCTGTCGCTGAAGGACTCGGTGCCCGGGTTCGACGGTGCGCACTTCTACGGCGGCTACGACGACGAGACCGTCTGAGCCGGCATCCCCCCGACCGAATTCATCCTGGAGTAACTGAGAATGCCCAAGCCCACGAAGGGTCCCCGCCTCGGCGGCGGTCCCGCCCACGAGCGCCTGCTGCTTGCGAACCTCGCCGCTGCGCTGTTCACGCACAAGTCGATCAAGACGACCGAGACCAAGGCCAAGCGCCTGCGTCCGCTCGCCGAGCGCCTCATCACGTTCGCCAAGCGCGGCGACCTGCACGCGCGTCGTCGCGTGCTGTCGGTCATCGGTGACAAGGAAGTCGTGCACGTCCTGTTCACCGAGATCGCACCGCTGGTCGCGGACCGCGAGGGCGGCTACACCCGCATCACCAAGGTCGGCAACCGCAAGGGCGACAACGCGCCGATGGCCGTGATCGAGCTCGTCCTCGAGCCGGTCGCCCCGAAGGCGAAGGCTGCCAAGAAGGCCGCTCCCGCCGCCGAGGCCGCGCCGGTCGCCGACGAGGCGCCGGTCGAGGAGGCGGCCGCCGAGCAGACCGTCGACGAGGCTGCCGAGACCGGCGTCGAGTCGCCCGAGGAGGGCGCCGCCGCTGAGGCCGTCGCCGAGGACGCCGAGGCCGAGGCCGAGAAGGCGTAATCACCTCGCAATCACTGCACGTTCAGACCCGCGTGCCCTTCGGGGCACGCGGGTCTGAACGTTTTCGGGGGACCCCGCCACCGCGTAGGGTGAGCGGATGACCGTCGACGCCCACGAACCCCGCGACACCGGCGACGCCGCCCCGGCACCGCCCCGCCTGAGCGAGAGGCTCGGCGACGTGCGCGAGCCCGCGGTGCCGCGGCATCCGGAAGTCTCGACGTGGCGTGCCGCCGCACGAGATGACCTCGAGGCGATCGTCGAGCTGACCCGCGCGTGCGACCGCGTCGACCACCCGAGCTGGTTCACTCCGCGCGACGAGATCGAGGAGGTGTTCGACGCGTCGTGGATCGACCCCGCGTGGGACACCCTGCTCGGGTTCGACGGCGACGGCCGGCTGGTCGCGATCGGCGGCATCATCGTGCACCCGTCCCGCGACGTGCATGCGCACGTGTACCTGACCGGCCGCGTGCACCCCGAGGTGCGCGGGCGCGGCCTCGGACGCGAGGTGCTGCGGTGGGAGGAGGAGCGGGCGCTCCAGGCGCTCGCCGAGCTCGACCTCGCGGTGCCCGCCGCGGTGTTCGCATACGCCGAGGAGGGCGACGTCGCCCTGCAGCACCTCGCCGAGCGCCGCGGGTTCGCGCCCGAGCGGTGGTTCACCACCATGGTGCGCGACCTCGCGGTCGAGATCCCGACGGTCGAGGCATCCGGCGACGCGGTGATCTGCGCGTACGAGCCCGCGCTCAAGGAGGCGACGCGGGTCGCCCGCAACGACGCGTTCCGCGACCACTGGGGGAGCCTCGAGACGCCGCCTGAGCGCTGGGACCACTTCGCCGAAGGCCCCTTCCTGCGCCCCGACCTGAGCCGGGTCGCGACCGAGGGCGACCGCGTGGTCGCGCTCGCGCTCGGCTCGGTGAACGAGGAGGACTGGGCGGCGCAGGGCTACACCAGCGTGTACATCGACCTCATCGGCGTCACGCGCGACCGCCGCGGCCGCCGCCTCGCCCCGGCGGTCATCACCGCTCTGCTGCAGGCCGCGCGCGACGCGGGGCTCGACAAGGCCGTGCTGGACGTCGACACCGAGAGCCCGACCGGTGCGAACAGCCTGTACGGGGCGCTCGGTTTCGCGCCGACCGAGCGGGTGGTCGCGCTGGTCCGCCGGTACTGACCGTCGCCGGCCGGGCGCTGCTCACCGCAGGCGGGGCCCGCACGACCCACCCGCGGGACGCGTGAGCCGCGGGTAGCGCGGGCAAGCCTCTATCTCGCGGGCGGGCGCGCGGCGTACCATGGGCGCACCCCGGAATTGCCTCGGGGGCTGGGGTTTCTCGCGGGAATCGGCAGCGGGCCGTCGTGGGGGAGCAGGCGATGTCGGAGTCGAGCGCAGGCGCGGGCGCCACCGGGTGGGTGGGAACCCCGAAGTCGCGTCGGCGCGCCGGGCTGTCGATCTACTCGCTGCTGCTGATCATGCTGCTGTCGGTGAGCGTCTTGTCGAGCATCGTCGTGGGCATCATCGGCTACGTCAACGGCACCGAGGCGCTGCGGGCGATCGCGTACGAGAAGCTCGTCGAGATCCGCGAGAACCGCGCGCGCGAGGTGTCCCAGCTGTTCGGCAACATCGAGAACACGGTGCGGCTGGGGGCGCTCAACGAGACGAGCACGCAGGCGGCGCGGGATTTCACGGCCGGGTTCGCCCAGCTCGAGAGCCAGAGACTGGATGCCGCGGCATCGGCTGCTCTGAAGCGGTACTACGCCGACAGCTTCGCCACCGACCTGGCCGAGGCGACCGGCCAGAGCGTCGACGGCTCGGCGTTCGAGCCGCGCGACGATGCGCAGCGCTACCTGCAGTACCACTACGTGATCCCGTTCGCGTCGTGGGAGGACGCGATCGAGAGCGACGACGCCGGAGACGGCAGCGCGTGGTCGGCGGCGCACTCGCGCTTCCACGCGTACTTCCGCGCGATGACCGAGCTGCACGACTTCGAGGACGTGCTCATGATCGACACCGACGGCAACGTCGTGTACTCGGCGTTCAAGGGCGTGGACCTCGGCACGAACCTGCTGGAGGGCCCGTACCGACTCTCGAACCTCGCCGACGCCTACCGTCAGGCGATGACGCGCAACATCGTCGGCGAGGTCGTCATCGCGGATTTCGCCTCGTACAGCCCGAGCCTCGGCAGCCCCGCAGGCTGGGCGGTCACCCCGATCGCGGTGGACGGAGAGGTCATCGGCGCGCTCGCGGTGGAGCTTCCCATCGACCGCATCAACAGCGTCATGACCGTCGACGGCGACTTCGCGATCAACGGTCTCGGCAGCACCGGCGAGACCTACCTGGTCGGCCGGGACGGTCTCATGAGGTCGATCTCGCGCCAGCTGCAGGACGACCCCGGGGCGTACGAGGCGAACGCGATCGCCGCGGGCCTGTCGCCGGCGGCGGCCGCGCTGAGCGTGCACAACGGCAACACGCTGCTGCAGCAGACGGTCGCCAGCGACGCGGTGCGGCGCGCGTTCGCGGGCGAGAGCGGCACGCTGCTCGAGCGGGACTACCTCGGCCGCGACGCGCTCACCGCGTACGGGCCGCTCAACGTCGAGGGGCTCAACTGGGCCATCGTCGCTCAGGAGACCTCGCAGGAGGCGATGCTGCCCGTCGAGGACTTCACGCGCAACCTCATCCTCTCGACGGCGGGCATGATCATCTTCGTGTGCCTGCTGTCGCTCGTGCTGGCGCAGGTGTTCGTGCGGCCGCTGCGGCGCCTGAAGGAGGCCGCGCAGCGCATCGCCGCGGGCGAGGAGGGCGTGCAGGTCGACGCGGGTTCCAGCGACGAGCTCGCCGACGTCGCGCGCGCCTTCAACGACATGAGCCGGAGCCTGCAGGTCAAGTCGCACCTCATCGACGAGCAGGAGCGCGCCAACGAGCAGCTCATCCTGTCGTTCATGCCCGAGGGAATGGCCAGCCGCTACCGCCACGGCGACGAGGCGATCACGCAGGACAGCGACGATGTGACCGTGGTGTTCGCCGACATCGTGGGCTTCGAGCAGCTCGCACTCGCTCTCAGCTCAGAAGAAGCCGTCTCGCGACTGAACGACATCATCCGCGCATTCGACGAGGCCGCCGAGAAGTACGGCGTGGAGCGCGTGCGCACGACGCGCCAGGGCTACCTCGCGAGCGTGGGGCTTGCCAACCCCCGCGTGGACAACGCGCGCCGCGCCGTCGAGTTCGCGCTCGAACTGGACTCGATCCTCGAGCGGTACTCCACGCAGCAGGGCGTCGACCTGCACCTGCGCGCGGGCCTGGACTCGGGGAGGGTCTCCAGCGGCCTGATCGGTCGTGCACGGGTCGTCTACGACATGTGGGGGGATGCGGTCAACCTCGCGTTCCGCGTGCAGGGCGATTCGGCGGAGCCGGGCATCTACGTGACCGAGCGCGTCGCCGAGCGGCTGCCGGACATGATCTCGCTCACGCCCGCCGGAGACCTCGAGACGCAGAGCGGGCCGCAGCGCGTGTGGCGGGTCGACAGTCCCGGCTCGGCGGCGCGGGGGTGAGGCATCCGTGGCCGACATCGTCTCGCAGCCGTGGTTCTGGCCCGCCGTCATCGTCTCGGTGGGCCTGCCGCTCGTTCTCATCGGGCTGACCGAGTTCCACAACGCCCTCGCCCGCCGGGGCAGCCGCGCCGCGCCGATCGTGCTGCTGGTGCGCAACTACCTCGTGCCGGTCGCGGGCGTGCTGGTGCTGATCAGCCAGCCGGGGGCGTGGCAGGGCGAGGGCACGTGGCCGCGCGTGATCTGGACGATCTTCGGGCTGCTGGTGATCGTCGTGACGATCAACGCGATCAACCACCTGGTGTTCCACCGGGCCGAGAAGGGGTCGTGGCGCGACCGGTTCCCCACGATCTTCAGCGACCTGATCCGGTTCGTGCTGATCGTGCTGGGCATCGCGGCCGTCTTCTGGTGGGTGTGGGATGCCGACGTCGCGGGCGTCTTCGCGGCGCTGGGCATCACGTCCATCGTCGTGGGCCTGGCGCTGCAGAACGCGGTCGGGTCTGTGGTGTCGGGACTGTTCCTCATCTTCGAGTCGCCGTTCGAGCTGGGGGACTGGATCGAGACGGGCGACGAGCGCGGCAAGGTCGTCGAGGTGAACTGGCGCGCGGTGCACCTGGACACCGGCAACGGCATCCTGGTGATTCCGACGTCGGAGCTGGCGGGCGGCTCGTTCCTGAACCTGACGCGCAGCTCGTCGCCGTACGAGGCGGGGGCGGAGTTGCTCTTCGCCACCGACGACCCGCCGGGCCGGGTGCGGGATCTTCTGGTGCAGGTGGCGCGCGACATCTCGCTCGTGTCGGAAGATGCCGAGCCCTATGCGTCGGCGCTGCCGGGGTCGCGCTACGCGGTGTGGATCCCGCTGCGCAGCCCCGGCGACCGCTTCGCGGTGCTGAACGCCTTCCACACGCGCGTCTGGTACGCCGCGCGGCGGGTGGGACTGCACCTCGACGGCGACATCACCGACATCTGGCACACGCCCGGCCGTCTGCAGGACGCCCTGCGCCGGGTCGGTCCGGCTCTCAGCCTCAAGGCGGGCGAAACTGACGCGCTCGCCGGCAAGGCGCGGCTGGAGCGCTACTGCGTGGGCGAGTCGCTGCTGCGGCCGGGCATGGTCCCCACCGAGACCCGCTTCATCGTTGAGGGCACCGTCACGCTCGGCATCCCCACCGAAGAACAGGGCTTCGTGCAGGTGACGCAGCTGGGGCCGGGCGACGCGGTGGGCCTTACCGCGCTGTCGCGCACGCAGACGATCTCGCGCGCGGTCGCCACGAGCGAGGTCGACTGCGTGGTGCTGCCGGTCGCGGTGCTCGACGACATCGTGCGCACGCATCCGTCTGTCGCCCGTGAGATCGTGCGCGAGAACGAGAACCGGCTGCAGCAGGCCAGGGCCGCGATGGCCGCCGTCGGCGAGCGGATGCCGCTGACCCGGCGCGTGCTCGGCTGAGGAGTGCCGTCCTTCTCGGCGAGTCGCCGAGAAGCGCGCGCCGCGAGCGGCCGCAATAGGCTGGTTGCGTGCGGATCCGCCTCGACATCGCCTACGACGGCACGAACTTCCGCGGATGGGCCCGACAGCCGGGGCTGCGCACGGTGCAGGGGGCGCTCGAGGGCGCGCTGCAGCGCGTGCTGGGCGGGGACCCGCGGCTGGTGGTCGCCGGGCGCACCGACGCGGGCGTGCACGCCAGCGGCCAGGTCGCGCACCTCGACCTCGACGACGAGCAGCGGCGGCGCCTCGACAGCCGCCCGGGCCGGAACGGCCACACCGATCCGGTCGCGACGCTCGCCGGGCGCCTGCGCGGCGTGCTGGGCGCGTACGCCGATGTGACGGTGCATCGCACGGCGCTTGCGCCCGAGGGCTTCGACGCGCGCTTCTCGGCCGTGTGGCGACGGTACTCGTACCGCATCGCCGACCAGACGACGGGCTACGACCCGCTCGAGCGGGCGCGCACCACGACCGTGCGGGCACACCTCGACGAGCAGGCGATGGATGCCGCGGCCCGCACCCTCACGGGCCTTCACGACTTCGCCGCCTACTGCAAGCCGCGCGACGAGGCAACGACCATCCGCACGCTCCTCGAGTACGACTGGCACCGCGACGCCGAGGGGGTGCTCGTCGCGAACGTCAAGGCCGACGCGTTCTGCCACAGCATGGTGCGCGCGCTCGTCGGGGGCTGCGTCGCGGTCGGCCAGGGGCGCCTCGACATCGCCGATCTCGCGGCGATCCGCGACGAGGGTCTGCGCACGAGCGACTTCACGGTGCTGGCCGCCCGCGGGCTCACCCTCACGGCGGTCGGGTATCCGGCCGACGATCTGCTGGCTGCCCGCGCCGAGCAGACGCGGGCACGACGCGACAGCGAATGACGCGCACGGGCGCGTGAGGCCGGATGCACAGACACCGTGCGCACACGTGGCTAGACTGACCGCGTCGGGCCTCCGGGCACGTCAGGTCCGGGGGGATGGATGCACACGAAGAGGCGTCGGGTGGCCGCGGTGGTCGTGGCATCCGCCGTCATGACAGCCCTGGCGGGCTGCGGACCAGCGCCGTGGGACGACCCGACCGCCTCGCCGACCTCGAGCGCGTCGACGGGCGTACCGACCCCCGTGCCCAACGACCTCTCGACCGGCTCGACGCAGCGCACCCTCACCGCCGGAGCCGTGACCGCGACGGTCGACTACTGGTCCGATCTGTCGATGGACAAGTGGACCGCAAGCGCGATCAAGCCGGTCACCCTCTCGCTGACGACGACGGTCACGCCGGATGACGGGCAGAAGGTGTACCTGCAGCGCGTCACGATGATCGCCGTGCCCTCGTCGACGTCCGGACCGCTCACCGCCCTTGACGCGCAGACCGACACCGCGACGGTGAGCCCCGGCTATCTCGTGCTGTCGCCCTACAGCTACTCGCAGACCTTCCGCATCGGCCAAGTGCCGGATGAGACCGTGTCGGTCGCGGTGCAGTTCACGTACGACTTCCTCGTGCAGGCGACGCCGACCTCGACCGACTACGCCAAGCAGGCGACATCCGACACCCTCACCATCGCGATAGCGGGATGACGCCCGTGTCGACCCGCTCGACGCCGACGGACTCCCACGCGTCGCCTCCGCTCGCCCGCGCGTGCTCCGCCGCGCCCGTCGCGGCGGCGACGAGCGTGCGCAGGTCGTAGCCCACCGCCGCCGCGGACGCCCATCCCGCGCTCGCGGTGGTGTGGATCAGCGGCGAGAAGCGGGTGCCGACGGCGGGTACGCGCGCGAGGGTCTTGCCGACGGCCGCGCGCATCGTCGAATCGGGCTGCGCCGTGACTACCACGATCGTCCCGAGGCGCGGGGACCCGACGAGGGGGTCGGCGGCGAAGCCGGCCACGGCAGTCGACCGGAAGAGACCCAGCAGCTCCGACAGCGCCTCGTCGCCCGTCAGCTGCCGCAGTTCGTCGTCGTCGTCGAGTCGCAGGCACACGACCGACACGGGGTCGCCTGCGCTCTCGGCCTCAGCCACCCGAGCGGCGGCGGCGCGCTCGAACTGCTGCCACTCATGGGCGACGATCGTCCGGTGCGCGAGCGGGCTGTCGCGCAGCGTGAAGCCCACCGCGGCGATCACGGCGCAGATGACGTACACGCCCAGCGTGATGCTGGCGATCACCTGCTGCAGCTCGAGATCCGCCGGGGTCGTGCCGGGCAGGAGCGCCGTGACGTAGCCCTGCACGCCCAGCCCGAAGAACACGATCGAGGCGACGACCAGCGGGATCGCGCACGCCTCGCGCCGGGTCGGGCGGCGGCGTGTCCAGTCGAGGACGAAGAACGCCGCGAACAGCGACGAGAGCAGGAACACGGTCCGATACAAGAAGGGGAACGACGTCTCGTCAGAGAGCATGAGTGCCACGGTGGACACGACGAGGAAGGCCACGCTGACCGAGATGAACGGGTGCCGCCGCCACATGATGCGAAAGCCCGACCACAGGAAGGCGGCGCCGCTGAAGAGCACGCCCATCGACGCGTGCCGCGCCTGGTCGGACTCGATGAGGCGCCCCGCGATCAGCCCGAACGTCGCAAGCAGGATGAGGGTGAACGCAATGGTCCAGTACAGCGTCCCGATGCCGGGCCTTGCGAGGAACGCGACGCCGATCGTGACGATGGTGGCGATCGTGACGATCGCCGCCTGGAGGAACCCCACCTCGAGGAACGAGTCGCGCAGCAGGTCGATCATGCTCGGGGCCCGCCTTCCTCGTCGCGCTCTCCGCGCGGCAGACGCACCGTCGCGGTCGTGCCGACTCCGGGCTCGCTCTGGAACGACAGCGTGCCGCGGTGCTCGGCGACGATCTGGTGCGTGATGACCAGCCCCAGGCCGGTGCCGCCGGCCATCTCGGCGGCACCGCTCGCGCGGAAGTAGGCGTCGAAAAGGCGAGGCAGGTCCTCGGCCGCTATTCCGATGCCGGTGTCGGCGATCGTCAGCGCGACGGCGTCGCCTTCGATCGCGGTGCTCACGCTCACACTCCCGCCGTCGGGGGTGTACTTGACGGCGTTGCTGAGCAGGTTGTCGACGACCTGGCGCAGTCGGAACGCGTTGCCGAGGACCGGGAGAGGCTCGCTGTTGCGATCGTCGATCGTCACCGCCCGCGGGTTCGCCGCCATGCGGAACGACGCGATCGAGTCGCGCAGGATCGGCTGCAGGTCGACGACGCCGAACTCGGCGGAGGCGGCGTCGCCGGTGCGGGCTTGGGCGAGCACCCGCCTCGCCATCTCGAGCAGGCGCTCACCGGCGTCGTGGATCGTCTCGAGGCGCCGGCGGGTGCGGTCGCTCAGCTCGTCGCCCTCGAGCGCCAGTTCGGCGTTGCCCAACACGACGGTGAGGGGGCTCTTCATCTCGTGCGACGCGAACGCCAGCGCGCGCTCGCGCTCCTGCTGGGCGATCGTGATGCCTGTGATGTCCTGTGCGACCAGCAGCATGCTCTCGACGCCCTCGTCGCGGTCGAGCCGCGACGCGCTCACCGAGAGGGCGCGCCACTCCCCGTCCGCGGTGAACAGCCACACCACGGCATCCTGGAAGCTCCTGCCCCGCAGGGCGCGCGCGAGCGGCCGACGATCGAGGGGGATGGGCTCGCCCCGCAGCGTCGAGTAGTCGATCGACCGCGCGGGCTGGCTGAGGTCGGCCGGGTCCAGTCCGTACAGCCGCAGGTACGTGTCGTTCGCGCTGATGATGCCCTCACCCACCGCGATGCGCGCGATCCCGATGTCGACCTCGTTCACGATCTCACGGATGCGGCGCTCCTGGCCCTCGCGACGCTCGAGGCTCTTCGTGAGGCGCCCGGACTGCCGGTCGAGGACCTTGCGCAGCGCGCGGGTGTTCGACAGGGCGATGTGGACCGTCAGCCCGATGAACACGAGGGCGAGCAGGATGATCAGGAACCGCAGCGCGTTGGACGCGCCCGGGTGCGCGAGAGAGTCCACCACGATAGCCGCAGAGACCGTCGCGAGCATCAGGAACAGCGTCCGCCACGAGGCGAACATCGCGATCCACATGACCGGGAACACCCACAGCAGGCTCAGCCCGCGCTGCGGATCCCCTCCCGAGGCCGACGCGAGCACGCCGATCGCGACGGCGTCGGCGAACGGCACCACCGTCACCGCCCATCCCGGCAGCCTCCACCACGGCAGCGCGAGGGTCGCGACGGTGATGACGACCAGCACCACGAACCCGAAGGCGTAGGTCCATCGCGTGAACAGCTGCGGCATCATCGCGAGCACGAGGAGGTTGATGGCCAGGGTGGCGGCGCCGAGGCCGAGCTGAGTCATCCAGATCGACCGCGTGCGCGCATCCGGCCTGCTCAAGCTGACGTTCGCCATACGTCCCCCGGGTGTGCGACTGAGCCGAGTCTAGCCAGCCGGATGCCACGCGACAGCGCGCTCGTCGGACGCCCCGTCTGCGGTGTCGGTCTTGCGGATTCCTTGCGCATACCTTGCGTCGGGCGTCTGGCCCTCTGGAGGGGGTGATGCGGTCGGTGGGAGAGGCTGATGGCACAGGCCGAATCGACCCGAACCCTTCGGCCTGGGCTCGGGGCGTCGTCACAGCCCCGGTCGAGCAGATCCCCAGACCGGGCGACCCGAACACTCGGTCCCGACGTCGACCGGGGCGTGACCTCACCCGCCCCGGCCCGTTGTGGGCCCCGACCCGAAGACAGCCACATGAACGACATCGTCCGATACTCCCGCACGACCGACATCCAGCGTTTCCGCCCGGCCGGCGTCGGCGAGCCGCAAACGCGCATCCCCGAGCCCGACCCTGCCGAGGGCCTCGCCGACAGCCTCGCCGACGACTTCACCGCCGTGCTCGAGGAGGACGCGACGAACCGGTCGACGATCGGATGCGTCATCCCCGCGTACAACGAGGAGGAGACCATCGCCGCGGTGATCGAGTCGCTGCTCGGCCAGACCCGCGTGCCCGACGCGATCCACGTGGTCGTCAACAACACGTCGGACGCGACGGTGCGGATCGCCTCGCGCTACGCCGGCCCGTACGAGCTCACGACGGACCTCGGCGACCAGTTCACCGAGGTGTTCGTGCACGACATCGGCAAGAACCCCGACAAGAAGGTCGGCGCGCTCAACTACGGCTACTCGCTCGTCGAGGGCTACGACTTCCTGCTGGGTGTGGACGGCGACACCGTCGCCGACCCGCGCGCCGTCGAATACCTCGAGGCCGAGGCGATCTCGGACACCCGCATCGGCGGCATCTCGGCGATCTATACGATCGACGACAAGCCGATCAAGGGGTTCGCGGCGAAATTCCTCATCGCCGGGCAGCGCGCGCAGTTCGCCGCGTTCAACCTGCACAACCTGCTGCGTGGTCGGAACATGGCCGTGCTCGGCGGCCAGTTCTCGATCTTCGCGACACAGGCGCTGCGCGACGTCATGCGCGAGAACCGCCAGTCGACCCCATGGGTGAAGGACAGCGAGGTCGAGGACTCGCTGCTGTCGCTGCAGATCAAGAGCGCCGGCTACCTCACCAAGATCAGTCCGCTCGCCCGCGCCGACGTCGGCGGCATGACCACCATGCGTGCGCTCGACGCGCAGCAGGTGAAGTGGACGTACGGTGCGATCGAGCTCATGTGGCCGGGGCAGCGCGGCGACACCAAGGGGCAGCCGTTCCACCCGAACCTGCGCGTGCGCTGGTTCGAGAACTTCGGCATGGCGACGAACCTCTTCGTGCGACTCGCGTTCTTCGTCCTGCTGGCGGGGTCGCTGTCGATCAACGCGTTCGTGTTCTCGCCCTGGTGGCTCCTGCCGGTCGCGGTCGCGATGCTGCTCAACCTGCGCATGGCGCTGACGATACAGACCCGGTCGGCGCGCGACATCCTGTTCGCCGTCACGTTCCTGCCCGCCGAGGTCTACATGTGGGTGCGGCTCAGCTTCTTCGTGCGGTCGTGGTCGCGATTCCTGTCGAAGAAGCGCGTCGACAACTGGGCGCTGCAGGCCAAGGCCGAGCGCGGTTCGGGCTTCGGCCACTGGATCCCGCTGGTGGTGGCCGTCGCGGTGCTCGTCGCGGTCGCGGTCATCTGGAGCATGCTCGGCCCGGTCGTGCAGTCGACGATCCTGTGGATCGGCTGGCCGATCGTGGGTGTGGTCACAGTGCTGCAGACGCTCTCCATGTTCTTCAAGCTGGTGCGTCGCCAGCAGGGCTACCGTGTGTGACGGTTGCCGATGACGGATGCCTCGGCCGGCCGCGCGCGTCAGGCCGAGGTCAGCCGATAGCCGACGCCGCGCACCGTCTCGATGTAGCGCGGGTTCGCCGGGTTGTCACCGAGCTTGCGGCGGAGGTTCGTCATGTGCGCCTCTACCGCACGCTTGTCGGCGTCGCCGACGAAATAGCTGGTGACGTACGATTCGCCGCGCAGCATGAGCGTGAGGTCGGCCTTGCTGCGTACACGCCGCTTGGAGTCCAGCAGAGTCGCCAGCAGGTCGAACTCGGTGCGGGTGAGGTCGAGTTCGTCGTCGCCGCGCATGGCGATGCGGTTGTCGGGATGCAGGCGCAGGTCGCGGTGGACGAGCCATCCGACGTCTTCGGCGTCGGCGGCGGGCGTCGCCGGGTGGTTCGGCTGCTGGCCGGCATCCGGGCGCGGCGCGTTCGGTGCCGGCGCCGCCGCGGGGCGCACTCCGGGGAACGTCGGGCCGACGTCGCCCTGTCCTGACGGGACGGGGGTGGCGGCAGGCGGCGCGACCTGACCCCGCTGGCTCGCTCGCCGCGTGATCGCCTCGACGCGCGCGCGAAGCTCGCGCGGACGGAAGGGCTTTGCGAGGTACTCGTCGGCGCCCGCGTTCAGGCCGGTGATGACATCCGCTTCTTCGTTGAGGCCGGTGAGCATGATGATGTAGGTGTCGGATGCCGCGCGGATGCGCCGTGCGGACTCGAACCCGTCGATGCCGGGCAGGTGGATGTCGAGTGTCGTCAACAGCGGCCGGTAGGTGAGCACTGCCCGCACGCCGTCGAGGCCGTTGCCCACCGACACCGTCGAGAACCCGGCCGCCTCGAGCACTTCGACGAGCAGCCTGCGGACCTCGGGGTCATCTTCGATGATGACCGCGGTCTTCGACTCGGCCCCGGATGCGGACATGCGGCGTGGTTCCTCTTCCTGACCAGGATCATCGGATGGCACGGCTCGTTCCGATGCTACACACGCCGATCCGCACAGAACCTGCTCATCGCGCGACGTTTCGCCGCGTCAGCTCGACGGCTGCCTCGGGCCACCATTCGCCGGCGGGCGGGCCGCCGTTGCACGCTCCGTCGCTCTCGCCCGGTGGCTTGATCCACAGGTTCGCGTCGACGACGTCGTCGGCGATCGTGCCGCCCGGGTCTCCGACCAGGCGCCCGGGCGGATTGCACCACTCGCCGTTCGATCCGGCGCCGTTGCGCGAGGTGTCGATCACCGCGTGCAGTCCGCCCAGGCGCGCCGAGAGGGCGTGCGCGTACGAGACCTCGTCGGCCGTGCGGTTGAAGTTCGACACGTTCGTCGCGAACCCGCGGATCTCGCCGTCGGCGTCGAGCCGCTCGATCAGGCCGGCCATCTCGTCGATGGGCAGCCAATTCGAGTGGCCGCCGTCGACGTAGATGCGCGTGGCGGGGGCGGCGAGCGCGTCGATCGCGCCGCGCAGGTGGCGCACCCTCGCATCTACGCCGCCGCACTCCGGGGCGAGCGCGAGGCTGTCGGGCTCGAGCATCACGATGGGCGAGAGGTCTCCCGCGCCGGCGAGGGCCTCGCCGATCGCGGCCGTCCATTCCGCGTAGGCGTCGTCGTCGAGCCCACCTGCCGACAGCCCGCCGCAGTCGCGGTCAGGCAGCCCGTACACGACGATCGCAAGGCGTGCGGACTGGTCGCGCGCCTCGCTCGCGAGCTGACCGATGCGGGCCTGGACCGAGGTCACGGGGGTGGACTCGGGCGTGAGCCAGTACGCGGTGGGTTGCTCGCTCAGGTACGCGGCGGCGTCGTGCTCGGGCGTGCCGGCCTCGGCGTCCGCCGCGGCGAGGGCCGCCTTCGAGAGGGCGGACGCCTGGACCGGCCGGTCGTCGCCTGAGACCCCGTCGTCCGTCGTGACGCCTCCGGCGAAGACGATGGCCGCCGTGACGCCGGCCGCGATCGCCGCGACCGCGACCGCGGCGCTCACCCAGCCCAGCGTCCGCCCGCGCCCGCGGGCGGACGGGGCGCGACGGGGCGTCGGCGGGCCGGTCACGGTCGGACTCTACCGTCACCGAACGCATGCTGTGAGTACACGCTGGATGCTCCTGCTCGACACGCACCGGATGCCCGACGGTCGTAGGCTGGCCTCGACATGAGGGTGATCTCATACAACCTGCGCAAGCACCGGGCCGCACGCGAGCTCGGCGGCCTCGTCGAACGCCATGGGGCAGACGTGCTGTGCTTGCAGGAGTGCGACTCCGCCGACATGCCCGACACCCTGGGCGGTCTGCGGCTCGCCGAGGCGACGCAGCGCAACCGGCTCGGGCTGGCGGTCTACTTTCGCGAGAACACCTATCGGGCGGTCGAGGTGCGCTCGCTCGCGCTCAAGAAGTCGCTGCACGATCGCGTGCTGAAGCCCGCCGAGGAGCGCATGCTGGGCGTGCGGCTGCACGACATCGACGAAGGACACGAGGTGATCGTGGCGTCCTTCCATGCCGCGCCCCTGACCGCGCTGAACTCGTTGCGCCGCCACCAGATCCGCACCGCGCTGTCGGAGCTTCAGGAGCTCGGACCGGGACTGCCGGCGCTCATGGTCGGCGACTTCAACTACCCGGTGTTCAAGGAGCATCTGGGTCAGAAGGTGCGCGAGCAGGGGTACGAGCTGTCGCTGAGCGACGCGCGCACATACACGCGGTACCGGTTCTTCCGCGGTCACTACGACTTCGCCACCTCGGTCGGGTTCACGATCGACAAGGTGCAGACGCTCCCGCAGGGCCTGAGCGACCACCTGCCGATCCTGGTCACCGCAGAGGTGACCGAGCCGGCCGCGGGGGCGCGGGCGGCAGATCTGGCGTCCTGAGCCTCCGTCGCGGCGCCGCACGGTGAGGGTGACTGCGCCGGCGGGGGCGCGTATGCTCTCACCAACCAATCAGCCATCGCGCCGCAGCGTCGCAGCGTCTCTCAGAGGGAGGCGACGCCGAGTGAACGCTGACACTGATGCGCAGAGGGTCGTGTTGCCCGCGCCGCGCGGCGGCGCGGATGCGCGCGCGTGGTTCACCGCCTATCTCGTCGCGCTGGCGGCCGTGGCGTTCTGGCCGACACCGGTGGACCGCGGGGCGAGTGGGCTGCTCGACGCGATCACGCGCGCGGTGCCGTGGCTGACCTACGACCTCATCGAGGTGACCGCGAACCTGCTGCTGTTCGTGCCGTTCGGCGGGCTTCTCGCGCTCGTGGTGACCCCGCGGGGGCTGGTCGTGCCGATCGCGTTCGCGGCGACCCTCGCAATCGAGACGCTGCAGGCGCTGCTGCTCAGCGAACGCACGCCCAGCGTGCGCGACGTCGTGGCCAACACGCTCGGCGCGACGCTCGGACTGCTTCTCGTGCTGCTGGTGCAGCGCCTGCGGCGAGCCCGCGCGCGCCGCGGGGAGAGCACCAGCAGGAGGGCCTAGCGGCGTCCCATTCCGTGGTACGCGAACCCGGCTGCGCGCCAGGCCGCGGCATCCCACCCGTTTCGCCCGTCGACGACGACCCGGCCGTCGGTGAGCGTCGCGGTGTGCTCGGGGGTCAGCTCGCGACGGTACTCGTCCCACTCGGTGACCAGCACGATGGCGTCGGCGCCCCGCAGCGCCTCGTCGCGGTCTTCGACGTAGTTCAGCTGCGGGTGCAGGCGCCGCGCGTTGTCGATGGCGGCCGGGTCGGTGACGGTGACGGATGCCCCGAGCCCGCGCAGCCGCACCGCGACGTCGAGCGCGGGGGAGTCGCGGATGTCGTCGCTGTGGGGCTTGAACGCGGCTCCGAGAAGCGTCACCCGCTTCTCGTACACCGAGCCGCCGAGCGACTCGACGACGAGTTCGACGGCGCGGTCGCGGCGGCGCAGGTTGATCGCGTCGACCTCGCGGAGGAATCCGACGGACTCGCCGCGGCCGAGCTCTTCGGCGCGGGCGGCGAACGCGCGGATGTCCTTCGGCAGGCACCCGCCGCCGAAGCCGATGCCGGCGCCGAGGAAGCGCCGGCCGATGCGCGCGTCGTGACCGATCGCGTCGGCGAGCTGGGTGACGTCGGCGCCGGTGACCTCGGCGATCTCGGCCATCGCGTTGATGAACGAGATCTTGGTCGCCAGGAACGCGTTGGCGGCGACCTTGACGAGCTCGGCAGTCGCCCAGTCGGTGACGAGGAACGGCGTGTCGGCGGCGACCGCGGTGTGGTACACCGCCTTCATCGTCTCGACGACGGTGCCGGCATCCGGCCCGTCTGCGACCCCCACCACGAGCCGGTCCGGCTCGACCGTGTCTTTCACCGCCCATCCCTCGCGAAGGAACTCCGGGTTCCACACGAGCACCGCGCCCGTGGGCTCGATCAGCTCGGCGAGCCGCGCCGCGGTGCCCACCGGCACGGTCGACTTGCCGGCGACGATATCGCCGGGCGCCAGGTGCGGCAGGAGCGCCTCGACGGCAGCGTCGACGTACGTGAGATCGGCGGCGTACCCGCCCTGCTGCTGCGGGGTGCCGACGGCGATGAAGTGCACGCGCGCGCCGCGGGCTGCGGCGATGTCGGTGGTGAACCGCAGCGCGCCCGAGTCGACGCCGGCGGTGAGCAGTTCCTGCAGGTCGGGCTCGAAGAACGGCGCCTCGCCGCGCGAGAGCGACTCGACCTTGCCCTCGTCGACGTCGATGCCGACCACCTCATGGCCGATGGAGGCCATGGCCGCGGCGTGTACGGCGCCGAGGTATCCGCATCCGATGACAGTCAGGCGCATGGGGGCTCCGTTTCGGTACAGGGCGGGAGAGGGAAGACGGCATCCATTCCTATCAGACGCGCGCTTGGGGGAGCCGGTCGGTGTCACCGACCCAGCTCACGGCGGCCTTCATCGAGGCACTTCGCCATGGTGGCAGAAGAACGCTCCGCGAGTGCGCCCTCCGCAGGAGGTCGGCGGACTCGAGCGAGGCGAAGTCGAGGGCCAGGCCCGTGCCGAGCGCCTTCGCGTACGACTCCTTCACCGTCCACAGCTGCGTCAGCCACGCCCGTCTCGCGTGGGCGCCGAGGGACTCCGCGCGCCGTCGTTCGTCTGGCGTGCACAGCCGGCGCCGCAGTGCGGGCTGGTCGAACACGGGCGCGACCGTCTCGATGTCGACTCCGACCAGGCCATGCCGTGCCACGGCGACCACCAGGGCGCCGCCGGAGTGGGCGATGCTCACATCGATGCCGGCATCCGCCGGCCGTGCGCGCCGCAGCCGGGGCTTCTCGCCGCGGGCGGTGTGCTCGAAGCCCCGCCACGGCAGGCCCCAGCGGTCGTGCACGATCTCGCGCACCCACGCACGCGTCGTGAGGTACTCGGTGCGGCGGCGACCGGCCAGCCCCTCGGCCGACGCGGCGTCTTCCCCGAGCAGCAGCGCCGCCTCGGCTCGCGACCATTCGTGCGCACGCGACAACGATCCGGCGCGCAGGTGCACGCCGACCGACGTGGCGGTCGGCGCCGTCACATCACTGGCCGGCAAGCTCTGCGATCCCTTTCGCAAGCTCACGGATCGTCGGGTAGTCCCACACGATCGTCGGGTCGACGTCGAGCTGGAACTCGTCCTCGATGTCGCCGCACAGCGTCAGCGCGTAGACCGAGTCCAGTCCGAGATCGCTCAGCGGCGTGTCGTTGGTGAAGGAGTCCGCAGCGGCCTTGCCGTAGGCGACGACGCGCCCCACGAGCCAGTCCTCGATCTGAGCGGGAGCGAGTTGCACGGTCATGATCGTGTCCTTTCGGTCGGGTCTGCGGCGGCCGGATGCGGCCCCGCGGATGGGTACACGGGCACCGGGTGAAGGCCCACCGAGCGCGAACCGGCCGCGCACTGCTCGCCGTGCCGCACGAGGCGTTCGACGACCTCGTCGGGCAGCGGCTCATGGCGCCCGTCGAGGCGCCCGAGCACGCGCCGCAGGCACGCCTCGGCGATGAGCGCATCCGCGCCGATCTCGCCCGAGTCGGGCAAGGACGCCCACATGCCCAGGACGGCGGCGGCCGAGAGGTGGAGGGCGATCTCGCGCGCGAGGTCGAACGTCGCGGCGGGCGCCGCCCACGGATTCGCGTGCGGGGTGAGGCTCCGTGCGAGCGCTCGGGCGGCGGCGTATCGCTCGGCGAGCTCTTCCACCAGCCGAAGCAGCCCGGGCGCGCGTGCGGCCAGGGCCTCGCGCACCCCGGGGTCTTCGAGGGTCGCGCCGAGCGGATCGGCGCTCGCATCGAGGCCGAGGGCCGCGAAGTCGGGTTCGCGCGGCTGGCGCGGTGCGGCCAACAGTCGCAGATCGGGCTCCTGGGTCTGAAGTGGCTGTCGTGCCCAGGTCGGCAGGATCGAGACGACGTCGAGCAGAGCCGACCCGCCGCCGGCAAGGCCCGCCTGCACCCCGGCGAGGTCGCGCACGAGCTTCTCGATGAGGGCGTACGGCTCCAGTCGGGCGTAGAACGTCGACGACGCCAGTACGGACAGCTGCCTCATCGTCTCGGAGAGCAGTCGCGGGATCAGATGCGCCCCGGCGGCGCTCAGCAGGAAGCTCTCGTCCGGCGCGTCGTGCAGGCTGCGCACGATCGCCGTGCTGAAGGCATCCGCGAGCAGGGTGTCGGCGAGCGCATCGGCGTACAGGGCCCGGGCGTGCGGGATGTCGAGCACGGTGGCGCCGTACAGCAGGCGCGAACGGGCATACAGGATCGCCTCGTGCAGCGCCGCCTCGACCGAGGCGATCGCCAGAGCGGGCACGATCGCGCGCGTCACCTGCGTCGCGATCCGGGCGGTATCGCCCCCGGTGCCGGGCGCTCCGATCATGGCGGATGCCGGCACCTCGGCGCCGTCGAATCGCAGCGCGCCGGCGCCGGCGCCGCGCAGGCCCGCCGTGAGCACGCGGTCCGCTCCGCCGGTCGTGAGTGGCGATGCCGCTCCCGTCCACAGCAGCAGCGACAGCGAGGCGGCTTCCGCGTCGTCGCCGGTGCGCGCCAGGATCAGCACCGAGTCCGTGCGACCCCGGCCGAGGACGATCTGCTCGCCTCCGGTCACACGCCATCGGCCGTCCACAGCCTCGGCGATGCAGCCCGCGCCGCGGTCGCCGTGCTCGAGCTCGGCGAAGGCGGCCGCGATGCGCTCCCCGCGCAGCAGCCGGCGGGCCAGGTCGGACTGCTGCTGCGCGCTGCCGGCGACCCACACGCCGACCGCGGCGGTCAGCGACGCGAGGGCGTGGCCGAATCCGACGGAGGGGTCGCGGCGGAAGACGGGCCGCAGCCGCGCGACGAGGTCGGCGGTGTCGCCCCACCGGCCCCCGAGCGACAGGGGGACGAACTCACCGGCCGCGCCCCACTCGTCGAGGATCGCCTCGGCGAACGAGCTCGACCGACGTGCGTCGTCGTCGGCGATCACCGCAGTGTGTGCGAACGGCCCGTCCTCATGCGGGTCGCCGAACAGCAGTTCGAGGTCGGACGCGGCATCCGCCGGGCCGGCTTGAAGCGATCTCGTGCTCATCGAACTCATGGCCTCACCCCGCCCAGTCCGACAGGACGGTGACCGCAGCGCCCGCGGCGCGGGCGCCGCGGGCGCTGCCGGTCACGGCGTCGGCGACCGCCGGGTCGATCGGCGGCCCGCCCAGCCTCTGCACGACGCGTTGCAGCACCGCCGCCAGCCACGCGTCGTCGCCCGCGAACGGCACGGGAAGCGCGTCGCGGCGAGCGAGCCCGAACGCGAGGGCGCACGCGCCGCCGAACACGAGGGCCGCGCGCTCGGCGACCTGGAACGTGCGGGGGTGCGGCTGACTTTCGCGCGGCAGAGCGGCCGCCTCGAGCACCACCGTCTCGTACTCGGCGAGCACGCGTCGCGCGGCATCCCGCACCGGCGCTGACAGTGGCGCGGTCTCGACGAGCTCCGGAAGGGCACGCAGCAGCTGGGGCCCCTCGCGGGAGACGAGCCGCAGGGCCTGGGGCGCCAGGGCCCCGGCCTGCGCGCCGGGGCGCAGCGGGTCGAGGACGCGCGAGATCTCGGGAGCGGGGGCGGGGCGCGCCATCGCGGGGAACTCGTTGATGATCACGTTGAGGTTGACCACCGAGTTGCCGTCGAAGATGCCCACCACCCGGCTGTCGCGCGCGGCCTTCTGGAACGCACCGGCGCCCGCGAACCCGACGAACTGCGAATGGAGCCCGAGCAGGTCTGTCAGGTCGCGCACGAGCAGGTCCACCGTTCCGGGAACGAGCACCTTGACGAACGCGCTCACGGGGCTCATCTCGGCCGGCGCGGAGTGCATCGTGCGGGCCCCGACGAACATCACGATCTCGGCCAGCAGCAGGTCGGCGACAGCCTCCGCGAGCGCGCGCCGGGTGGCCGGCAGGTCCGCGAGCCGGACGCCGTGCACGCGGTGATCGGTCGCGAAGTCCAGGGCGATCGCCAGCGCCTGGTCGGCCGCGCCGACCGACAGCGCCGTGCACAGCGTCCGCGTCAGCTGCAGGGACTTCAGGACGATCTCGAGGCCGTGACCGACGGGGCCGACGAACGCCGAACCGCCGACGGTCGTTCCGGTGAATCGGATGCCGCTGATGTCGGCTCCGCGGATGCCGTGGGTCGAGACCTTCGGCTCGTACGACAGCGTGCTGGGGTCGACGTCGTGCTTGTCGACGAGCAGGAGCGACAGCGACCTCGGTCCGGGCTCGTCGCTCGTGCGTGCGAGGATCGTCATCGCCCGGCCGCGGGTGGCGTTGCCGATCGGCCATTTGCCGCCGTCGATGCGGACCGTCGGACCGCCGCCGCGCGCGACGGTGGCTGAGCGGGACAGATCCGATCCCCGGCCCCGCTCGGTGAGCCCCCACGAGACGGGATCGCCCGTGACGGCGATCGCGGCCGTCCGCGCGGCGATCTCGCCGCCGGCGACCCACGCGCACACCGATCCGAGAAAGGTCTTGCCGTGCCCCACGGCGGCGGTCACGTCCCGCCGGGCGACGTGCCGGATCATCAGCAGCGGCGCGGTGACATCGGTGAGCTTGCCGCCGTGCTCGGCGGGCACGTAATGCCGCTGCAGGCCCCAGGCGTCGATCGCGGCGAGCGCGTCGGCGGGGAAGGCCGAACGCTCGTCGAGCCGGACCGCGACATCGGTGCGCATCAGCGCGGCCGCGTCGCGGGGATCGCCCAGGTACCGGTCGAACTCGCGGACGGAGGCGAGCAGGTCGATCGAGGTGGTGCCCGTCACGCCTTCACCGCCTCGAATCCCTCGGCGTAGAGCACGGGCAGCTGCTGCCGGGTGACCAGCGCGCGGGTGAGCGACCGCTGCACCTTGCCGCTGGTCGTGCGCGGCAGGGTCCCTTTGCGGATCAGGGCGACGCCCAGACTGGCAAGCGAGAACTCGTCGCCGACCCGCCGCCGCAGATCCGCGCTGAGCGCGGCATGGTCGGTCGCCGCCTTCGGGTCGATCTCGGCGACGAGGCCGACGTCGGCGTCGTGGTCCGGCAGCTCGAACGCGACGCTCAGGCATCCCGGCGCCAGCAGGTTTCCGGCGGCGGTCTCGAGATCGTGCGGATAGATGTTTCGGCCGCGGATGATGATGAGGTCCTTGAGACGCCCCGTCACCACCAGCTCGCCGTCGAGGAGGGCGCCCAGGTCGCCCGTGCGCAGGTAGGCGCGGCCGGGCTCTTCGGGCAGCGTCGCGCCGAAGTCCTCGCGCGTCTGCTCGGGGCGGTTCCAGTATCCGCGTGCGACGCTCGTGCCGCTCACCCAGATCTCGCCGACAGCGCCATCGGGCACCCGGAGCGAGGTGTTCGGGTCGACGATCGCGACGGTCATGCCCCTCACCGGCGGTCCGCATGAGACCAGCGAGAGCTCGCGCTCGCCCGGGGCGGCCGGTGCGACGACGTCGCGTTCGATCGCGTCGGCGGATGCGAGGATCGGCACAGGCGAGGAGGTGCCGCGCCGTCCGGTCACGATGAGGGTGGTCTCGGCCATGCCGAACGCGGGCACGAACGCCTCGCCGCGGAATCCGGCCGGTGCGAAGCGTGCGGTGAAGTCGCGGAGGGTCTGGATCCGCACCGGCTCGGCCCCCGTGATGATCGCCTCGACGCTGGACAGGTCGAGGGTGGCGAGCTGTTCGTCGGTGGCCAGCCGGCTGCACAGCGCGAACGCGAAGTCGGGTCCGACGGTGTGGGTGGCGCGGTGCTCGGTCATGAGGCGCAGCCACTGCAGCGGCCGCCGCAGGAACTGCGACGGAGAGGTCAGATAGAGGGATGCCCCGGCGAACAGCGGCTGCAGGATCTGGCCGATCAGCCCCATGTCGTGGTAGTGCGGCAGCCACCCCACGGTCACGCTCGACGAGGTCGTGCCGACGACGCCCTGGATGGCGAGCTGATTGGCGAGCAGATTGCCGTGCGAGATCATCACGCCCTTGGGAACGCCGGTCGAGCCCGACGTGTACTGCAGGATCGCCAGCGCCGTGTCGTCGATCGCGGGCATCGCCCACTGGTCGTACGCCCCCGCGGAGGGCCCTTCGACGGTGAGGACGGGTGCCTCGCCCACCACCTCGTCGTCGCGCACGCCGAGCGGGGCCAGCGCTGCCGGTTCGGTCAGGAGCGCTTTCGCGCCGGCGTCCCGTGCGATCGCGAAGAGCCGGGCGCGCACCGCGTCGGCATTGCGCGCCGCCGTGATGGGCGCCGGCGTGGCCACGACCCCGGCGTAGAGGCATCCCAGGAACGCGCGGATGAACGGCAGGCCCGGTTCGAACGCGAGCACCGCGACATCGCCCGGGACCAGTCCGCGCTCGCGCAGCTCGACCGCTCGAGCACGCGCGTCCCTGTCGAGCTCCGCGTAGGACAGGTCTTCGTACGCGACGGGCGAGTCGTAGAACCGGATGCCGCGCCCGGCGGCGCCGGACGCTGAGCGTCGCAGCTCCCGCACGAATGCGGATCCCATGTGTGAAGCCATGATTCACTCCCCCTGCCGCAGCGGGTGGACGCCGACGAAGGCACCGCCCCCCGGCGCCTGATGTTCAGCGTGACCGATGCAAGGGTCAGGGCTGTTACGTGCGCGTTAACTCTGCGGCACCAGCTCCGGTGCGCTCGGGACTCGCGGCTAGTCTGCGAAGTGAGCGGCCAGCGCAGCGCGACGGCCGCCTTCTGTCGGAACGGGGGCTCGGCACCTGTGAATGGACTAGAGGCACTTCTGGTGCTCCAGCGGGCGAGGGACTCGATCTTCAGTCGCCTCGCGGCCGGGGGCTTCCACAGCTTCGGCCGTGGGTCTCGCATTCTGCTGCCGACTCGGCTCGGCAATGCCGACAAGATCTCGGTCGGCGACGGGGTTCTGATCGGCGCGGGCTCCTGGCTGATGGTCCCCTCCCGGTCGACCCCGGGACCGGTGATGTTCATCCACGACCGGGTCCGCATGCGCGGCGCCTCGATCTCGGCGGTGCGCAGCGTCGTCATCGAGGAGGGCGTCGGCATCGCCTTCGGGGTCTACATCGCCGACCACGCCCACGGCTTCGATCGTGCGGACATCCCGATCCGCGACCAGCAGATCTCCGAGCCTCGGCCCGTGCGGGTGTGCCGCGGGGCCTGGATCGGGCAGAACGCGGTCATCATGCCCGGCGTCACCGTCGGCGCGAACGCCGTCGTCGGCGCGAACGCGGTGGTTCTCAACGACGTGCCCGCGCGCACGGTCGTCGTCGGCGCGCCCGCGCGGGTCGTGCGGGAGCTGGTGAGCGAATGACTCCGACCCGCCCCGAGACGCGCCGCGCGCAGTCCGAGCCGACTCCCGCCCCGCGCGACGACGTCGTCTTCACGTTCTCGTTCGAGACCTACGCCGATGCCGTGCGACGCGGAATGATGCGGCCGCCGGACCGGATCGTGATGAGCCTGATGGAGAGCCCGCAGGTGGACGGGCTGCTGGTGGCGAACCCCTATCGATGGATGCCGCGGGTGCTGGCATCGGGACTGGTCGACCGTGACGCGCGCTTTCCCGAGACCGACCGGCGCTGGCTGCTGTCGCCGACGCGGCTGCGTCGCACCGATCGGCTGGACCCGGTCGAGGTCGAGAGGGAGTACACGACGTATGACGCCGCGCTCGAGCACGGCGTCCGGCGCAGGCGCCTGCGCTCTCCGGTCGCGCTGACGGCCAACCCGCTCGTGGCGGGGTTCGCGCCCATGGCGTGGGCGCGCAGGTCGACCTTCTTCGCCCGTGACGACTGGCTCAGCTCGCCGAGCCGCCAGGACTACTGGCCGGCGTTCCGCGAGGCGTACACCCGCATCTCGGCGTCCGGTCGGGGAGTGGTCGCGGTGTCGCGTCAAATCCTCGAGCGCATCGCGCCCACCGGACCCGCCGAGGTCGTTCCCAACGGGGTCGAACCCGCCGAGTGGCTCCGGCCGCAACCCGAGCCCCCGGCATGGCTGGCTCGCATCCCCGGCCCGCGTGCGGTGTACGTGGGCACGCTCGACTCGCGGCTGGATGTCGACGGGATCGCCAGCCTCGCGCGCGCCCGTCCCGATCTGCAGATCGTGCTGCTGGGTCCGCTGCCCGATCCGACGTACATCGCCGCTCTGGCGCGATCCGAGAACGTGCACGTGCATCCCAGCGTCGGCCGGGAGCAGCTGATCGCGACGCTGCGCAATGCGGACGTGTGCCTGGTGGCGCATCGGCGCACCGCGCTGACCGAGGCGATGAGCCCGCTCAAGCTCTACGAGTATCTGGCGGCGGGTGTCCCGGTGCTCTCGATCGACCTGCCGCCCGTGCGCGGCGTGAGCGACCGGGTCCTGCTGGTGGACACCGTCGCCGACTTCGCCGACGTCGTCGATGACGCCCTCGGTCTCGGCGCGGCGGCTGAGGCCGACCGGCGCGCCTTCGTCGCCGCCAACTCGTGGGCGGCGCGTCACGAGCGCGTCATCGCGTTCGCGTGCGGGGCGTGACGTGCCGGCGCGACGGCCGCTGGCCTGATCCGGGCAGCGCGTGTTTCGCGCATGTCACGCGCACCGGAACCCTTTGTAAACACCTGGTCGCACCTCTAGGTCACCCGCTGCCCGGGTTCTACGGTGAGGACTCAGAGCATGCGCAATCTGGGCCGCGTGGTCGAGCATCGGGGCTTGTGGTCCGTTAGAGCTGTGATCTCTTGGGGGCTCCGATGTCTGCTGAATCCACTGTTCCTCGCACGCCGATCGGCGCGCTCTCGCGCGCTGCGACGCTGACGCCGATCATCTCCGCCGATGCCGGCATCGCGCGTCAGCCCCGCCGTCTGGGGTGGCGACGCCGGCTGTCGTGGGGCATGGCGGCCACCGATGCGGCCGTGATCGCCGGCGCCGTTCTCCTGGCTCAGCTCGTGCGGTTCGGCGGTGCGGGGCTCGGACGGGCGATGGTCGGGCCGGGCCCGTTCGACGGGGCGTATCCGATCATGAGCGTGGTGCTGGCCACCACCTGGCTCGTCGCGCTCTCGGCGACCCGCAGTCGGCTGCACCGCAACATCGGGACCGGCATGGTCGAGTATCAGCGGGTGCTCCAGGCGACGCTGGGCACGTTCGGTGTGCTCGCGATCGTCGCGTTCCTCCTGCAACTGGACATCGCGCGGGGGTACCTGGCCATCGCGCTGCCGCTCGGGCTGGTGCTGCTGATCATCTCTCGAGCGCTCTGGCGGACCTACCTGCATGCGATGCGCCGAGATGGGCGCTGTATGACCGGTTCGATAGTGGTGGGAGCCGAGCCCGATGTCATGCGCGTGCTCGGCGATCTGCAGCGCAACTACCGGGTGGGTTACCGGTCGATCGCGGTCAGCATGCCGGAGCGCCCGTCGGTGCGCGGCGCGGCGGACGGACCCGATGCCGCCACGCTCGCGTTCGTGCCGATGCGCGAGGTCGCCGAGATCTCGAAGCGTGCGCGGGCGCGGGCGGTCATCGTGGCGGGGTCGCTTCCCGGCGGCAACGACGCGATCCGTCAGCTCAGCTGGCAGCTCGAGAACTCCCGCGTCGAGCTGATCCTGATGTCACGGCTCACCGACGTCGCCGGGCCCCGCATCCACATGCGCCCGATCAGCGGCCTGCCGATGGTCCACGTCGATCTGCCGCAGTACTCCGGCTTCAACCACGTCGTCAAGCGCGGATTCGATGTCGTGCTCTCCGCCCTGGCGCTGCTGGTGCTCTCGCCGGTGTACGGGATCATCGCGCTCGCGGTGCGGTTCGACAGCGAGGGGCCCGCGATCTTCCGTCAGGAGCGCGTCGGGGCCAACGGCTCGCGGTTCACGCTGTTGAAGTTCCGCTCGATGCAGGTCGATGCCGAGGCGCGCCTCGAGGCGCTGCGCGAGGCCGATCAGGGCAACGGCGTGCTGTTCAAGCTGAAGAACGACCCGCGGGTGACGCGAGTGGGACGGATGCTGCGGGTCTTCTCGCTCGACGAGCTTCCGCAGCTGTGGAACGTGCTGCGCGGCGACATGAGTCTCGTGGGGCCCAGGCCGCCCCTGCCCGCCGAGGTGGAGCAGTACGAGTCCCATGTCAGCCGGAGGCTGCTCACCAGGCCGGGCATCACGGGCCTGTGGCAGGTGAACGGTCGCTCCAACCTCTCGTGGGAGGAGAGCGTGAAGCTGGATCTCTACTACGTGGAGAACTGGTCGATCACCGGCGACATCATCATTCTCGCCAAGACCGTCCGCGCGGTGCTGAAGGGCGACGGCGCCTATTGAGGCGCCGGCGACGGAATCGGGGAGGCGAAGATGACCGGTCTGATCGTCCAGGAATGGATCGAGCGGTCGGGCGGCGCCGAGCAGGTGCTCGACGCCTTCCGCACCGCGCTGCCCGACTCGCGCTTCTACGCGCTGTGGAGCGACGACACCGACCGCTTTCCGGCGGGTCAGGTGTCGCAGTCGTGGATGGCGCGCACGCCGCTTCGGCGTCACAAGGCGTTAGGGCTGCCCCTGATGTCGCACACGTGGCGCCACGCGCACGTGCCCGCCCGTCCGGACTGGGTGCTCACCAGCAGCTATGTCTTCGCGCACCACGCCGACTTCGGCACGCGAACCCAGGGCGTGCCGAAGTTCTCGTACGTGCACACGCCTGCGCGCTATCTGTGGGAGCCCTCCCTCGACGGACGCGGCGCCGGGGGAGTGTTCGCCGCCGCGCGAGCGGTGCTCAAGAGCGCCGATCGCCGCGCCGCCGCGCACGCGGGCGACCTCGCCGCCAACAGCGAGTTCGTCCGTCGCCGCATCCAGCGCTCGTGGAACCGTGACGCACGCGTCATCCATCCGCCCGTGCACGCGCGCGAGATCATCGCCGGCGGCCAGTGGAGCGCGCGTCTGGACGCCCGGGAGCAGGACTTGCTCGCGTCGCTGCCCGAGCACGGGTTCCTCCTTGCTGCCTCCAGGCTCGTGCCCTACAAGCGCCACGACGCGGTGATCGGCATGGGCGACCGGCTCGGCATCCCAGTCGTCGTCGCCGGATCCGGCCCCGAGCGCGCGCACCTGACCGCGCTCGCGGCGGCCGCGAGCGTGCCGGTGCACATGCTGGGGTTCGTCTCGGATGCCATGATGCGTGCGCTGTTCCAGCGGGCACTGGCGTTCGTGTTCCCGCCGGTGGAGGACTTCGGCATCATCCCCGTGGAGGCGATGGCGGCCGGGTGCCCGGTGATCGTCAATCGCGTCGGCGGCGCGGCGGAGTCGGTGCAGGATGCGGTGACCGGGTTCCATGTCGACCCGGACGACCCGCGCGAGGTGGCGGCGGCCGTGGAGCGGCTCGGGTCGGTGGATCGCGAGGCGGCACGCACGCGCGCGGCCGCCTTCGACACGGAGCGATTCGTCGAGGCGATCCGCGAATGGGTGGGGCCCGCGGCAGGGTCGCAGGCCGCCGCCGCGCAGACTCAGCCGGCCGAGACCACCCGCCGCCCGAAGATCGCCTCTTCGGCCCGCGGGTAGCCGTCCGCCCAGTCGCGCCGCCGCCGCCACGCCGCACTCCACGGACGGTCGGTGCGCCGGGTGGCCGCTTCGAGCGCGGCGCGGGCGGCGACCCCGGTGTGCAGCAGCGCCCGGCCGGCTGCCGCACGCCGCGGCGACCACATCTTGTTGAGATAGGTCACCTTGCCGGCCATGACCATCGCCCCCTTCGCGCTGCCGCCCGAAGAGCCGCCGATCGTGTGGACGATCGCCGCGGGCGGATACACCACGCGCGCCATTCCACGCGCCGCCGCGCGCATGCTGAACTCGGCGTCCTCGCCGTACAGGAAGAAGTCCTCGTCCATGCCGCCGAGCTCGCGAAAGTCCTCCGCCGAGATCAGGAGCAGACAGCCGGTGATGATCGGCACCTCCCGGATCGTGTCGCGCTCCCAGCGCCCGAGCGATTCGGGGTCGAACACGCGCGACCGCTTGAACACCGTCGACAGCAGCAGGGCGAACATCGTCAGAGACCACAGCGACGGCGCCCCCCAGCACGAGCTCGGCTCGGTCGACCCGTCCGCCGCGAGCGTGCGACCTCCGAAGATGCGGTACTGCGGGTTGGCGCGGGCGAACGCGACGAGCCGATCCACAGACCCCGGCAGCATGATCGTGTCGGGGTTGAGCAGCAGCACGAACTCGCCGCGGGCGTGGGCGACGCCGAGATTGACACCCCGCGCGAAGCCCAGGTTCTCGCGCGCGTCGATGACGTGAACAGGCCCCGTCACCGCGCGGAGTCCGGCGACGCTGCCGTCGGTCGAGCCGTTGTCGACCACGATGATCTCCACCTCGACGGTGTCGGTGCCGCTCAAGACCGACTCGACGGCGGCGACCGTCTCGTCGCGGGTGTTGTAGCTGACGATGACGACGCTCACGTCGGGCGGGCTGGTCATGGGCGCGAGACCTCCTCAGACGCGGACGGGAGGAAGGCCGGATGCCGCGACCGCGTGCCAGCGGCGGGCGAGGTCGAGGTCGTCGGCGCTGATCTGGTCGGGCTCGCGCACCACGGCCAGTCCGCGTTCGGCGAGAAACCCGGCGAGGTCGTGCTGATGCCCGTCGACGTGCTCTCCGTGTGCGACCGAGCGGGGAGAGAGGATCGGCACCTTGCCCGCGGCGAGCGCGGCGAGAGCGGTGCCGGTTCCCGCGTGGCCGATGACCACGTCCGCCTCGGCCATGCGCGCCGAGAGCGCGGCCTGCGGCAGGGCTCGCACGCCGTCGATCGCGAGTTCCGAGACGTCGGTCGAGCCGACCTGCCACAGCGTCTCGGCGTCGGGCGGCAGGACGGTGATCGCGGCCTCGATCAGGCGGCGGAAGCCGAAGTCGCCGTTGCCGCCGACGGTGACGACGGCGCGCTGGACCGCTCCGGGCGCCTCGGCGGGGGCGATGTCGAACCCGTCGAAGACCGAGAGCGCGTAGCCCCACTTGTCGTTCGCGGCATGCGGATACTGCACGAAGCGCCGCACCCAGGGCACCCGCTCCATGACCCGGCCGGTCGCCGAGACCCCGGTCACGCGTGTCGCGCTCTCGATGTAGGTGAATCGGATGCGTCGCACGGATGCCGGGATCAGGGCGGACAGCGCGATCTGGGCCCCGGTGCTGATGACCCGGTCCACGTCGTGATCGATAATCGCGCGCCGGGCGATCCGGGTGTCGCGCAGGACGCCGAGAAGGTCCCGCGGCGGACGCGTGGGCACGTGGTAGACGCGTTCGCCGTCCAGGAGCGAGCGGCTCTGCGGCGTGTCGTCGGTCAGCCACACGACGTCGTCTTCGGCGGCGACGCGGGTGGCCAGCATCCGCAGCTGTGTCAGATGACCGCCCGAGATCGCCACCAGCAGAGTCGTCACTGTGTCGCTCCTGCCAGCGCGTTCCAGGCGAGCTCAGCGATGGCGGCCTGGCCGGCCACCGAGGGATGGAAGAAGTCGACCGTCGAGATCTCGTCCGCCGAGAACGGGTACGAGAAGACCGCCCCCGCGTCGCTGATGCAGTTCTCGTGGGCTGCGCAGACCTCGTCGATGACCGCGTTGAGCTCGGTGTTGCGTGTGGTCACGGCGGCACGCCGGTCGACGGATGCCGCATCCGTGGCCTGCGCGTCGCCCAGCAGGTTGCGGCACGACGGGCTCTGGTCCCACACGCTCGTGGCCGCGATCTTGTCGTGCCCGATCTGCCACAGGTGGCCCAGGTCGGGCACCGAGAGGGCGAGCACGCGCGCGTCCGGCGCCCCCGCCGAGATCCGGCCGAGCAGGTCGGTGTAGCTCGCCCGGAAGTCCTCCACGCTCGTCATCGAGGCGACATCTCCCTTGCACACGTCGTTGCCGCCGAGGAACAGCAGCACGAGGTCGGGCTGGGCGGCGATCACCTCGTCCGAGCGCTCGCCGATCGCATCGGCCACCGTCCCGCCGTCCTTCGCGCGGTTGACGACCTCGGGCTCGGTTCCCGTGAGAGCGGCGACGCGGGTGGCGATCGATGCGACCGCGGGGTCGTCGCCGGACGCCCACGAAGCGGCCGTGCATCGGCCGACCTCGCCGCACGCGTTGACTCCGAGCGACAGCGAGTCGCCCAGCACCCCGATCGTGTCGATGTCGCCGATGCCGGGCGGGGCGGCGATCTCGGTCAGGTCGACCGCCTCGGCGGGGGTCTCGGACGACCCGCATCCGCTCAGCGCGGCCGTCAGCGCGAGGATCGCGACCGTCGCGGCGAACGCGATCGGCTTCTTCGAGGGGCGCAGGCGCCTGGTTCGGTTCATGTCGATGCCCTACTCGTCTCGTCGCGGTTCCAGGCGGGGGCGTCGCCGCGCGCGATCGTGCGCGCGGCGATCACGTTCGGCAGGGTCCAGCTCACGCAGTACACGGCGAACGGCACCCACAGGCGCGGTCGCGCGGCCACCCGCCGCACGAGCCGCCCGCGTGAGGCGCCGTCGGGGCCGGGGGTCTGCGGCGCAACGGTCGCCGCAAGCTCCCGGTTGCCGCGCGCGATGCGTGTGGATCGGCGCAGGTGCGACGCGAAGCGGGCGGGGCTGCGCACGGTGAAGGAATGCTCCCGCAGCGTCCCCCGCTCGGCGGGAGCGAACAGCTGCTGCACGAAGCGGTCGTCGGCGATGACCTCGGGCCAGTCGTCGAACCGGGCGCGCCCCCGCGCCGACAGCGCGTACACCCCCGAGCCGATGTGACCGGTCGCGCGGTAGTCGCTCAGCTCCCACACGCGGTAGTGCTGGCGCACCGCCCACGACGCGTGCGAGGTGTCGACGACGAGGCGGGGCGAGGCCACCTCGATGCCGTCGCGGTCGAGTTCGTCGGCGAGGGCGAGGATCGTGTCGACGTCGATGGTGACGTCGGCGTCGAGGTAGACACGCGGAAAGGCGACGGCTTCGGCGTCGGCGGCGTTGAGCGCCGCGATCTTCGAGGCGCGGTCGATCTCGACGACCCGCACCCCGCGATGGGCGGCGGCCCGCGCTGCGGTGTCGTCGCGGCATCCGTTCGCCACCACCACGATCTCGAGGGTGTCCGCCCTCGGGTCGTGCGCGAGGCCGGACAGCAGGCGGTCGATCACGGCGGCCTCGTCGTGCGCGGGGATCACCACGCTCGCCTGGACGCTCACGGCCCGGCTCCGACGGTGGCCGCCGAGGCCCGCCGCGGGGTCGCCGTGAGCACCCACGCGCCGACGGCGAGCAGCATCAGGTGCATGAGGAACGACTGGAAGAACCCGAACGCGTCGAAGAAGAACAGCGACGCGCTGTAGCCGGTGATCGCGATCCCGATCGCGAGGGCGAGGGCCGCGTGGCGACGCTCGCGCGCCGTGCGCAGCGCGAAGACGACCAGCATGACGGCCGGGGCGAGCATGAAGACGGCGAAGCCGGCCACGCCCAGCGCCCCGGATTCCATCAGGATGCCGAGCACCTGGTTGTCGAGGATGAACGAGTTCGCCTCGTCGCCGACGACGATGCGGCTGCCGAAGCCCTGCCCGAAGAACGGCAGCCTCGCCACCTCGGCCATCGCCGGGGCCAGGTCGGCGAGGCGTCCTGCGCCGCGCATGCCCGCCGAGGTGTACTGCGACGCGATGAGCGTGTCGACGTCGAGGAACGACAGCAGCATCGAGTCGACCTGGGCGGGAACGACCAGCGCGGCGAGCACGACCATCGGCACCGCGAACGCCAGCAGCACGAACGCGACCCGGGGCACGAACAGGAGCGCGAGCAGGAACATCACGCCCATGACCACGACGGCGGTGCGCGAGATCGCCGCGATGATGCCGCCGAACACGAGCACCGTGCCGATGCCGTAGAAGATGCGGCGATTCATCTCGAGGCGCGGCCAGAGCGCGTACTTGGCCAAGTACACCAGGATCGGCAGGATCATGCACAGCATGACCGCGAGGGCGATCGGATGCTGCGCCGACCCGTACGCGCGGTTGACGCCCGCGCGCATGGCCTCTCCCTGGTCGCGCAGCATGACGAGCGGGAGAAAGCTCGAGAGCATCCAGAACACGTTGATGCGGGTGACACGCTCGACGATCGCGAAGAACCCGACGATCATCGCGCACCACGACAGGAACATGAGGAACTGCAGCACCAGCCGCTCCGAGGTGAGCAGCTGGCGCACGGTGAACAGCACCGACAGCAGCACGCCCAGTTGGAGGAAGGCCGACAACGACGTGGTCGCGAGCCCCGCGTTGACCAGTCGCGTGCCGTTGGCGATGAACGACACCAGCAGCGTGGCGAGGAAGATCCCGAGTGGCCAGCCGAAGGCGATGGGCTGCCAGCGGCGTCGCCTGTCGACGAGGAACGCGACGGCCAGCGCGATGATCGCGACGAAGATCATCACCCGGTAGGGCTCCAGCGCGAAGCCGAGCTGGATGGGCAGCGCGTAGCGCCGGGCCGGGATGAACATGATCGACGCGGCGAGCAGGAACAGCAGCGCCGGCCAGGTGAACAGCACCCGCCGCAGCAGGAAGACGGCGGACAGGCTCAGCAGCACCGCGCCGGTGATGAGCGGGGGCAGGAACACGACCGAGACGAGCACCACAGCGGCCAGCCCGAGGGCGATCGATACGATCGCCCACGTGCGCGGCCGACGCGGGGTGGTCGCCTCGGCGGTGTGCGCGGCGGCCTGCTCGCCCGATGCCGCCCGGGTGCGCGCGTCAGACTCGGTCGTGGTCACGGCGTGTCCTGCGGCGCCGGCCGTCACCCGACGAGGCCGTCGCCGGCGCCGCGACGTGCGCGCAGCGATCCGGTGCTCGTCGTGACGAGCTCGCGGTCGCCCTGGAGCGGTTCGAGGGTCTCGTCGAACGCGGGCTCGTCGCTTGTGGCCGGGGGCTCGGCATCGTCTGCCGCGTCGCCTGTCGCGACATCGTCCGCGGCGGCTGAAGCCTTCGCGGCCTTGCGCTTGGCCGCCCCGGACCGGGCCCCGGCGATG
This sequence comes from Microbacterium sp. BWT-B31, assembly GCF_041379855.1. Lineage (NCBI taxonomy): Bacteria > Bacillati > Actinomycetota > Actinomycetes > Micrococcales > Microbacteriaceae > Microbacterium > Microbacterium sp. BWT-B31. The sequence continues at coordinate 320,328 of NZ_JBFECU010000001.1, forward strand.
AGATAGATCAGCACGACGAACGCCAGCAGCACGCCCAGGAACGTCACCACGATCGGGATCGCCGGGTTGGATCCGTCGCCTTCGACCGCGTCGTTGGCGGCGAGCAGCTCGACTTCGACCCGCTGCGCGGGGTCGATGCCCTGCTCGTCCTGCTGCAGGGCGAGATAGGCCAGGAACGCGTCGGCGGCCGTCCGAGAGATCAGCTCGGCGCGAGCCTGCGTGGGGGCGATGCCGATCGCCTCGAGCACAGGCAGCTCGTAGCGACCCGGGAAGCGCTCGTCGCCGGCGGGCTGGGTCGTGCGCCGCAGACCCGAGAGCGACTCCTTCTCGTCGTCGAGCGGACCGATCGCCGCCTCGACGTCCTGCAGGATCGTGTCGCTCGAGATCAGGTAGGCGTACAGCAGCGCGTTCTGGGCGAGGTCGATCTCTTGAGGCTGGGTCATGCCCTCCTGCACTGGCATGCCGGGAACCTCGGCCTGGTACAGGGTGTCGTTCGGACTCGTGACGAGCATCGTGGTGGCGGCGGAGTAGGTCGTCTCGGCGCGCGAGACGACCTGGCCGTTCTGGATCGCGAAGCCCGCGAAGAATGCGGCCACTGCGGCGACGATCGCGCCGAACAGCAGAAGCCACTTGTACTGCCACAGTGTCTGCAAGTACTTGGGAGTGTCCATGGTGCTCGTCCCCTCTGTCTGGCGTGAGGCTCGCGCGGACGCACGTGCCTCGTTCCCCCCACACGCCGTCGGGCGAGTCTCCGTGTGTTCGAACGGTCGCCGACGCGGGCTCGAACGGGAGCTGGCCATCCAATGGTCGCGCCGCATTGTTAACGTCGAGACCCGGGTTTGTTGCACTCGTGTAAAGAGTGGGCGACATTCGCCCGCTCGGGTTGTGCCGCGCTTTCGCTCGCGCTCAGAGTGGGGGAAGGGATGAGGGACGGAGCGTTTCATGACCGAGCTGTCCACCGGGGGAGGGGGGCGCGAACTGTCTGTTCTCTATAGCTTTCCGCACGCCCTCGGCGCACCGGGGATCGGCTGGACCGCGTGGAACCAGGCCAACGAGCTCGTGCGCGCCGGGCATGACGTGCATCTGGTGGTGGCCAGCCTCGCGCGGGCGGTCGAGGGCGCGGCATCCGTTCACACCACCCTGACGGTGGCGGGCCGCCGGATCCCGCATCGGGCCGTCGGGCGCGATCGCGCGCTGCGCCATCACGACCGCGTCGCCGCGCGGATCGTTGCGCGGGCGGCGCGAGGCGGCGATCGGCACGGCATCGACGTCGTGCACGCGTGGCCGCTCGCGGCGGAGCGCACCTTCGAGGCGGCCCGGCGCGCGGGCATTGCGTCGGTCCGCGAGGTGCCGAACACCCACACCGAGCATGCGTACGCCGTCGTCGAGCGCGAGATCGCGCGCCTCGGGCTGGTGCCGCGCAAGGGCGCGAGCCACACCCGCAGCGCCCGGCACCTGCGTTCCGAGCAGCGCGAGTGGGCCGCCGCGACCGCGCTGCTGGTGCCGTCGGACTCGGTGGCCCAGACCTTCCGCGACCGCGGGTTCGACTCGCGTCGGCTGTTGCGGCATCGCTACGGCTCGAACGCCGCGCCCTACCCGCGAGACGCGTCGGCGCGCCCGTTCACCGCGGTCTTCCTCGGGCGGGTCGAGCCTCGCAAGGGGCTGCACTTCGCCCTGCAGGCATGGGCCGGCTCGCTCGCCGCGCAGGGCGGGCGCCTGCTCGTGTGCGGGCACGTCGACGCCGAGTACCTGCGCCACCTCGAGCCGCTGCTGTCCGCCCCCGGTGTGCGCCTGTGCGGCGTGACCGACGACCCGATGCGCGTGCTGTCCGAGGCTGACGTGCTGCTGCTTCCCTCCGTCGAAGAGGGCAGCGCCCTGGTGACGTACGAGGCGCAGGTCGCGGGGTGCGTGCCGATGGTGTCGGATGCCGCGGGCGCGGTGATCGACGAAGGGGTGACGGGCCTCACGCACCGCGTGGGCGACGTTACGACCCTCACACGACAGCTCGATGCGCTGGTGACCCAGCCCGAAGTGCTGCGCACGATGCAGGAGGCCGCGATGCGCCGCGCGGGCGAGCTGAGCTGGACGGCGGCCGCCCAACTGCAGGTCGAGGCCTACCTCGCCGCCGAACACCTGAAGGTCGAGCTCGAAGATGCTCCGGGCCGATGATGTGACGCTCGTGATCTGCACGAGAGAGCGACCGGGCATGCTGCGCGACGCACTCGCGTCTTTCCGCGCGAGCAGTCCCGCCGAGATGCAGATCCTCGTCGTGGACTCGGCGTCGACGACTCCCGAGACGCTCGCGGTGGCGCGCGCGGCTGGGGTCGAGGCGGTCCGCACCGACGTCAAGGGCCTGTCGATCGCCCGCAACACGGGGCTTGCGGCGACCGCTCGGCAGATCGTGTTCTACACCGACGACGACTGCACGGGGGTGGACGGCTGGGTGCAGGCCGCGCTCGCGCACTTCGACGATCCGACGGTCGGCGCCGTGACCGGGACGATGCTCGACCACAGCATGATCGGCAGCGGCGGCGATCCCGGCCCGGTGCGGCGCTATCGCCGCACGATCGAGGGACTGGATGCCGGACACGGCGCCGTGATGGCGTTCCGGCGCGAGCTGCTGCTCGAGCTGGGCGGCTTCGATCCGGTCCTGGGGGCTGGCAGGCGCCTCGCGGGGGCCGAGGACCTCGACATCTTCTGCCGCATCCTCGACGCGGGGCATGCGATCGTGTTCGATCCGGGCTGCGTCGTGCACCACCGGCACACCCGCGAGGACGACGCCTATGCGACGCTCCACCGCGGCTACGGTCTGGGGCTCGGGGCGCTGACTGCCAAGTGGCTGCGGCTGCGGTTCGGGGTCGGCCTGCTGATGGCGGCGATCGTGTTCAAGCGCACCGTGTCGCGCGCGTTCCGCAACCGGCGCATCCCGCGGCGGCGCGGGGCCGATCTCGCACTCCTCGGCGGCTTCTTCGGCGGCATGTTCCAGGCGATGAGGTTCCGGCGCGACGGGCGGGTCTTCGTGGACGACGACCCGCCGCATCCGATCGTTCTGAACGTGCCGAGCAGGAGCGGAGACGAATCGTGACAGAGCCGAGCCCGCGTGCGCAGCTGATCAGGTCGCTCGACGAGAAGTACGTCGCCGACAGCGTCGTGTTCGCGTCGATGTGCGCCGCCGGAACCCTGATCGTCGACGGGGCGTCGCTGCGCGGCCCCGACGGCGAGTTCGACCGTGCGGCGATCCGCGACCGCATCGAACGGCTGAGCTGGTTCGCGCCGTCGATGCGTCAGCGACTGGTGCACACGCCGCTGCGAGCGACGACCCCGGCGTGGGTTCCCGTGGAGCACCTGGACCTCGAGTACCACGTGCGCTTCCACTCCGGCGTCGAGCCCGACGACCCCGGCGTCGTCGAGGCCCTGACCGGCCGCGACAGTCCGGTGCTGGATCTGGACCGGCCCCTGTGGGATCTCGTGTTCGTGCCGCTCGAGTCGGGGCGGGTGGCGATCGTGCTGCGCTACCACCATGTCGTGGGCGACGCGATGTTCGGACTGCGCATCGGCGATGTGCTCGCCGGCACCGCTGCGCAGAGCACCGCGCCTGTGCCGGGGGATGCCGAGCGGGAGGCCGTCGGCATCGCGCCGCGCACCGGGCTGGGTGTGCTCAGGCTCGCGTGGCGCGAGTGGCGAGGGCGGCACGGCTCGGCCGGCGACGCGTGGCGGGCGTACTGGCGAAAGCCCTTCCGCATGCGGCTGCGCCGGTGGGGCGGGCGGGTGCTGCGCCCCCTGAAGAACGCGCGCATCGCCCGCACCGGAATGGTCGAGGCGGCCCGGCGCGGCCGTTCGTCCGAGTACGTCGTGGTCGACTTCGCCGCGGCGACCAAGCGCGCCTATCGCCTGGGCGGCACCGTCAATGACCTCCTCGCGGCGGCGGCGCTGCGCGCCGTCGCCGACCAGCGCGAGGGGACCGAGTCCATCTCGATCCTCGTGCCGATCTCGCGCCGTGCGCGCGGCGACGGCGAGGTGCGCAACGACGTGAGCATCGTGAAGGTCTCGGTGCCGACCTCGGCGAGCGTCGAAGAGATGCTCCCGCTGGTGCGCGAGCAGGTGCAGCGCGCGGTCGACTCGGGCGGGTCGATCGTCGAGGGCGCCGAGGACTGGGTGGGCTTCGCCACGTTCGTGACGCTGGGCCGCGACCAGCGCTGGTTCGGCGACGCGCCGCTTGAGACCCTGGTCGGGTGGCCGGCGGGAGATCCGCGCGACGACCTCGCGGTGCTCGCGTGCGCGTACCGGCGCGAGCTGGTCGTGAGCGCGACGGTGCGCGACTCGATCGACCGGTCCGCGCTGATGCGTTCGATCGAGCGGTCGCTGAGCGTGCCGGCCGAGAGGCCCGCGAGGGTCTGATGGGCCTGAAGGATGCCGTGCGCTCGGTGCTGGATCCGCGCACGCTCGGGCACGCGCTGCGCCTCGCGCACTTCAGCAGCTACTCGTTCGTCCGCCAGGTGCGGCGCCTGCGACTGGGCGAGGGGGTGACGATGGCCCCGAACGTGTCGTTCCGCAACGCGGAGCGCATCGCCATCGGGGCCGGATCCCACATCGGCGAGTTCTGCGTCATCTGGGCGGGCAACTCCACAGGTCGCATCCTCATCGGCGACAAGTGCCTCTTCGCGCCGCATGTGACCCTCACCGCGTCCAACTACGGCATCGAACGCGGGCCGGTGGCGATCATGGATCAGCCGAAGGTCGAAGAGGACATCGTCGTGGGTGCCGGCGCGTGGCTCGGTGCGAACGTGGTCGTGCTGGCGGGGGTGACGATCGGCGAGGGCGCGGTGATCGCGGCGGGCGCGGTCGTGACGAAGGATGTCCCTGCCTTCGCGATCGCCGGCGGTGTGCCCGCGCGCGTCATCGGCGAGCGGCCCGGGCCCGGCGCGGACTGACCTGCCGGGCGGGCGGCTCGGCGTGCGCGCCGCCGTCGGGAGCGCCGCCTTCGGGAGCGTCGCCGTCGGGTTGGGGGTTTCGCGGCTTGGGCGCACGCATCTGCTTGACGAACCCGAAGATCTGCGCGAAGTCGCGTCGATAGGCGGGGATCAGCAGCAGGGGGAGCAGGACCGCGCCCCCGGCGACGCCGCCGACGATCAGTTCGACGACGGCGATGGCATCGACGGCGCGGGTCGCGGCGAACGCCGAGGCGAACGCGAGCAGCGCGAACACGAGCGGGCGCATCACCGGGAAGACGATATCGCCCGGGCGCACGAAGGTCTTGCGGATCGCGAAGGCGAATCCCGGCACGAGCAGCACCGCCGACAGGATGCCGTAGGTCAGCGCCATCCCGTAGATCCCGCCCCACATGATCCCGACGATGAAGCCGACGACCACCAGTGGGCGGGCGACGAGGTCGTAGGCGAACTGCTGGTGCGAGCGGCCCATCGTGATGAACAGCCAGCCTCGCACCTTGCCGATGCCCTGCGCGATGCCGGCGATCGCGAGAATGCTGAAGATCGTGGCGGCCTGGTCCCATCCGGGTCCGAGCAGCAGCGCGAACAGGGGCTGAGAGACGGTCGCGAGGATCGCGTACGTCGGCAGCGTGAGGTAGCCGATCACGAGCAGCGCGCCGCGGATGTAGCGGCGGTAGCGCTCGGGGTCGTCTTGGAGCTTGCTCAGCACCGGCAGGGCGACCCGGCCGATCGGCCCGTTCAGCTGCTGCAGCGGCATGAGAAAGAGCGCGTAGCCGCGCGAGTACTGGCCGAGGGTGGCCGCGCCCAACTGCTGGCCGACGATCACGGTGTCGGCGTTGCGCTCGAGGTAGTTGAGCAGCTCGGCGCCGAAGATGCTGCCTCCGCGCGACAGCAGCGGGAGCACGTCGCGGTGCACACGCGGCCATCCGGGATGGGGCCGGATCGCCATCCACAGCATGATCAGGCGCACGACCAGGCCGCTGCCGACCATGATGATGAGCGACCAGTAGCCGAAGCCGAGCAGCCCCGCGGCGATCGCCAGGATCACACCCACCACCATCGTGACGACGTCGATGCGCGCGAGCAGCCCGAACTCGAGATCTCGCGTGGCTCGGGCCTGCAGGGGCATGGTGAGCCCGTTGACGATGAGGCTGGGAGCGATCACCAGGGTGATCGCGATCAGACGCTCATCGCCGTAGAGGGCCGCGATGAGCGGTGCGCACGCGGCCAGGATTCCGCCGAGCACCGTGCCGAACGCGAGGGCGAGCCAGAACAGGCTGCGCCAACTGCGCGCGCTGATCTCGCGCGCCTGGATGATCGCGCCGGTGAGCCCGAAGTCGCGCACGAGGTCGAGCACGCCCGAGATGGCGGTGACCATCGCGACCAGGCCGAAGTCGTCGGGGGTCAGCAGGCGCCCGAGCAGCACGATCGCAGCCATCTGGATGAGGGTCTTGGACCACATTCCGCCCATCGTGATGGCGATGCCGCGCGACGCGCGATGGGCGAGGCCGGCGCCCTGGTCGGGGGTGGGGGATGCGCTCACTTCAGGTCCAGATCGAGGCGAGGAACTCGGGGGTCGGGGTGGGCGTGAGCCGGTCGAAATCGGCGGCGCCCCACGACGCCAGCGAGGAGTCGTAGGTCCATTCGCCGTCGGCGACCGGGTTGTTGTCGAGGGCTCGGACGTACGAGACGTGCGTGTTCTGCACGCGGCCCCATTGGCTCTTGTACATCGAGCCGAAGATGTACGAGTCCTTCGCGTGCAGCTGGCCGGGCTCGCCGATGCCGTTGAGCGCCTGGTCCATGCTGGGGGTCTGCGCACCGTCGGGCACCGGGTAGCGCACGCGGATCGCGGTCGCCTGCGACGTGATGATGCTGTGCTCGAGGGTGAGGAACGCGGTTCCGAGCCCGGGGTCGTCCGGCCGCGATCCGCCGATCTGCAGCGCGCAGTTGAGCGAACCGAAGAACGTCGTGTCGCGCACGGTGAGGCCCCGGTACCACCCCGAGCCGTACATCTGCAGCGTGTCGACGTGGTCGGTGGCGCCGTTCGGGCGGAAGACCGGCGCGCCGTAGCATCCGTCCCAGACGCAGTCGGTGAGGGTGCAGCCCTCTCCGGCCGCGTACCCGAGGGGATCCGAGATGTCGGCTTTGGCGTCGGCCATGACGATCTCGTATGCGCCGCACTCGCGGGTCGTCGAGTTATAAGAAGACGCCATGCGCAGGCCCTTGGACATCTTCGCGTGCGCCCACGCGGTGCGGGTGCAGTTGGTCAGCAGCAGGTCGTCGGCGTCGATGCGGGCGAAGGTGATGCCCTTGACGTCGCGCAGTCTCGCCGGGCCGCTGATCGTCACGGTGCCGCGGCCGTCGCGGGGGGAGACCAGCACGTTCTTGGCCCAGTCGGCGCTGCCCAGGCCCTGCAGCACGGCCTTGGAGCCCGACGACGATCCGGTGCCGGTGAGGGTTCCGGGCAGGACCTTGAGGTGAACGCCCGCGGCGGCCTGCGCGGGGGTGACGCGGGCGAGGGCGGTGGCGATCGCAGGCCACGTGCAGCCGACCTCGATGATGTGCGCGACGGCCTCGCCGAGCCACGGCGTGTGCTCGGGCCAGTGGGTGCCGTTGGGGCCGAAGGACGGCACCACGACGGGACGAGCGCTCGCCGCGGTCGGCACGCCGGTCGTCGCGGTGCCGGGCGTCGGCGCGGCGGTGGCCGGCACCGCGTGGGGAAGCGGCGGGCGGTCGGCGGCGCACGCGGCCAGAGCGGCCACGGGCGCGGCGGTGAGGAGCCCGAGGAATGCCCGGCGGCTCGCTCGTGTGCGCCAGATGCGGTCGTCGGCCATTCGTCTTCCTCTCGGTCGATCGCTTGGACGAACGGGTCGTTCGCTCCGCCTGAAGAGGAGTCCCTTCAAGCATGGGGGCATCGACCGCGCGCGCACACCTGCCCGGGCATAGCGCAACAAAGAGTTCACACGGCAGTAACACCCGCAGTGGCGTGGGGTGGGCGATCAGCCCCGTTGGCACGCGACGCGCTCTCGCATGCTGTCTGCGGTGATCGGGCGGCAGCGGAGGGCGACTGCGGTGACGGCGACGGCGATCGCGACCGAGACCTATCGCAACGCGGCGGCTTCAGCCGACCCGTTCGCGTGCTCCGGCGTCGCGCAGCGCGAACGTGGGGTCGTCGTCGTGCCATTTCTCGATGCCCTGCACCACCCAGAACGCGCAGAACAGCGCGAGGGCGGCGGCTTCGGCGATCAGCACGATGGGCAGGCCGTTGCGCTCGGCCTGCGGCAGCAGCACGACGTAGAGCACGAGCACGCCCCCGAGAGCGGCGGCGATGACGGTGTAGAGCACGCGGAACACGGTCGCCGGAGCCGTGCCCGGGCGGGGGAACGCGTTGCGGACGGCGACGGCGGCGAACAGCCCGAAGAACGCGATGGTCGCGGCGAAGTGCCCCTGCTGCAGGAACGCGTCGCGGGCGAGGGTCCACGTCAGGCCGACCGCGGCCAGCACGGCGACGGTGACGACGAGCGAGAGCCACAGGGTCTTGAGCGATGCCTGCCGCAGGGCGATCAGCAGCACGGTGACCAGCACGAAGAGCGTGCCGACGACGAGGTAGGTGGTCACGCCGTTGGCGGCATCCGCTTCGTATTCCGCAGGAAAGCACCGGAAGCGGCACGGCGCCGTCACGCCCGGGATCGTGCGCGGGGCGACGGTGGTCGGCACGAGGGCGATGAGCGGAGCGAACAGGGCGGCCGCATCGAGCAGGAACCGTTCGGCGCCGCTTCCCGAGAGGGCGATCAGGGCGAGGGTGACGGCGATGAGCGCGCCGACGAAGCCGTTGCGGGCGGACGTGTAGAAGTAGTCGCTCACCGAGGTGAGCCAGCCGACGGATGCCGCGGCCACCGCGACCGACACGAAGATGACGATCACGCAGCTGGCCACGCCGATGCGCAGGTACCGGTAGGTGCGCTCGAGCGAGGTCGAAGGCTCGATGGGCGGCATATCGGCAAGGTTACCGATCGCCCCGGACGCGATGCCTGCCCGACCCCGGTGGCCCGCGGCACCCGTGCCGCGGCGCCAGCCCGCCCGACCGGCGCGCGAGGAGGTGCTTTCGCCCCGGCATGCCGACCCTCTCCCTGTTGCCCCGACTACTCCCCAGCGTGATCGATGTCCGGGACACGGTCGCCATCAACTACGGGTTCGACAGAGTGCGATTCCTCGCGCCCGTTTCCGTCGGCTCAGGAGTCGCTGCCCTTTTCACAATCACCGAAGCCGTTCGAATGAAGACCGGCCTCAACGTCGGCCTCGCCGTCGCCCGCACCCCGATCGGCCGCGCCGAGAAGGGGACGCCCGCGACGGAACGCCCCGAGGATCTCGCCTTCGCCTCAGCGCGCCGCCGTTGTCACGGCGCCGGGGCTCGATCCGTACGAACTCGACGACGTCGTCCTCGGCTGCGGCTCGCCCGGTGCCTGCCTCGAAGAGGCAGCGGACGGCGTCGGCCTCCTCAAGCGTTCTCGACACGCTTCGCTCGCCCCGAAGCGGAGGTAAGGGACTGGATCGCAGCCGCGCGCCCCGAGGGTTATCTCACCCCGGCAGCTCCCGAATGCGCGGCGCCGACCCAGGGCCTCGATTGGCGCTACATCCGCCGCGGAGTAGCAGGCCTACTGATGTGAGTATTTGGACCCTTGAGCGCCACCAGATATTGCGGTTCGGCGCCACACGATATTCGCGTTCAGCGCCACCCAATATTGCTCTTGAGCACCACCCTCGAGGACTGTGCTCAAGACCGCGGCTGGACGCGGCCTCGACCGGAGCCTCGAACGGCTGCAGGACGCATCGATGACCCCACCGCGTGTCCCCGTCGTCGAGGGCAAGGGCAGGCGCCGCCTGCCCGCGGCAGCCATGGCGAGGCGTGCGCGGTGAGCGGAACTGTCCCCGCTCAGGTGTCTCGAGACGCGCCCGGCCCTCGGCTGCGCGGGTCGCCCCGCGCTCCTCGGCAGGTGCAGCACGCGGTGGCGTTCAGCTGACGAACGACGCAGATCGCGGGGTGGCGCTCAAAGGCAATACTGGTGGCGCTCAGAAGAGCGAATACTCACTGATGCAAGCTGAGATGGATCCCGACGACACCGTCGTGGCGATTTGGCGCGCGTGCGACAGTTCGGCCTGGAGCGCACAGCTGCTCGAACTGCCGTACAGGTGAAGGGTGAGACCCGCCTCCACCACAGAGGCGAGCCCCCTATTCCTCGCCTACTTCGGGGCTCCAGCGGTCAACTCGCGTTGATACCTCCGCGCAAGAGCGCTTTCGTGGACGAGGCGACGGTGGGGGCGATCCGCAATGCGTTCGCCGCGATCGTCAACGCAGGGTTGAGCGCTGCCGAGGAGGGGAAGAAGGAGCTGTCTGCAAGGAAGAGATTGTCGACGTCGTGAACTCTGCACTCCGGCGTCAGCACACTGGTCGCTGGGTCGTGTCCAGCGACTGCGGTGCCGCACTGGTGGGAGTTGGTCTCGATTCCCATGCGCTTGGTGAGAACGAACGGGTATCCCGCCTTATGAAGCGCCGTCCGCATCCTCTTGACGAGCGTCTGGTGGGCACTCACGTTGGTTGGTGTCCAGTGAATCTCGATCCGTCCGGATGAGAGGACGACACCGTTCTCCTTGCGCGGCAAGTCCTCCGTCGTGAGATAGAGGTCTACGGTGCGCTTGGAGACGAGATCGAGTAGCCAAATCGGCACGATGCGGGCACCCATACGAAGCATTGGCCCGGCGAGCTTACCGAGCATCTGTACGTTGCCCAGGGGGTGCTTTCGTCCCGGCCCGCTCTCATACCAGTCGTTCATGCCGAGCGTCTTCTGCCAGGCCGTCTTGTTGCGACGGAACGGGTTCAGCGCGACGACGAAGGTGCTGTCGTGGACCATGTAGTTGCGACCCAGGAGCCCGGAGGAGTTGCCCAGCCCGGCCGGGTGTGCCTCTGACGCAGAGCGGAGCAGGACGACGGACGAGTTGACCGCACCGGCGGCCAGCACGAAAGTGAGAGCTTCGACGCGAACGAGGGTGCCATCGTCCTTCACTGCGAGCGCGGCGACGACACGCCTGCCCGAGCTGTCGGTCTCTAGGCGGTCGATGCGCAGGCCGGTCTCGAGGGTGACTGAAGCTGACGTGAGCGCCGGGTCGATGGCCCGGTTTTCGGCGTCCGACTTGTGCCCCGTTTCGCAAGGTGCGCCATCGCAGGTCGTGCACAGTTCTCGGTCTCGCTGGCTGTCGAGCTGCATGCCCGACGCCATACGGAACGGATGCAGACCCTGGCTCTCGAAAGAGGCAGCGAGCCTGGCGATCGTAGGCTCGTGGTCGAGCGCCGGGTGCGGGAAGGGCTGCGATCGCGGTGGCTCGGTCGAATCGGCACCAGTGTCACCGCGCACCTGGTACAGCGCTTCGGCTTCGGAGTAGTAGGGCTCCAGATCCGAGTAGCTGAAAGGCCACGCCGGCGAGATACCGTCGGCGGTCGGTGTCGCCAGGAAGTCCGACGCGCGGAACCGTGGAAGACACGCGCCGTAGACTTTGGTGTTGCCTCCGACGTAATAGTAAACACCGGGCTTGAACGGCGCCCCGGTCTTGCCGTTGTACCAGATGTCGGCGTTTTGATAGCGATGCTTCAGATAGACCTCGGAGGGGCTGGAGTTCTCCGGTTCGCGCGGGAGTCGCTGTCCGCGTTCGGCGATGAGGACACGGAAGCCTGAATCACGAAGGGCGTATGCGAGTGTGCCTCCGCCCATGCCACTTCCGACGATCAAGACGTCCGTATCGATGGTCTCGCCGGCGACAGCGCCAGGGGAATCCCAACCGCTCGCTTCGACCTCCGTTGCGGTACCAGTCATTCCGCGCCCTCCGCGTATTGCTGGATGGTGTCGACTGCGTCGAGCAACCAGTAGTCGCCCCACATGACTGACTCGTCGACGCCGAGGCCCTTGCCCTCGTGATAGGTGCCATGCTTCAGCACGCCCTCCCAGTCCTCGACGGGGCTGGCGAGGAAATCATCGGCCGCAAGAGCCGCAAGGGTGCGAACAGCGTGGTCTGCGTACGCGCGAGCCAGCGCGGGGTTATCGACAAGCCCGGCGAGTTGCCAGAGACCACCCGAGGCCGCGGCCGCAGCGGAACTCTCGTACGGCCGCACCGGGTTCGGCTCCTCCCAGTCGTTCGGCGGCACGAGCTGAGTGCGGGTCTTCTCGATCCAGAAATCGGCCGTTGCGCGAGCTGTGTCGAGGAAGCGGCGGTCGCCGGTGAATCTGTAGACGGTGCCGAATCCGTAGAGCGCCCACGCCTGTCCACGCGCCCAGGAGCCGGTGTCGGAGAAGCCCTGCTGGGTCGTCTGAGCGATGAAGTCGCCCGTTTCGAGGTCGAACATGGCTTCATGCGACGCCGAACCGTCTCCTCGGATGAGGTGGCGGCGAGTCGTCAGACAGTGCTGCGTCGCGACGTCGGCGAGCGAGTCGTCGCCGGTTTGCTGCGACGCATAGAACGCCATGTGGATATTCATCATGATGTCGATGAACAGAGACGCCGGCTCGCGGAAGCTTGGCATGTAGTTCCCGATGGGCCGGTACCGGCTGGCGGTCGTACGACCTGCCTGCACGAGCACGTCCTTCAGCGACTGCTCGCCGGTCGTCTCGTACCAACGGCGATACGTCGACCAGAAGATGAAGCCGAGGTCGTGAACGGAGTCATCGTGCTGTCGCTCTTCCAGGAGGCTGGAGTAGTGCTCGGCTGCTGAACGGAAGCTGTCTCGATGGGCGGGGTCGCCTGCGCGGCGCGACAGCATCCAGAGCTGCCCTCCGAGGAAGCCCTCACACCAGTTGGTCCACACCTCGCCATCAACGACCCACTTTCCGTCTTCGGTGTACAGGGGGAACTGGTCGGGATGTGCGGAGATGAGGCCGGCGACCTTGGCTTCGGCGGTGTCCCACACTCGACGGGCGACGTCGGCGAATCCCGCCGGCACGACGTAGTCGCGCGGGAGGACGACCGGCAGCATCGTAGGGAGTACTGAGCGGCTCATGCTCCGACTCCGTCGGGGGCGTCGACCCACCGGCTGATTCGAGATCCGACCTGGAGCTGAATGGTCTTGGCCTCGCTGAACTCGGCGAGGGCCTGGCGTCCCAGTTCGCGTCCGATTCCGCTGGCGCCGTAGCCGCCGAACGGGACCTCGGGGTAGCCATCCATCCATCGGTTCACCCAGATGGTTCCTGCGCGCAGGTCGCGGGAGGCGGTGAGCGCCTCGTCGATGTCCTGTGTCCAAATACCCGCCGAGAGACCGTAGTTGGTGCTGTTGGCGATCCGAACAGCTTCCGACAGCTCGTCGAAGGCGAGGATCGACAGAACCGGGCCGAAGATCTCCTCCGATGCGATGCTCATGTCGGGCGTGACGTTCGTGAACAGGGTCGGCTCGAAGAAGAGCGAGTCCGGTCCGAACGAGGCTCCACCGGTCACGAGCGTTGCTCCGGAGGCGACACCTTCGCCCACGTAGCGCTCGACGACGGCGAGTTGCTGGGCGTTGACGAGCGAACCGACCTGGGTGGAGCTGAGGAGGGGGTTTCCCACGGGAACGAGCTTCGTGCGCTCGGCGACAGCAGCGGTGAAGTCGTCGACGATCGAACGATGCACCAGAAGGCGACTTCCCGCGTTGCAGCACTGGCCGGTATTGAAGTATCCACCGAAGACTGCGGCGTCCACGGCGGCGGCAAGGTCCGCGTGCCGGCTGACGATCTGGGGGTTCTTCCCACCCAGTTCCAGTTCAACCTTCTTCAGGTCGGCACCGGCGGTGCCTGCGATCTTGCGGCCGACCTCGGTGGAGCCAGTGAAACTGATCATGTCGATGCCGGGGTGGCTGACGATGGCAGTTCCGAGGCTTCCTGATCCGGTCAGCACGTTGACGACGCCGTCGGGGAACCCCGCCTCGCGGATGAGGCCGCCGAGCATGATGGTCGTCGTCGGGCTGAACTCACTCGGCTTCACCACAGCGGTATTGCCGGCGGCGAGGGCGAAGGGAAGCTTCTGCGAGATGATCAGGATCGGGAAGTTCCAGGGCGTGATCATGCCCATGACGCCGACGGGTTCATTGACGACGAGCGCGAAGGTGTCGGCACCGAGCCCGTTGTGGGCATCCCCCTGCGAGTGGCGCGCGAGCGTTGCCGCATACTCCCACAGCTCCGCCGTGGATTCGACCTCGTTGCGCGACTGGCTGATCGGCTTGCCGGTGTCGAGGGTTTCCGCGAGGGCGAGCTGCTCCGCGTCGCGGCGGACGAGCTGTGCGACGCGATAGAGCAGCTTCGACCGGACCGCGCCCGACGACAAGCGCCACCCGCCATCGAGCGCAGTGCGCGCGGCTTTCACCGCAGCATCCACGTCGGCAGCCGAAGCGTTGGCGTAGGTGCCGACTTCGATGTTGTGCGCGGGGCTGGTGCGGGTGAACCGGTCGCCGCTAGAGGCTTCCACGTCTTTCCCGTCAATGAGCAGAGTGTGGTTGCACACGACGACCTCGTCGGTCGTGTAGTCCTTGCCGGTAGTCATGTCGTCCTTCTTCTGGGTTGTCCGGTTAGGCGCCGGTGAACTTCGGTGCGCGCTTCTCGTGGAAGGCGGCGATTCCTTCGCGGAGGTCGTATGTAGGTGCCGCGAGGGCGCCGGCGAATGCTTCGAGTACGCGCGAGGAAGGACCTCCGGTGCCACCGGCGACCACGATCTGCTTGATGAACTGCGAGGCGAGAGGTGCGGATGCGAGCAGGTCGCCGACGAGCGATTCCACGGTCGATTCGAGGTAGTGAGGGTCTGCGATGCGGGAGGCGAGCCCCCACTCGATGGCTTCGGCGGCGGTGAGTTGGCGCCGGGTGAGCATCAGGTCGAGCGCGCGGGCCCGCCCGATCAACTCAGGGAGCCTTATCGTGCCGCCCCAGCCGGGAGCCGTTCCGAGCCCGGCTTCGGGCAGGCCGAGGCGCGCCTTGCTGCTGACGACGCGGAGGTCACAGGCGAGCGCGAGTTCGAGGCCGCCGCCGACGGCGACACCGTCGATGATGGCGACAGTCGGCTGACGGAGGTTCGCCAACCTGTCGAACGCGCGGTGGCCGGTCGTAATCCACGTGGACCACATCTCCACGGAGTCGAGCTTCTCAAAATTGGTGATGTCGGCACCGACGCAGAACGCCCGCTCGCCGGCGGTTCGCACCACCACCACTCGGGCCTTCGACCGGTCGATGTCATCGCACACCGCGCTGAGCTGATCGAGCATGGGAAGCGTGAGCGCGTTCAGCTTCTGGCTGCGATCGACCAAGATCGTCGCGACCTCTCCGTCGCCGGAGATGGAGAGGGTGATCTCTCCGTCCGGGACGGTCATCTGCTCGCACCTGCCGCGGACAGTGACTCGGTGGTCAGCGGCTCCAGGCCGTGCAGGATGTGGTGCGCGCCCTTCTCGCCGATCATGATCGAGGTCGCTTGGGTGTTGCCGCTGATGAGGGTGGGCATGATCGATGCGTCGACGACTCGGAGCCTGTCGATGCCGTGCACTCGGAGTTGCTGGTCGACTACCGCGAGTTCGTCGTCACCCATCTTGCAAGAGCCGACCGGGTGGTAGTCCGTCTTGGACCACTGCTTGACGTATTCGCGGATCTCCTTGTCGGTCTTCACATCGGCGCCAGGCATGTGCTCCTTCTTGACGTAGGGCGCGTATGCCTTCGTCGCCAGCATCTCGCGGCCCCACTTGAATCCTTCGAGCGAGATCTTCCAGTCGTACGGGTCACTGAGGAACGCCGGGTCGATGGCCGGAGGCACAGCAGGGTCGGACGACCGCAGAGTGACCGAGCCGACGCTCTTCGGCCGGAGGTTGCAGGTGTTGATCGTCATGCCGTGGCCCTTGACCCGGAGTCGACCGTGGTCGATCACATACGCGGGGAGGCAGTGCATCTGGATGTCGGGGGCAGGGACTTCGCTGCTGCTGCGGACGAACATCCCCGCTTCGCATACCGAGGCGGTGATCGGCCCGGTGCGGTAGAGGATGTACTGGATCATGGCGAGAACCGCAGGCACCGGCCGGTCGGAGCGGTTGTAGCTCACCGGGGTCGTCTCCGCCGTGAGATACACATCCATGTGGTCCTGGTAGTTCTTGCCCACACCCGGCAGGTCGTGGACGACCTCGATGCCGAGCGCCTTCAGTTCTTCAGCCGGGCCGATGCCAGACAGCAGCAGCAGGCGGGGCGAGTTCACCGCGCCTGCGGACAGCACCACCTCGCGATCGGCGTAGGCGACGCGCTCGCGACCGTTCACCGTGTAGCGCAGGCCGATCGCGCGACCGTTCTCAACGAGCACCTTGGTGGCGAGCGCCTGCGTCTGGACGGTGAGGTTGCGGCGCTTCTTCGCCGGCTTCAGGTAGGCGGTCGCGGCGCTTTCGCGGCGCGCCTTCTTCTGGGTGACGTCGTAGTAGCCAACGCCATCCTGCTCGGCGCCGTTGAAGTCGGGGGTGAATGGCAGCCCGAGCTCCTGGGCGGCACGCACAAATGCCTTGCTGAGCTCGTTGTGTGCGACCTGCTCGGTCACATTCATGGCGCCATCAGAGCTGTGGTAGCGGTCATTCAGGCGCTCATTGTGCTCAGCCTTGCGGAAAAACGGGAGAACCTGCTCGAAACCCCACTGGTCGTTGCCCTGTTCCGCCCACCGGTCGTAGTCGTAGCGGTTGCCGCGGATGTAGATCATCGCGTTGATCGACGTGCTACCGCCCAGCAGTCGACCCTGCGGGTACCACATGGTGCGGTTGTTCAGTTCGGGCTGCGGAACCGTTTCGAAGCCCCAGTTGTAGCGGGGGCCGCCCAGCTTCGTGAAGCCGACGGGGATGTGAACCAGGAAGGAGGAGTCCTTGCCACCTGCTTCCAGCAACAGGACGGACGTGTTCGGGTCCTGGCTGAGGCGGTTGGCGACGGCGCTACCGGCAGCCCCGGCTCCGACGACGATGTAGTCGTATCGGTCGGTAGACATGGTGCTTTCTCCTGAGTCTTACTAGACGTGCTGGGGAACGGGAACTGCCAATGCGGCGTGAGCGTCCACGCGGTCATGGAGCCTGAGTGGTGAGAGCACCAGGCCGAGCGGCGCAGGTGCGAAGAGGGAGTCGTCCATCAACCGAAGGTTGGGAGAGACGGTGAGGTCGAAGTCCGCCTGCGCGAGGACGTCGCGGTCGAGATCGACACCCGGCGCGATCTCGATGACGCGCAGGCCGTCCGGGGTGAGTTCGATCACGCAGCGTTCAGTGATGTATTTCACGCGCTGTCCGCGGGCGAGGGCGCGCTGGCCGGAAAACGTGACAGATGCGACATCCTTCACGAACTTGTGCGCACCGTCAGACCGGATGTCGACCTGCCCGCCGTCGAGTGAGATGTCCCGACGACCGGCAGTGAAGGATCCGATGAACGCGATCTCGGGTGCCGACGAAGTGATGTCTGCAAAACCGCCGACTCCCGCGGTGACATGTCGCTTGCCGGGGAGGAGGTTGACGTTGACGTTGCCGTGGCTGTCTACCTGCAGGAAGGACAGCATCGAACGGTGGAATCCGCCGCCTTGGAGGAGGGTGAACTGGTCGACGCTCTGCATGATCGCGTCGGGGTTCTGCGCGCAGCCGAACGCGAAGTCCAGCAACGGTACACCTCCGACTGCACCTTGCTCAATGACCCAGCTCACTTCCTGGGCGAGCCCCTCTTCGACGAGGATGTGTGGCACCAGCGCAGAGACGCCGAATCCGAGATTGACGATCTCGCCTGCTTGAAGCTCCTTCGCCGCCCGACGGGCTATCACCTTCTCCAGCGAGAAGTCCACATGCGGCAGTTGCCCGACGGGACTCCTCAGTTGGCCGGAGATGGTGGGGTCGTTCTGCGTCTGGGTGGTCTGAAGCTGACCTTCCGCGACAACCACGACATCGACGAGGATGCCCGGTACGCGCACGTGTTGCGGGTGGAGACTGCGACCCTTGGCGAGTCGGCGCACCTGCGCGATCACCAGCCCGCCGTTGTTGTGCACGGCGTAGGCCTGGTCGAGCGCACCCAGCGGTGAGCCCTCATCTTCGAAGGTGAGGCTCCCGTACTCGTCGGCGGTGGTTGCCCGGATGATGGCCACGTCGGGCACGATGCTCGGGTAGAAGAGCCACTCCTGGTCGTCGACATCGACAACTCGGACGTGATCCCGAGGTGTCGATTCGTTCATGCGCCCGCCTTCTCGACGCGGGTCGATGAAGGTGTCGACGCCCACCTGGGTGAACACTCCGGGCTGACGTGCGGCGGCCGCGCGGTGCATCTGGAAGAGCACCCCCGACGGGAAGTTGTATGCGGCGACTTCCTCGTTCTCGATCATCTGCCAGATCCGCGGCGGCTCCATCGAAGATGGGCCTGACGGGTAGGAGCCGGCGATGACCTTGGACAACAGCCCGGGGCGCGCGAGGTGATCGATGCCCTTGATGCCGTACATGTCGCCGGCGGCGATGGGGTGGATGGTTGTCAGCGCGCGGGGTGATGCGGTTTCCTCGAATCGCTGCCCTATGCCCGCGAGCACGGCGTCGGGGCATCCGAGCCCGCTCGACGAACTGACGGTGACGATGTCGCCATCTTGAATGAGGTCCGCGGCTTCACGTGCGCTGAGCACTCGTACGGCTTGCATGATGTTGCTCCCTGTTAGCACAGATGGATGGTCTGGCCAGTCGTGATGGATTCCTGGGCGGCGAGCGCGACGCGAAGCGTCTCGACGCCGTCTCGACCGCTGACGGTTGGGGCACCTTCGCCCCGTGTTGCTGCGGCGAAGGCGGTGAGGATGATCTCGTAGAGGTTCCGCCCGAGCTCGAGGGGCACTTCGGAGCGGCCGCTTTCGTCAACGAGTTCGAGGGTTCCCGCCGAGTCCTGCGTCATCGCGTTTCGACCGAACAGGGAGCCCTCAGAGCCGTGAACGGTGAACGAAGTCGTGTCGAACGCGATGGTGAACGCATCGTGGGTCTGTGCAATGACGGCATCGCCGTCGTTGTCGTACTCGATGACGGTCATGATCGCGTCGGCGGTGTCGCCAGCCCATGGGCCCTGCTTGACGCCCAGCGCAGTGACGCGGCGCGCGCGGCCCAGGAGAGGGTTGAGCACGGATGCGTCGTGGCAGGTGATGTCCAGCGCAACCCCACCGCCGCGGGCGCCGCCCGTCCGCCAGCCGCGGAGTCGCTCGGGAAGCAGCACGGCGTGACCGATGCGCACGGACAGCACCTTGCCGATTGCGCCGCTCTGGACGAGTTCGCGAACCCTCTGATGCACCGGGCTGAAGGGCAGGTGGTGATTCACTGCGAGGACAACGCCAGCTTCATCGGCCGCAGCCACCATGTTCTCAGCGTCGTCGATGCTCAGCGCCAGCGGCTTCTCGCACAGGACGTGTTTGCCCGCCGCGATCGCCGCGATCGCCTGCGAGTGGTGGAGGTCGTTGTGGCTCGACACGTACACGGCGTCAATGTCGAGGGCTAGCAGCTCAGCGAGGTCGGACGATCCGAATGCAATGCCGTTGTCCGCGGCGTACCGTTGGGCGCGTTCCGCAGATCCGCTGTAGACGGCGTCGACCGAGTGGCCCAGCGCGCGCATGGCGGGAACGACTCGCGTTGACGCGATGTCGCTTGCGCCGATGAGCGCCCAGCGAAGAGCGGTGGTCACGACTGGCCTCCGGAGATCCGGGGGCGCCACAGCGCTGTGGACGCCCGCACTTTCAGCGTGGGTTCGATGAGAAGAGACTGGTGTTCGGCGCCGGCGCCCTCGAGGCGAGCCAGGAGCAGCCGGGATGCCGCCCGACCGACCTCATCGGCGCTGGTTGCGACTGAGGTCAGCGGGGGCATCTGAAGTGCGGCGAGGGGGATGTCGTCGAAGCTTGCGACGGCGACATCGGTGCCGGGAGTGAGGTTCCTGCGCCGGAGTTCGGCATAGACGCCCTGGGCGACTGCGTCGCTGTAGGCGATGATCGCGTCGGGAAGCGCTCCGCGGTCGAGCGCCTCGGCGAGCCCGCGAGCACCATCATCGGCGTTGTTGAGCGTCGTCACGGAGTCATCGGCGTCGAAAGCCGTGGGTGTGGCCTCGAAACTGCGCCGCAATCCCTCCAGACGCTCCCGGCGGGCCGACGAGCCATCGGGTCCTCCGACGAGGATCGCCGTAGAGCAACCGAGCGACGACACGTGTTCGGCCAACTCGTCGGATGCGACGAGATTGTCTGGGCCGACGTAATCGAACTGGTCGGTGAAGTAGCGGGAGATCTGAATGAGCGGTGGCCCGAACTGGCCCGTCACCGGGCCGACGTTCTCCATCGTGGTTCCAATGGCCGGGAGGAGGAGGATTCCGTCGACCTGGCGCTGGACCATCGCATCGAGTAGCTCACGCTGACGCTCCAGTCGGTCTCGGCTGTAGCCGATAAAGAGAGTGAAGCCGGCCTGATGAACAGCCTCCTCGATCGCCATGGTCAGTTCAGCGAAGTACGGGTTGCGGATGTCAGTCTCGACGACCCCGATGGCCATCGACCGGCTCTGGCGCATGTTCGCGGCCTGGCGGTTGTAGACGTAGCCGAGATCGGCCATCGCCTTTTGAACACGCTCGCGAGTGGCGACTGAGATCTTGGGGCTGCCCCGTAGCACGAGCGACGCCGTGGCGCGCGATACGCCTGCGCGCTCACTGACCTCGTTGAGCGTCACTCGTCCCATCGTCGGCACCGCTTTCGTCGCCCGAATTCTGCGTTTTCGAGCCTGTTTGGTAGATCGAGATACTCCCGGGTTGAACCGCTTCGAAACTTGCGATTCCGGGAATGTGGTGTCACAGTATCAGACGCAGGGCGATGCGCAAGTCGGTGTATTTGCCCATATTGTGAGATCGATCTACCACCTTGCAGGGGAACCGCACTACTCAACGGAGAGAGGAACCATGCACATCACACGAACGAAGCGCGCCGCAATCGCGCTTGGCTCCACGGCGCTCTTCATCGCAGCGCTCAGCGGCTGCGCGGCGAACGGAGATCCGGGCGGCGGCGACGGCGAGAACAAGCTGGAGATCACTTCGTGGTGGACCTCCGGTTCGGAGGCCGACGCGCTCAACGTGCTCATCGACGCGGTCAAGACGGCCGACCCCGGCCTCACGGTCGAGAACGCAGCAGTCTCTGGCGGCGGTGGCGCCAACGCCCGTCAAGCGCTGGCCGCGCGACTCCAGGCCGGCGACCCGCCGGACGCCTGGCAGCTCCACCCGGCAGGGCAGCTCGCCAGCTACGTCGCAGGCAACCAGGTCGGCGACCTGAGCATGCTGTGGGAGGACAACGGCTGGGAGGCTGACGTCCCCGAGGGCGTTGCGGCGGCACAGCAAGTCGACGGCAAGTACTACACCGTGCCGATCGGCGTCCACCGCGGCAACGTGCTCTGGACCAACCCGAGCGTCCTCGAAGCCGCCGGCGTGAGCATCGATCCAGGCGGATCGCTCGACGACCTGCTCGACTCGCTTCAGAAGGTCGCGGACAGCGGAACCACCGCGGTCTGCCTCGGCGACAAGGACGTCTTCGCCTCGGCAGAACTCCTGGAGTCGATTCTGATGTCGCGACTGGGCTCGGAGAAGTGGGACCAGCTCTTCACGAATGACTATTCGTTCGACTCGCGCGAGGTCCGACAGGCACTGGAGGACTACAAGCTCCTCCTCTCGCTGTCCAACTCGGACCACTCGGCCCTCACCTGGGACGAGGCTGCCAAGAAGCTTGGCGCAGGCGAGTGCGCAGTCAACCTGATGGGCGACTGGGCATACGGCGAGCTGATCAACGCTGGCTTCGAAGCCAAGACCGACTTCGGCTGGGTGACCTTCCCGGGTGACGAGGACATCTTCGACTACGTCGGCGATGGCTTCTCGATCGCTGCGGAGAACGTTCCCAACCCTGAGGCAGCCGAACTGTGGCTGAAGACGCTCATGGACCCCGACGTCCAGACGGCCTTCGCCGCCAAGAAGGGTTCCATCCCCGCGCTAACCACCGCGGACACCTCCAGCCTGTCGGAGTACCAGCAGGAGGCTGCGGCGAGCTTCGCCAAGGCCGCCGTGGTTTCGTCGCTGGCACACGGGCAGGTCGCCACTGGTGAGTTCTCGCAGACCTACGCGGACGCAGTGACGACGTTCAACGGCGATGGCAACACCGACGCCTTCGTGGCCACCCTGAGCGGCGCGCAGGCCAGCCAGCTCGGATAGCAGCAATCCAGTCGGGGGTGTGGCTGCTGGCACGCAGGCACACCCCCGCACTACGGAGGATCAACGATGCCCCACAAGCGGACACCGCATCTCGTCAAGACCCACCGCAAGGCGGCAGCATTCCTGGCTCCAACGCTGCTGCTGAGCTTCGTGTTCGTCTACATCTTCATCGGCTTCACGATCTACATCTCCTTCTCGGAGTGGAAGATCGGCACGAATCAGGATCTCGATATCCGCCAGCCGTTCGGGGCCACCTACGCCGAAATCGTCCAGGAACAACGAGCCCAAGCAGATATCCGGAACGTCATCGTCTTCACGGTGCTGTTCCTCGTTGCCGCAGTCATCGGCGGACTTCTGCTTGCGCTTCTGGTGCACCACGTTGCCGTCGCCCGGGGCCTGTTTCGCACGATCTTCCTGTTGCCGTACGCCCTCTCCTTCATCGTCACCGGTGTCGCGTGGCGCTGGATCTTCGCACCGTCTACCGGCATCAACGAGATCCTCAGAGCGATCGGTATCACGGACCCACCCGGCTGGACCACCGACACCAGAATCCTCGGCGGGGAGTTGCTGACACCCGACGACAGCAGTTGGCTGAAAATCCAACTCGGCATCCCCGTTGCACTTATCCCCATCGTGATCGCGGCCGCCTGGCAGCTCATGGGCTTCGCCATGGCGATGTATCTCGCGGGCCTCGCCTCGATTCCTGACGAACACCTCGAAGCCGCCAACGTCGATGGCGCCAACGCCTGGCAGCGGATTCGGCACGTCGTTCTGCCGCAACTGTGGCCCTCGACAGTCACGTGCCTTGTTCTCCTGCTGCACGTCGCCCTGAAGATCTTCGACCTGGTCGTCGCCATGGCCGGGTCTGGTCCGGGCTTCGTCACCGACGTGCCAGGTATCTACATCTACAACTACCTCACGAGCCGGTACGACAAGGCCTCCGCCATGGCCGTCCTCCTGCTGCTCCTGACCCTTGCCGTGATCGTTCCCTACCTGCTGCGCGGCTACCGACGCGAACGGAGGGCCTGACGATGGCCATCGCAACGACTTCCCTGACCATCAGACCGAAGAAGACCTCAGGAATCAAACGGGCACGTGGCATCGGCGGCTGGCCTATCCTCGCGGCCTGCGTCTTGCTCGCGGTCTGCGCCCTCGTACCGGTCTATGTCATCATCGCGACCGCACTCTCGGGCGCTAACGGGGCACCCGAGTTCTTCCTCGCCTTCCCAGACGCACCCAGCCTGAGCGCATTCGTCGGTGCGTGGCAGAAGCTTCACGGGCCTTGGCTCAACTCGCTTCAGATCACCATTCCCGCCGCCGTCATCTCCACGATGATCGGCGCCATCAACGGGTACATCCTGGCGAAGTACCCGTTCCGGGGATCCACTCTGCTGTTCACGTTGCTGCTTGTCGGGATGTTCATCCCGTTCCAGGCGGTCATCATCCCGCTTTTCCAGTTCCTGAATACCCTGAGCCTGCAAGGGACGATCCTCGGGCTCATCGTGGTGCATATCATCTATGGGTTGCCGATCACGACACTCATCTTCCGCAACTACTACGAAGGCATCCCAACCGCACTCATCGAGGCTTCGGCCCTCGACGGCGCCGGCATCTGGAGGACCTTCGTGCGTATCGTGCTGCCGCTGTCCGGCCCGGGCATCGTGGTCGCCATGATCTTCCAGGTCACGAACGTCTGGAACGACTTCCTCTTCGGGTTCATCCTTTCCTCCCCTGCCTCCTGGCCGGCCACTGTGGCGCTGAACAACATGATCGGCACCACCACCGTCGACTACTCGGAGCTGATGGCAGGAGCGATCCTGGTGGCCGCGCCCACCGTGGTGCTGTACCTGGTGCTCGGGAAGTTCTTCGTGCGAGGCCTTACCGCCGGCGCTGTGAAGTAGGAGTCGTGAACGACATCCGAGCGCTCCTCTCCCGAAATCCGATCGTTCCCGTAGTCGTCTTCGACAATGGCGCGAGCGCCCCTGACCTCGTCGCGGCGCTCGCCGCAGGAGGGATTCAGTGTGCGGAGATCACGCTACGCACCCCCTCAGGAGTCGCCGCGATCGCGGCGGTCGCCGGGACCGAGGGTTTCTCCGTTGGCGCCGGGACCGTGCTCAACCTCGCCGATTTGGAGCGGGTTGCCGACGCGGGAGCGGAGTTCATCGTCAGCCCCGGATTCGACCAGGAGTTGGTGGAACGAGCCAGAGAGCTCGGTCTCGCGGTGCTGCCGGGTGTGGCAACCGCATCGGAGATCCAGCAGGCCGCGAAAACCGGGCTCGATGTCGTCAAGTTCTTCCCTGCCAACCGACTGGGCGGCCTGCCGACGATCGCCGCGCTCTCCGCACCGTTCGGGAACATGCAGTTCGTCCCCAGCGGTGGCGTAACCCTGGCGAATGCCACCGAGTACCTGTCCCATGCTGCCGTCCCTGCGGTCAGCGGAAGCTGGATGGTCGGAAGAGACCTGATCCGCGAGGGCGACTTCGCCGCGATCGAGCGACTTAGCGCTGAAGCGACGAAAGCAGTGGCGTCTCGATGAGCGGCCTGATCACCTTGGGCGAGACCATGGGGCTCTTTCGTGCGACGGATCTCGGGTCCCTCGCACATCAGAGCGGTTTCCGCCTTGCAATCGGCGGGGCCGAAAGCAACGTGGCGATCGGCGTGAGCCGTCTCGGCGGTCGCGCGACCTGGATCGGGCGCGTGGGCTCCGACGGATTAGGCGAGCGGGTCACCCGAGAACTCCGAGCAGAGAGCGTCGACGTTCGGGCGATCATCGACCACGGTGCACGCACCGGGATGATGCTCAAAGAACGACCCGTCGCAGACTTCACCCGGGTCTCGTACTACCGTTCGGGCAGCGCGGGAAGCCGCCTGCAACCCTCGGATCTTGACGCGCAGCTCATCGCCGGCGCCGACGTCCTGCACGTCACAGGCATCACGCCGGCTCTGTCGAGGTCTGCGGCGGCGACGGTACGGCTCGCCATCGAGATCGCGCTCTCAGAGGGCGTACCTATCTCATTCGATGTCAACCATCGGGCGAGCCTCTGGGGGCCTGACGAGGATGCAGCACGCATCTACCGCGAAATCGCGACGCAGGCGACGATCGTGTTCGCGGGAGCCGACGAAGCAAGCCTTCTGGTCGGTGCAGGCTCACCGGATGATCTCGCGCTCCGGATCGCTGAGCTGGGGGCCTCGCAAGTACTGATCAAGATGGGCGAGGACGGTTGCGTCGCACGCCTCGATGGCACGCCCATGACCGTTCCCGCGGTCAGCGTCCGACCCCTCGACACCGTTGGAGCTGGGGACGCTTTTGTCGCCGGCTACCTCGCGGAGTACCTCGCCGGCGCACCCGTGAAGGTGCGGCTCGACACCGCCGTGCGTGCGGGAGCCTTCGCCTGCCTCGGCCCCGGCGACTGGGAGAGCAACCCCCGCCGCGCAGATCTCGACCTGCTGAACAGCAGTGACCCGGTCCTGCGCTGAAGATGCGCTGAGGGGCAATGCAGTCACCCAGCAGGCGGCTTCGCTGGTGAAGGCTGGACGTACGAACACACTCTTGGCTGGCTTCCCAGACGCCGTGCCGAACGATTTGTCCGCTGCTTGCGCCATATAGGACGAGGCAATAGCACGGTGTTCCCCTGTCCCGCCGACAGGCTGGAAACTGGGGCATCCGCTGACACCGTGACATCCGTGCCGCGACCCGGCGCTATAGCCTGGGGGCGTCGAGAGGGGACGAGGTGGCTGGCACGATCGTGGTGGGCGTGACGGATCGAGCGGTGTCGGAGCGGGTCGTCGACTGGGCGGCTG
Organism: Microbacterium sp. BWT-B31; assembly: GCF_041379855.1. NCBI lineage: Bacteria > Bacillati > Actinomycetota > Actinomycetes > Micrococcales > Microbacteriaceae > Microbacterium > Microbacterium sp. BWT-B31. The sequence continues at coordinate 346,306 of NZ_JBFECU010000001.1, forward strand.
CACGGGCGGGGTCCACGGGCGATCGCCTGGTGCTGCTGTCGGTGGTGGGCGGCGCGGTCGGCGCGGTGGGCGAGGCCGAGGTGCTGGGCACCGCGGTCACCGCCGCAGAGTCGCTGGCCGAGACGCACGCCGAGCGGCTGCGCTCACAGGGCGGCGAGGTCGAGGTGCGCGTCGTGCACGGCAATCCGACGGCGCAGCTGATCGAGTCCTCGACGGATGCCTCGCTCCTGGTGATCGGCAGCGATTATCGCGGCGAGGGGCACGGGGGGCGCCGGGGTCCGCACGGGCGGCGCATCGTCGCCGGCTCCCACTGCCCCGTGGTGGTGGTGCCCGACTACGACGTCGGCGGCCGGTCGGGGGTGGTCGTGGGTCTGGACGGGTCGGACCTGTCGCGCCGGGCGCTCGAGTTCGCCGCGGACGAGGCATCCCGCACGGGTGAGACCCTGACGGCGGTGTCGGCGTGGACGCCCATGCCCGTGGGCTCGTACGGCATGGGCGAGGTCGCGTACTACCCGGAGCTGTATCTGACCGACCTGCAGGGCGTCACCGAGAGCATGGTCGCCGATCTGCTGGCGCCGGTGCGCGAGGCGCATCCGCAGCTGCGCATCGAGGCGTACGTCGCCGAGGGCGACCCGGGGCTCGTGGTGAACGACGCGGCCGTCTCGGCGCGCCTGGCCGTGGTCGGCACGCACGGCCGGGGCGGGCTTGCGCGGCTGCTGCTGGGCTCGGTGAGCGAGAACGTGCTCGCCGAACTTGCGACGGTGACCGCGGTGGTGCGCTGACTCAGCTGCCGAACCACGCCCGCGCGGCGCGCGTGTAGAGCAGGATCAGGCCGATGATCGACAGGAAGCTGCCGCTCAGCGCCGACCACAGGCTCTCGCCCCAGAGCATGCCGAGCACCTCGAGCGCGATCGTGATGGTGAACACGATCGCGGCGATGGTGCGCGCGGTGGGGTTGCCCTGCCAGAGGCCGACGCCCACGAACAGGGTGATCAGGCCGATGGCCATGCTGATCCACCCGAGGATCGCCAGCGGTGTGATGAACGCGCCGCCGATGATCACGATGATCCCGCCGACGATCTGGAAGAACCCCGACAGCCAGGTGATGATCGAGAGGATCGTCACTCCGAGGGGCCGGTTCCCATAGGCCAAGTTCTGCTCCCCCTTCGCCGCCGCGCGAGCCAGACTCCGCACGCAGGACTCACGATAGTGGCCGATGCCGCGCCGACGGGAGCACCGTCGCCTTCAGCAGGTTGCGTGCCGCCATCTCCGTCAGCGGCGCTGACTCGGTATATTCGCACCAACGGGCACGTGTGGGGCACGCCCGGGTTTGCGACCAGGGGAATGGAGCGCAGATGCGCAGTCGCGCTCAGATGTTGGCGCTCGCGCTCGTCTTGTCCGGCGCTGCGGCGGCCTCCGGCTGCACCCCCGCCGTCTCGGTCACCCGCACCGAAGCCCTGTGGCAGGTGCGCCTGGATCACACGGTTCAGGTCGAGGCCGCCACGGCCTCGACGATCTGGCTCGAGTCCGCAGCCGGCGGTGAGCTCACGGCGCTGGATGCGAACGACGGCGAGGTCCGCTGGAGCCGGCCGCTGGCGCCGACGATCTCGGGGTCGTTCCCTGTGGACGGCGCGCTTGTCATCCGTCAATACGTCAACGATCAGAGCATTGTGACCGCGATCGACGAGCAGAGCGGCGAGACGGTGTGGCAGCAGAGTGTGGCCGGGGGCCTGACGGGTGTGCTGGACGATCAGAGACTCGTCGAGGTGCTGGAGCCTGGGCGGGTGGCGGTCGTGGACCGGGGCGGGGTCATCGTCGGCACGCCCTGGGCGGCGCCTCCCGGCTGCGACATCGGTGACACGGCCGTGCGAACCGAGTCGGCGGTGATCGCGGTGCTCGTCAGCTGCGATGACGCGGGCGAGTCGCTCGTCCTGCTGGATGAGTCGCTCCAGGAGCAGGCATCCGTCGCCTTGGATGACTCGTTTCCCGCGGTCTCGGTCGACATAAGCGGCCCGTTCTTCATCGTCACCGACGTCGAGTACGTGCTCCACGTGATCGATGACCAGGGCGCGGTCGCGTTCAGCGGGCTCGCAGATCCGGTGACGACCGTGATGTCGAGGACGGGGACGATCCTTCGCACGTACGATTCGCGGTTGATCGACGTGCGGGCCGACGCAACGATAGCGGCAGTGGATCGCCCGTACTTCGACGTCGCGTCGGTATCCGGCGGGGTGCGCCGGGTGGCGCTCAACCATGCGGACGGAACGGATGCTGCGTCCTGGCTCATGCCCGGCGGTTTCTCGATCGCGGCGGCGCTGTCGCCGACCGACTACCTGACGATGGACGCCTCGACCGGAATGCCGGTGCTCTCGCGCGTGCGGCTCGTTCGGGGCAGCCAAGACCCGCCGGTGGCCGAATCGCTCACGATCTTGCCTGAGGTCGCCCTCACCGTCGGCGCTCTGGGCCCGGTGTCGATCACGGTCGTCGATGACTCCGACCCTGAGCAGGCGGCTGTCGTGGTCACCGCGAGCCCATTCGGCGCGCATCTGGCCGATGCCAGCGTGAGTCGTCTGCTCGACTCGTCGAGCGCAGCGGCGTGGCTGGAGTTCTGGCTGAGGACGGCCGATGTCGAGCCGGTGCGCAGCACGATCGACGGCAGCGAAGTGGCAGCGACCGACGAGTCCACATTCGTCGTGCGCGGATCCTGCGTCGTGCGGATGGTGCAGACCCAGGCGGTCGCGATCGACCCGGCAGATCGTGCGGAGCTCGCCCTCGCGGTGCTGGATTCGACGGTGGTGAAAGGATGCGGCGATGGCTGAGATGCGTGGACCCGAGCGTCCCCCACAACCCCAGGCCGCAGGCGCACCCGAGAAGAAGTCGCGCAAGGTGCTGGTGTTCATCGTCACCGCGGTGCTCGTTCCGGCTGGGCTGTGGGGGATGTACCAGCTGTTCGGGCCGGTGCTGCAGCAGTGGGGGAAGGGGATCGCGGGCGCCGCGCACAGCGAGTCGACGGCCGATCCGGCGGAGCCCTTCTCGATCGCGGCCATCTCGGTGGGCAGGAGCGGGGAGCAGGCCTTCGCGCTCGCCGGCGAGCCCACTGAGGCCGATCACGCGCACATCCTGGCTGTCGAGCCGCCCGATGACGCGGTTCCGGCCATCACGCGAGTCGACTCCCTGGTCGTTCGGGGGCTATGGGACGAGCGCGTCAACATCACGGCGATCCGGGTCGTGGATGTGAGCCGCGAAGAGTCGCCGTCGGGGACGTGGATCGACTTCAGCGGAGCGGGCACCGGCGGTGACGAACCGCGCCGCTATCCATTCACGATCGACCTGGGGCGCGGGAGCGTGAGCGACAGCAGCGGCGCGGACTTCTTTCAGGATGAGGTGCTTTCGCTCACCAAGGGCGACTCGGTGATTCTGGATCTGACCACCGTGCCCCCGGGCGACGGTCTGTACCGGTGGCTGCTGCGGTTCGACTTCGTCAGTGAGCGCGGTGGCGGGGTGTCGGTCTTCGTGGACGGCAACGGCCAGGTCCACTCCGATCGGGCGAGCATCGACCGGGACGACTTCTTCGTGGTCGCCAGCGAGCACCCACCGTATTCCGTCAGTTACGCACGGGATGAGGTCTCGCTGGCGATGCGTCGCATCCCGTGACCTCGTCGAGCCAGCGGGATCGCATTCAGCACGGCGGGGCCGTGCTGCTGCTCGTGCGAGACCCGCCGCCGCGGCGGGCGGTTTGGCCGAGGCATCCGCATGCCGTAGACTTGACCTTTGGTGTGCGGCTCAGCTGACCCGACACCACGAACGTGAGCCCTCCACTGGCGTCTTGGCGATCTCGATACACCGCCTTCGGCGGCACTCGATCACCGGGTGCGAGACCATCAAGCACCCCGGAGTGGGATTCACGAACCTCTCCGTTCGATCAAGAAAGCAGCACTATTGTGACGCGCACGTACACCCCCAAGGCTGGTCAGACCCAGCGCGAGTGGCTGGTCATCGACGCGACCGACGTCGTCCTCGGCCGTCTCGCCTCGCACGCCGCCGCGCTCCTGCGCGGCAAGCACAAGCCCACCTTCGCGAACCACGTCGACCAGGGTGACTTCGTCATCATCGTCAACGCCGACAAGGTCGCGCTGACCGGCCAGAAGCTCGCGCAGAAGAAGGCTTACCGCCACTCGGGCTACCCGGGCGGCCTCACGTCGGTCACCTACGCGGAGCTCCTCGAGAAGAACCCCGTCCGCGCCGTCGAGAAAGCCGTCCGCGGCATGCTCCCGAAGAACACGCTGGGCCGCGAGCAGCTGTCGAAGCTGAAGGTCTACGCCGGCAGCGAGCACCCGCACGCCGCTCAGCAGCCGAAGACGTACATTTTCGACCAGGTCGCCCAGTAAGCGCCGCTCAGACTAAGGACACACTCGTGGCGAACATCGAAGAGACCACCAACTACTCCACCGAGACCCCCGCCGACCAGCAGGTCGTCGCCGCCGAGCGCCCCGTGCTCTCGGTTCCCGGCGCGGCTGTCGGCCGCCGCAAGCAGGCCATCGCGCGCGTGCGCCTCGTGCCCGGCACCGGCACCATCACGATCAACGGCCGCACGTTCGAGGACTACTTCCCGAACAAGCTGCACCAGCAGCTGATCACCGACCCCTTCACGGTGCTGAGCCTCGCAGGCGCCTACGACGTCATCGCCCGCATCTCGGGTGGCGGCCCCTCGGGTCAGGCGGGCGCCCTGCGCCTGGGCATCGCTCGTGCGCTCAACGAGATCGACGTCGAGAACAACCGCCCGACTCTCAAGAAGGCCGGCTTCCTCTCGCGCGACGCTCGTGTGAAGGAGCGCAAGAAGGCTGGTCTCAAGAAGGCCCGTAAGGCCCCGCAGTACTCGAAGCGCTGATCGGCTCATCCTCCGTATGCCGCTCTTCGGCACGGACGGGGTGAGGGGGCTGGCCAACGGCCCCCTCACTGCCGACCTCGCTCTCACCCTGGCCCAGGCGACCGCCGTCGTCCTGGGCCAGGGTCGTACCGCCGACGCCCGCCGTGCTGCGGGCAAGCGGATCACCGCCGTCGTCGCGCGCGACCCGCGCGTGTCGGGCGAATTCCTCTCGGCCGCAGTCGAGGCGGGCCTGGCCTCGTCGGGCGTCGACGTGCTCGACGCCGGCGTGCTGCCCACTCCCGCCGCCGCGTTCCTCGTCGCCGACCGCGACGCCGACTTCGGCGTCATGATCTCGGCGTCGCACAATCCGGCTCCCGACAACGGGATCAAGATCTTCGCCCGTGGCGGAGTGAAGCTCCCTGACGTCGTCGAGCGGCGCATCGAGGCGGCGATGGCGGGGCCGAAGCTGCAGCCGACGGGCGCCGATGTGGGCCGCATCCGTCGCTACTCCGACGCCGAGGACCGCTACCTGCTGCACCTGCTCGGCTCGCTGCCGCACCGCCTGGAGGGCCTGCACGTCGTGCTCGACTGCGCGCACGGCGCCGCCGCCGGCGTCTCGCCCGACGTCTTCCGCGACGCCGGCGCGCGCGTCACCGTCATCGGCGCCGACCCCGACGGCATGAACATCAACGACGGCGTCGGCTCGACCCACCTCGACGGGCTCGCGGCCGCTGTGCGGGCTCACGGCGCCGACGTCGGCATCGCGCACGACGGCGACGCCGACCGGTGCCTCGCAGTCGACGCGTCCGGCACCGTCGTCGACGGCGACCAGATCATGGCGATCATCGCGGTCGCGATGAAGGCGCGCGGCCACCTCACGCGCGACACTCTCGTGGCGACCGTGATGAGCAACCTCGGCCTGCACCGTGCCATGGCCGCCAACGGCATCCGCGTGCTCCAGACCGCCGTCGGCGACCGCTATGTGCTCGAGGCGATGAACGAGGGCGGCTACTCGCTCGGCGGCGAGCAGTCCGGCCACGTGATCATGAGCCAGTTCGCCACGACCGGCGACGGTCTGCTCACCGGCCTGCACCTGCTCGCCGAGATGGCCCACCAGGGCAAGACGCTCGCCGAGCTCGCGTCGGTCATGACGGTGTACCCGCAGGTGCTCGTGAACGTGAAGGGGGTCGACCGCTCGCGCGTCGACGACGAGCACGTTCAGGATGCCGTGACCCGCGCCTCCGAGCAGCTTGGCGACTCCGGTCGGGTGCTGCTGCGTCCCTCGGGCACCGAGCCGCTCGTGCGCGTCATGGTCGAGGCCGCCTCGCAGGACGACGCCCGGCGCCACGCCGATGCGCTCGCCGAGGTCGTGCGGGAGCGGCTGGCGCTGTAGACCTCGCGGGGATGGTGCGGCGCACGCCGCTGCGCAGCGTGGCGATCGCGACGCTCGCATAGCCGATCGGGATCGCAGCGCCCGCCACGATCCCGACGATTGGGCGCCGCCGGGTCAGGCCCCGGGCGCGCTCCACTCCAGCGCCTCGATGTAGCGCAGCAGCACGCCCTCGCGCAACGCCCACGGGCACACCTCGAGCTCGTCCACGTCGAGCGCGCGCATCGCCTCGTGCATCACGACCGCGGCCGCCACGATCTGGAACGTGCGATCCGGGGTGATGCCGGGCAGTTCCTGCCGGGCGCTCGCGGGGAGGCGCGCGAGCCGCGGGATCCACGAGCCGAGCGAGGCGCGGGGCAGCAGCAGCCGCTCATTGTTCGACCAGCCCGGCACCGGGTACCCGACGAGCTTCGCGAGCGAGCGGATCGCCTTCGACGAGCCGACGACGTGGTCCGGGGTGGGCAGCGCCCCGAAGGCCGACGCGACCGGCAGGAGCGTCTCGCGTGCGTGGGCGCGCAGACGCTCCACGGCCTCTTCGCCGGGAGGGTCGTCGGGCAGGAACCCCACGGTCATGCGGCCGGCGCCGAGGGGGACCGATGCGGCGGCATCGGGCAGTTCGTCGGCCCCCGCCGCGATCTCGAGCGAGCCGCCGCCGATGTCGAACAGCAGGATCTGCCCGGCCGCCCACCCGAACCAGCGCCGCACCGCCAGGAACGTGAACCGCGCCTCGGTCTCGCCGCCCAGCACCTGCAGCTCTTGGTCGAGGGTCTGTTCGATGAGCGCGATCACCTCGGCGCCGTTGGTCGCCTCGCGCACCGCCGAGGTCGCCGTCGCCAGCAGTTCGTCGACGTTCTCGGATGCCGCCACCCGCCGTGCCTCGGCGACGGCGGCCAGGAGCGCCTCGACGCCCTCGGCTGAGATCGAGCCGTCGGGTTGGAGGTAGCGCATCAGGCGCAGGACGGATCGCCTGCTCGTGGTCGCCAGCGGGCGGCCGCCGGGCCGCACGTTCGCGACCAGGAGGTGGACGGTGTTCGAGCCGATGTCGAGAACTCCCAGGCGCACGGTCTCAGCGTAGTGGCGAGGCGGGCCCGCGGCATCGATCGCTCTCGCGTGGGCCGTTACGATGGGCACGATGTCCACAGACGAAGCGATCGACACCGCCACCGCGGCGAGGTACCGCGAGATCGGCCGTGACGAGTGGTCGAGGCTCGCCGCCGACATGACCCAGCCGCTCACCGAGACCGAGGTCGTGCAGCTGCGCGGGCTCGGCGACCGGCTCGACCTGACCGAGGTGCGCGAGGTCTACCTGCCGCTGTCGCAGCTGCTGTCGCTGTACGCGCAGGCGACGAAGCGGCTCGGCGCCGACACGGCGGCGTTCCTGCACGAGAGCGACACCACCACCCCGTTCGTCGTCGGCGTGGCCGGCTCGGTCGCGGTCGGCAAGTCCACGATCGCGCGCCTCCTTCGCGAGCTCATGAGCCGCTGGCCGGGAACCCCGCGCGTCGAGCTGGTGACGACCGACGGGTTCCTCTACCCCAACGCCGAGCTCGAGCGCCGCGGGCTCATGGACCGCAAGGGCTTCCCCGAGTCGTACGACCGACGCGCGCTCCTGCGATTCCTCACCGACGTGAAGTCCGGTGCGCCTGAGGCGCGCGCCCCCTTCTACTCGCACATGAAGTACGACATCGTGCCCGACGCGCACATCACCGTGCGCCGGCCCGACGTCGTCATCGTCGAGGGCCTCAATGTGCTGCAGTCGCCGCCCTCGCCCAACGACGTCGCCGTCAGCGAGCTGTTCGACTTCTCGATCTATGTCGACGCCGACGCCGACCACATCGCGCAGTGGTACGTCGACCGGTTCATGGCGCTCAAGGCCGGTGCGTTCGCGAACCCGTCGTCGTTCTTCAACGTGTTCGCCGACCTCGGCGACGACGAGGCGGTCGAAATGGCCCTCGGTTACTGGAACTCGATCAACCTGCCGAACCTCGAAGAGAACGTGCTGCCCACGCGGCACCGCGCGAACCTCGTGCTGCAGAAGGCCGCCGACCACACCGTCGAGCGGGTGCTGCTGCGCAAGCTGTGACGAACCGGCGCCGCGGACGGTCTCGTGCGTCGAGCACGCGGTTGCTCGCCGAGCGACCACGTCTTCGACGCGGAGAGGATGCGGTCTCGACGAGAAACCGCGTTCCGCACGGCATCGGGCGGTCCGTGGCATCCGATTCTCGGCCTGATCTGGGGCGAAGGGTTCGTTCGGAGCCCTCCCAAACCCGCACCGCTTACGATTGACCGCATGTGTGGAATCGTCGGATACGTGGGCCCGCGGCAGAGCGAGGCGATCCTGATCGCCGGTCTTGCCCGTCTTGAGTACCGCGGCTACGACTCGGCGGGAATCGCCGTGATCGACGACGGCGGGCACCTGGGCATGCGCAAGAAGGCCGGCAAGCTGAACGCCCTGCGCGACGATCTGAAGGCGCACGCGCTGCCCGACGGCACCACCGGCATCGGCCACACGCGGTGGGCCACGCACGGCGGCCCCACCGACGCGAACGCCCACCCGCACCTCGCCGACGACGACAGGCTCGCCGTGATCCACAACGGCATCGTCGAGAACTACGCCTCTCTCAAGGGCGACCTGATCTCGAAGGGCTACGCGTTCCGCAGCGAGACCGACACCGAGGTCGCAGCGGTCCTCCTCGGCCGCGAGTACCGGGCGAACGGCGGCGACCTCGTCGAGGCGTTCCGCACCACCGTCAACCGGCTCGAAGGAGCGTTCACGCTCCTGGCCGTGCACCAGGACCACCCCGGACTCGTCGTCGGCGCACGGCGCAACTCGCCGCTCGTGATCGGCATCGGCGAGGGCGAGAACTTCCTCGCGTCGGATGTCGCCGCCTTCGTCGAGCACACCCGCAGCGCCCTGGCGATCGGGCAGGACGAGATCGTCGCGATCACCCCTTCGGGGGTCGAGGTGACCGACTTCGCCGGCAACGCGGTCGAGGTCGAGCCGTTCGAGGTGACATGGGATGCCACTGCCGCCGAGAAGGGCGGCTGGCCGTCGTTCATGGCGAAGGAGGTCTCCGAAGAGCCCGAGGCCGTCGCGAACACGCTGCGCGGCCGCATCCGCGACGGCGCCGTCGCCATCCCCGAACTCGACGGCCTCGACGAACTGTTCCGCGACATCTCGCGCATCGTCGTGATCGCCGCCGGCACCGCCGCGTACGCGGGCATGGTGGGCAAGTACGCGCTCGAGCAGTGGGCGCGCGTGCCGGTCGACGTCGACCTCGCGCACGAGTTCCACTACCGCGACCCCGTGATCGGCCCCGACACGCTCGTCGTCTCGATCAGCCAGTCCGGCGAGACCATGGACACCCTGATGGCCGTCAAGTACGCGCGCGAGCGCGGCGCGAAGACGCTGTCGATCTGCAACACGCAGGGCGCGACCATCCCGCGCGAATCCGACGCGATCGTCTACACCCACGCCGGGCCCGAGGTCGCCGTCGCCTCGACGAAGGCGTTCGTCGCGCAGATCACAGCGCTCTACCTGCTGGCCCTGCACATCGCGAGCGTTCGCGGCACCCTGTCGGCGACCGAGATCGCGCAGCAGGTGCTCGAGCTCGAGGCGCTGCCGGCGAAGATCCAGCACATCCTCGACACCGACCAGTCGCGCATCGAGCAGTTCGCGCACTGGATGGCCGACACCCGCTCGGTGCTGTTCCTCGGCCGTCACGTCGGGTACCCGATCGCGCTCGAGGGCGCCCTCAAACTCAAAGAGATCTCGTACATCCACGCCGAGGGCTTTGCCGCAGGCGAGCTCAAGCACGGCCCGATCGCGCTCATCGAGCCCGGTCAGCCCGTGTTCGTGATCGTGCCGTCGCCGCGCGAGTCGGCGCTGCTGCACTCCAAGGTGGTGTCGAACATCCGCGAGATCCACGCGCGCGGCGCCCGCGTCATCGCCGTGGCCGAAGAGGGCGATGCCGCGGTGCTGCCCATCTCGGACGAGGTGCTGCACATTCCCCTCGCCGGCCCGCTGTTCGGCCCCGTGCTCGGCGTCGTGCCGCTGCACATCTTCGCGATGGGCCTGGCCACGTCGAAGGGGCTCGACGTCGACCAGCCGCGCAACCTCGCCAAGTCGGTCACCGTCGAGTAGAGGCATCCGCCCGCGCCCCCGCGTGCTCCCACCGCACGCAGCTTGTTCCTCGGCACGAGAAAAGGACGCCTCCCCACGGGCGCGATAGGGTGACGGATGCCGCGACCGCGGCGTGAACGGAGGGCCGATGATCGTCGGGATCGGCGTCGACCTCGTCGACATCCCGCGCTTCGAGCGTGCCCTCGAGCGCACTCCGCGGTTGCGGCAGCGGCTCTTCGCCGCCGCGGAGCAGACGCTTCCGCTGCATTCGCTCGCGGCGCGCTTCGCCGCGAAGGAGGCGCTGATCAAGGCGCTCGGCGGCTCGGACGGGGTGCACTGGACCGACATCGAGGTCACGCGCGAGGCATCCGGGCGGCCCCTGTTCTCGCTCTCGGGAACGACCGCGGCGGTCGTCACAGAGCGCGGCATCACCGCCGTTCACCTCTCGCTCTCGCACGACGCGGGCCTTGCGACCGCCTACGTCGTGGCGGAGGCCGCGCCGTGACGCGCCTGCCGACGGGCACGTTCCGCGAGGCGCGCATCGACACGGACGCGATCGCCGACAACGTGCGCCACCTGCGCCGGCTGACAGATTCCGAGGTCATCGCGGTCGTGAAGGCCGACGGCTACGGCCACGGTGCGGCGCGCACGGCGGCCGCAGCGCTCGCCGGCGGCGCCGCCCGGCTCGGCGTCGCCGACATCGCCGAGGGGCTGGCGCTGCGGCGCGCGGGCATCGACGCGCCGATCGTGGCGTGGCTGCACGCCCCTGACGAGTCGTTCGCGCAGGCGGCGTCCGCGCGGATCGAGCTCGGGATCTCGAGCTTCGAGCAGCTGCAGAAGGCGGCCGCGGCATCGGCCGGGCATCCCGTGAGCGTTCACCTCAAGCTCGAGACCGGACTCGGGCGCAACGGCATCCCGCCCGAGGACTGCGGGCGCGTGTTCGCCGAGGCGGCACGCCTCGAGCGCATCGGCCGCATCCGCGTCGTGGCGCTGTTCAGTCACCTGTCCAACGCGTCGCCCGACGCCGACCGGGCCGCGGTGCGGCAGTTCCTCGACGCGTCGGGGGCCGCGGCATCCGCGGGTCTCGCGCCGCCCCTGCGCCACATCGCCGCCACGCACGCCGCCATCGATCTGCCCGAGGCGCGGCTCGGCTGCGTGCGCATCGGCATCGGCATGTACGGGCTGTCGCCGTTTTCGGACCGCACCTCGGCCGACCTGGGCCTGCGCCCCGCGATGACGCTGCGGGCCGCGGTCGCCGCGGTGCGGCGCGTGCCGGCGGGGCAGGGGGTTTCGTACGGCTACGACCACCGCGCCCAGCGCGAGACGACGCTCGCGCTCGTGCCGGTCGGCTACGCCGACGGCGTGCCGCGACACGCATCGGGCACCGGGCCGGTGTCGATCGCCGGGCGCCGATTCACCGTCGCGGGCCGCATCGCGATGGACCAGTTCGTCGTCGACGTCGGCGACACTGCGGTCTCGGTCGGCGACGAGGTCGTGCTGTTCGGCGACCCGACCCTCGGCGTTCCGTCGGCCGACGAGTGGGCTGCGGCGGCCGGCACCATCAACTACGAGATCGTCACGCGCATCGGCCCGCGCGTGCCGCGGCTCGGGGTGGGCTCATGAGCGGGCCGGGGGCGTGCGGTGTGCGCAACTCGTGTGATCCGGGCGGCAGAGGCGCTTTCGCGGGGATTGCTCGGGGCCGGCGCGCGATTTGGCAGGAGTTTCACGCGGGAGGGTCATGGTGAGCGGAATCGACGAGCTGATCGGGCAGCGCGAGATCGACTCGCCCGAGGCGATGCACGCCTTCGGCGAACAGATCGGGCGGATGCTGCGCGGCGGCGACCTCGTCGTGCTGACGGGCGCGCTCGGCGCCGGAAAGACCACCCTCACGCGCGGCATCGGCGCGGGCATGGGGGTGCGCGGGCCCGTGCAGAGCCCCACGTTCGTGATCGCCCGAACGCACCCGTCGCTCGTCGGCGGTGCGCCGCTCGTGCACGTCGACGCCTACCGTCTGGGCTCGGCGGCCGAACTGGACGACCTCGACCTCGACCTGGACCGCTCGGTCACGATCGTGGAGTGGGGTCGCGGGATCGTCGACGTGCTCGAACGCGACCGCTGGTGGGAGATCGAGCTCGACCGCGAGTGGGGCGGCACCGGTCTCGACAACGCGTGCGGCACGGCGGGCCCCTACGCGCAGGAGCTCGATGCCAACGCCCCGCGCCTGGTGACGGTGTCGCGGCGTCCGTAGCCGCGGCCCGTGCGGAGGGGTGAGGGGCGCCGCCCGCCTACTACCCTGGAACACGTGATCCTCGGCATCGACACCTCCCTCGGCACGGCCGTCTCCGTGATCGAGCCGGACGGCGTCGTGCGCTCTCAGGTCGAGAGCCCCGACCCGCGCGGGCACGCCGAGGTGATCGGCTCGCTGATCGAGCACGCGCTGGCTGAGGCATCCGCCACCCCCGCTGACATCGGGTCGGTCGCCGCGGGAATGGGCCCGGGTCCGTTCACCGGCCTGCGCGTGGGCATCGCCGCGGCGCGTGCGTTCGCGCTGGGTCGCGGCATCCGGTTCGTTCCGGTCGTGAGCCACGACGCGGTCGCGCTCGCGCTGCTGCTCGACGCGGCGGTGCGCGACGACGACCCGGGCCGCTTCGCGGTCGTCACCGACGCGCGTCGGCGCGAGTTCGCCTACACGGTGTACGAGGGTCTCGACGACGACGGGCTGCCGGTGCGGGCCTCGGGCCCGGCGCTCGCGCCGCGCGACGAGATCGACGCGGTGCTCGCCGCCGCCGGCGCCGTTCGCCGCGACGCCGCCGCGATCCCTGCGGCGATGATCGCGCTGGCCGCGGCCCGCGCCGATGCCGCCGGCCGCGTGATCGGTCCCGACGACGCGCTCTACCTGCGCGCGCCCGACGTGACCGTCTCGGCCGGGCCGAAGCGGGTGAGCCAGTGACGCTGCGCCCCGCCACCGCCTCCGACCTCGACGCGATCATGGCGCTCGAGAGGGCGTCGTTCCCGCGCGACGCGTGGTCCGAGGCGTCCATGCGCGCCGAGCTCGAGTCCCCGCACGGCTGGTACGTCGTCGACATCGAGGCGGGGGTGCTCGTCGGGTACGCGGGGCTGCGCGCGGTGCGCGGGGCGGCGGATGCCGACATCCAGACGATCGCGATCTGTTCGGCCTTCCGCGGCCGCGGGCGCGGCCGCGCGATCCTCGAGGCGCTCCTGGTCGAGGCGTCCGCGCGCGGAGCGAGCGAGGTGTTCCTCGAGGTGCGTGCCGACAACCCGGTCGCCCAGGCGCTGTACGCGTCGGAGGGCTTCGTCGAGATCGCACGGCGCCCGCGCTACTACCAGCCCGACGACGTCGACGCGATCATCATGCGGCTCGGCCTGCGCGCGTGGGCGAGCGCGCGCGAGCCGTCGCCCGACGAGGCAGGAGCCTGCACGTGAGCGCACCCCTCGTGCTCGGCATCGAGACCAGCTGCGACGAGACCGGCATCGGCATCGTGCGCGGTCGCACCCTGCTCTCGAACACCATCGCGAGCTCGATGGACGAGCACGCGCGCTACGGCGGCGTCGTGCCCGAGGTCGCCGCGCGGGCCCACCTCGAGGCGCTACAGCCCTCGATCGAGGCGGCGCTCGCCGAGGCGCGGGTGCGGCTCGACGACCTCGACGCGGTCGCCGTCACGAGCGGTCCGGGGCTCGCCGGCGCCCTCATGGTCGGCGTCGGGGCGGCCAAGGCGCTCGCCGTGTCGCTGGGCAAGCCCCTCTACGCGGTGAACCACCTCGTCGGGCACATCGCGGCCGATATCCTCGACGCGGATGCCCCGCCCCTCGAGTACCCCACCGTGGCGCTGCTGGTGTCGGGCGGGCACACGTCGCTGCTGCTGGTGCGCGACCTGACGACCGACGTCGAGATGCTCGGCGAGACGATGGACGACGCCGCCGGCGAGGCGTTCGACAAGGTGGCGCGCCTGCTCGGCCTGCCCTACCCGGGCGGGCCCGAGATCGATCGTGCCGCCGACGGGGCGACGGGTGCGCCCGGCGACCCCGCGGCGATCGCGTTCCCGCGCGGGCTCTCGCGCGCAAGCGACCTCGCCGACCACCGCTACGACTTCTCGTTCTCGGGGCTCAAGACCGCGGTCGCCCGCTATGTCGAGCAGCGCGAGGCGGCGGGCGACCCGGTGTCGGTCCCCGACGTCGCCGCGTCGTTTCGCGAGGCCGTCGTCGATGTGCTCGTGACCAAGGCGCTCGCCGCCTGCCGAGAGCACGACGTGCCGCGACTGCTCCTGGGCGGAGGGGTCGTCGCCAACCGGCGCCTGCGCGAGACCGCCCTCGCACGCGCCGAGGCGGCGGGTGTGACCGTGCGCATTCCGCCGCTGTCGCTGTGCACCGACAACGGCGCGATGATCGCGGCGCTCGCGTCTGAGCTCATCGTGTCGGGCCGGCGCCCCTCGACCCTCGCCTTCGGCGCGGACTCGACGCTGCCGGTGACAGAGATCCAGGTGGCAGAGGAGGCCCCGTGACCGAGCCGCGAGACGCCGAGATGCCGGATGCGCCGCCCTCCACGGCGCCGGACGTCACGGTGAGCGCGGCCTCGCCGGGTCTGGGGCCCGTGGGCGAGGCATCCCGCCTTCCCGGCGAGCACCGCGGCGGGTTCTCGCGTCTGCCGACCGCGCCTGTCGATCATCGCCCCGAGTCGCACGACCCGCAGGACTCGCAGGACTCGCACGACCCGCAGGACTCGCACGACCCGTGGGCGCCCACGCCCGCCCCGCCCCAGCGCGGCCTCGCCGGGTGGGCTCTGGCGTGCGCGATCATCGGCCTAGTGCTGTCGTTCGTGGTCGGGTGGGGGTTTCCGATCGGCGTGGTCGGCGTCGTCACCGGCGTCATCGCCGTGCGGCGCCCGCTCGAGAGCACGCAGATGTCGGTCTGGGCGATCACCCTGGGCGCGCTGTCGGTGCTCTACAGCGCGGGGTGGCTGTGGTACGCGGCCGGGCAGGCGGGGCTGCTGGGCTGACTGCCGGGCCGCGCGGCTCAGACCCGCTCGGCGAGGATCGCCCGGCGCCGCGAGCCCACTCGCGTGAGGAACAGCGTCGCCGACTCGGGTCCGCGCAGCTTCAGCGCCGCGCGGTAGGCGGCGGGGTCGACATCCACCCCCCGCTTCTTGATCTCGAGGGTGCCCACGCCCCGGTCGCGCAGCGCCCGGGAGAGCTCCTTCGTTCCGGTGGGCAGCTCATCGAGCACGCGGAACGACGACACGAACGGGCTTGTGAGCGCCGCGTCCGATGTGAGGTAGGCGATGTGCTCGTCGAGCATGCCCGCCTGAAGCGACCGGGCGACATCGCCGATCAGCCGCGCGCGGATCACCGCCCCGTCGGGCTCGTGCAGGAACGCGCCGAGCTCGCGCACGGGCTCGTCCGGGGCATCGGCCGCAGCCGTCAGCTCGTGCGCACGCGCGCCGTCGGGGCCGGAGCCGCGGAGCACCAGCGCCGCCCGCCGCACGCCCTCGCGCGCGAGGCGCCCCGACCACAGCACGAGCTCGATCGTGGAGCCGTCGGCGCTCACCCACTGGGCTTCGAGTCCGTCGGGGATGAGGCCGCGGTCCAGCCCCGGCCCGAGCTTGATGCCCGTCGGAACGCGTCCAGCCAGGTCGAAGGCCCACTCCAGCGACGGTGACCAGTCCTCGGGGCGCGTGCGCGAGGTCTCGCCGTGGCCGGCCGTGCGGCGGGCCGGGTCGAGCCACACCGCGTCTGTGGACGACAGATCGGATGCCTCGGCCGTCCCCTGCCGCACCGACACCTGATCGCCGAACGGCGCCAGGTTGAACGCGGCGATCGCCGCGGTGACCTCGTCGGCGTCGACTGCCTCGACGCGCAGCCCCAGGCCCGCCATTCCCAGCGCGTCGCCTCCGATGCCGCAGCCGAGGTCGGCGACCGACTCCACACCGGCATCACGGAAGCGCCCCGCGTGCGCGGCGGCGACCGAGAGGCGCGTGGCCTGCTCGAGACCGGCGCGGGTGAACAGCATGCGCGCGGCGAACTGGCCGAACTTGACCTGCGCGCGCTGGCGCAGCCGTGCCTGACCCACTACGGCCGACACGAGGTCGGGGGAGTGGCCCTCTCGGCGCAGCCGCGTCACGGCTGCCGCGACATCCGCCGTCGAGTCGACAGGAGCCAGGGAGTCGAGCAGCCGCAGGCTCTCGGGGGTGAGCAGCGCGTGCAGTTCTGCGAGATCCACGAGCCGAGCCTACGGCGTGGATCCCCCGGGAAACCCCCCGTCGAACCCCTATCGCACCCCGGGCAGGCCCTGAACAGGATGCGGGCTCGCCACCGATGCCGCGCAGGGCGCGCACCACCACACTCGAACCAACACGCCGGACCCGGCGTCTCGCCCTGAAGGAGCAAGGACAATGGCTGATTTCGAAGATGCCGAGTTCGATGACGTAGAAGACAGCAACGTCGGCAACGAAGTGGACAACGAGGTCGATGTCGACGACTCGTTCAACGACACCGATGTCGACACCGACGTCGATGTGGATGCCGAGGACATCGGCAACGACGACTCGTACAACGACACCGACGTGGACGTGGATCTCGACGACTCGTTCAACGAGACCGACGTAGACGTCGACAACGAGGACTCCTACAACGAGGAGACCGACATCGACAACGACGACTCGTTCAACGAGACCGACGTGGACGTGGATCTCGAGGACTCGCTCAACGACAACTCCGAGAACAACTCGACCAACACCGCCGTCCTGGTCGAAGACTCCTTCAACGAGGAGACCGATGTCGACAACGACGACTCGTTCAACGAGACCGACGTGGACGTCGACAACGACGACTCGTTCAACGACACCGACGTGGACGTCGACAACGAGGACTCGTACAACGAGGAGACCGACATCGACAACGAGGACTCGTACAACGAGACCGACGTGGACGTCGACGTCGACAACGACGACTCGTTCAACGACAACGACGACAACTCGACCCACATCGAGGACTCGTTCAACTACCACGACGAGTCCCAGACGCTCAACGACAACTCCGTCTCGGTGGGCATGCGCCAGTACAACACCGGCTTCGGTGACATCAACCTCGGCGGTCTCATCGGCGGCGCGGTCGCCGGCGCTGCGGACGACTTCAACCTGGAGCTCACCGTCGACAATCGCTCGACGATCCTCGACCAGTCCATCAGCCAGAACATCTCGACGGGCTTCGGCGACGTCGACCAGGAGTTCGAGGCTTCGGCGGTCGTCGCCAGCGGCGACGGATCGGTCGCGGCCGGTGACGACGGCACGCTCGTCGACACCGACATCGACATCTCCATCGGCGACATCTCCATCGGCAACACCTCGCTCGAGAGCGAGATCAACGACTCGTTCAACGACGAGTCCACGAACTGGGACATCGAGACCGACATCGACACGGAGTTCGACGACTCGTTCAACGACACCGACACCGACATCGACACGGAGTTCGACGACTCGTTCAACGAGACGGAGACGGACTTCGAGGACTCGTTCAACGACGAGACCGACCTGGACGTCGACGTCGACGACTCGTTCACGAGCGAGATCGACAACACGTTCGACAACAGCGAGGAATGGGAGAACAGCGGCAACCTGTTCAGCCCGAACGGCGCCACCACCGGCGGTGAGAGCGAGATCGACTTCTGATCCTCGTCATCGCACCCTTCTCGCGAAGCACGTGCCCGACCGTTCTCGGAACGGCCGGGCACGTGGTGTGCGATCGGGTGTTTGGTCGTAGTCTGTGACGGGGTGAGTCGGTACCGCGAAGTGGGGGCGGGTATGGCGAATCAGCCGGAGTCGTCGGGTGCGCCCGAGGTGGCGCCGCGCAAGCCGGGCGAGCTCGTGCCGGTCGTCGACGCGATGAAGGGCGTCGCGCTGTCGAACGGTCGCGCCGACCTCGCCTCGCGCCTCGAGCAGACGCAGGAGCGGCTGCGCGACCCGAACATCCGGGTGGTGGTGGTCGGTGAGTTCAAGAAGGGCAAGAGCAAGCTCATCAACGCGCTCGTCAACGCCCCGGTCTGCCCGGTCGACGACGACATCGCCACGAGCGTGCCGACCTCGGTCGGCTACGGCGACCAGCCGCAGGCCTGGCTCATCATGCGCCACGGCGAGGAGGGCGAAGGTCCAGGCACGCCGAGCGTCACCCGCCAGCCGGTCCCGATCGACGAGATCGCGCACTTCGTGTCGGAGCGCGGCAACCCCGGCAACGAGCAGAAGCTGGTCGGCGCCGAGGTGCTGCTGCCCCGCGAGATCCTCCGCGGCGGCCTGAAGCTGATCGATTCTCCCGGAGTCGGCGGGCTCGAGTCCACGAACTCGCTCGCGACGCTGGCCGCCCTCTCGTCGGCGCACGCGGTGCTTCTCGTGTCGGATGCCTCGCAGGAGTACACCGAACCCGAGGTGCAGTTTCTCAAGCATGCGCTGCGGCTCTCGCCGAACGTCGCGGCGATCATCGCCAAGACCGACCTGTACCCGCAGTGGCGCACGATCGAGACGATCGACAGGGGGCACCTGGGCGACATCGGCGAGGTGCCCGTGTTCTCGGTGTCGAGCGATCTGCGCCTGATCGCGGCGGAACAGCAGGACCGCGACCTCAACGAGGAGTCCGGGTTTCCCGCGCTGGTGGCCCACCTGCGGCGGGACGTGCTCGAGCGCGGCGAGCTGATCAACGTGCGCGGGGCCGTGCACGACCTGACCTCGGTCGCCGAGCAGCTCACCATCGCGGTGCGCTCCGAGCTCGACGCGCTCCTGCACCCCGAGGACACTCCGCGCCTGATCGCCGCGCTCGAAGACGCGAAGGCGCGCGCCGAGGAGTTCCGCGGCCGCGCCTCGCGCTGGCAGGTCACCCTGAACGACGGGGTCGCCGACCTCATCTCCGACATGGAGCACGACATCCGCGATCGCCTGCGCAAGGTGCAGCGCGAGGCTGAGGCGGCGATCGAAGAGGGCGACCCCGGGCCCATCTGGGACCAGATCACCGAGTGGCTCGACCAGCGGATCGCCGCGGCCGTCTCCGAGACGTTCGTGTGGACCGACGAGCGCTCGCGGTGGCTCGCCGAAGAGGTCGCGGAGCTGTTCAGCGAAGGCCAGACCGAACTGCCTGTGATCGCCGTCGGCGACACCGAGGGCGTGCTCGACCCGATCGAGGAGATCTCCGAGCTGGATGCCGGCACCATGAGCGCCGGCGAGCGGATCTACATCGGTGTGCGCGGCTCGTACGGCGGCGTGCTCATGGTCGGGCTGGCGACCGGCCTGATCGGGCTGTCGCTGATCAATCCGTTCTCGCTGCTGGCGGGAATCCTCGTCGGACGGCGCGCATACCGCGAGGACATGAGCGCGCGGCTGACGCGACGGCAGTTCGAGGCGAAGAACCTCGTGCGCCGCCACATCGACGAGGTCACCTTCCAGGTCGGCAAGCAGCTGAAGGACCGTCTGCGCATCGTCCAGCGCACCGCGCGCGACCACTTCACGAGCATCGCCGACGAGCTGCACCGGTCGCTGTCGGAAGCGGTGCTGGCGGCCAAGCAGGCGGCGGGCACGTTCTCGACCGACCGGGAGAACCGCAAGAAGCAGCTGCTCGAGCAGCTGCGGGTGCTCGAGCAGGTGCGCGCGCGCGTTCCCGCCCTTCCGCCTGCGCGGGTTCGGGAGGCGATCCGGCGATGACCGCCGGAGTCCTCGAGGACGCCGGCGAGCTGGTTCGGCTTGCCCAGCGGACCTATGCCGACGACGACGATGCGATGTCGATCCTCGCCGACCTCGACCGGCGCATCCACGAGCCCCTGCGCCTGGCGCTGGCGGGCATGGTGAAGGCGGGCAAGTCGACGCTCCTGAACGCGATCCTCGGCGAGCAGATCGCCCCGACCGACGCGGGGGAGTGCACGCGGGTGGTGACCTGGTACCGGTATGCCGCCACCCCGTCGATCACCCTGCACCCGCACGAGGGGGCGCCCCACCGGCTCCCCGTGCGCCGCGACGACGGGCATCTGGTGCTCGACCTCGCCGGCTTCGCCCCCGAGGAGATCGACTGGATCGATGTCGGCTGGCCCTCCGGAGCGCTCACCTCGATGATCCTCATCGACACCCCGGGCATCGCGTCGCTGTCACAGGATGTCTCGGCACGGTCGACCATGTTCCTGCTGCCGGAGCGCTCGCCGTCGTCCGCCGACGCGATCGTCTACCTGCTGCGCCACCTGCACGCCTCCGACGTGCGGTTCCTCGAGAGCTTCCGCGACACGGCGGCGGGGGCATCCGAGACCGTCAACGCCGTTGCGGTGCTCTCACGCGCCGACGAGATCGGGTCGGGTCGCATCGACTCGCTGCTGTCGGCGGGCAACGTCGCCCGGCGGTACGAGAGCGACGGCGAGCTTGCCTCGCTCGCCCTGGCGGTGCTGCCGGTCGCGGGGCTGCTCGCCGAAGGCGGGCGGACGCTGCGCGAGGGTGAGTTCGCGGCGCTGCGGGAGCTGGCGGCGCTCGACCGGCGCGACCGCGAGCGGCTGCTCGTCTCGGCCGACCGGTTCGCGCGCCCCACCGACACCACCACGCAGTCCGAGCAGACCCGGCGGGAGCTGCTGGGCAGGTTCGGCATCTTCGGGGTGCGCCTGGCCACGGCGCTCATCCGCGGCGGCGTGCGCGACTCGACCGAACTCGCCGAGCGCCTGGTGCAGCAAAGCGGCCTGACCGATCTGACCGGGTTCGTGCGGCTGCACTTCCGCTCGCGGGCGGTCGCGCTCAAAGTGCGCGGCGTGATCCACGCCCTCGAGGAGCTCGTCGCCGATCGGCCGCATGACGGGGCGCGCGAGATCCTCGCCGGCATCGAGCGCCTGCAGTCCTCGTCCCACCCGCTGCGCGAGCTGGCGCTGCTGTCGCAGATCCGCACGTCGAGGCATCCGCTCCCGCCCGCCGACGCCGACGATGTCGCGCGCCGCATCGGCGGCGACGGCGTCTCGGCGCGCAGCCGCCTCGGCCTTGCGGAGTCCACGTCGCGCGAAGAGGTGCGCGCGTTGGTCGAGAGCGAGCTGGGGCGGTGGCGGGCGCGCGGTCAGTCGCCGCTGACCGATCGCGCCACCGCCGACATCTGCCGGGTCGTCATCCGCAGCCTCGAGGCGATCGCGTCAGAAGTCGCCGGTGACGACCGGCCCACGCCGCACGTCGTGCTTGCGGGCGGTCCAGGCCAAGGCCGCGGGGAAGGTGCTCATCAGCAGGGCGAGCACGGCGAACATCCCCTGCACGGTGAGGGTCTGCCGCAGGAACACTCCGTCCTCTCCGCCCGCGGTGAGCTCTAGCGCGATCGCGTAGAAGATCCACTGCGCGATCACCGTGCCCAGCTGCCACCAGCGGATCTGCGGACGCCTGCTCATGAACGACACCAGCAGCGTGATCTGCACGCCCAGCACCGCCACCATGAGGCCGAACGCCGACCAGTAGATGATGTCGGCCGCGGACTCGTACGTGGCATCGGGGCGGCCGGCGCTCACCGCGCGAACGGCCTCGGTGATCAGCGGCAGCTGCTTTTCGCGGATGATGAAGAAATAGACGATCGCCAGCGCCCCCGCCGCGAAGCTCAGCGCCCACAGCAGCTGGCTGATGCGCACGGATGCCGGCGGCGGCAGCTTCACGAGCACGGGAGCGCTGTTCGGGCTGGCCAGCGCCGGGCGCTGCGGGCGGGCGTGCTCTCGGTCCGCGGCGGTGGCCGCGGGGGCGGACGGAGCGGGCGCCGCGGGCGCCGGACGCGGGACCATCGTTCCGGGGCGCGGCGGAGGCATCGCCGCCAACGCGTCGGAGGGCGCGGGGAGTCTGGGCCCCGGGGCCCGCGGCGCGCGGGACTTCGGAGCGCGCGAGGTGGGGGGAGTCTGGTTGTCTGCCACGAGTGGGGGCGCCCTTGCTGTCGAGTGTCTACTGCTCGTCGAACTCCGGTTCCGGCGGTGCTTCGAGCTCGACCGGCGCCGTGTCGTCGAACGAGTCCTCGGGGTCGGATGCGACAGGCTCCGGCGGCACGCCCTGCTCCTCCTCGACCGGCTCCTCGACCGACTCCTCTATCGTCGCCGGCAGTGCGTCGATGGCGTCCTGGACGGCTTCGACCGCGTCGGCGGCGGTGGGATCGGCGGCCGTCGCCTCGGCCGTCGCCTCCTGCGCATCGCCCTGTTCGGGCGGCGCGCCCTCGTTGAAGGACCCGTCGATCGTCGTGGTCGTGTCGGTGTTGCCGATCGCGACGTCGCCGACCGCGACGTTCGTGTCGGACTGGTCCGAGACGGCGTCGTCGCCTGCGGCGATCGCCTGGTCGCCGGTGGCCACGATCGCCTCTTGATCGAACACCTGCGTGACATCGCCCTCGGCCCAGATGCTCTGGTTGACCGACTGGTCCACGATGGTGGTGCGGTTGTCGAACGAGAAGTTGTTGACGATGCTCATGATCTCGCGCGCCACCTGCTGCGGAGTGGGGTCGCGCGGATCGATCGACGTCGGGTTCGGGTTCGGGTTCGGGTTCGTATCCCGCGGCTGCGGCGAGACCGAGCGCGGTGAGACGTCGGGCCGATCGATGACCACAGGGGCCACGGCGCGGACGTCATCGGCGCACGCCGTGGTCAGCCCCTTGCGGGCGAGGACCTGCTCAGGATCGTCGTTGAGCTCTTGGGCGGCATCGGGATCGCGCAGAAGGCTGAGGATGAACTCGATCAGCGCTTCGGCGATCGTGGCCAGCGGTGCAGTCATGTGTCGACTCCCATTACGGTGAAGGCGCAGGTCGAGCCTAGGCAGGTGACCTGGGTCGGGTCATCGGGGTTCATCCCGATATCCCCTGGCGGTGTACGGGGGTTCACCGTGCACCGCCGGCGGCGACGACAGGTGTCGCATCGAAGACCGGTCCGATGGCGACACGCAGCTTCGCGATGAGGTCCGAGCGCGATGTCGCGCCCAGGCGCCGGCGGATGTGCGCGATGTGGTGCTCGGCGGTGCGCGGCGAGATGAAGATGGCCGCGCCGATCTCGGCATAGGTCTTGCCCTGCAGCACCAGGCGGGCGACGTCGCGCTCGCGCTCGCTGAGCGCAGGGCCGAGACCTGCGGATGCGGCGGCCGAGGCATCCGCCGGCGAATCGGCGTGCACGGACTCGCTCCTGCTCTCGCGCGGGTGCAGTTCGCGCGCGCACGAGAGCAGGCGTGCCGACACGCGCCGGTCGTCGGTGCGTCCGGCGCCGTGGCCGGCGAGCCTCGCGCCGTCCCACGCGAGGCCGGCGGTGGCGAGCGCGCGTGCGGCCGACTCCACGGCGTCGGGATCGACCGAGCCGGCCAGCACCGAGGTCCACACCCGGCCCGCCTGCGCCATCGTCTCGGCGACGCGGCTGTGCGCGGCGGCGGCCACCAGCGCGCGGGCGTGCGGAGCGAGGGACTCGGGCTGGTTGAGCAGGATGCCCTGCTGGATGCCTGCCCAGTGCAGGTGGGTCGTCCACAGGGGGACGGGGCCCAGCGCCGTCGCGATCCGCAGCGCGTGCGCGAAGTGCGGCTCGACCAGCGGGGTGTCGCCCACGCGCGCCGCGGCCGAGACGACCTCGGTGAGCGGCAGGAACAGGTAGAGATCCATCTCGACGTGGCGCAGCGCCCCCCGCGCCCGCTGCCACACGGCGGTCAGGCCCGCGAGGTCGTCGTACCGGCGGGCGATCGCGACCCGGATCGACTGCAGCAGGAACTCGTCCCTCGGCGACAGGGTCGCCGTCGCCTCCAGAGCCGCCTCGAGCGCCGCGCGGGCATCGACCGGGCGCTCGCGCTGCACCTCGATCCACGCCTTCCACAGCAGCAGGCGGGGGCGCGCCCACTGCCCGCCCTGATCGCTGCCGATCGCGGCATCGACGGTGTCGTACGCCGTCTCGAGGTCGCCCGAGCCGACCGCCGCGATCGCCGCGAGCACGGCGGGAAGCTCCGGGATGGGCATCGTCGCAGGCGACGCCGAATACAGCTCCGACGCCCGCACGAGATCGGTGACGCCGCTGGGCGACCAGTTCGCCGTGAGCGTCGCGCGCAGCCCGCGATCGAGCAGCTGCATGGACACCGTCAGCGTGGACAGGCCGATCGAGGCATCCGGATCGGAGGCGAGAGTCTCGCGGCTGCCCACCCCGACGTCGGTGAGCATCGCCTTGGTCTTGGACTCTGCGCTGAGAGGAGGCAGAGCGCGGTACACCCCCGATCCGGACGACATCATCCCCCGCGCCGCCCACGCAGCGGCGGCGGTGTCGGCGACGAGGTCGCCGTCGTCGGCACGCGGAGCCCGCAAAGCCGCGTCGAGCAGCGTGGCGGCGGCATCCAGATCGCCGACGGCCCATGCCGCGCGCGCCTGCCGGGCCGCCACCTCAGCGGGGTCGGCGCCGACTTCGACCGCGGCGCGGTAGAGGCTCGCGGCCCGCTGCGGGTCGGTGTCGAGCACGCGATCGGCGTGCGCGATCAGCGTGTCGCCGATGCGCGGGTCGATGATCCCGTCGATCCACTCGCGGTGGTCGGGGTCGGCCGCAAGCGACAGCGCGATCGCCTTCGCGGACTCCTCCGACGTGTCGGCGAGCCGCTGCACCGGGATCGTCGCGCGCACGGCGGCGCTCACCAGCGGCACGGGCCGGCCGTTGCGAAGCAGCAGCCCCTCGGAGTACGCCTCGGCGACGAAGTCGTCGGTCAGGGGGAGGTCGGCCCCCGTCTGACCGCTCGGGCCGAACTGTCCGAGGCTGAGCTGTTGCAGGCCGAGGCGCAGCTGCGCGCTCACGACGTCGACGCGGTGCGCGATGCGCTCCTCCAGCACGTGCCGCAGCGCCGTGTGCTGGGGGTCGTCGGCGCACTCGCGGTCGTCGTGAAGGTCGACCGATGCCTCCACCAGCCATGCGACGCCCTCGGTGAACTCGAGCACGTGCTCGACGCACGCGGGCGACATCGCCTGGCCCCGTTCCTCAAGGTGCGCGCGCAGGTCGGATCGCGAGACGTGTCCGAGCACGATCGGCGGATGACTGCGCTCGAGGTCGCACGACACCGCCCGTGCCGCGTCGCTGCGCGGCCAGGGGCGGGCGGCGACGACGAGCCCTGCGTGCGGGTCGCTCGCCCGCGCGGCCACAGCGGCGAGCCGGTCGGCGGCAAGCAGCTGCAGGTCGTCGACGAGCAGGACCGTCGAGGGCGGGACGGCGGCGGGGTCTGGCTGGTCGGCGAGCACCTCCACCTCCGCGCCGCGCGCGGACAGCAGGGCGTGCAGTTCGCCGATCAGCGCGGACTTGCCGGAGCCGGCGTTGCCCACGATGAACGCGCGAGTCGGCGCGTCGGACGCGATGACCGCGTCGAGCGTCGCGCGCGAGTGCTGAACGGCGAGGCGCGGAATGGCGGATCGAGGCGACATGGGCATGGGATCAGGTGTGGGCGGCGGCGTGCGTCACACGGGCAGGCCGGGATCGGTGGGATCGGGCTGCGGATCTGCCGGCGCTTCGCTGGGTTCTTGGCTGGGTTCTTCGCTCGGCTCCTGGCTGGGTTCTTCGCTGGGTTCCTGGCTGGGTTCTTCGCTGGGTTCTTCGCTCGGCTCCTGGCTCGGCTCCTGGCTGGGTTCCTCGCTGGGTTCTTCGCTCGGCTCCTGGCTCGGCTCCTGGCTCGGCTCCTGGCTCGGCTCCTGGCTGGGTTCTTCGCTCGGCTCCTGGCTCGGCTCCTCGGCGGGCTCGCTCGGCTGCTGGCTCGGTTCGGTCGGCGGATGACTCGGCTGCTGACTCGGCTTTGTCGGCGGATGACTCGGCTGCGAGTGACCGCTGTCGTCGTCTTCGCTCGCGTGCTGCTGGCTCGGCGAGGTGCCCCCGGGGCCCTGCGGGTTCGTGGTCGGTCGGGCCGCGGGCCGTTCGGCGGCGGCCTCGGTGCGCGTCTCTGCGACTTCGCGGCGGGGATTGGCCGGCGCGGACGGGGAACTGCGCTCGATCGGCGGAGCCGCCTGATCCTGCGGCTGGGCGGGAGCATCGGCCGCAGGCGCGTCGACGGGCGCGGAGCCTTCCGCCGACGGTGCGGGCGTGGCCGCGTCGAGGGCCTCGGCGAACATGCCGCCGGTCTGCTGGGGGGCGCCGGCGACGACGGCGCCGCCCAGCACGAGCGCGCCTGCGACGGCGAGCGATCCTCCCGCGAGGGCGACCGGGTACCAGCGGTTGCGCTTCGGGGGCGCGATGGGCAGGGGCGCCGGGGCCGGGGCGCCGCTGGCGAGCACCAGTTCGCCGCCGGTCGACTCGAACGCGGCCGCCGCGCCCGGGGCCAGTGGCACGAGGAACCCGATCCGCTCCTCCTGCACCTGCAGCAGGCCGCTGCGCGCGGCGCCGAGCGCGATCGACGATTTGGGGTCGGCGTCGATAGCGATCGGCCGGTCGAATCTCTCCGAGACGCGCTGGGCGACGCGCGGAATGCGCGACGAGCCGCCGATGAGCAGGATCGACGCGAGGTCCTCGGGGTCGACGCGGGCGTCGTCGAACGCCTTCTCGAGCACGTCGAGCGTGCGGTCGATCCAGTCGTCGATCATCGATTCGAATTCGCTTCGGGTCAGCCGCACCGACGTCCGGTCCGAGCCGGTCACGACGGGGATCGTGGCGTCCGAGTCGAACGAGAGCGCTTCCTTCGCGTCGATGCACTCCCGCTGCAGCTGGGCCAGCGCGAGTCGTGACGCGGAGTCGGCGGCATCCACCGAGCCGAGGTCCGCGTCGACGGATGCCAGCACATGGCGCAGCACCGCGCCGTCGAAGTCCGCCCCGCCCAGGTTCTCGATGCCCGCGGCGCGTCCGGCGAGGGTGAACGAGCCGTCTGCCTCCTTGCGCAGCACCGCGCAGTCGAAGGTGCCGCCGCCGAGGTCGTAGACGGCGAGGGTCTCGCCGGGTGCGAGACTTCGCGTCGCCTCGTAGTGGCGGGCTGCCGCCTCGGGTTCGGTGATGAACCCGAACTCGTCGACGCCCGCCTCCAGCAGCGCGGCGCTCACCAGACCGAGGCGGTGGTCGCCCCAGGTCGTCGGATGCGTCAGGATGACGCGTGCCGGAGGCTGCTGCTCGCGCTCGGAGACCTGCGCGACGACGCTCGCGACCGTCTCGGCGTAGAGCTTCTCGGGCGTGATCGCGTACCCGCCGATGTGCAGGGGCACCGGATCGCCGATGCTGCGCTTGAACTCGCGTGCGAGCCGGTCCGGCTGGGTGATGCCGCGCCTTTCGGCCGCGTCCCCGCACAGCAGGTCGCCGTCCTCGGTGATGAACACGACGGTGGCGACGGTGTCGCCACGACGGCCGAGCGGAAAGGAGGCGGCCACCACCGTGCCGTCAGGGCCGAGCCGAGCAGTGGCCGCGGCGATCCGGCTCGTGCCCACGTCGATGGCGATGACGTGTTCCCACGAGCCAGACATGTCGAATTGCACCAAGTCTGACATGTGTGCTTCCCCAAGCCCGCCTCAGCGACCATTCGACGACGACGGTCAGGAGGCGGTTACGCCGCTCATGTTACACCGAGGTTACGTCCGCGTCACGGGTCTCGCTGGCTGAGATTAACCCGCATTGCGCGACCTGGCACTCACGTTGCGAGAGTGCCAGCCAGTTGCCTAGACTGACATCAGCACTCTCAACGTCAGAGTGCTAACGAGTCTTCAGTCTCAAGAAAGAAGAGGTAGACCGTGTCGGTTTCCATCAAGCCGCTCGAGGACCGCATCGTCATCAAGCAGGTCGAGGCCGAGCAGACCACGTCCAGCGGTCTGGTCATCCCTGACACTGCCAAAGAGAAGCCGCAGGAGGGCGAGGTCGTGGCCGTCGGCCCCGGCCGCATCGACGACAACGGCAACCGCATCCCGCTCGACGTGGCCGTCGGCGACCGCGTCATCTACAGCAAGTACGGCGGGACCGAGGTCAAGTTCGGCGGCGACGAGTTCCTGGTGCTGTCGGCTCGCGACGTCCTCGCGGTCGTCGTTCGCTGATACAGCGTCACGCACACGCGTACCGAGAGGGTCGGATGCCTCGGCATCCGGCCCTCTCGTCGTTCCCGGCGATGACGCGGACGGCGGTGCCGGCCGGTGGCAGGGATCGTGCGGACAACGGCAGGGAACAGATGCTCCGTCCGCCCGCGGCGGGTCTGGCCGCGCGCAACGCCGCCTAGGCTGGTTCGGTGAGTTCTGACGTGCGCGGTGCCGAGACATCCGGAGTCGAATCGGATGCCGCAGCCCGCGCGCACGCCGCCCGGGAACGCACCCTCGGTGGCGTGTACGCCTTCACGGCGTACCTGCTGTGGGGCTTTCTGCCGCTGTACTTCCTCGTGCTCGTGCCCACCGGGCCGTGGGAGATCGTGGCATGGCGCATCGTCCTGTCGCTCGCCTTCTGCGCGATCCTGCTCGCCGTGACCCGCACGTGGAAGAACCTGCGGGCGATCCTGCGCAACGGCCGCCTGGTGTGGTGGACGGTGCTCGCCGGCGCCCTGATCTACGTGAACTGGCAGGTGTTCCTCGTCGGAACCCTCACGGAACACGTGATCGAGACGAGCCTCGGGTACTTCATCAACCCGCTCGTCACGGTGCTGCTGGGTGTGCTCGTGCTGCGCGAGCGGGTCACCGTGACGCAGTGGGTGGCGCTCGGGATCGCGGCATCCGCCGTCGTGGTCATCGTCATCGGGTACGGCTCGTTCCCGTGGATCGCGCTGGCGCTTGCGTTCAGCTTCGGCTTCTACGGGCTCGTCAAGAAGCAGATCGGCCCTTCGGTCGACGCCGTCAGCGGGCTCACCCTGGAGTCGCTGTGGCTCACGCCGATCGCCATCGTGCAGCTCGTGATCGTCGGCATGACGACGGGCCTCACGATGGGCCAGGTGAGCGTGGGACACACTGTGCTGCTGCTGTGCGCCGGTGTGGTGACGGCGACGCCGCTGCTCTTCTTCGCCGCCGGCGCTCGACGCACGTCGCTGACGGTGATCGGGCTCATGCAGTTCGTCGCGCCCGTGCTGCAGTTCATCACGGGCGCCTGGATTCTCGGCGAGCCGATGCCGCTGGAGCGCTGGATCGGGTTCGGCCTGGTGTGGCTGGCACTGATCGTGCTCACCGTGAACTCGCTGCGGGGCGCCCGGCGGGCGCGCGCGGCCGCGGCATCCGACGTGGCATCGATCACCTGACCCGTCGCCCAGACCTGCACTCGCCTCCGGGCATGGCCGCTTTCGCGACTGGGTGTCCCCACTCCGGCACGCAGAGCCCGGGAAGGGCGCAATTCGCGACACGCCCGATCGTGGGTCGGCGATCGGGAGGGGACGACTCCGTCTCAGGCGAGGATCAGCGCGCGAAGCGCGCGATCGCCTGGCTGGCCTCGCGCAGCTTGATCTCGGCCTCTTCGCCGCCGCGGGCCGCCGCGTCCACGACGCAGTGCCGCAGGTGGTCGTCGAGCAGACCCAGCGCGACCGCGTCGAGCGCGCTCGTGAGCGCGGAGATCTGCGTGAGGATATCGATGCAGTACTTCTCTTCGTCGATCATCTTGTGGATGCCGCGGGCCTGGCCCTCGATGCGCTTGAGCCGGTTGAGGTACTTCTCCTTGTCGGTGATGTACCCGTGATGGCTGTGGTCGGCGTGCTCGACGTGGACCTCCGGTGCGGTCACGTTGTCGATCGGACTGAGGGTGATGTCGCTCATCGGTTTGCTCCTTCGGATCGGCGGGCGAGCACGGCGGCGACGCTCGCCGCGGGCGTGAGGTCCAGCCGCCGAAGCAGCTGGGCGTTGAGGGCGACGACGATCGTCGACAGTGACATCAGGATCGCACCGACCGACATCGGAAGCACAAATCCGATGGGCGCGAGCACCCCCGCGGCGAGCGGGACCGAGATGAGGTTGTAGCCCGCCGCCCACCACAGGTTCTGCGTCATCTTGCGATAGCTGGCGCGCGAGAGCTCGATGACCGAGACGACCGACCGCGGATCGTCGCTGGCGAGGATGACCCCCGCCGAGGCGATCGCGACGTCGGTCCCCGCGCCGATGGCGATGCCGACGTCGGCCGCGGCGAGCGCGGGGGCGTCGTTGACGCCGTCGCCGACCATCGCGACCTTGCGACCCTCGGCGCGAAGCTCGGCGACCTTGGCCGATTTGTCCTCCGGGCGCACGTCGGCGAAGAAGCGACGGATGCCGAGTTCGGCGGCGACCGTGCGCGCGACCTCCTCGGCATCGCCGGTGATCATCACGACCTCGACGCCCGCCGCGTCCAGCGCCTCCACGGCCGCTCGGGACTCGGGGCGGATCTGGTCGGCGAGGCGCACCGAGCCGACGACCTCGTGCTCGCGTAGGACGTGGAGCACGATGGCGCCCTCGCCGTGCCACGCGGCGGCGTCGGGAAGCTCGGCCGCGCCGTGCTCGGCGAGCATGCGCCCTCCGCCCACCCGCACTGTCGCGCCGGCGATGGTGGCGGTCACGCCGATGGCCGGGGAGGACGTGAAGCCCGTCGCATCCGGGGTCGCGAGCCCCCGCTCATCGGCGGCGCGCACGATCGCGCGGGCGAGGGGATGCTCGCTGTCGGCCTCGGCGGCCGCGGCGAGGGCGAGGACGGTGTCGGCGTCGAAGGATCCTGCGCCGGCGACGGCCGTGACGACGGGCTCGCCCTTGGTCAGCGTGCCGGTCTTGTCGAACAGCACAGCGTCGACCGTGCGCATCGCCTCGAGCGCGAGGCGGTCCTTCACGAGCACCCCGCCGCGCGCCGCGCGCTCGGTCGCGATCGCGACGACGAGCGGGATCGCGAGGCCGAGAGCGTGCGGACACGCGATCACCAGGACGGTGATCGTGCGCACGACGGCCTCGTCGGGCATCCCGATCGCGATCCAGACGATCGCGGTCACGATCGCCGCGCCCAGCGCGAACCAGAACAGCCACCCCGCAGCCCGGTCGGCCAGGCGCTGCGCGCGCGAGGTCGAGCTCTGCGCGTCGGCGACCAGGCGCTGGATGCCGGCGAGCGTCGTGTCGGCGCCCGTCGCGGTGATCTCGACCCGCAGCCCCGAGTCGGTCGCGACGGTGCCGGCGGTGACCGCGTCGCCGACTCCGCGCGAGACGGGGCGCGACTCGCCCGTGACCATCGACTCGTCGATCGCGGCCGAGCCGTCGATCACGCGGCCGTCGGCGGGGATGCTGCCGCCCGGCCGGACCAGCACGACATCGCCGACGCGCAGCTCAGCCGGCGGCACGGCGACCAACTGGTCGCCCTCGACCCGCTCGGCGGTGTCGGGGAGCAGGGCCGCAAGAGAATCGAGCGCGGACGAGGTGCGCGCGAGCGAGCGCATCTCGATCCAATGGCCGAGCAGCATGATGACGATGAGGAGGGCCAGCTCCCACCAGAAGTCGAGCTCGTGGTCCAGCAGGCCCAGGCTCGCACCCCAGGAGGCGACGAAGGCGACCGTGATCGCCAGGGCGATGAGCAGCATCATCCCGGGCTTGCGGGCGCGCAGTTCGCCCACCGCGCCCGTGAGGAACGGCGACCCGCCCCACGCGAACATCACCGTTGCGAGCACGGGCGAGACCCACGCGACGACGGGGGAGTCGGGGAGGGGGTACCCGAGGAGCATCGCGAACATCGGCGAGAACGCGACCACGGGCACCGCGAGACCCAGCATGACCCAGAACAGACGCCGGAACCGCGTCGCGTGGTCGCCGCCGTGGGCGTCGTGCCCGGCGTGGCCGGGGTAGGCGGCGTGGCCGGGGTGGCCGGCGTGGGCGTCGCGCATCGTGCCCATGTCGTGGATCGCGGGGTTGCCGTGCGCGGCGTGCATCGTGCCCATGCCGTTATCCGTGGGGTTGCCGTTGCCGGCGTGCGCGTCAAGCCCCGCGTCGGCGTCGTGCGCGGCGTGCGTGTCATGTGCGTCATGCCCGGCGTGCGTGTCATGCCCGGCGTGCGCGTCATGCCCGGCGTGCCGCGCCAGCCGGTGGCGGGCGGCATCGGCGTGGCGGTCGCTCATCGCCCTGGCCCTTCCTGGCTCTGCGGGATCGTCGTCACCGACCCGCGGAATCGCCGCAGCCGCAGGCTGTTGCCCACGACGAACAGGCTCGAGAAGGCCATCGCGGCGCCAGCGATCATGGGGTTGAGCAGGCCGAGGGCGGCCAGGGGGATCGCGGCGACGTTGTACGCGAACGCCCAGAAGAGATTGCCCTTGATGGCGCCCAGCGTGCGTCGCGACAGGCTGATCGCGTCGGCCGCGCTGCGCAGATCGCCGCGCACGAGGGTGATGTCCGATGCCTCGATCGCGGCATCCGTTCCCGTGCCCATCGCCAGCCCCAGGTCGGCCTGGGCCAGCGCGGCGGCGTCGTTGACCCCGTCGCCGACCATCGCGACGACACGGCCCTCGGCCTGCAGGGCCCGGATCGCCTCGACCTTGCCGGCCGGCAGCACCTCGGCGACGATCC
Organism: Microbacterium sp. BWT-B31; assembly: GCF_041379855.1. Taxonomy (NCBI): domain Bacteria; kingdom Bacillati; phylum Actinomycetota; class Actinomycetes; order Micrococcales; family Microbacteriaceae; genus Microbacterium; species Microbacterium sp. BWT-B31. Next base: position 379,074 of record NZ_JBFECU010000001.1, read on the forward strand.
GCTCGATGCCGACCTCGGCGCCGATCTGCTCGGCCGCGGCGCGGTGGTCGCCCGTGAGCAGCACCGGCTCGAGCCCGAGCGCGCGAAGCTGAGCGACCGCCTCGGGGCTGGACGGCTTGACGCGGTCCGACACGATGAGAAGGCCGCGGGCCTGGCCATCCCACGCCGCGAACACGACCGTGCGGCCGGTGGCCTCGGCGTCGGCGGCCCGCGCGAGCAGCGCGCCGCCGACGGGGATGCCCCACTCGCGCAGCAGAGCCGCCCGCCCGGCGACCACCGCCCGCCCGTCGACCAGGCCCGCCACGCCGAGGCCAGGCGTGCTCGAGAACGATTCGACCTCGGGCAGCGGGGCGGCTTCGGCGGCCGCGCTCGCGATGGCACGGGCGATCGGATGCTCCGATCCCGCCTCGAGCGCCCCCGCGAGGCGCAGCAGTTCGGCGCGGTCACCGGCGGGCACCGGGATCACGTCGAGAAGCGTCATGCGGCCGGTCGTCACGGTGCCGGTCTTGTCGAGCACGATCGTGTCGACGCGACGCGTGGACTCGAGCACCTCGGGGCCCTTGATCAGGATGCCGAGCTGCGCTCCGCGACCCGTGCCGACGAGCAGTGCGATGGGGGTTGCGAGACCGAGCGCGCACGGGCACGCGATGATGAGCACCGCGACCGCAGCGGTGAAGGCGCTCTCGACCGGGAAGCCGAGGGCGAGCCATGCCACCAGCGTGGCGATCGCGATCACGAGCACGATGGGCACGAACACCCCGGCGATGCGGTCGGCGAGGCGCTGCGCGGCGGCTTTGCCGGACTGCGCCTCTTCGACGAGCCGCGCCATCTGCGCCAACTGCGTGTCGGCGCCGACGCGCGTCGCGCGCACGACGAGCAGCCCCCCGGCGTTCACCGTGGCACCAGCGACGGCGTCGCCCGGTTCGACCTCGACCGGCACGGACTCGCCCGTCATCGTCGACGCGTCGACCGCCGACGATCCGGACACCACGATCCCGTCGGTCGCGATCTTCTCGCCGGGGCGCACCACGAACTCGTCTCCGACGCGCAGGTCGGCGATCGGCACGCGCGCTTCGACGCGCTCGCCGCCCGTCCCGGGACGCAGCACCGCGGCATCCTTCGCCCCCAGATCCAGCAGGGCGCGAAGCGCCGCGCCTGCGCGGCGCTTGGACCGCAGCTCGATATAGCGCCCCGCGAGCACGAACATCGTCACGCCTGCCGCGACCTCGAGATACAGGGCGTCGGATGCCTCACCCGGCGTCGAGATCCATTGGAAGCCGTGGGTCATGCCCGGGAGCCCCGCGTGTCCAAGGAACAGCGCGTACAGCGACCACAAGAACGCCGCCGACACGCCCATCGACACCAGGGTGTCCATCGTGGCCGCGGCGTGGCGCAGGTTGATCCACGCCGCACGGTGCAACGGCCAGGCCGCCCATACGACGACCGGCGCCGCCAGAGCGAGCGAGGCCCACTGCCAGTACGTGAACTGCAGCGCCGGCACCATCGACAGGACGATCACCGGCACCGACAGCACGATCGCCCCGATGAGGCGCTGACGCAGCCCCCGCACCTCGGGGTCTTCGCCCTCGGCTTCCGCCGCTGCCGCTGCCGCCGGCGCCGGGGGGCGGGGGACCGATGCCGTGTACCCCGCCTTCTCGACCTCGTCGATGAGTGTCGCGGCATCGAACCCCGCGGGCGCGTCGACCACGGCCTTCTCGGTGGCGTAGTTGACCGTCGCCGTCACCCCCTCGAGCCGGTTCAGCCGCTTCTCGATGCGCGCGGCGCACGAGGCGCAGGTCATGCCGCCGATCTCGAGGTCGATGCGGGCGCCGCCGGGTCGGGTGGTCGTCATCACAGACGCGCGGCGCGGTAGCCGGCCTCGTCGACGGCCGCGAGCACGTCCGCATCGGCCAGGGCGGAGGCGGATGTCACGACCAGCCGCCCGTCGCCCGCGTTGACCTCGATCGACTCGACGCCGGCGAGCTTCGACACCTCCGCGCGCACGGACGACTCGCAGTGACCGCAGCTCATGCCGGTGACCTGGTACTCAGTTGTGATGCTCATCGATCCTCCGGGTGTATACCCTATGGGGGTACATTCTTGAATGTACAGCGTATACCCGTCAGGGGTATTCGGGGTCGGGGCGATATCGGTGGTCGAGGCCCTCGTTATCGAAGCGAGACAGTTAAGTTTCAGATCGTTAACGAGACGCAACATTGCCGAGACCAGGGCGCGGTTAGATGGGTGGACTGGGGAGGCGCCCCGATGCCTACCCGTGGTACATACACAGCAAGGAGCAACATGAGCGTCTTCACACGTTCGCGCGCGCCCAAGGTGCTCGGCGGCATCGCCGCTGTCGGCATCGGCGCGCTTTTTCTCGCCGGATGCTCCGGCACCGGCGGTGGCGGGTCCACCGACGGGGGCGACCAGGCCCGCGGTGAGCTGAACCTCACCATCGGCACCGCCCTGCCCCAGACGGGCAACCTCGCGTTCCTCGGCCCGCCCGAGGAGGCCGGCGTGGCCTACGCGAAGTCGCAGATCAACGACTACGCCGAGACCACGGGCCTGAACCTCGACGTCGTCTTCGGCGACTCGGGCGACACCGACAACAAGGCCTACGAGACCGAGATCCCGCGCCTGCTCGGCGAGGATGTCTCGGCGATCATCGGCGCAGCGTCTTCCGGAACGTCGCTGCAGTTCATCGACCAGGTCGTCGGTGCCGGCGTGATCCAGTTCTCGCCTGCCAACACGTCGGACACCTTCACGACCTACGACGACAACGGGCTCTACTTCCGCACCGCCCCGTCGGACGTCCTGCAGGGTGACGTGCTCGGCAACCTGATCGCCGAGGACGGCAACCAGACGCTCGGGCTCATCGTGCTGAACGACTCCTACGGCACGGGCCTGGCCAAGTACGTCACCGAGGCGTTCGAGGGAGCCGGCGGCGAGGTCGTCGCGGCGCCCACGTACAACACGGGTGACACGAACTTCGACGCGCAGATCTCCGAGGTGCTCGCGGCAGACCCCGACGCGATCGCCCTGATCACGTTCGAAGAGGTCAAGACGATCCTTCCGAGCCTGTTCGGCCAGTTCCCCGCCGACAAGCTGTACTTCGTCGACGGCAACCTCGCCAACTTCGGCGACGCGTTCCCGGTCGGCTCGCTCACGGGTGCCAAGGGCACGCTGCCCGGCCTCTCGGTCGACTCGATCGGCGACTTCACCAGCGCCCTCGACGACTTCCTCGCGGGCGAGGGCTCCGAGCCGCTCACCGAGTACAGCTACGCCGCGGAGTCCTTCGACGCGACGATCCTGCTCGCGCTCGCCTCGCTCGCGGCGAACTCGACCGACTCGGCCGACATCGCCGCGAAGCTCATCGAGGTCTCGGGTGGCGAAGGCGACGGTGAGACGTGCACCACGTTCGCGGAGTGCGCCGACATCATCCTCGCCGGTGGCACCGCCGACTACGACGGCGTCTCGGGCCCGATCACGTTCAACGAGGTCGGCGACCCGACCGAGGCGTCGATCGGCATCTACCAGTTCGGTGAGGACAACACGTACTCGGCCTACGAGGGCTGATCCTCTCTGACGCGAAGCGCCCCCGGGTCCTCGGACCCGGGGGCGCTTCGCGTGTGCCACGGACACCCGCCCGGTGGCGCGCTGGCGCTGGGCTGCGGCATCCGCCCGTCGGCTCATTCTGACGATGTCGGCTCGGCATTCCTGCCGATTTCGTCCGATCGAGCCGAGTCACCCGAACGCGCGAACGCAAGGGGAGGGGGACGGATGCTGCGGCATCCGTCCCCCTCCCTGTAGGGCGCGTGCGGGTCAGGTGCCGAGCGTGCCGAGGTACAGTTCGGTGACCTTGGGATCGTTCAGCAGGTCGCGGCCCGAGCCGGTGTAGGCGTCGCGACCCTGGTCGAGGACGTACCCGCGGTCGCAGATCTGCAGGCAGCGGCGCGCGTTCTGCTCGACCATGATGCAGGTCACGCCCGCCTTGTTGATCTCGGAGACGCGGATGAACGCCTCGTCCTGACGGACCGGCGACAGGCCTGCGGACGGCTCGTCGAGCAGGAGCACCTTCGGGTCCATCATGAGCGCTCGGCTCATCGCGACCATCTGGCGCTCGCCGCCCGAGAGCGAGCCGGCGCGTTGCTTGAGGCGCTTGCCGAGCTCGGAGAAGATACCGGTGACGAACTCGAGGCGCTCCTTGTACATGCCGGGCTGCTGGTACAGCCCCATCTGCAGGTTCTCTTCGATCGTGAGGCTCGGGAACACATTGTTGGTCTGCGGGATCATGCCCACCCCGCGCGCGACGAGCTTGTTCGCCTTGAGCCCGGTGATGTCCTCTCCGGCGAGCGTGATCGTGCCCTTGCGGATGTTGACCTGGCCGAAGACCGCCTTCAGCAGCGTCGACTTGCCGGCGCCGTTGGGTCCGATGATGCCGATCAGCTCGCCCTGGTAGGCCTCGAGCGAGCAGCCGTTGAGGATGTTCACGCCCGGAAGGTATCCGGCGTGGACGTCTCGGATCGCGACGACCGGGGTGGCGGTGGCGGTGTCGGTGCTCACTTGGAGTCCTCCTGCTGGTCTTCTTCGGCGACGCCGGCTTCGACGAGCGCGTCGGCGCTGGCATCGGCGGAGGCCGCCGCATCCGTCGTCGGGTCCGCTTCGATGACGTCGATGCGGCCGGTGACCACGCCGAGGTCGAGCTCCTGGTGGGCGCCGAGGTACGCGTCGATGACCGCGGGGTTCCTCATGACCGAGTGCGGGTCGCCCTCGGCCACCACGCGACCCTCGGCCATCACCACGACCCAGTCGGCGATGTGGCGCACCATGTGCATGTCGTGCTCGACGAACAGCACGGTCATGCCGAGCTCCTTCAGGTCGAGGATGTGGTCCAGGAGCGACTGCGTCAGCGCCGGGTTGACGCCGGCCATCGGCTCGTCGAGCATCACGAGGGTCGGGTCGGTCATGAGTGACCGGGCCATCTCGAGGAGCTTGCGCTGACCGCCGGAGAGGCTGGCGGCGAAGTCGTCGGCCTTGGCGTCGAGCTTGAACTTCGCCAGCAGCACCATCGCACGGTCTTCGAGCTCGGCGTCCTGCTTGCGCCACAGCGCGGGGATGAGGCTTCCCCAGAACCGCTCGCCGCGCTGCCCGGTCGCGCCGAGCTTCATGTTCTCGAGCACGGTGAGCAGGCCCAGAGCCTTGGTCAGCTGGAACGTGCGCACCAGACCCATGCGCGCGACCTTGTAGGCGGGCACCCCCGAGAGCGAGCGGCCGTTGAAGCTCCAGCTGCCCTCGTTGGGCTTGTCGAAGCCCGTGAGGAGGTTGAAGAGCGTTGTCTTGCCGGCGCCGTTGGGGCCGATGAGCGCCGTGATCGCCCCGCGGGGGATCTCAAGGTGTTCGACGTCGACGGCGGTCACGCCGCCGAACGCGCGGCGGACGCCGTCGGCGACGATGATCGGGTCGACCTTCTTGCAGCCGGGCTCGGCCTCGCCGATGTGCAGGCCCGTCGTCTTGGGTCGCGCGATGGGTGAGGTCATCGTCGGCTGCGAGCCGGTCGGGGTGGGCCCGACGTGCGTGGGCCCTGTGGGGGTCGGAGTGTCACTTGACAAAGGTCAGCTCCTTCTTGTTGCCGAGGATGCCCTGCGGCATGAAGATCACCAGCAGCATGAGCGCGACGCCCACGAGGATGTATCGCAGCGTCGCCGCCTGGATCTGGCTCAGCCCGAACAGGAGGCCGGCCTGCGCGAGCGCGGGAAGGATGTTGCCCAGAAGGGTCATCAGCACCCAGAAGATGACCGAGCCCAGCAGGGGTCCGAAGACGGTCGCCGCACCGCCGAGCAGAAGCGCGGTCCACACGAAGAACGTCAGCGACGTCACGTACACGCCCGGGCTCACGGCCGAGGGGAGCGCGTAGACGATGCCGCCCGCGGCGGCGATCATGCCGCCCACCACGAGCGCCTGCATCTTGTACGAGAAGACGTTCTTGCCGAGCGAGCGAACGGCGTCCTCGTCCTCGCGGATGCCCTTGAGCACACGCCCCCACGGGCTGCGCACGAGCATCCACACCAGGGCCACCGCGACCGCCAGCGTGAGAAGCCCGATGATGCGCACCCACCAGTCGGTCGCGCTGTACGTCCACGGGCCGAAGCCGTAGGTTCCCGGCGGGATCGGGTTCGACGCGCGGAAGCTCGCGTGGTAGCCGCTCAGGCCGTCGGCCGAGCCGGTCACCTCGTCGAACGTCGTGGTGAGGAAGAGCAGCCGCACCACCTCGGCGGCGGCGATCGTCACGATGGCGAGGTAGTCGCCGCGCAGCCGCAGGGTCGGGATGCCCAGGATCAGCGCGAAGACCGCGGACGCGGCCAGGGCGATGATCGCGGCCAGCCACCATTCGAGTCCGAACGTGAGGATGGAGATCGCGTAGCCGTACGCGCCGACGGCCATGAAGCCAGCGATGCCCATGTTGATGAGGCCGGCGTAGCCGAAGTGCATCGCGAGGCCGAGAGCGGCCAGCGCATACGCGATCGTCGCCGGGCTGATGATCGACGAGGCGGTGTTTGAGAGGATCTGAAGCCAGTCCATCGGGGTGACCTAACCTATTCTCTCGCGTCGACCGAGGATGCCCTGTGGTCGGAACAGCAGGATGACGATGAGGATGAACAATGCGCTCGCGTATTTGAGGTCCGATGGGATCCACAGCGTCGAGACCTCGACGAGCACGCCCACGATGAGCGAGCCGACGAGCGCGCCGTAGGCGGTGCCGAGGCCGCCGAGGATGGTGGCCGAGAACAGCAGCAGCAGCACCTGCGCGCCCATGTCCCACTTGATGCCGGGCCGGTAGAAGGCGTACAGGATGCCCGCCAGGCCCGCGAGGGCACCGGCGATGATCCAGACCGCGCGCACGACATTGTCGACGTCGATTCCGGATGCCGCGGCCAGCGACGGGTTGTCCGAGATCGCGCGCGTCGCCTTGCCCAGCCGCGAACGGGTCAGCCACAGTGCGAACGCGACGATCACGACGATCGCGATGACGATCGAAGCCATGTCGATGGGGCTCATCTGGACGGCGCCGAACAGGTTGATCTTCGGATCCGCCGCACCCGGAAGCTGGATCGTGCCCCCGCCGATGAACAGCTGATAGACGTAGCGCAGGGCGAGCGAGAGACCGATGCTCACGATCATGAGCTGAACGACACCGACTCGGCGCCGGCGCAGCGGACGCCACAGAACGAGGTCGAGGACGAAGCCGAGTGCCGCGCTCAGCACGACGGCCAGCGGGAAGCCGAGCCACCACGGCAGCGCGAGGCTCGCCGGCCCGACAAGGAACAGGCCCGCGATCGCGCCGAAGGTCACCATCTCGCCGTGCGCGAAGTTCGAGATGCCGGTCGTGCCGTAGACGAGTGAGAGGCCGATCGCGGCCAGGGCGAGCATCAGGCCGAAGCTGATGCCTTGGATGAAGCGCGCGACGAGCTGGTCGAAGAAGCTCGTGACGTTGCGCTCGCCCTCGCCGATGAAGAAGTTCGCCGTGACGCGGCCGCCGGGCCCGACGGTGACCTCTTTCACGTTCGGGCTGTCGTCTTCGGGGTCGACCACCGCGATGCCTTCGGGCAGGGTCGACTCGTCGAGCGTGACCGTGTAGTCGGCGTTGCGCTCGGGGACGCTCACGTGCCACTGCCCGTTCTGATCTGTCTCGACCGTCTGCTCGCCGCCGGGGCCGTCGATCGTGAGGACGACCCCTTCGAGCGGCTCGCCGTCGAGCTGCACGTTGCCGCTGATGCGGTACGGATCGCCATCCGCCGCAAGAGCCGGCGCCGAGGAGAACAACAGCCCCATGAGCATCATCGCCAACGCGGCGAGAGCCACGATCACGCGTGTGCGGGGCCTCCGCAACGCGGTCTGCGTCGAAAGAGCCAAAGAAACCTCCAGAGGTCGGCACGGCGTCACCGAAGGTCCGGGTCGCATCGGCCGTGATGAACGACTGTATGAGAGTAATGTGTCGGCTCTGTTTCGCCCAACAGTCCGCGCACGAACGTGTCCGGATCGGAACGTCGCGGTCTGCCGTGCACCGGTTCGCGGGGGAGCGGATGCCGCTTGCCGGCGCCGTCCGATCGGGAATGATTTTTCCGTCTCACGTCTTAGAATCAGGTAAGGAGCGCCTCCCGCGCACCGGCCGCCGTCGACCACCTTCGAGCAACGCGCCCGATGCCGCCGCCCCACCATCGGCCAGAGCACAGTGCGCAGGAGAACACATGGAGCACAACGACCCGTTCGGATTCGTCGGACTCACCTACGACGACGTCCTCCTGCTTCCGGGCCACACCGACGTCATCCCGAGCGAGGCCGACACGTCCTCACGGGTCACGCGGCGCATCACGGTCGCCACTCCGCTGGTCTCGAGCGCCATGGACACGGTGACCGAGGCTCGCATGGCGATCGCGATCGCGCGCGAGGGCGGGCTGGGCATCCTCCACCGCAACCTCTCGATCCAGGAGCAGGCCTCGCAGGTCGACCGCGTCAAGCGCAGCGAGTCGGGCATGATCACCGACCCGATCACCACGACGCCCGACGCCACCATCGAAGAGGTCGACGATCTGTGCGCGACCTATCGCATCTCGGGGCTTCCGGTCGTCGACGAAGGCGGGCGCCTCGTGGGCATCGTGACCAACCGCGACATGCGGTTCGTGTCGGGCTTCGAGCGCCAGACGACCCTCGTGCGCGACGTCATGACCAGCGAGGGGCTCATCACCGCGAAGGTCGGCATCGGCGCCAACGACGTGATCGCGACCTTCGCGAAGCACCGCGTCGAGAAGCTGCCGCTCATCGACGACGACGGCCGGCTCGCGGGCCTGATCACCATCAAGGACTTCGACAAGAGCGAGAAGTACCCCCTCGCGACGAAGGACGACCAGGGGCGCCTGCGCGTGGGCGCGGCGATCGGCTTCTTCGGCGACGCGTGGCAGCGCGCCGAGGCGCTGCGCGACGCGGGCGTGGACGTGCTCGTGGTCGACACCGCCAACGGCCAGTCGGCGGGGGTCATCGACATCGTGCGCCGCCTCAAGGCCGACGCATCCTTCGACCACATCGACGTCATCGGCGGCAACGTCGCGACCCGTGAGGGCGCCCAGGCGCTCATCGACGCGGGCGTGGACGCCGTCAAGGTCGGCGTTGGCCCGGGCTCGATCTGCACGACGCGCGTCGTCGCGGGCGTGGGCGTGCCGCAGGTGACCGCAGTCTATGAGGCGTACCTCGCCGCGCGCGAGGCGGGTGTGCCGGTCATCGCCGACGGCGGGCTGCAGTACTCGGGCGACATCGCCAAGGCCCTCGTCGCCGGAGCCGACACCGTCATGATCGGGTCGCTGTTCGCCGGCACCGACGAGTCGCCGGGCGAGATCGTCTTTCAGGGCGGCAAGCAGTTCAAGCAGTACCGCGGCATGGGTTCGCTGGGGGCTCTGCAGACGCGCGGCAAGAAGACCTCGTACTCGAAGGACCGCTACTTCCAGGCGGACGTCCCCAACGACGACAAGCTCATCCCCGAGGGCATCGAGGGTCAGGTCGCCTACCGCGGCCCGGTCGCGGCGGTCGCGTACCAGCTCGTCGGGGGCTTGCGCCAGTCGATGTTCTATGTCGGCGCGCGCACGATCGACGAGCTCAAGGCCAAGGGCAAGTTCGTGCGGATCACCGCGGCCGGCCTCAAGGAGTCGCACCCGCACGACGTGCAGATCGTCGTCGAGGCACCCAACTACAAGAAGTGAGTCGGGTCGGGTCAATGCCGCGCAGCGGCGTTGAGGCGACCCGACTCAGATCGAGTGCCGCCGAAGGCGGTGTATCGAGATCTTCGGTTTCGGGTCCATGCCGCGCAGCGGCGTTGAGGCGACCCGACTCAGATCGAGTGCCGCCGAAGGCGGTGTATCGAGATCTTCGGTTTCAGGGTCGCGTCAATGCCGGTCGGCGGCATCCATCGCTAATGTGAGCGCATGATCCGGCAGCGGCGACACCCGGCGGCGACGCAGCGGACGGCGCGGCTCGAGGCATTCACCGACGGCGTCTTCGCGATCGCCGCGACTCTGCTCGTGCTCGATCTCACCTCCCACGCGATCGGCGAGGTCTCGAGCGACGCCGAGATGTGGGTGGCGCTGGCGGGCATGGGGGAGCTGTTCGTCAACTTCGCGCTGAGCTTCGTGCTGCTGTGTCTGCTGTGGACGGTGCACGTGCAGCAGTTCGAGCACATCGCGCGTGTCGATTCGACCATGGTGTGGCTCAACAACGCGCGGCTGCTGTTCATCGTGCTCGTGCCGTTCTCGACGCGGCTCATGACCGAGTACGAGCAGTTCTACGCGGGACGCCTGGCGATGCCGGTGACGTTCTTGCTCGCGATCCTCTTCAGCTGGCTGCAGTGGCTGTGGGCCGTGCGCCGCCGCGACGAGATGCTGCCCGATCTCACTGAGGCGGATGCCCGCGCCTACGGACGCGGATCCCTCAGCGCTCTCATCATCGGCGCCGTGGTCGTGGTGCTGTCGCCTTGGATCGGCTCGTGGGCGTTCGTGCTGTTCCCGCTCGACGGCGTGTTCACCCGCGTGCTGCGCGGCAAGGGCGACTGAGCGCTCTGGCCCGCTCGGCCGCCGACCGAGCTTGCGCACATGCTCGAGGCCGTGCCGCGCGGCACGGGGCGCCGCAGCGGGCGCCGGCGGGATCGGCTGGGCTGTCGAAGGTGTCGCCTGCCCGGCGTATCGTCGGGGCCATGTGCCGGAACATCCACACCCTTCACAACTTCGAGCCCTCGGCATCCTCCGAAGAGGTGCACGCAGCCGCGCTGCAGTATGTGCGCAAGATCGCCGGGACGACCAAGCCCTCCAAGGCGAACCAAGAGGCCTTCGACCGTGCGGTGTACGAGATCGCGCATATCACGCAGCATCTTCTCGACGACCTCGTCGCGACGGTCCCGCCCAAGAACCGCGAGGTGGAGGCCGAGAAGGCCCGCGCCCGCGCGATCAGGTCCGGGCGATACGCGGCGGCGTGACCCTGCGGTAGTCGGGTCGGCTCCGCGCCGACCGGCGCCCCTCGGAGCGGAACAGGAACTGCCGTGGGGCACATCGACATCAACGGCGTCTCGTACGCCCTCCCTGACGGCAGACCCCTGCTCGACGACGTGACGTTCCGCGTCGGCGAGGGGTCGACGACCGCGCTCATCGGGGCGAACGGCGCCGGAAAGACGACCTTGCTGCGCATCGTCCGCGGCGAGGAGCAGCCGCACGCGGGCGCGGTCGCGATCGGCGGCGGGCTCGGCGTCATGGACGTTCGTCGGCCACGGCACCTCCGGCCAGACCGTCCACGACCTGATCATCTCGGTCGCGCCCGAACGCGTGCGGCTCGCCGCCGTCGAGCTCGCCGCCGCGGAGGCGGCGATCATCGATCGCGACGACGTCGACACCCAGCTGCGCTACGCCGGTGCGCTCGCAGACTACGCCGAGGGCGGCGGGTACGAGCACGAGACGGTGTGGGATGCCTGCACCACCGCGGCCCTCGGCCTCCCGTTCTCGCGCGCAGTTCCGCGAGCTCACGACCCTTTCCGGCGGGGAGCAGAAGCGGCTCGCGCTTGAGGCGCTGCTGCGCGGACCCGACGAGGTGCTGCTGCTGGACGAGCCCGACAACTACCTCGACGTGCCGGGCAAGCGGTGGCTCGAGGCGCGGCTGCGTGAGACCCCGAAGACGGTGCTGCTGGTCTCGCACGACCGTGAGCTGCTCGCGCGCGGCCGATCGCATCGTCACGCTCGAAGTCGGCGGCGCCGGCAGCACGGCATGGGTGCACGGCGGCGGCTTCGCCACCTACCACCGCGCGCGCGAGGACCGCATGGCGCGCCTCGACGAACTCCGCCGCCGCTGGGACGAGCAGCACGCGAAGCACAAGGTGCTCGTCGCCGACCTCAAGATCAAGGCCGCCGCGAACGACGGCTTCGCCTCACGCTACCGCGCGGCCCAGACGCGCCTGCGATGGTTCGAAGAGGCAGGCCCGCCCGAGGAGCGCCCGCCCGCACAGGACCTCGACCTGCGCCTGCGCGGCGCCCGCACCGGACGCCGCGCGGTCGTCGCCATCGCGCGCTTCGACGGCACGGTGCTCGCGGTGACGCATGACCGGTGGTTCGCGCGATCGTTCGACCGGTTCCTCGTGTTCGGCGCCGACGGCGCGGTCCACGAGTCGGCCGAGCCGGTGTGGGACGAGAAGCGGGTGGCGCGGGCGCGCTGACGCACCCAGACGGACGCCGCGACCTGTCAGCCCGCCGACAGCCGGAAGGCGTCTGACACGCTGGCGACGGCGTTCTTCGCGTGGGCGAACCGGCTGATGCTCAGCCTCGGCGAACCGGCCGCGCCGAGTGCCGACGATGCGCAGGCGATCGCGAACCAGCGCGCGGCGGACGCAGTCGCGCGCGAGACCGCGTGATCGGGCTCGCCCCGCGGGCGGGTGGATGCGCCGGGAACACGCGCGGGTAGGCTGGCAGGGTGACCATGGAGATCGAGCTCGGCCGCGCCAAGCGCGCTCGCCGCGCGTACACGTTCGACGACATCGCGGTCGTGCCCTCGCGGCGCACCCGCAACCCCGAGGACGTCTCGACCGCCTGGTCGATCGACGCGTTCCAGTTCGGCATCCCGGTCGTGGGCGCACCGATGGACTCGGTCGTCAGCCCCGCCACCGCGGTCAAGCTCGGGCAGCTCGGCGGGCTCGGCGTGCTCGACCTCGAGGGCCTGTGGACCCGCTACGACGACCCCGACCCGCTGCTGGCCGAGATCGCATCGCTCGGCGAGGGCGAGGCGACGCGTCGCATGCAGCAGCTGTACTCCGAGCCGATCAAGCCCGAGCTCGTGCGCGACCGGCTGGCCGAGATCCGTGCGGCCGGGGTCACCGTCGCCGGTGCTCTCACGCCTCAGCGCACGCAGGAGCTGTACGAGACGGTGGTCGCCGCCGGCGTCGACCTGTTCGTGATCCGCGGCACGACGGTGTCGGCCGAGCACGTCTCGAGCGTCGAGCAGCCGCTGAACCTCAAGAAGTTCATCTACGACCTCGACGTGCCGGTCATCGTCGGGGGCGCCTCGACCTACACCGCTGCCCTGCACCTCATGCGCACCGGCGCGGCGGGGGTTCTGGTCGGTTTCGGCGGCGGCGCGGCCTCGACCACGCGCGCGACGCTCGGCATCCACGCCCCCATGGCGACCGCGGTCGCCGACGTCGCGGGTGCCCGGCGCGACTACCTCGATGAGTCGGGCGGGCGCTACGTGCACGTCATCGCCGACGGCGGCGTGGGCACGTCGGGCGACATCGTGAAGGCGCTGGCGATGGGCGCCGACGCGGTCATGCTCGGTGTCGCGCTGGCGCGGGCGACGGATGCCCCGGGCCGAGGCTTCCACTGGGGCCCGGAGTCGCACCACGCGAAGCTGCCCCGCGGTCACCGCGTCCACGTCGACCAGGTCGCGAGCCTCGAATCCGTGCTGTTCGGCCCGGCGCCCGTCGCCGACGGCACCGCGAACCTGATCGGGGCGCTGAAGAAGTCCATGGCGACCACCGGATACTCCGACCTGAAGGAGTTCCAGCGCGTCGAGGTCGTCGTCGCGCCCTACAGCGCGGGATGACCGACCCGGCGGGGCAGGCGTCGCCGGACGCCGAGCCCGAGGTGTTCCCCCCGACGCTTCGCGAGGTGATGGTCCGGCCGCGCTGGCTCGCGATGCTGGGGCTGTGCCTGGTCGTGGCGGCTGTCTTCGCGTGGCTCGGGCAGTGGCAGCTCGGGCGAGCGATCGACACCGACCCGACCCCGCCCGGCGCGACCGAGGTCGTCCAGCCGATCGCCGAGGTGGCGCAGCCGGGGGACTACCTCCCGGAGCCGCTCGTCGGCCAGCGGGTGACGGCGACCGGCACGTGGGTGCCGGGTGACTTCCTCATCGTGACCTCGCGCTTCAACGACGGCGCGGAGGGCTACTGGGTGACCGGCCAGCTGCGCATCGCCGAGACCGCCGCCCCGACCTCGATCGCCGTCGCGATCGGCTGGGCGGTGACCGAGGCTGACGCGCTCGCCGCGGCGGCACAGCTCGAGCACGAGGCATCCGCCGGCAGTTCATCGCCGATCGCGGTGACCGGGCGACTCATCTCGGACGAAGGGCCTGCGGTTCCGCCCCGCGGGGCCGACCCGCAGACGATGACCCGCATGTCGCCCCCCGCGCTTCTCGCGCACTGGCACGACATCGACGGGCTCGACGTGTACCGGCCGTACCTGGCGTCCGAGGTCGCCCAGGGACCGCTCGATGACATCGTGTCGCCGCCGCCCGCCGAGGGGTCGAGCGTGAACTGGCTCAACATCTTCTACGCGATCGAGTGGGCCGTGTTCGCCGGCTTCGCGTTCTACATCTGGTACCGCCTCGCCCGCGACGCGTGGGAGCGCGAGGTCGAGGCGATCACCGACCCCGAGTCCCGTGGAGACGCCGCGGCATCGTGAACCTCGGCCACGGTCGCCATCCGCGCTGCACCCGATCGAGGGTGAATCGCGAAACGAGGACGGATGCCGCGGCATCCGTCCTCGTTTGGCTCGATCTCCTCATCTCGCGAGGTGACCGACTGGCCGAACCCTAGGCCGGCGAGGTCGCCAGCAGCGCCCGCGCCGAGGTCGTGCGCTGGCGCGCGACCGCGATGAGGGTCGCGCCGAAGGCCAGGAGCGACCAGATGACGAGCCCGACGATGCCCGCGCCCACCCCGCCGGCGGCCGAGAGCGCGCCGAGCATCGCGTTGTAGGCCGGGGCGGTCGGCATGAGCGACGCGATCCCCGAGAGCACCCCGGGCACGGTCGACACGACACCGGTCGCGACGGCGAGCACGCCGACGAGGGCCGAGATCCAGCGCCCCGCGCCGCCGAAGACCGCCACGAGCGCCTGATTCACGGCGGCGAAGGCGATGCCGGCCACCACGCAGATCGCGGCGAACACCGACCACTGGCCCCACGCGTACGACGCGGCGAATTGCACGACGCCGGCCACGAGCAGGCCCTGCAGGGCGCCGAGACCGGCCGCCGGGGCGAGCGCGCGCAGCGCGAGGAGCGCCGACGGCGCCCGCGAGGTCAGCGCGCGGCGCGACACCGCCTGCAATGCGACGAACGTCGCGAGGCCGCCGAACCACAGCGCGAGCGTGGACAGGAGCGGGATCGCCGATGCCCCGAACAGCGACGTTCCGACACCGGCCGCGGCCACCGGGGCGGCCACGACCTCGGCGAGCGAGGACGCCTCGGAATCGGTGTACGACGGCAGCGCGGCGGACGCCGTCGTCAGTCCGTCGGCGAGCGTCGTCGTGCCGTCGGCGAGCTGCGAGACACCGGATGACAGCTGCCCGGCGCCGTCGGCGGCCGCGGAGGCGCCCGAGGCGAGCTGTGCGGCCCCGTCGGCGAGCTGCGAGGCGCCCGAGGCGAGCTGCGAGGCGCCCGAGGCGGCCTGGTCGGCGCCGTCGGCGAGCGCGTTCATGCCGCCGGCGACCTGGGTCATTCCGCCCGAGATCGCCTGGATGCCGCCGACGAGCTGCGGCAGCTGGCCGAGTCCCTCGATCGCTCCGGCGATCGTCGGCGCCTGGTCGAGAAGATCGGTCACCGCCGGCGTCACCTGCGAAGACGTGTCCGCGGCGGCGGCGATTCGCCCGCAGAACTGCGTCGATCCGCCCGCGGCCGTGCAGTCGGCCGCGAGCTGGTCGAGGGCGGCCGAGGCATCCGTCACCATCTGCTTCAGCTGCGGCGCGGCCGCAGCGAGCTGCTTTGCGGCGTCGATGCCGCTCTGCGGGATCTGGGGCGCCTGCGAGAGCCCGCCCGCGATCTGCGAGAGATTCGTCGCCAGGGTGCCCGTGTTGCCCGCGAGGTCGCGGGCACCTAAGGCCCACGAGCCGAGACCGGATGCGGCCGAATCCGCGCCGGACGCCCACGTCGACATTCCCGACGACAGCTCGCCGGCACCCGAAGACAGCTGACGCGCGCCGTCGGCGAGGGTCGATGCCCCGGTCGCCGACAGTCGAGCGCCGCTGGCGAGCTGGTGGGCGCCGTCGGCGGCGGTTCCGAGCTGGTCGCCGAGGGTCGTGAAGCCGAGGAACACGTTCTCGAGGTAGAGCGACGACAGCTGCTGACCCATGAGGGATGCCGCCGCCTGCGTGACCTGTGCGGTGATGGCGTCGTCGACGATGAGCGAGTCCGGAGCGGTCTCGACCGCGATCGTCGCCTGCTCGGGCGTCTCGCCCGGCCGGGTCGAGGTCGCCGCGGCGGAGAAGTCGGGCGGGATCGTCACGACGGCGGCGTACGTTCCGTCGGCGAGGCCGGAGGCCGCGTCATCGGGATTCGAGATCGTCCACGTGAGGTTGGACTCGACCTCGTCGGAGCCTTCGACCAGCCCCGCGGTGAGCTGGCGGCCGAGGGGCACGTACTGCCCGTCGATCGTGACCGGGTCGTCGTCGTTCACGATCGCAGCGGTCAGGCTGTCGAGCCGCTCGGTCGGGTTGTGGAGGGCGGCGACCAGGACGCCTCCGATGACCACGGGCAGCAGCAGCACTCCGAGGAGCGTCAGCCAGGTCACCGGGCGCTTGGTGCGGGCCCGTTCGATCGGGAGGTTCATGCGTTCACCCCGGGGTTCAGTGTCGAAGAGGATCGGTCGAGGTCGTGGATGTGCGCGGTGGAGCGCCGCGCCTCGATGAGCAGTGCCTGCCCGATCGCAGGATCCGCCGCGGCGGCGACCACGGTGATCGGGGCGGCGTCGCGCAGCACGGCGGCGGCGCGGTCGCGCTCGGGTCCTGCCGCGATGGCGTCGGCGCCGTCGATCACGACCAGCCGCGTGCCGCCGCGGACCGCGCGCCGCAGTTCGGCCACCGGGTCGCTCGCGTCGGTCAGCGAGGCAACGCCCACATGGGCGCGCACCCACAGGGCACGGCCGGGCAGCAGGTGTCCGGCGACCCGTAGGCGCCCCTCGGTCGGTGCGAGGCGTCCGGCGACGGTGAGCAGGAGCGCCGTGCGCGCGCGGGCGTCGGCCGAGGTCACCACGAGAGACTCGCCGGGCTCGACGCGCAGCGTCGCGCCGCGAAACAGCGCCACGTCCTCCACCGTCACGCCGAGGTCTTCGGCGACCACGGCGGCGGTCGTGTCGGGCTCGGGCCAGTCGCGCAGCGACCGCTCGCGCTCGACGGCCTCGCCCTCGATGTCGAAGTGGGGGAGGACGCGGTCGAGCCAGCGGGGCATCCACCAGGCCTTCTCGCCCAGCAGGGTCATCACCGCCGGCACGAGCGTCATGCGCACCAGGAACGCGTCGACCGCGATGCCGACGGCAAGGCCCAGCGCGATCGGCTTGATCGAGGAGTCTCCCTCGGGCACGAACGCCGCGAACACCGCGAACATGATGACCGCGGCGGCGGTCACGACGCGGGCCGATGCAGTGAACCCCGACCGCACGGCGCCGACGGCGAGCGCCTTGTCGGCCGTGCCGCCGTTGTCGCGGCGGGCGTGCACGAAGTCCTCGCGCATGCGCGACACCAGGAACACCTCGTAGTCCATCGCGAGGCCGAACAGCACTCCCATCAGGATGATCGGCATGAACGAGATGATCGGGCCGGTGCGTGTGACGTGCAGGGCGTCGGCGAACCAGCCCCACTCGAACACCGCCGCGACGACGCCGAACGCGGCCAGCACCGACAGCAGGTAGCCGAGGGCGGCCTTGATGGGCACCCAGATCGAGCGGAACACGATCATCAGCAGCACGAGCGACAGGCCCACCACGAAGATGCCGAACGGCAGCAGCGCGGCGCCGAGCCGGTCCGAGATGTCGATGCCCACGGCGGTGAAGCCGGTGACCTTGAGGTCGACGCCGTACTGGTCCTTCAGACCTGTGGCGAGTTCGCGCAGGTCTCGCACGAGCTGAGCTGTGGCCGGGTCGTCGGGAGCGGTCTCGGGTACGATCTGGATGAGGCCGGTGTCGGCGGTGCGGTTCGGGGTCGCCAGGGCGACCTCCTTCACGCCCGGCACCTGCTCGACCTCGGCGGCGAGATCGTCCATGAGCCCGAGCGGATCCGTCGAGGTGACGATCGTGCCGGTCATGATGAGCGGCCCGTTGAAGCCGGCTCCGAAGTGCTCGGCGGTCAGGTCGTACGCCTGTCGCGCCTCGCTCGAGGTCGGCTGCACGCCCGCGTTCGGCAGCGCCAGCGACAGGCTCGCGGCCGGCACCGCGAGCACTCCGAGGGTCACCACGACGGCGATGGTCGTGACGATCGGATGCCGCGTCACGAGCATCACCCACCGGTTGGGGCGCTTCGCGGCGGCGTGGCCCTGGATCGCTGTCGCGACGGGGGGTGCGGCATCCGGAATCTGCTCCTCGGCCGCAGGCGTCTCGTCGGCGCTCGCCTTCCCGCCACCGCGTGCGCGGCGGCCGACGCCCGCCCGCAGCGCACGGTGGCCCCAGCCGGCCACGCGGCCCTTCGCGAAGCCGAGCAGCGCGGGGGTGAGCGTGATCGCGACGACCACGGCGATGGCGACGGCGACCGCGGCGGCGATGCCCATCGTGGTCAGGAACGGGATGTTCGCGAACGACAGGCCGATGAGGGCGATGAGCACGGTGACCCCGGCGAACACGACCGCCGAGCCGGCGGTGCCGGTCGCGCGGGCGGCGGACTCCTCGGGCGGGACGCCCGCCCGCACCTGGTCCTGATGCCGGGCGACGATGAACAGGGCGTAGTCGATGCCGACTGCGAGCCCCAGCATGATGGCGAGCATCGGAGTCGTCGACGACACGGCGGCGAAGGCGGTCGACACGTAGATGAGCGCGATCGCGAGCCCGACCCCGATCAGGGCGCTGATCAGGGGAAAGAACGCGACCGACAGCGAGCGGAACGTGACGATCAGCACGAACAGCGCGATGAGGACGCCGACGGCCTCGGTGATCGACAGGGCCGGGATCGACGTGGCGAACATCTCGCCGCCGAGGGCGACCTGCGCGTTGTCGGGGAGGTCTGCCCGAAGGTCGGCGGCGACGTCCTGCAGGGCGTTCTTCGTCTCGTCGGGGACGTCGATCGACTGGCCGTCGAACTGCAGGCGGATGATCGCGGCCTGACCGTCTTGTGAGACCATGCCCGACACGATCTCGTCGAACGGGTCGGTGACGGCGAGCACGCCCTCGAGATCGCCGAAGCGGGCCACGGTGTCGGCGATCGCCGATGCGTAGGGTTCGTCCGACACTTCGGCGCCGTCGGGGGCGACCAGCACCAGCTGCGCGCTCGCGCCGCCCGCCTCGGGGAAGGTGCGATCCAGCAGCGCGATGCCCTCCTGCGCCTCGGTGCCGGGGATCGAGAAGGCGTTGTCGGTGCCCTTCATGAACAGGGCGGCGCCGCCGCCGGCGAGGCCGAGCAGGAGCACCCACGCCACGAGCACCCGCCAGGGGCGGCGGTAGGCCCAGCGGCCGAGGGCGAAGAGAAGGGTGGACAACAGCGCCTCCGTGCTCGGTTGATCAGGATGAATGGATACAGCGCTGTATCGGATACATGAGTGTATCGTAGTGAATCGGCTGCGCCGCAAGCTGTGGAGTCCGTGTGAAAATGGCGAGGAGGAGGCCCGATGACCAACACGCGCATCGCGGACGGCACTCCGCTGAGTCGCCGCCGTGAGAGCACGCGGCGCAGGCTGCTCGACGCGGCCGCCCTGGTCTTCGCCGAGGTCGGACTGGACGCGGCATCCGTCGAAGCCATCTGCGAGCGGGCGGGCTTCACGCGCGGCGCCTTCTACTCGAACTTCGAGAGCAAGGACGAGCTGTTCCTCGAGCTGGCCGCCCAGGTCGCACGCGACCGCGTCGAGGCGGTGCGTGCGCGGATCGCCGAGCTCGAGGGCACCGTCTCGATCGCGCCCGCGAACGCCTTCGCGATCGTGCAGGACGTGCTCGATGTCTCGGCCGACGACCGGCTCGGGATCCTGCTCATGAGCGAGATCCGCATCCGCGCGCTGCGCGACCCCGTGCTGGCCGCGGCCTATCTCGCGCAGGACGCCGAGATGCGGCGCAGCGTCGCCGAGATCATCACCGACATCGGCTCCGCGAAGTCGTTGCGCTTCCGCCTGCCCGCCGACCAGGTCGCCCGGCTCATGCTCACCGTATGGGAGAGCTCGTCGGTGCGCGCGGTGATGGCCGGGCTCGACCACGAGGCGATGTCCCGCCGCACGAGCGACGAGCTCGCGCGCGTGGCCCAGCTGCTCATCGAGGAGCCCGGGGCCTGAGCGCGGCGGGGGTCAGCCGGATGCCGCCAGCACCGCGTGGCACCGCGCGAGGCGGTTCGTCCACCATTTGCGTCGGTCGGCGGATGCCGCCAGCTCGTCGAGCCGCGCCGGGTCGGGGGCGACGCGGCCGACCGGGAGCACGCCGCCCTGCGGCGTGAGCGGCGGGGTTGCGGCATCGGTCTGGAACAGCGATGACGTGCCCAGCCCGCAGTCGTACGGCAGCTCGGGGAGCGCGGCGGCGAGGGCGACGCCCATCGCGAGCCCGATCGAGGTGTCGAGCGCGCTAGAGACGACCGCGGGAAGACCCGCGTCGGCGACGATGCCCAGAGCCCGGCGCACCCCGCCCAGGGGCTGAGCCTTGACCACGACGAGGTCGGCGGCGCCCGCGCGGGCCACCGCGAGCGGATCGGCCGCCTTGCGCACACTCTCGTCGGCGGCGATCGGGATGCCCATGTACGCGATGCGCCGGCGCAGCTGCGCCAGCTCGTCGACCGTCGCGCACGGCTGCTCGGCGTACTCGAGGTCGTACTCCGCCAGCGCGTGGAGCGCGTGCTCGGCCTCGTCGAGGTTCCACCCGCCGTTCGCGTCGATGCGCACGCGGCCCTCGGGGCCCATCGCCTCGCGCACGGCGCGCACCCGCGCGACGTCGTCTGCGAGCCGCTGGCCGGGCTCGGCGACCTTCACCTTCGCGGTGCGGCATCCGTCGAAGCGGGTGAGCAGCTCGGGAACGGATGCTGCGGCCACGGCCGGCACCGTGGCGTTGACCGGTACGAACTCGCGCACGGGCGCGGGCTGCGCCGTCCACCCCCAGTCGATCGCGGCGGCGAGCCAGGTCGCCGCTTCGGCGTCGTCGTACTCGGCGAACGGGGAGAACTCGCTCCACCCCTCGGGGCCTTCCAGCAGCAGCGCCTCGCGCACGTCGATGCCGCGGAACCGCGCCGCCATCGGCAGCGCGACCACGCGGGCCGTTGCGAGGAGGTCGTCGAGCGGGGGCAGGGTCACGGCTCCATCCTGCCGCCTCGCGCCTCGTCCGTCCCGCTCGCCGCGCTTGTGGCGAGTCGCCGAAAGGGAACGACCGGCGGCGGAGAGGGGCGCGATGCCCGGGCGCGGGGCGATGGGGCGCGGCATCCGTCATCTATCAATGTGTGCTTGACGATGCTGTGTGAGGCACAGTAAAGTGTGGTGCATGAGCGAGACCGAAGCACTCGAGACGCACCTGCAAGAGCTGCGGCGCGGAACCGTCGTGCTCGCGTGCCTGCGGCTTCTGCGGCAGCCGGGCTACGGCTACGGGCTGCTCGAAGACCTGCAGGGCCGCGGGTTCGACACCGACGCCAACACGCTGTACCCACTGTTGCGTCGCCTCGAGAAGCAGGGCCACCTCACCAGCGAGTGGAACACCGACGAGGCCCGCCCCCGCAAGTTCTACCGCACGAGTCCGGCAGGTCAACGCCTCGCCGCCGCTCTCGCGAACGACTTCCGCGCGATCGCCGCCGCGATCGACGCCCTTCCGCAGGAGGACTGACATGAACGCCACTCTGACCGACCGCTACGTGGACGCCGCGATGCGCACCGTCCCCGAACGGCAGCGCGAAGACCTCGCCGCTGAACTGCGCGCCTCGATCGAAGACCAGATCGACGCCCGCCTCGCGTCCGGCGACTCGCGCGAGGCCGCCGAGCACGCCGTGCTGACCGAGCTCGGCGACCCCGACAGGCTCGCCGCCGGTTACACCGGCCGGCCGCTGTGGCTGGTGGGGCCGCGCTACTTCCTCGACTGGCGGCGGCTGCTCAAGCTGCTGCTGGCCATCGTGCCGGTGTGCGCCGCGTTCGGCGTCGCGCTCGCGCAGACCCTCTCGGGAGCCTCGTTCGGCGACATCGTCGGCGCCGTGTTCGGTGTCGTCTTCCAGGTCGTCATCCACCTCGTGTTCTGGGTCACCCTCGTGTTCGTCGTGCTCGAGCGCACCGGGCACGAGACGATGAACCCCGGCAAGTGGACGCCCGAGAGCCTGCCGCAGCTCCGCGAGAACGGCGCCACCTTCGGCGAGCTGATCGGCAACCTCGTGTTCCTCGCGATCGGCGCCGGAGCGGTCCTGTGGGACCACTTCATCGGATTCGCCCCGGCCTACCCCGGTATGTCGTTCCTCGCCGACGATCTGTGGCCATGGTGGATCGCCGGGCTGTTCGTCGTCATGGCGCTCGAGGCGCTCCTGTCGATCGCCGTGTTCGCGCTGCGGCGCTGGACCATCCCGTTCGCGGTGGTCAACGGCATCCTGAGTCTCGGTCTCGCGCTCACCGCGGTGTGGCTGCTCACGGCCGGTCGCCTGATCAATCCGGAGTTCTTCCCGACGATCATCGCCGACGGCGGCGCCGAGGTCGGCACGATCCTGACCGTGATCCTCGGATTCGTGTTCGCCGGCATCGCCGTGTGGGACACGACCGATGCCGCCCTCAAGGCCACGCGCGGGCGCGGCCTCGGGCAGCGGGGGCAGGGGGCCGGGGGCACCGTCCGCTGAGCGGCGCGTCGCCTGGCTCGTCGGCCGGGGCGGGGGCTGAAGCGCAAATAGAATCCAAGGCATGGTCTCCGATCTCTTCGACCCCGACGCATGGGCCACGGCCCCCGGCGCCGACGGTTACACCGACATCACCGCGCACGTGTCGAGAGACGGACGCATCGCCCGCATCGCGTTCGACCGCCCCGAGGTGCGAAACGCCTTCCGCCCGCACACCGTCGACGAGCTGTACCGCGCGCTCGACGCCGCGCGGCAGGATGCGCGCATCGGCGCGGTGCTGCTCACCGGCAACGGGCCGAGCCCCAAGGACGGCGGCTGGGCGTTCTGCTCCGGCGGCGACCAGCGCATCCGCGGCCGCGACGGGTACAAGTACTCCGACGCCGAGACCGCTGTCGTCTCGGGCGCCGGCCAGGCATCGGTCGGGCGGCTGCACATCCTCGAGGTGCAGCGGCTCATCCGCTTCATGCCCAAGGTCGTCATCGCGGTCGTTCCCGGATGGGCCGCCGGCGGCGGGCACTCGCTGCACGTGGTGTGCGACCTCACGATCGCGTCGGCCGAGCACGGCCGGTTCAAACAGACCGATGCCGACGTCGGGTCGTTCGACGCCGGCTACGGGTCGGCCTACTTCGCGCGCCAGATCGGCCAGAAGCTCGCGCGCGAGGTGTTCTTCCTCGCCGAGGAGTACTCGGCCCAGCGCGCGTACGAGATGGGCGCCGTGAACCGCGTCGTGCCGCACGCCGAGCTCGAGCGCGAGGCGCTCGCGATGGCGCGCACGATCCTGACGAAGTCGCCGACGGCGATCCGCATGCTGAAGTTCGCCTTCAACGCCGTCGACGACGGGCTGGTGGGCCAGCAGGTGTTCGCCGGCGAGGCGACGCGCCTCGCGTACGGCACCGACGAGGCCGTCGAGGGGCGCGATGCGTTCCTCGAGAAGCGCGAGCCTGACTGGGCGCCGTACCCGTGGCAGTTCTGATGCCGGTCGCCGTCTGCGAAACCCCGCCGGTTTCGCGTGCGCGGGCGGACTCGCGCCCCGCCGGGGCAGTGGTGCCCGCCGAGCTGCGCAGCTGTGCAGGCCGATGAAGCTCGAACCCGTCACCGGCGACGACCCGCGCGAGATCCTGCGCAGGCTGCGCGCCGCGCTGCACGGCGCCGGCCCCGCGATGGGCGTGGGCCTCGTGCACGATGTGCCCGCCGAGGTGCCTGCCGGCACCGCCGTCGTCGTGACGACCTCCGGCTCGACGGGCGTGCCCAAGAGCGTCGTGCTCAGCCGTGACGCCCTCACCTCGAGCGCGCTGGCGACCTTCGCCCGCATCGGCGAGGGGGCGTGGCTGCTGCCGCTTCCGGCGAGCTATGTCGCGGGACTCCAGGTGCTCGTGCGCTCGATCGTGCTCGGACGCGAGCCGGCCCTCCTCGCCGGCGCGTTCACGCCCGCCGCCTTCGCCGCGGCCGCGCTGACGATGGCGTCCACCGAGCACGGCGAGCGGATCCCCGCGTACACCTCCCTGGTGCCCGCGCAGCTGTCGAAGCTGCTCGACGCCGCCGAGCACGACGGGCGGGTGCGTACCGCGCTCCAATCGTTCGAGACGATCATCGTGGGCGGTCAGGCGCTGCCGACGGCGACGCTCGAGCGTGCCCAGAGCGCCGGCGTGCGCATCGTGCGCACGTACGGCTCCACCGAGACCAGCGGCGGCTGCGTCTACGACGGCCGCGCGCTCGACGGGGTGGTGGTCGCGATCGTCGACGGCGAGGTGCGCATCTCGGGGCCGACGCTGGCCGAGGGCTACCTGGGTGAGCCCGAGATGACCGATGCCGTCTTCCCCCGCGATGCGGACGGCACGCGGTGGTACCGCACCGGCGATGCGGGCATCGTCGACGACGGCATCCTGCGGATCCGCGGCCGGATCGACAACGTCATCGTCTCGGGCGGGATCAACATCTCGCTCGACCGCGTCGAGCACGTCGTGCGCTCGGTGCCGGGGCTGGCCTCGGCGGTGGTCGTCGGGGTGGCCGACGAGCGGTGGGGCGAGGCATCCGTCGTCGTCGCCTCGCGAGGCGAGGCGCTGCGCCGCAGCGAGGCCATGCAGCTGCAGGAGGCCCGCGCGGCCGTCGAGGCCGAGATCGGCCCGCACGCTCGGCCGTCGCGGCTCGTGCTCGTCGACGAACTCGCGACGCTGCCTTCGGGAAAGCCCGATCGCGAGGCGATCCGCCGCGCGATCGCAGCCCTGCACTGACGCGGGCGGCTCAGAACCACTCCGGCGCGTCGACGACGCAGAACCTGTTGCCCTCAGTGTCTTCCATCACGACGTAGTCCGCGTCGGGCGGGTAGCCGCTCCATTCGACGTCGCGGGCGCCGAGACCCCGCAGCCGCTCCAGCTCGGCCTGCTGGTCGTCGGCGTAGATGTCGAGGTGCAGCCGCGGCGGGTAGTGCTGCGGGTATCCCGTCTTCGACAGGGCGATGGATGCCCCGGCCCGCGGCCCCCCGGGCGGATCGAGGATCACCCAGTCCTCGCCCGGCTCGTGGCGGTTCACGTAGCCGAGCGCTGCGCGCCAGAACTCGCCGGCGCGGTGCATGTCTTCGACCGTGAGCACGGTCGTGCCGATCTCGAGCATGCCGCCATTGTGCGCCGGGCCTGCGACATCGCGTGCGCGGGCGCAGCGGCTCGCGCTCTAGGATGTGACCTCGTGGCAGGTACCCAGAGCAAGAAGCGCAAGCGTCAGGGCCCGAAGAAGCAGTCCGCGCGCGGAAACCCGCAGAAGGCGCACGCCTCGCGCGACCCCCGGCACGTCGAGAGGGCGACCTTCGGCGACTGGATCGGCGCGGCGAGGCTGCGGACGCTTCCGCTCGCGGTGACGCCGATCCTGATCGGCACGGGCGGCGCGCTCCTGTTCGACCACGCGCTGCACTGGGTGCTGGCGCTGATGTGCCTGGTCGTGTCGGTGAGCCTGCAGATCGGCGTGAACTACGCCAACGACTTCAGCGACGGCGTGCGCGGCACCGACGACCATCGGGTCGGCCCCGCGCGGCTCACCGCGAGCGGCCGGGCGAAGCCGCGCACGGTGCTGATCGTGGCCCTGGCGTTCTTCGCCGTCGCCGGCCTCGCGGGCCTTGCGATCACGATCCGCACCCAGCAGTGGTGGCTCATCGCGGTGGGCGCGGCGTGCATCCTCGCGGCGTGGTTCTACACCGGCGGCAAGCGCCCGTACGGGTACTACGGATTGGGCGAGCTGTTCGTGTTCGTCTTCTTCGGGCTCGTCGCGACCGTCGGAACGACGTGGGTGCAGGTCCAGGTCGTTGCGCAGGAGGCCTGGTTCGGCGCCGTGGGGGCGGGGCTGCTCGCGTGCGCGGTGCTGCTTGCGAACAACCTGCGCGACATCGACCAGGACCGCGTCGCAGGCAAGCGCACCCTCACGGTCCTGATCGGGCGCCGGGCCACGCAGGTGCTGTTCACCGTCTTCGTGCTCGCGCCGTTCGTGATCGCGGCGTTCCTGGCGTTCTTCTACCCGATCGCGTGGCTGACGCTGCTGGTTCTGCTCATGGCGCTGCCCGCGATCCTCATCGTGTGGACGTACCGCGCCCCGCGCGAGCTGGTGGTCGCGCTGGGTCTGACCTCGCTGACGTCGGTCGCCTACGGCGCGTTCCTGCTCTGGGCGTTCGTCGGCTGACGCCGCGCCGCGGGCGACGGATGCCGCGGCATCCGTCCGCTCGGCTCGTCACGGCGCGCTCGGCTCAGAGTGTGTGCCGACCTCGCACGGATGACCCGACGAACCGACCCGGTATCGCGGGCGAGGTCAGCGCTCAGGGTCGAGGTCGTCCTCGACCTGTTCGTCCGACGGCGCGCGCTTCTCGCGCGCACGGCGTTCGGCGAGCCCCGTGGTGACCTCGTCGAGCGGGCGCCTGAGCAACAGCAGCGACAGGCTCAGCCCGATGAGGGCGGCGAAGACCGCGGCCAGCCAGTAGTACTCGCGCATGATCGGAAACAGCATGAGGATCGCGAACGGCACGAGGAACGCCAGCAGCCGCAGCACGGAGTAGACGACGGCGGAGCGCGCTTTCATCCCTCCATCGTAGATCGGCAGCGCGCGCCCGCTGGGTGCCGGCCGAGCGTCGCCTGTGCGCCGGAGGTCGGTTTCATCACGAACGGCCTAATCGGGCCGCGCGAGCCTAGGATGGGAAGATGACGCGGGTGCTGCTGATAGGGGCTTTGCTGGCCGCCGTCTTCTGGGTGTTCAGCATCGTCGACTGCGCGCTGCAGCCCCCCATCCGCCATCGCGGCGTGAGCAAGCCCGTGTGGATCATCATCGTCGTGGTCTTCCCCGTGGTCGGCGGAATCCTGTGGTTCGCGGTCGGCCGGGCGCGGGCATCCGCCCTCGCGGCGCGCCGCGCGCCCGATGACGACCCCGAGTTCCTCGACCGGCTGGGGTCCACGTCCGACCAGGACGAGCGCATACGCCGGCTCGAAGAAGAGCTCGCGCTGCTGGACGCCGAGGACGACGACCCCCGCTGGCGCCGGCCGGTCCCGCCGCCTGCCGCATCGCAGTCCACCGCCCCCGGCGACCCCGCCGACAAGCCGGCCGATCGTCCCGGAGACGGAGACGACGACGCCCGCGACCAGCGCGGAGCCGCAGGCGCGTGACGGTCGATCCCGAAGCCGCCGGCGAGGGCGGCGATCCGCTCGACGCGGGTCTGCACGCGACCGAGCGGGCCGTCGAGTCGCCGGCGACGGATGCCGCGGCCGCCCTGTTGTGGGAGCTGGTCGAACTCGGCGTGCGGCATCTGGTCGTGAGCCCGGGCTCGCGCTCGCAGGCCCTCGCGCTGGTGGCGGCCGAGCTGGAGCGGCGCGGAGCGGTGCACGTGCACGTGCGGATCGACGAGCGGGTGGCCGCGTTCACGGCGCTCGGCATCGGCCGCGAGACGCGCATGCCGGCGGCTGTCATCTGCACGTCGGGAACCGCGGCGGCGAACTTTCTTCCCGCGGCGCTGGAGGCGCATCATTCGGGGGTTCCGCTGCTGCTGCTCACGGCCGACCGGCCGCCGGAGCTGCGCGGCGTCGGGGCGAACCAGACCACGCGTCAGCCGGGCATGTACTCGCCGAGCATGCGGTTCGAGGCCGACCTGCCCGTGCCCGAGGCCGTCGACGGCGACGGGTCGGGCGAGCAGAGCGCGATCCTGCGCGCCGTGGCCGCCGAGGCGGTCACCGCCGCGCTGGGCGCCGGCACCCGCTCGGCGGGGCCCGCGCACCTGAATCTGCCCTATCGCGAGCCGCTCGGCGGCGACCTTCCGGCGTGGCTGGGGGTCCCGGCCGCCGAGCTCGCCGTCGAAGACGTCGAAGACCTCGACGCCCCTCCCGTGGACGAGCCGCCCGCCGATGACGAGGTGTTCGGCGCGCTGTACCAGGGCGGAGGCGGCATCGGCGACTCGGACGTGCCGGCTCAGCCCTCATCGCGACCGTTCGTGCTGCCGCGCGGACCGCGCACGATCGTGATCGCGGGCGCCGATGCCGGGGCGGATGCCGAGGCCCTCGCCCACGTGGGCGGCTGGCCGCTCGTGGCCGAGGTCGTGAGCGGCGCGCGCTTCGGACGCCACCTCGTGCACGGCTACCGGGCACTCGTGGCCGACCCCGCGCTGGGCGGACGGGTGGAGCGGGTCGTGGTCTTCGGGCATCCGACCCTCGCGCGCGAGACTGCGGCGCTGCTGGCGCGCGACGATGTCGAGGTGCTCGCGGTGCGCGGGCCCGGCGAGCCGCTGAACCTCAACGGCGCCACGGTCGCCCTCGATGACGTGACGGTCGCCGTGGGCGTGGCCGATCACGAGTGGCTCGGCGCGTGGCTGCGGGCCTCGAGGGCGGCGTCGGTGGATCTGTCACCCGCACCGCCTGACGCGCACGCGCTGGCCTCGGCGGTGCCGGGCGAGAGGCTCGGGGCGATCGCGGCCGAGCTCGCCGTGATCCGCGCGGTCGTGGACCGCCCCGCCCTCGTGGACGCGGTGTGGCGTGCCACCTGGCCGCACGACCGGCTCGTGTTCGGGTCGTCGCGTCTGGTGCGCGTCGCCGACGCGGTGCTGGGCGGCAAGAAGGTGCCGGTGCACGCCAACCGCGGGCTCGCGGGGATCGACGGCACCGTCGCGACCGCGCTGGGCGTTGCGGCGGCCAGCCAGACGGGCGGACGCCCCGGGGTCACGCGCGTGCTGCTGGGCGACCTCGCCCTGCTGCACGACGTCGGCGCGCTGCTGCTGCCCCCGGGAGAGGCCGAGCCGCGCATCCAGGTGATCGTCGGCAACGACGGCGGCGGCACCATCTTCGACGACCTCGAGGTCGCCGGTGTGGCCGGCCCGGCCGCGATGGATCGCGTGCTGTACACGCCGCACGGCGTGCGGCTGGAGCACCTCGCGCTCGCGTACGGCTGGGAGTACCAGCGCGTCACGACGCGCGCCGCGCTCGATCAGGCTCTGACCGCGCCGGTCGGCGGACGTCAGCTCATCGAGGTGCCGCTGGAGCGCTGAGCCGGCGCCGCGCCCGATGGGGCGCGCCGGGGCGCGGCATCCGACATGATGTCTTCATGATCGCGAAGAGCCAGAAGCACTGGATCGGCGAGGTGGCCGACCTGCTGCGCGTCGGGGAGGGGTTCGTGCTGTCGAGCGTGGACCCGAGCTCGACGCCGGGGTACACGAACGACAAGGCGCAGGCCGCCGAAGACCTCGCCTCGGGGGCGGCGCAGCTCGACGAACTCCAGGAGCGCCTGTACGCGCAGAGCCGCACGGGCGCGTCGGACGCCTCGGTGCTGCTGGTGCTGCAGGCGATGGACTCGGCGGGCAAGGGCGGGATCATCCGGCACGTCGTGGGCTCTGTCGACCCGCAGGGCATCCTGCTCACGGCGTTCAAGAAGCCGACTGACGAAGAGCTCGCGCATGACTTTCTGTGGCGTGTCGCCAAGCGCGTGCCCGAGCCCGGGTTCATCGGCGTGTTCGACCGCTCCCACTATGAGGACGTGCTGATCGGCCGGGTGCGCGGGCTCGCGTCGCCCGACGAGATCGAGCGGCGGTACGGCGCGATCAACGACTTCGAGAAGCGACTGACGGATGCCGGCACCCGCGTGGTCAAGGTCATGCTGAGCATCTCGTACGAAGAGCAGCGGTCCCGGCTGATGGAGCGACTGGACCGCGCCGACAAGCACTGGAAGTACAACCCCGGAGACGTCGACGAGCGTGCGCAGTGGCCGCACTACATGAGCGCGTACCAGACCGTCTTCGAGCGCACCTCGACCGAGTACGCCCCGTGGCATGTGGTGCCGGCGGACCGCAAGTGGTACGCGCGCCTGGCCGTCCAGGCGCTGCTGCTCGACGCGCTCGAGGGGATCGACCCGCAGTGGCCGGTGGCCACCTTCGACGTCGAGCGCGAGAAGGCGCGGCTCGCGGCGACGTAGGGCGGCGCCGGCCGGTCAGGGCGCGAGGCCGCGCGCGGCCCACGCGACGGCGGTGACCGAGAACGGGCCGTCGGGCAGCGCGTTGCGCGCGATGGCGCGGACCCGCTCGCGATCGGCGGGATCGAGCGCGGCGAGCTGCTTGCCCGCGGGGGCGACGCCGAGCGTGTAGGGCGTCCACCAGTCGTCGAAACCGGCGAGCTCGAGGGTGACCGCCAGCTCGTCCTCGACGACGTCGAGGCAGCCGGCGCCGCGCAGCAGCGCGCCCAGTTCGCCCGCGTGGACTCCCAGGCGCTCAGACTCGTCGTCGAGGGCGGGCGCGACCTCGACGAGCGCGCGGAAGAACGCGGTGTGCGGTCCGCGGCCGCCGGCGAAGTCCCACACGCATGCGGCGACGACCCCGCCGGGGCGGGTGACGCGGGCCATCTCGCGGGCGCCGGCGGGGGCATCCGTCAGGAAATGCACCACCAGCTGCGCGAGCGTCGCCGCGAACGCGTGGTCGGCGAACGGCAGGTTCTCGGCCGTGCCGTGCCGCACGTCGGCCCACGGCAAGCGCGCGGATGCCGCGGCCACGAAGCTCTCAGACGGGTCGACGGCGGCGACCTCGGTCTCGCCGAGCCGGCGCGCGAGCACGGCCGTGAGGGCGCCCGGTCCCGAGCCGACGTCGAGGGCGCGTCCGGTCGCCGGCAGTGCCGCGAAATCGGCGAACACCTCGGCCAGCGGCTGGGAGTAGCGCCCCATGAACCGGTCGTACGCCTCGGCGGCGACGTCGAACGACATGGCGGCAGTGTAGGCCTGCGGCGGCGGGAAAGAGAGTCTTGCCTGGACAAGTACTTGATGTGATACAGTACTTGCCATGACACAGGACGACGCCTTCGCGGCCGACCTGCTGCGCGGGCACACCGACACGATCGTGCTGGGGGTGCTGCGACGGGCCGACAGCTACGGCTTCGAGATCTACAAGACGATTCGCGATGCCACCGGCGGCGAGCACGAGATCAAAGAAGCGACCCTCTACGCCACCTACCGCCGCCTCGAGAAGGACGGCCTCGTCGAGTCCTACTGGGGCGACGAGACGCAGGGCGGCCGGCGCAAGTACTACCGCATCACCGACGCCGGGCGCGCGGTGTACGCCTCGAACGTGGCCGCCTGGGTCGCCACCCGCCGCGTGATCGACTCCCTCCTCGACGTGAAAGCTCCCCGCAATGACTGAGAACACGCACATCCACCGCCTGCTCGACGAGGCCTTCGCCGGCGTCGAGATGACCCCCGACGCGCAGGACCTGAAAGAAGAGGTGCGCGCGAACCTCATGGCCCGCGCCGCCGAGATCCAGGCATCCGGTCGCTCGTCCGCCGACGCGGCACGCGAGGCGATCGCCGAACTCGGCGACGTGCGCGAACTGCTCGGCGAAGCGGATGCCGCCGCCCCGACCGCCCCCGGATGGGAGGCGCTCTCCCGTCGGCACCACGTGCGGCTCAAGCCCGGGTTCGTCGTGCGCGCCGTGGCGTGGTCGCTCGCGTTCGTCGTCGCAGTCACCGTGGCGATCCTCGGCGCGACGGGGGTGCTGCCTTTGGTGGTGGGCCCCGAGATCGGCCTGTTCGGCATGGCCTCGACCGCCCTCGGACTGCTGGTGGGCGACTCGCTCTCGCAAGAGACCTCGACCAACTACCCGATGCCCGACACGCGCGCGGCCTCGTACGCGGGGGCGACGTTCCTCGGGGCGTACGGCCTCGCCTTCGGCGGGCTGGTCGCCCTCGGCGCACTGCCGATCTGGGCGATCGTGTTCGCGGTGCTGGGGGTGGCGGCATCCGTCATCGTGTTCTCGTTCCTCGCCGCCACGCAGACCAATCGCCACAAGGCCTGGGTGCGGCAGGCGCAGACCGGCATGCCGCCGAACCGCTTCGAGCGCGAGCCCGAGGCCGCCGCGCGCTTCGGCATCTACACCGTCGTCATCTGGATCGTGTCGTTCGGCGCGGCCGTCGCGCTCGGCTTCACCGTCGGCTGGTGGTGGGCGGCGCTCGCGCTGCTGGGCGGGGTGGCCGTCATGATGCTCGTGCTCGCGCGGATGCTGTTCGGCCCCGAGAAGCGCTGAAGCCCGACCGCAGATCACCTCCTCAGAAAGAAGGGATGCCTCGCCATGCCCGAAAACGGTACACCGGCGATCGTCGCCGAAGACCTCGTGAAGGTCTACCCCGGCCGGGGCCGCCGCCCCGCGGTGCGAGCCCTGGACGGCCTCGGGTTCACGGTTCCCGCCGGTGGCGTATTCGGCCTGCTGGGCCCGAACGGAGCCGGAAAGTCCACCACGACGAAGATCCTCACGACGCTGTCGCATCCGACGAGCGGCACCGCGCGCGTCGCCGGGCACGAGGTGACCCGCGAGCCCGACGCGGTGCGCGCGGCGATCGGGTACGTGTCGCAGGGGGCGAGCACCGATCCGCTGCTGACCGCGCTCGAGAACCTCGAGATCGCCGCGCGGCTGCGGGGCGTCTCGGCGGGTGAAGCGCGCGGGCGCGCGCAGCGCCTGCTCGACCAGTTCGGGCTGGCCGAGGCCGCCCGCCGCCCGGTGTCGACCTTCTCGGGCGGCATGCGCCGCCGCCTCGACGTCGCCGCCGCGCTCGTGCACCGCCCGCGCGTGCTGTTCCTCGACGAGCCGACCACGGGCCTGGACCCCGAGGCGCGCGCGGCGATGTGGGCCGAGATCCGCCGGCTCGCCGGCGAGGAGCCTTCACCCGGTGAGGAAAGACAGCCCCTCACCGTCGTGCTGACGACCCACTACATGGAGGAGGCCGACCGGCTCGCCGACGAACTGCTGATCGTCAACCGCGGTCGTGCCGTCGTGCAAGGCACGCCCGCGAGCCTCAAGGCGGCGCTGCACGGAGACTCGCTGCGGGTGACGCTCATCGAACCGGATGCGGCGGCCGTGCGTGCGGCGGTCGCGGGCGTGCCCGGCCTGCGGGACGTCGTGGTCGAGGCATCCGGAGTCGACGGCGTGCTCGCCGCCCGCACCGACGACGCGTCGGCCGCCGTCGGTGCGGTGATCGGGGCGCTGGATGCCGCGGGCATCCGGTTCGGGCAGGTCGCGGCATCCCACCCCACCCTCGACGACGTGTATCTGCACTTCGTCGGCCACACGTTCGCAGAGGCAGGCGCACTGGCGGCGCCCGCCGACGCGGAAGGAGCAGCAGCATGATCCCCGCGACCGTCGCGCCCGAGCGCGCGGGCTGGTTCACGCAGACCGGACAGGTGCTGCGGCGCTGGCTCATCGTCATCGTGCGGCAGGTGTGGGGACCGGTGATGTCGCTCATCCAGCCGGTGATCTGGATCCTGCTGTTCGGGCAGGTGTTCCATTCGCTCGGCGCTCTGCCGCAGTTCGGCGGCGCGGGGTACATCGACTACCTCGTTCCCGGCATCCTCATGATGACCGTCCTCTACTCGGGCGCGTGGGCCGGAACGGGGTTCATCGACGACATCGCCTCGGGAGTGATGGACCAGTACCTGACCTCGCCGATCCACCGCTCGGCGATCATCACCGGGCAGCTCGCGCAGCAGCTGATCGTCAACCTCGCGCAGTCCCTCGTGGTGCTCGGGATCGGCTGGCTCGGCGGTGCGCGCTACCCGGGAGGCATCGGAGGCCTCGCCGTGGCGCTCGTCGTCGCAACCCTGCTCGCGACGATCTTCTGCTGCGCGTCGACCGCGGTCGCGCTCATCGCGCGCAGCCAGATCGCGCTCATCAGCCTGTCGCAGCTCATCGTGCTGCCGGCGACGTTCCTGTCGACCACGATGATGCCCGCTGCCCTCCTGCCCGACTGGGTGCAGGCGGTCGCCCGCGGCAACCCCATGACGTGGGCGGTCGAGCTCGGCCGCGGCGGCCTGACGGGGCAGTACCCGCCCGCGGGATGGCTGCAGGCGGCGGCACTGGTCGCGCTGGCGGTGCTCGCCTTCGCATGGGCGGTGCGCTCGATCCGCGCGTACCAGCGCAGCATCTGACGCGCTCGGCGCTGTCGGTCATCCGCGTAGGGTGGATCGGTGAGCAGCGCCGCACCCTCGAACGACCCCGTCCGTGCCATCGCCGACGCATACGTCGCCGAACTCGCTGAGCACGAGCCCGACGCCGCGCAGGCGGCGGGGCTCGAAGGCGCTGCGGTGCTGGCCGACCTCGGCCCCGAGTGGCTGCAGCGCAAGCACGAACTGCAGCGCGAGACGCTCGAAGCCCTCGACGCGCTTCCGGCGGGGGCGGGCGATCCGACGCTGCGCGCGGCCCTGCGCGAGCGCCTCGAGCGCGAACGGCTGCTGTTCGACACGGGCTTCACGCCGCGCCTGGTCGCCGGGCTCGCAACGCCGGTGCACCTCGTGCGCGGATCGTTCGAGGGCCTGACGGTGACCCCGGATGCCGCGGGCGCAGCCGTGCTCGCCCAGCTCGAGGCATCCGCCGCCGCCGTCGACCAGTACATCGCGAGCCTGCGCTGGGCGCGTGACAACGCGTCGCGGTTCACGGGGTCGGCAGTCGCGCCGGTGCGGCAGCTCGACACCCTCGCCGCGCAGGTCGAGTCGTGGGTCGCGAACGACTGGTTCGGGTCGATCCCGGTCGACGCGCGCGCGCATGCGGCCCGTGCGCGATCCGCCGCCGACGCGGTGAACGCCAGGCTCACGGCGCTCGTGGCCGTGCTGCGCGACGAGCTGCGGCCCGTCGCGCCCACGGTCGACGGGGTCGGCGAGGCGGTCTACACCGACATGGCGGCGGCGATGCTCGGGGCCCGCATCGACCTCGCCGACACGTACGCCTACGGGTGGTCCGAGCTGGAGCGACTCGTCGGCGAGGCCCGGGCGCTCGCGGCCGAGCTGGGCGGCACCGGCGATGATCCGGTGCGGTCCGCGGCATCCTTCCTCGATGATGACCCGCGCTACCGGCTCGAGGGGGTGCCGGTCATTCGCGAGTGGCTCGAGCAGCGCGTCGGCGAGACGATCGACGCGCTCGGCGACGCGTTCGACCTGCCGGCTTCGACGCGCACGGTCGAGTGCCTCGTGTCGGAGGCGGCGTCGGGCGTCGTGTACTACACGCCCGGCGCGCCCGACGGCTCGACCCCTGGGCGCATCGTGTGGACGATCCCGAGCGGCGTGCCCGTGGCCGCGTCGTGGCAGGAGGTCACCAGCGTTCACCACGAGGGGCTGCCCGGCCACCACCTGCAGTTCGTCGTGACGGCCTCGTACCCCGACCTGCACGCGTGGCAGCGGCACCTGTGCCACATCCACGGCTACGCCGAGGGATGGGCGCACTACGCCGAGCAGCTCGCCGACGAGCTCGGCCTCGTGCGCGACCCCGCCGAGCGGCTCGGGCTGATCCTCGGGCAGATCTGGCGGTCGGTGCGGATCGTCGCCGACATCGGGCTGCACACCGGGTGGGCGATCCCGGCGAACCCGCTCGTGGCCGAGACCGCGTGGACGCCCGAGCTGGCGAAGCGGATGCTGGTGGACTTCGCCCTCGTCGAGCCCACGCTCGCCGGGTTCGAGGTCGACCGCTACCTCGGCTGGCCCGGGCAGGCGCTCGCGTTCAAGGTCGGCGCGCGGCTGTGGAACGAGGCACGCGCCGCGCGCGCCGCCCAGCAGGGCGACGCCTTCTCGCTGCGCGCGTTCCACCGCGACGCGCTCGGGCTCGGCCCGATGGGCCTCGAGCCCCTGCGGGCGCTGCTGCTCGGCGCCGCTGGCTGAGCCCGGCGGGCGGGTCGAAGACGTGCGTTCTCGCCGAGACCGCACGTCGTCCGCGTCGGCAGCATGCGGTCTCGGCGAGAACGAGGTTTCTCGACGGGGTGCGGCGGGTGCGGGGGCGGGGGCGGGGCGGGGGAGGCGGGGCGCGGGGCGGGCGCGGCGGCTCAGCGCCGCAGCTGCGGCAGCACGGCCTCGCCGAGCAGGCGGATGCCCTCGGCCGCGTCGATGCCGTGCGGGGTGCCGAACTCGATGCGGTCGACGCCCGCGTCGATGAGCCGCTGCGCCTGCGCGGCAATGTCGTCCGGGTCGCCGGCGAACGCGAACAGGTCGAGCACGTCGCGCGGCACGAGGCGGCCGGCGCCCTCGTCGTCACCGTCGGCGAGCCGGGACCGGATCGCCGGCAGCAGATCCTCCGGCAGCCGGACCGTCGGGTCGAGCGCCGCGATCACATCGAGGTACATCGCGACCTCGCGCCGGGCGACCGACCGCGCGAGGTCGCCGTCGCGGTCTGTGACCGTCACCGCCCCCAGCACGACGCCCACCCTCCCCGGCGCGCGGCCTGCCCGCGCGAGCCCCGGCTCGAGCCGGGAACGCACGACGCCGACCATCGCCGGGTTCGCGCTGCCGCCCACCTTCAGCTCGTCGGCCAGCTCGCCGGCCAGCGCCATGCCGCGCTCGCCCCACGTGCCCAGCAGCAGCGGCGCCACCGGCCGCTCCACCGGGTACCGCAGCCGCACACCCGACTCGACGCGAAAGGCGCGGCCCGCGTAGCCCTCGCCCGACCCGCTCAGCAAGACCCGGATCACCCCGATCGCGTCGCGAAGACTCGTGAGCGGCCGGGATGGCTCGACCCCGATCGCCTCCAGCCACGACCCGCGGGCGAGACCGAGGTACGCGCGGCCGCGGGAGGCGGCATCCACCATCGCGAACTGCCCCGCGATCTCGTACGGGTGCAGCGTGAACGGGTTCCAGCAGGCGCACCCGAGCCGGATGCGCCTGGTCGCGTGCGCCATCTCGAGCAGGGCCGCGATCGGCGGCTGGTACAGCAGGTCGCTGAAGACGCTCACGCCGTCGAAGCCCAGGTCCTCGGCGAGCGTGGCGAGCCGGGCGTACGCGCCGACGGGCTTGTCGGTCTGCAGACCGAGCGAGACGGCCACGCTCACGTGAGGTCCTCGGTGCGCATCGAGCGGATGCCCCGCCTCTCGATGCGCATGATGAGGCGTTCCTCGGGATCGGGGCATGCGACCAGCGCGTCGCGCTCGAGCCAGTCGCCGTCGGGGAGCTTGCGCTGCTTGGCAGGCAGCAGCGGCAGCGCCGCCTGCAGCGCGTACACGCAGAAGTGGCCGCCGTCGGGCAGGCACAGGCGGCTCGACTCGACCAGGTCGATGTGGTCGCCGACCTTCATGCCGCACACCGACCGGCCCTCGATGCGATCGACCACGATGCGCAGGTCGTAGAGCTCAGTGACCGCGTCGCCGGGGCCGGCCGGAACGTCGCTCATCGCGCCCTCCCGAGGTCGTCGCGCACCACGACTCCGCCCTTCATGACGAGGTCGATCCCGCGCAGGGCCGAGACGTCGGCCGTGGGGTCGGACGGCGTGACGACGAGGTCGGCGAACCGGCCGGGCGCGAGCACGCCGACCGTGTCGTCGGCGCCGAGCCAGCGCGCCGGCGCGCTCGTCGCGGCGACGACGGCGGCGGATGCCGCGAGCCCGCCGGCCTGCATGTGCTCAAGCTCTCGCACCACCGCGGTGGTGCCCTCGAAGTCCCAGTAGGGCGGCATGTCGCTGCCCAGCAGCACCTCGACGCCCGCCTCGAGGGCGTAGGCGAAGGACTGCAGATGACGCGCACCCGCACCCAGCGAGCGCTCCTGCATCCAGCGCGGCACGCCGAGGTCGTCGAAGAACGCCTGCGCGCGCGTCACGACGAGGGTCGGCACGAGCGCGGTGCCGCGCTCGGCCATGAGCCGTGAAACCTCGGGCGTCAGTTCATACCCGTGCTCGACGCAGTCCAGGCCCAGTTCGACCGCCTCGGCGATCACCGCGGA
Source organism: Microbacterium sp. BWT-B31 (assembly GCF_041379855.1). Taxonomy (NCBI): domain Bacteria; kingdom Bacillati; phylum Actinomycetota; class Actinomycetes; order Micrococcales; family Microbacteriaceae; genus Microbacterium; species Microbacterium sp. BWT-B31. The sequence goes on from NZ_JBFECU010000001.1 coordinate 416,990, forward strand.
CGGACCGGCGTGCGCTGTGACTCTGCGCCCCCACGCGTGCGCGGTCTCGATCGCGGCGGCCATCTCGGCGCGCGAGAGCTGCGCGGTGGTGATCTCTTCGTGTTCGCCGGCGATGCCGCCCGAGATCATGAGCTTGATGAGGTCGGCCCCGAGCTTGATCTGGCTGCGCACCCCGCGGGCGAAGGCATCCGCCCCATCGCATTCGATCGTGTCGTCGGAGTCGTGCCCGTGCCCGCCCGTGCAGCACAGCGCCTTGCCGGCGGTGAAGATGCGCGGACCGGGCACCTTGCCGTCTGCGATCGCGGTGCGCAGCGCGAAGTCCGCGCCGCCCTTCTCGGCGACGCAGCGCACGGTCGTGACACCCGACAGCAGCGTGCGCCGCGCCGTGTCGGCCATGTGCAGCGCGAGCTCGTGTGGGTTCAGCGCGCTCACCGCGTCGCCGCCGGGGCCGGGCAGCGACAGCGAGAAGTGCGTGTGCATGTTGATGAGCCCGGGCATGACGTGCGCGCCGCCGAGGTCGAGGTGGCGGGCGCTCGCAGCGCCGAGGGCGGATGCCTCGGCCTCGCGCACGATCGCCGCGATCACGCCGTCCTCCACGACGATCGCGAGCCCGTCCTGCGGGCGGGGCTCGACCCCGTCGATGAGTCGCAGGTTCGTCAGGACCACGCTTGCGCTCGTCGGCAGGTGCCCGGGTGCTCCGCTCACGGTGCTCCTTGCGTTTCGACGGGTCTCTCGAGTCCCTGCAAGCGTACGACCCCCGCCCGAGACCGGGACGAGGCGTTCAGGCGAGGGCGTCCACGATCGGGCGGTGTCTCGATACACGCGCTGCGCGCGCATTCGACAACCGCCTCGGCTCGGTGTGTCATGCCAGGGCGTCCACGATCGGGCGGTGTCTCGATGCACGCGCTGCGCGCGCACTCGACAACCGCCTCGGCTCGGTGTGTCATGCCAGGGCGTCCACGATCGGGCGGTGTCTCGATGCACGCGCTGCGCGCGCACTCGACAACCGCCTCGGCTCGGTGTGTCATGCCAGCGCGTCCACGATCGGTCGGAACTTCACGCGCGTCTCGATCAGCTCGGTCTCGGGGTCGCTGCCCGCGACGATCCCTGCACCGGCGTGGGCGACGACCGGAATCGTGTCGCTGTACTCCGCGTATCGCCGCGCGGGCGCCGCTCCGATCTGCGCGCAGCGCAGCGCGATCGCCCACTCGCCGTCGCCGGAGGCGTCGACCCACCCGACCGGCCCGGCGTAGCGGCCGCGGTCGAACGGCTCGAGGCGGCGGATGACCTCGATCGCGGCATCCGTCGGCGTGCCCGCCACCGCGGCGGTCGGATGCAGCGCCGCGACGAGGTCGAGAGACGACGCGTGGTCGTGCAGCTCGCCGGCGATGTCGGTGGCCAGGTGCCACAGGTTGGGAAGCTCCAGCGTGAACGGCTCGTCGTCGGCGCGCAGCGACCGCGCATGCGGGGCGAGCGCGTCCAGCACGCTCTGCACCGCGAAGCGGTGCTCGTTGCCGTCCTTGTCGCTGTGGGCGAGGGCGTCGGATGCGTGCGCGTCGTCGTCGGCGTCGGCCCCGCGCGGGATCGTCCCGGCGAGCACGCGCGCGGTGACGCTGCCGCCCGACACCGTGACCAGGGTCTCGGGGCTCGCGCCGACCAGCCCGTCGACGGCGAAGGTCCACGTGTCGGGGTATCCGTCCGACAGCGCCCGCACGAGGCGGCGGAGGTCGGATTCGGCGGGGATCGTGCCGACCAGGTCGCGCGCGAGCACGACCTTCTCGACCTCGCCCGCGGCGATCGCGTCGAGGGCCGCGCGCACGGCGGCCTGGTAGCCGGCCGGGTCGAGGGCTCCGGGCCCCAGGGTGCCCGACCAGTACGGGCCGTAGGGCACGGGCTCGATCGCCGGCTGCGGCAGGTCTGCGGCGGTCCAGCGGATGCGGGTGACCCACGAACGCCCCTGGTGCCGGCCGATGATCGCGCGCGGCACCATGAGGCGGCTCGTAGCAGATGAGCGCTCGTCGAACGACAGCGTGCCGAACGCGACGAGGCCGGTGCCTGGAAGGCCCAGGGGGTCATCGATCTCGGCATCCGCCGTGATCTGCCGCCACGTGTCGGCGGCCGACGGCAGCCGCGCCAGGTCGATGCCGGGCGGAAGGTGCGGGCCGCGTTCGTATCCGCCGACGTACCCGACGCCCACGATCCCGTCGCCGCGGCGCAGCCACGCGAGGGGCTCCCGGGGGTCGGCGAACGCGAGGAGGTCCTCGACCGGATCGATCTCGCGGGTTTCGACCACCAGGTGCGGTGGGCGGTTCGGGTCGATCACCCCTCCAGCCTACGACTGCGCGCCGGGCGTCCTCCTCTCGCACGCATCGGCCGCGTGCGGATGCGTCGGTCTCCCACGGGGCAAGTCCCGCGCGTGTGAGCCCCCCGTGCGGATGCGTCGAGTACGCGGTGTCTCGCCGAGCAACCACGCTGTTCCCGTGGACGACGTGCGGTCTCGGCGAGTACGCGGTGTCTCGCCGAGCAACCATGCTGGTCCCGTGGACGACGTGCGGATGCGTCGGTCTCCCGCGCGTGCGAGCCCCGTGCGGATGCGTCGAGTACGCGGTGTCTCGCCGAGCAACCACGCTGTTCCCGTGGACGACGTGCGGTCTCGGCGAGTACGCGGTGTCTCGCCGAGGCTGGCGGGGCGGATGCCGGTGCCGAGGCATCCGCCGCCGTCTTAAGCTGAACGGATGAGTGCTCCCCAGCGTCCGGCCCCCGGCACGCCCCTGCGGTTCCGCTGGCGCAAGTGGGACGGCGGGCCGCACTGGACTCACGAATGCGTGTACCTGGGCAGCGACCGATGGGGAGACTGGTTCGGCCAGCCCGCGGGCGGGCGCAGCCACCGCCCCGGACGGGACTTCCCGGCGCCCGGGCCGAGCGTGAGGCTCCTGCCGCCGAGCGGCGACTACGCGCTCACGCACAACGAGGCGCCCCCGGCGACGTACCACATCTACATCGACCTCGCGTGGGACCTGCGCTGGCAGGACGGCGAGCCCACCGGCATCGACATGGACCTCGACGTCGTGTGGGCCATCGACGAGCGCGGCATCTTCATCGACGACCGCGACGAGTGGGACGAGCACCGTGTGCAGTACGGGTATCCCCTCGACATCGTGCAGCACCTCGAGGGTCTCGCGGCCGACCTCGAGCGCCGCGTGCGCGCCGAGGAGGCGCCGTTCGACCCGGCGACGGCGGCGCACTGGCTCGGCGTGCTGGCCGGTCTCACCCAGCCCTGAGCTGTTCGCACCCACTCGTCGCTCGCTCGCACGCGACCGCGAGCGGCGACCACCGGGCGCTCACCCGTAGACTCGACGGGTGAGCCCGACCGATCACGAGCCCAACCGCGCCGATCTGCACAAGGATCCGGCGCGGGTGAGCGGAATGTTCGACCAGGTCGCCCGCGGCTACGACCGCACCAACACGGTCCTCAGCCTGGGCAACGACCAGCTGTGGCGGGTCGCGACCACGCGTGCGGTCGCTCCGCGGCCGGGTGAGCGCATCCTCGATCTGGCGGCGGGCACCGGCGCGTCGAGCGTGTCGCTGGCCAGGTCGGGCGCGAAGGTCGTCGCGGCCGACTTCTCGCCGGGCATGATCGCCGAGGGGCGGCGCCGCTATGGGCCGACGGCGCCGGGTGGCGGCATCCGTAATCTCTCTTTCGTCGAAGCGGATGCCACGGCCCTGCCGTTCGCGGACGACGAGTTCGACGCCGTGACGATGTCGTTCGGCCTGCGCAACGTCCACGACCCGAAGAAGGCGCTGAGCGAACTGCTGCGGGTCGCCAAGCCCGGCGGACGCATCGTGATCTGCGAGTTCTCGCACCCGCCGTCACGCGCCTTCAACGGGCTGTACCGCTTCTACAACGACCGCATCCTGCCGGTCGTCGCCCGGACCGTCAGCTCGAACGCCGACGCGTACGACTACCTCAACGAGTCGATCAAGGACTGGCCCGATCAGGCGACGCTGGCCCGCTGGATCCGTCAGGCCGGGTGGTCGCGCGTCGAGTACCGCAACCTGTCGCTCGGGATCGTGGCGCTTCATCGGGCCATCAAGCCCGCCGATGCCGGCGATGCCGCCGGGGCGGATGGGTAGGCTGGTGCGGTGACCCCGTCAGTGCCGGGCTCGCGCATCGCGAGCAATCTGGGCCTCAGCGACCGCATCTTCGCGGGACCGCGGTCTCGTCGGCTGCTGGCGACCGTGGAATCCGGGCTCGAACTCGTCGACGAGTGCCTGCGCACCGAACTGCACGTGACCGACGCGCTTGCCGACGCGACCAGTCGCTACCTGTTCGACGCGGGCGGCAAGCGCGTGCGCCCGATGCTGGCGCTGCTGACCGCGCAGCTCGGCGAGGGCACGAACCGGGGCGTGGTCGAGGCGGCCACCGCGCTCGAGCTCACCCACCTCGGCTCGCTCTACCACGACGACGTGATGGATGCCGCGGACCGCCGCCGCGGAGTCCCCAGCGCCCACTCGGTGTGGGGCAACAACGTCGCGATCCTCACCGGCGACCTGCTGTTCTCGCGTGCGAGCCAACTCATGGCGCGCAACGGCGACCGGGCGATCAAGCTGCAGGCAGACACCTTCGAGCGATTGGTTCTCGGGCAGATGCACGAGACCGTCGGCGCCCAGGAGGGCGACGACCCGGTCGACTTCTACCTGCAGGTGCTCGCCGACAAGACGGGCTCGCTCATCGCCGCCGCCGCGCAGGCAGGGGCGATCTTCGCCCACGCGCCGGCCGAGTCGGTCGAGGCGGTGCGGGTGTTCGGTGAGAAGGCGGGCGTGGCGTTCCAGCTGATCGACGACGTGATCGACCTGTCGGCCGACCCCGACCAGACCGGCAAGGTGCCCGGCACCGACCTGCGCGCGGGCGTTCCCACCATGCCGTACCTGCTGCTCGGGCGCGCCGACGATCCCTCGTCGCGCGCGCTGCACGCGCGGATCGACGCGGGCGTCGCCGAGATCGCCGAGGGGGCCGACCCCGTCATTCTCGATGACGACCTCGCGCTGCTGCGCGACCACGCCGCCACCGACGCGACGCGCGAGCTCGCCGAGCAGTGGTCGCGCGACGCGGTCGACGCCCTCGCGCCGCTTCCCGACGGCGCCGTGCGCGACGCGCTCACGCGCTTCGCGCAGGCCGTCGCCGACCGCTCCAGCTAGCCGCACACGCGTTTCGTCTCGCTTCGCTCGCTCAACGACCGGTTCGCAGGTGAGCCCGGCGGACTCCCGAGAGTAAGGACCATCCATGACCAAGCTGCGACTCGCCATCGTCGGGGCAGGGCCTGCGGGCATCTACGCCGCCGACATCCTGCTGAAGGCCGAGCGCAAGTTCGACGTCTCGATCGACCTGTTCGAGCACCTGCCCGCGCCGTATGGTCTCGTCCGCTACGGCGTCGCCCCCGACCACCCGCGTATCAAGGGCATCATCACGGCGCTGCGCGAGGTGCTCGACCGCGGCGACATCCGCCTGTTCGGCAACGTGCGCTTCGGCGAGGACATCACCCTCGACGACCTGAAGCGTCACTACCACGCCGTCATCTTCGCGACCGGAGCGATCCGCGACTCCGGCCTCGACATCCCCGGCATCGACGCCGAAGGCTCGTACGGCGCGGCCGATTTCGTGAGCTGGTTCGACGGGCACCCGGACGTTCCCCGCGAGTGGCCGCTGGAGGCGGCATCCGTGGCGGTCATCGGCAACGGCAACGTCGCCCTCGACGTGTCGCGCATGCTCGCCAAGCACGCCGACGACCTGCTGCCCACCGAGATCCCCGACAACGTCTACCAGGGCCTGAAGGCCTCGCCGGTCACCGACGTGCACGTGTTCGGGCGCCGCGGACCGGCGCAGGTGAAGTTCACGCCGCTCGAGCTGCGCGAACTCGGAGAATTGCGCGACGTCGACATGGTCGTCTACGACGAGGACTTCGACTACGACGACGCGTCCCGCGACGCGATCGCCAGCAACAAGCAGGTCATGGTGATCGACCGGGTGCTGCAGTCATGGCGGGGGCGCGACTCGGTGAACAACGCCGGCGGCACGGCGTCACGCCGCCTGCACCTGCACTTCTACGCCAAGCCCGTCGAGGTGAAGAAGGATGCCGCAGGCCGCGTGTCGGCGCTGGTGTACGAGCGCACGCGTCCCGACGCGCATGGCGGGGTCGTCGGCACCGGCGAGCTGCGCGAGGTGCCGATCCAGGCGCTGTATCGCGCGGTCGGCTACTTCGGCTCGCCCCTGCCCGGCGTTCCCTTCGACGAGCGTCACGGCGTGATCCCCAACCACGAGGGCCAGGCGCTGCATCAGCAGAACAACGAGCGCGTGCCGGGCGTCTACGCGACCGGCTGGATCAAGCGCGGTCCGGTCGGACTCATCGGGCACACCAAGTCCGACGCGATGGAGACGATCCGGCACCTCATCAACGACCAGGGGTCGTGGTGGCAGCCGACCGATCCGTCGGAGGAGTCCATCGTCGCGCTGCTCGCCGAGCGCGGCGTGGAGTGGACGAACCTCGAGGGATGGCACCGCCTCGACGCGCACGAGATCGCCCTCGGCGCGGCCCACGAGCGTGCCCGCATCAAGGTCGTGCCCCGCGACGAGATGGTGCAGATCTCCCGCGGGGAGTAGCCGGCGGGCGCGGGCCCGCCCCGCCGTTGTCCCGCGCCGCTGAGCCATGCGTCACTCGAGGGCGGCACGCAGCGAGGCGAGCACTCGCACGGCATCGGCCTCGCGCTGAGCGCTGCTGGCGGCATCCCAGACGAGGACGAAGGCATCGTGACCGTGGACCGGTGCCGTGACGATCAGCGAGTAGGCTCCGTCGAGGCTTCCGGTTTTCAGCCCGTCGACGCCGTCGACGCCCAGGAGCGGATTGGTGTTGGGGATCGGCGATCCGTCCACCGCGGTGGCCACCTTCGTGCCTGCGATCTCTGAGACCACGGGATGCTCGTGCGCGATGCGCGCGATCCGCAGGATGTCGGAGACAGTGGTCGTGTTGGCGGCGTCCATGCCGACGGGGTCGACGACATGCGTGTCGGTCAGATCGTGCTGCGCGAGCCACGTTTCGGTCGCCCCGAGAAACGCGTCGACCGAGCCGAAAGTCCGGGTGACGAGCATCTCGGTGTAGTCGGCAGCCGACCCCACGAGCATCATCTCCAACGCCTCGCGTTGCGAGAGCGGAGCGCCTTCGACGACGGGAGCCGTCTGCAGTCCTTGATCTGCGAGGGCGTGACTGCGGGCGATGTCAGCCGCCTCTATGGGATAGATCCATCCGGTGTCGGTGGGACCGATCGGATCATGAGCGAGCACCACCAGGGCCGTGATGAGTTTGGTGAGGCTCGCGGACTGCAGGGGGGCGTCCGGGGCGGGACCGCTTGTCACGATGTCACCCTGCAACCCGACGGCGGCCCGCGATCCGGAGGGCCACGAGATTCGTGTCTTCCAGTCGTCCGACACGCGCACCGTGCTGAGAGCGCCCACGACGAGAGCGATCCCCACTCCGAGAGCAAGGATCGAGCTGGCCGTCAGGAGGAGTCGAGAGCGTGTACGCACGCGCCCGCCGTCTGGGTGCCGTCTGGTCATCTGTGCACTCTCCGAGATGCGAATACCAAGGTGCTTCGGTACCAGCATCAGGGGCCCCGCTCCTCCCGAAGCCCCTGAGCCGCGCCCCGCCCGTCCGAGGATTCCGGAAATTCCGTCGGTCGCTGAAACGGGACACCGGACGTCCGACTTTTCCGAGGATTCCGAATCAGGCGATCTCGTAACGCCCCGCCAAGGGCAGTTCGCTAGCTTGACCGAAACCCCGCCGGCCGCATTAGGCCGCGGGGTACTGGGGAACCGGGGTACTGGGGAACGAAGCCGCAAGACTTCTTAGGGGGAAGCATGTCATCTGTCGTGGGCTCTTTTGCGCGTCGGTCGGTCGCCGCGCTCGTCGCCTTCACGGTCGCGATCGGCGTCGGTTGGGCGGCGCCCGCGTCCGCGGCTCCGGCACCCGCAGAGGGATCGATCTCGGGCACGGTGACGGATGCCGCGACCGGCGCGCCTCTGGAAGGGGTGCGGGTCACGGTGATCGACGACGCCGGCGCCGAGAGCGCGGCAGTGACCACCGGCTCGACGGGAGGCTACACCGCGACCGGGCTCGCGCCTGGCGCGTTCCGCGTGCTGTTCTCCGCCGACGCCGGCTACGACCCGTCGTACTGGCCGGGCAGGAGCGGCATCGCGGCGGCAGAGGCGGTGACCCTTGCTGCAGGAGAGAGTCAGGTCGGCATCGACGCCGCCCTGACCGCGACTGACGGCGCCGGGGCGCCCCCCACCGCGCCGGCTGCGGCAGAGACCGGCGGCGATCCGTCGGGAGTCGCCGCGACCGCCGCCGCCGGTGACGATTCGCGGGCGGTCGCGGACGCGCCAGGGGATGAGGACAGTCCCACCTCGGCGTCTTCGCGCGCCGGTGCCGCAGTGGGGACGCGATCGGCGATCGCGGCGGAGGCAGAAGAGCTCGACTCCGGATCGATCACGGGGACGGTCACCGTCGAGCGCACCGGCGCACCGCTGGCGGGGGTGTCGGTGTCGGCATCGGGCGCGGGCTATGCGATGGCGACGACGGCCGCCGACGGGACGTACGCGCTCTCGGGTCTGGCGCCCGGCGAGTACCGCGTGTACTTCTCCGCCCAACCCGCAAGCGGCCTCGTGAACGAGTACTGGCCGAACACGCATGACTACTTCGCCGCGACTGCGGTCACTGTCGCGGCGGGCGCATCCATCCCGGGCATCGACGCCTCACTGGTGGCCAGTGCATCGATCGCGGGGCAGGTCGACAACTACCAGGCGTCGATCGAGAACGGTCTCACGGTGACGGCCTACTCGATCAACGATGCCGGAGGTCGACTGTGGGCAGCTCAAGCCACTGCCGATGACGCCGACGGCAGCTATGTGCTGACCGGTCTGGCACCGGGGGAGTATGTCCTGGAGGCGGATCCGTGGGGAGCCGTGAACCCCGCAGCGGCGCAGTATTACCCTGGAGCGCCCACGCTCGATCAGGCTGAGCGCATCGTTGTCGCCGACGGAGATGCGCTCACGGGCTATGACTTCACCCTCCACACCGGTGTGAGGGTGAACGGAACTCTCTCGTTCAACGGCTCCACGCCGTCGAGTGCATTCGCCACGGCGTACCGGTGGAGCGGAGACTCCTGGGAAGTGGTGCGGCGCATCACGGCGCAGGGCGACTACTCGTTCAGCGAGTGGTTCACGCCCGGCAAGACATCGCTCCCTGCCGGCACGTACACCGTCGGGTTCGAGGCGGCCGGCTACTGCTCGCAGTACTGGAACGACAAAGCCACGCTCGCGGGTGCCGATTCCTTCACCCCGGAGGTCGGAATGTCGCAGGACGCCGTCGACGCGACGCTGCGCCCGGGATGCGACGGCTCGGTCACACCCGTGCCGACCCCGTCGGTCGCGTCCGGGGCCGTGGACGGCGAACTGCGCCTGTGGGTCGAGGGGGCCGGTGAGCTCGACGGCTGGTTCGTGCGGGTGGTCGGAGGAGACGGCGAGGGAGCAGCGACCGTCGTCGACGACATCCCGCTCACACTCGCTCGACAGGAGATTCCCGTCACCCAGCCGGGGCTCTATGCCGTCGCCGCGCACCACCCTGCGACCGGGCTGTCCGTCTCTGCGGGGGACCATGTGGTCGTGGCCGCCCCGATCATCTCGGGCGACACGGCAGCCGGGAGTGTGCTGACCGCCTCCGCGGGAGTCGTGAACACCGACCTCGTCACGCTGGCATACCACTGGGCCGTCGCGGGGACCCCGGTGCCCGGAGCGACGGGCCAGACCTTCGTTCCGGGCGCGACCGAGGTCGGCAAGACCGTCACGGTGACAGTGACGGGATCGACGCCGGGCCTGCCATCGCGATCAGCGACCAGCACGCCGTTTGGTCCGATCACCGCCGCCGAACTGCTCCCTCTCGCGGTGGGATCGCCGCAGATCACCGGTACGCCTCAGGTCGGCGAGCAACTCACCGTGCACCCCGGGACCTGGGGCCCGGCTCCCGTCACGCTGACGTATCAGTGGCTCGTCGGCGACGAGCCCGTGCCGGGGGCCGAGGGTGCGACGTTCACCCCTGATGCGGACGCCGTGGGCAAGACGGTGCGGGCTGTCGTGCTCGGCGCCAAGCCCGGATACGACTCCGCGTCGGTGGCTTCACCGCAAATCGGACCCATCGCGCCGGGGGACCTGATCACGGCGGTGCCGACGATCTCGGGCACGCCCCGGGTCGGCGATCCGCTGAGAGCGGATGCCGGGGAGTGGGGACCGGACTCGGTCGAGCTCTCGTACCAGTGGCTGGTCGACGGCGAGCCGGTCGGAGGGGCGACCGGTGAGACGTTCACCCCGGATGTCGACCACCTCAGCAAGCCGATCACCGTCGTGGTCACGGGCACCAAGCCCGGGTACGCCCAGGCGGTCGAGACCAGCGCGGCGACGTCCCGGGTGGCGGCGGGGAACCTCTCCGTCAGCGACCCGCGGATCGTCGGCAAGGCGCGCGTCGGGGTGGAGGCGATCGTCGACGCATCCGGCTGGGGGCCGAGACCAGTGGCCCTCGTCTACCAGTGGCTGGCTGACGGTCTGCCGATCAAAGATGCGGTTGCAGACCGGTTCACGCCTGACGCGAGCCTTGTCGGCGCCGTTCTCAGCGTGTCGGTGTCGGCGACCAAGCCAGGGTTCGACTCGGTCGAGCGCACCATCGTCGTCGGCGAGGTTCCGCCCTCCGTGACCGTCTCCGCATCGCGCGCTCAGCGCGGCGAAGAGATCGTCGTGTCCGGTCAGTACTTCCTCCCCGGCGAAGCGGTGCTGCTGGAGCTGCACTCCGAACCGATCGAGCTGGGAACCTTGGTCGCCGACGATGAGGGAGCGTTCACGACCGCTGTGACCATTGCGCAGAATGCCGAGATCGGCGCGCATGATGTCGTCGCCACAGGCCTGGAGTCGGACCTCGTCGGATCCGCCCCGCTTGAGGTGTACGACCTCGCGGCGACGTCGGCCGTGGCAGGACCGTCGACCGGAGGCGGCTCGGGCAGTCTGCCCGTGACCGGTGGGGGGCTGCCGGTGGTGGCGTTGTCGTTCGGAATCGTGCTCATCGCACTGGGCAGTGTGATCGCCTGGCGTCGGCGAGTGCTCAGCTGACGCACATGGCGGCACGAGGCACGGTGCGGTCGTCGGGGGCCGATCGCACCGTGCCTCGTCGCGCGGGCACCGAAACGCGACGCCGAGGCGGCGATCCCTCGCTCGCCGGAGTGCCCGCGCACCTTCGAGCGATCGCGATCTGGCTGCTGTGCCTCGCCCCGATCGCCATGCTCCCGGGCCTGAACGACCGCTGGGGCTGGCCGACCCTCCTCTGCGTGGTGCTGGCGGCGCTTCTGGCTGTGTGGGTGCCGCCGACGGGACGCCTGCCGGTATGGCTGCTCGTGCTCATCGGTGCCGTTGCCGTGGTCCTCATCATCGGCGCACTGAGCGCAGACGCTCCGATCGCGCAGCTGTTCGGACGAGCTCCCCGGTACGAAGGCCTCGTCGCGCTTCCCGTGCTCGTGGCTGCCGGGTGGGCGGGAGCGCGCCTCCTCGGGACCAAAACGAGCGCGCCGGCACTGCGTCACGCGGTCGTGTCGCTGGCCACGGCATCCGTGCTGCTCGCCGTGGTCGGGGTTCTCGAGAGCATGGGGCTGCGTCCGATCGACAGCGATCTCCTCAGACCCGGCTCTCTCGCGGGCAACGCCACGGACCAGGCCATTCTCGGCGCCATCTTCGCGGCTGTACTCGGCTCGGTGCTCATCGGGACGTGGCGGCGCACGGGACGGATCGTCTGGTGGGCCGGGGGAGGGCTCGTGGCGGGAGTGGTGTCGGTCGCAACGTCCGCGTCGCGGGCGGGTCTGCTGGCGCTGGGTGTCGTCGCGCTCGCGCTCGCCGTCCGATTCGTGGCGAGATCGCCCAGGCGGGGTCGGGATGGGCTCATCGCGGTCGGGGCTGTCGTCGCCGCGTTCTTCGTCGCCGTGGCCGTGCCGCTCACCCGCGACCGGCTCTTCGGGCTTGGTGCCTTCGCTCAGCAGACCGTCGCCGATCGCTTCTACATGTGGGACGACGCGTGGCGGCTCTTCCTGTCCTCTCCCTGGCTCGGAGTGGGTCCCAGCGGCTTCGCGGACGCGATCACGCCCCACTTCGGCGACGAGTGGTTCACGCGAGCGCAGGCCGGAGCGATCCTCGACTCGCCCCACAGCATCGTGCTGCAAGCGGCGCTCGTCGGGGGGATCCCCGGTGTCCTGGCGGCTGCGCTGGTCGTCGGCGGTGCCCTCGTCGTCGGCGTCCGTCACGCGCGCGCGGCATCCCTCGCCCACCGCGACCTGCTCATCGGTGCGCTAGTGGCCATTCCGGCCGCCGGCGTCGCGCTGCTGACGCATGTCACCTCGCCGACGACGCTCGCGCCCCTTGCGATGCTCGTCGGCTTGCTCGTCGCCGTGCCGCCACGCGGACCGACGGCACGGTCATGGGTTGTGGCGGCATCGGTGATCGGCTGCGTTTGGCTCGCGTTCCTGCTCGCATGCACGATCGCCGATGCGGCGCTCCTCGATGGTCGGCGGGCGATCATGAGCGGTGACCTCGATCGCTCTGTCGCCTCGTTCGACACCGCACAGGCGTTTCGTCCGTGGGACGCGGACGTCGCGCTGGTCGCTGCGCAGTCGCTCGGAGCCGCCATGGACCACGGGCTCGCAGGCGCCGCTGATCCGGCGGCCGCGTGGGCTCGGCGAGGGGCGGAGGCTCTTCCCTCGTCCTCGCGCGCCCAGTACGTCGCCGGAATGGTCGCCCTCGGCAGGGGAGAGGACGATCTGGCCGCGGGGTACCTTGCGAAGGCGGCCGAACTCTCGCCGGCGGACCCGCGCATCCATCACGAGCTCGGCGTCGCACGTCTCGTCGGCGGTGACGCGGCGGGGGCGCGACCGGCGCTGGAGCGCGCCGTCGAGCTCGCGCCGGACTCGACGTCCAGCTGGGTCGCGCTGCGGGACGCCTGCGCCGCTCTCGGTGACGATGCGTGCGTCGTCCGATCCGAAGAGGGTGAGCGTGACGCGAGGGTGAGGGAGCGTTAGGCGGCCGACGCGGAGCGCATGACAGGCCTCTGCGGCGACACGCCGGGTCGAGGCATCCGCTCGTCGGCGCGTCGGGCTGATGCCCCGCCGTTGTGCACGCTCCGCCGCGCCCTAGGCTGACCCCATGGCGCAGGAGTGGGGTCCCGACATCCTCGGGAGGCCGTTCGCGCGCCTCACACTGCCGCTCGGCGAGGACTCCGAGGGCCCGGTCGTTGCGACGCTGGTGCGCAGCATCCCGAACCCGCTCGTCTCGATCGTGCGGCCGCTGCACGAGGTGGACGTGCTGTACGTGCACGGGTGGTCGGATTACTTCTTCCAGACGCGGCTCGCGCGCTTCTGGAACGCGCTCGGGGCGCGGTTCTACGCCCTCGACCTGCGCAAGTACGGCCGGAGCCTGCGCGACGGCCAGACTCCCGGTTACGTCGCGAGCCTCGACGAGTACGACGCCGACATCGCGGCCGCGCTGGCAGCGATGGGGCGCGTGGGCCCAGCCGCCTCCCGCCGTCGACTCGTGCTGATGGGCCACTCGACCGGCGGGCTGGTGCTGACGCTGTGGGCAGGGCGTCACCCCGGCGTCGCGGCCGCGCTCGTGCTGAACAGCCCGTGGCTCGAGCTGCAGCTCGGTGCGATCGGGCGCCAGGCGATCGCCCCGCTCGTCGACATGCGCGCGCGGTTCCAGCCGCTCGGCGGGCACCCCGTCGTGGACTTCGGCTTCTACACGCGCGCGCAGACCGAGGTGGGGGCGCTGCCCGTGCCCGGGTATCGCGCCGACTGGCGTCCGGAGCGCGGATTCGGCACGCATCCGGGCTGGCTGGCCGCCGTGCTCGACGGGCATCGGCGCGTCGCGGCCGGGGTCGATCCCGCCTGCCCGTCGCTCGTGCTGCTGTCGGCACGGTCCACCGCCCCGCTCGCGTGGAACGAGACCATGACGTCGTCGGACTCTGTGCTGGTCGTCGACGACATCGCCCGCGCCGCGGCCCGCATTCTGCCGCTGGTCACGATCGCGCGCATCGACGGCGCGATCCACGACGTCTTCCTGTCGCGGGCGCCGGCGCGCGATGAGGCGTTCGCGGTGCTGAGGCGATGGATGACGCGCAGCGCCGTGTCGCGTGCGAAGATGCGCAGATGACCCGCCCCGCCAGGCCCGCGCTCGGAGCACTCGCCGTCGTCATCGCACTGGCGCTCGCGGGGTGCGCCGTGCCCGCAGACGAAGCGGCACCCGAGCAGACCCTCATCGTCACGGCGGACCTCCCGACCCCCGTTCCGACGATCCGCAGCGCACGCCCCTCACCGACCCCCATGGCCTCGCCGACGCACCCCGCAGACCCGCGCGACGGCGCGTACCTGGCGGAGGTCGCCGCTTGGAGCGAGCCGATTCCGCCGGGGTATGCGTGGCCGGCCTCGATCACGGGCCTGCCTGCCGGTCGCTTCCACGGCAAGGGGGACTGGACCGGCTATACGACGGCGGCCGGCATCTACCACTGCATGCTCGTCTATGCCGCGTGGAACGCGTACTTCGTCGATGACGATCCCGTTGCCTCGAAGGACTACGGCGCCCGTGCCGACGCGACCATGCCGGACGTGCCCTACCCTGCGTGGGTGACTCGCGACGATGGAACCATCAAAGACCAGGACCTCGCCAGCGAGAGCGGCATCTGCGACGGCTTCGTCGGCGAGCTGCGCCCGTAGGAGCTCGGCGACTCAGTCTTGCGTCGCGAGCGCGAGAAGGGGCGCGAGTTCTTCGCGCGACAGGCGGATCCAGGGGCCGCCCGGGTTCACGACCACGCCCGACAGCTCGGGATTCGTGCGTAGCACGTTCGCGAGGCCCGCGGGCGCGATCGGCGCGGGATCGTTGCCGCGGCCGAGCGCGATCACCTCGAGCGGGTGGGAGTAGACCTCCACGAGCCGATCGCCCTCGGCCGTGCGGGCTTCGGCGATGCCGGGTCCGGCATCCGTCCGCCCGACCGCGACCCACAGTTTCTCGGTGATGAGCGCGTTTGCGACGGTGCCGGCGGTCTCGGGCGTGCGCGGGGCCGACAGCAGGTTCTTGAGGGCGAACGCGTCGTCACCCGCCTGCCCCGTCGGCGTGCTTGGCGCCGCGGACCTCTTTGCCATCCACGGCGACGACCCGTCCGGTGACAGAGAGCTGGCTGCGCCTCCACGCGCGCAGCTGCGCATCCAGCCAGACCGGATCCCCGGTGGCCGCAACCCGGTGGATGGTCGCCAGCGACGGCGCCCGGCCCGACGGGAAGGGCCGCGCCTGACCTCGTCTGGCCGCCCTTCCGTGATCATCGTCAGCGACTTCGCGCCGGACAGGACCGCGGCCACGAAGATGCTCAGCAGCTCCGCGAACCCGTACCGACGGCCTCGCCGAGCCCGAGGGTCGGGAACGGGGCGAGCACAGCCTGCAACCCCTCGTAATCGACGTCTGCTCCGTTCCAAGAACCGGAAGTGGCATAGACGAGATCGATCAGCGATGATGGCGTGCGAGAACTCCCGTGATCCAGTGACTCCGAACAAGCCCCGGATCAACAGGAGTTCTCACCGATCAACAGCGACCACGCCGCACAAGCCCCACAAACCCGACTTCGAAGGAGCCCTTGGCGGGGTGGACCGGGTCGCGCGCGGGTCGGTCAGTCCGGGAAGCCGGTTCGGAGGAGATTCGCGTGACTTGGAGTATCGACCCCGGGCCGGCCCGCAGCGTCGTGGACAAGGTGATGGCGCGCGTCGCTCACGTCGACACCGCCGCCGCATCGCACAGCGCGGCCATCGACGCAGCCGCGACGGCAGCGGCGCATGCCCCCGCGACCGCTGCCGCCCTCGGGGTGGTCGGCTCGGATCCGCTCATGATGGGCATCGCGGCTGTGCGTCGCTACGTCGAGAGCGTTGCGCTCACCGTCGACGAGGTCATCGGCATCTACGAGCAGGGTGACCTCGAGATGGCGCTGCAGACGCAGGGCGACGTGCCCGGGACGTGCGATGACGGCCATTTCCGACATCCCTGCGGCCGGATCGATCTCGGCCGCGGCCGACCAGCTCCTCCCGCCGTTCGTGGATCTGATCGCCGAGGTCGACGCCATCATCGCCGATTGGAACGCGTTGTCGGCCGTGTACTCGGCGCCTGAAGCGGAGCACGTGTACACGGCGTGGACGCCGCTGGACACCTTTGTCGAAGGTCTGCACTCGGTCGCCGACTCCGCGCGCGGTGCGCTCGACACCTATGCAACCTCGTTGACCGGCCTGCACACCCGTCGGGCCACTCTGGTGCGACGTCTGGCCGACCTCGAAGCGATGGACCACGCCGATCCGCTGTATGACAGCGAGCGCGCCGACCTGAACGCCGACGTGCGGGTCTTCCGCACCGACGCCGAGGCCGCTGACGAAGACTGCGCCGCTGCACTGCGCGCTCTCACGACGCAGATCGGGTCTCTGCAGCTGGCGTTCCCGCAGACTCTCGGCGGTCCTTTCACCGACCTCACGCTGGGTATCGGCGGCGGTGCGCTCGGGGCGTGGGGCGGCGCCGCTGCGGGCGCCGCGATCGGTTCGGTGGTGCCCGGCGTCGGCACCGTGATCGGCGGTGTGGTCGGCGGCATCATCGGCGGCGTCCTGGGCGGATGGGGGTCCTCCGAGGCTGCCGACGCCATCGTCGACGAGGTCGAGGAATGATCGGTCCACTGGTGGTCGTGGTCGGCGCCGTCTTCATCGCGGTCGGTGTCGCGACCTACGCCGGCTGGTGGCGCGGGTGGGCGTCCCCGGGACGCGGCTGGTACGCGCCGGGGTTCGGCATCCTGTACGCGGGCGCCGCCATGGCGCTCGCCGGGGTGCTGGTGCTGGTCGGCGACGCCGCACCGCGTGCCGCGACGATCGCGGGCATCGTGGTGATGACGGCGCTGTTCGCCACGGCGATCCTGAGCCTGTTCTGGTTTCCCGCTTTCCTCACCCCGCGATGGTTCCGCGACCAGCGGGGCGCGTCGAAGAGCATCCGTCGATGGGGACCGCGACCGTGAGCGCCGACGGCTGGGAAGTGGCCGAGGGCGTCGCCGTGCGTGTGCCAGAGGGCTGGGCGCGGGTCACTGCCCCGCGCGCCCTCCTCACGCTCGCAGCTCCGGTGCCCCGCACGGGATTCCGCTCCAACATCGTCGTCACCGCCGAGCCGTCGGATGAGCTGGTTCTGTCCGCGCGCTCGACGCCGCCCCTGTCGTGGCGCGACACGATGACCTCGACCGACTCCGTGCTCTGGGTCGACCAGATCGCGCACGCCGCGACGCGCCTGGGCAGGTTCGTGACCGTGGCGCGGATCGACGGCGCGGTCCACGACGTGTTCCTGTCGAGCCGGTCGGCGCGAGACGATGCGTTCGAGGTGTTCGAGCGGTGGATGACGCGGAGCGTCGTGCCGGAGCATCCGCTCATCTCGCAAGCGAAGTTGCCGGGGGCGCCGGAGCCGTCCCGGTAGTCCGCGTCAGCTCTCGGGCGGCAGCGCGAGAAGGGGCGCGAGCTCGTCGCGCGACAGGCGGATCCAGGGGCCGCCCGGGTTCACGACGACGCCCGACAGCTCGGGATTCGTGCGCAGCACGTTCGCGAGGCCCGCGGGCGCGATCGGCGCGGGATCGTTGCCGCGGCCGAGCGCGATCACCTCGAGCGGGTGGGAGTAGACCTCCACGAGCCGATCACCTTCGGCCGTGCGGGCTTCGGCGATGCCGGGTCCGGCATCCGTCCGCCCGACCGCGACCCACAGCTTCTCGGTGATGAGCGCGTTTGCGACGGTGCCGGCGGTCTCGGGCGTGCGCGGGGCCGACAGCAGGTTCTTGAGGGCGAACGCGTCGTCACCCGCCTCGTCGACGATCCGCTGCAGCAGCTCGCGGGGCAGGAGCGCCCGCGCCGGAGCCGACGACGGGTCGATGACGATGCCGCCGTACTGGCCGGCGAGCACGAAGCGGAAGACGGATGCCACGGGCTGCGCCATCGCGGAGGTGCCCAGGTCGCCGTCCGCCATGATGCTGTCGCGGAGGGCGGCGCCGCCCGAGTACACAAGCGCGAACGGCTTGTCGCCGACCGTCACCGTCGCCAGCGGCAGGCTCTCTCCCGCCGCGAGCAGGCTCCGCGCGTCGCCGCGGACCCGCAGGAAGACGTGCCCCTGCATGAGCTGGCGCGCGATCGACACGATGTCGCCGCCCTCGGGCTGTGCGGGCAGCTTCGCGAGCGCCTGCCGCAGCGGCACGTTGTCCTCGAGGCCGGGGATCGCGGGCGGCGCGTTCTCAGCGGGGCGCGAGAGGGCGGGGCCGGCCGGGCGCGGGGCGGGGCGTCCGAACGTCGAGACCGAGATGCCTACGTGCGGCACGGGCTCGGCGGGCGCGTCGGCGGCCTCGTCGAAGCCGGGTGCATCGGCGGATGCCTCGGCCGCGGTTGGGCGCACACTCCCGGAGGCTCCGGGGGCTGCGCCGGCGGTGTCCGGAGAGGGCGCAGGGGCCGTCGTCGAGTCGTCCCGGTCGCCGGGCGTGCGTTTGCCGCGAGAGAAGAGGGCCATTGTTCGAGACTAAGCGCCGCGGTCGGAGTGCAGACCCGCGGCGGGGTCGGCGGAACTCCTTCGATCCGAGCAGATCGCGGCCTTTCGACCGCCGTGGCGCGGTGCGGGCGCACGAATCGAAGGAGTTCTGCGACCGGCGGCCGGGGGGCGGGGGCCTGGGGGCGCTGCGCGGGCGACGGGGGTGACGCGTGTCGGCGCCCGGCTCTAGTGTCTGAGCATGGCGTCCGAACGCATCACCCTCACCGTGCCGGGGCCGCACGGCGAGCGCGAGGTGGGCTTGTCGAACCCGAACCGCGTGCTGTGGCCGGCGGTGGGGATCACCAAGCATGAGCTGGCGGAGTATCTGCTGGCCGTGTCGGGGCCGTTCCTCGCCGCGAACGGCGACCGGCCGGTGTCGCTGGAGCGCTTCCCTGACTCGGTCGAGGGGGAGCGCTTCTACTCGAAGAACCCGCCCAAGGGGGCGCCCGCGTTCGTCGAGGCGGTCACCGTGCGCTACAACAGCGGGCGGCGGCATCCGCAGATCGTCCTCACCGAGCCCGCGGCGGCGGTGTGGGCCGCGCAGATGAACACGATCGTCTTTCACCCGTGGGCCTCGCTCGCCTCTGACACCGACAACCCCGTCGAGCTGCGCATCGACCTCGATCCCCAGCCCGGGACCGATTTCACGGATGCCGCGGCCGTCGCCCCCGCGCTGCGCGACGTGCTCGCCGAGGCGGGGCTCACCGCGTTCCTCAAGACCAGCGGCAACCGCGGCATCCACGTGTTCTGCCCCATCGAGCCGGTGTGGGAGTTCCTCGACGTGCGGCATGCGGTCATCGCCGCCGGTCGCGAGCTTGAGCGGCGGATGCCCGAGCGGGTCACGATGAACTGGTGGAAGGAGGAGCGCGGCGAACGCATCTTCATCGACTTCAACCAGGCCAACCGCGACCGCACGATGGCGGGCGCCTACAGTCCCCGCGCCCTGCCGACTGCGACCGTGTCGACGCCGCTCACCTGGGACGAGCTCGACGCCGGAGTCGACCCCGGCGCGTTCACGGTGCGCACGGTGCCGCAGCGTCTCGCCGACACCGGTGACCCGTGGGCGGGCCTTCTCGATGAGCCCGGTCGCATCGACACGCTGCTGGAGTGGTGGCAGCGCGACCTCGACGCCGGGCTCGGGGAACTGCCCTTCCCCCCGGATTTTCCCAAGATGCCCGGCGAGCCCCCGCGCGTGCAGCCGAGCCGCATCAACCCCGACAACTGGCCGAAAGCTGACGAGTGACGCCATGACCGCGGTGTTCGAGTACCTCGCGATGCATCCGGTGATCGTGCTTTTCCTGCTCATAGGTCTCGGCGCGGCGCTCGGCCGCGTGCGCATCGCGGGAATCTCGCTCGGCGCCGTCGCGGTGCTCTTCGTCGCGATGGGCATCACCGCGTGGGGAGTGGCAGTCGGCGTCTCGATCGCGCTGCCCACGGCGATCGGCGACCTGGGCCTGGTGCTCTTCGCCTTCTGCATCGGCGTGATCGCCGGCCCGGGGTTCTTCAACGCCATCCGCACGTCGTGGGCGCTCATCCTCGCCGTGGCGGGCATCCTCGTTCTGGGCGCAGCCGTCGCCTACGGGCTCGGGATGCTGCTGGGCGTCGACCCGGTCACCATCGCGGGCACGTTCGCGGGCGCCGTCACCAACACGCCCGCCCTCGCCGCGACCGGCGGAAGCGCCGACGCCACCGTGGGCTACGCGAGCGCCTACGTGTTCGGCGTGATCGGGGCGATGCTGGCCACAGCCTTGGCGCTGCGCCACCGCGCCGCCGACACCGACGCCCCCTCGCCCATCGTCGACAAGGTCGTCCAGGTCGACACCACCTCGCATCCCACCGTGGACGAGGTCGAGAAGCTGCACGGCGGCCGCGTGCTCTTCTCACGCGTACAGCCCAAGGACGGCGAGATCGAAGCCGTCCGCCCCGAGACGGTGCTCGGCGAGGGCGCCGTCGTGAACGTCGTCGGCCCGAGCGACGAGGTGCAGGAGGTCGTCAAAGAGCTCGGGCACACCTCGGCGATCGACATCGTGGGCCAGCGCACCGAACTCGACTACCGCCGCATCATCGTGTCGAACCCCGCGCTCGCCGGGCGCACCATCGGCAGCCTCGGGCTGCGCGAGCGCTTCGGCGCGTCGATCGCGCGCATCCGCCGCGGCGACGTCGAGTTCGTCGCCACCGGCGACTTCGTGCTGCTGCAGGGCGACCGGCTGCGCGTCGTGGGACCCAAGAAGTCGCTGCCGGCGGTGTCGGCGTTTCTCGGCGACTCCGAGCGCGGGCTGGCCGACATCAACCCCGTCGCGCTCGGCATCGGCATCGCGGTGGGACTGCTGCTCGGGGCCGTTCAGATCCCGATCCCCGGCGGCGGATATTTCGGACTCGGCTACGCCGCGGGGGCGCTCATCATCGGCCTCGCGATGGGGCGGATCGGCCGCATCGGACCCTTCGTCACGTCCTTGCCGAACACCGCCGCGAACGTGCTGGCCGAACTGGGCCTGCTGATCTTCCTCGCCTACGCCGGCACCAAGGCAGGCTCCCTCGTCATCAGCGCGATCGTGTCCGGCGAGGTGCTCACCATCCTTCTGCTCGGCGCCGTCGTCACCATCATCGTGATGCTCGGCACCTACCTGCTGGTCCGGCACGTATTCGGCCTCGGCGGCACGCGGCTGTCGGGCGTGATCGGCGGGGCCCAGACCAACCCCGCCATCCTCGCGTTCGCCAACACCCGCACGAACTACGACGTGCGGGTCGCACTGGGGTACAGCCTCGTGTACCCGACGGCCATGGTGGTGAAGATCCTGCTCGCGCAGGTGCTCGTGACGCTGTGACGTGGGACGCCGTCACGGGGGCGCCGTCATGGGGACGCTCCGCGCTGCGGCAGTCCGGGACGCATGCCCCCGCGTCGCCCTGCGGGCGGCGCTCCCGCCAGACCCGATGCCAGCGTCCCGGACTGCCGCAGCGCTGCGCTCGCGTCACCGGCGAAGATCGGGTGGGGTGGGATGGGATGGGGGAGTGAATGGGGGATGCTGCGGCATCCGTCATTCACTCCAGCACGGCGCCGAGGTCGTAGGCCGACACCGTCTCGAGTTGGTCGTACGAGCACGAGCGGGGATCGCGGTCGGGACGCCAGCGCTCGAACTGCACCGTGTGACGGAAGCGCCAGCCCTCGAGCTGGTCGTAGCGCACCTCGAGCACGCGCTCGGGACGCAGCGGCACGAACGACGAGTCGGCACGACCCGCCTGGAACCGCGACTTCTCACCCTCGCCGCGCAGCGCCTCGCCCGACTCGTCGCGCTCGACGAGCGCAGCCAGCTCGTCGATGAGCCCGAGCCGGCGCTCGTTGCTCCATGCCGCGACCCCGCCGACGGGATAGAGCTTGCCGTCTTGGGAGTAGAGCCCCACCAGGAGCGAGCCCACACCCTGCCCCGAACGGTGGAGGCGATACCCCATCGCCACGACGTCGGCCGTGCGCGCGTGCTTGATCTTGAACATCGTGCGCTTGTTCGGCGCGTAGGGCTGCGCGAGCGGCTTCGCGACGACCCCGTCGAGGCCTGCGCCCTCGAACTCGCTCAGCCACCGGCGCGCCACCTCGGCGTCGCCGGTCGTGCGCGTCACATGGATCGGATGCGGCACCCCGGTGAGCAGGTCGACGAGCTGCGCCCGCCGGGTCGCGAACGGCGCGGGCTGAAGATCGCGCTCGCCGCGGGCGAGCAGGTCGAACGCGATGAACATCGCCGGGGTCTCGGCGGCGAGCCGGTTCACGCGGGACGCGGCGGGGTGGATGCGCTGGGTCAGCGAATCCCAGTCCAGGCGCTGTGCGCCAGGCTCGCCCTTGGGCACCCCGATCTCGCCGTCGATGAGGCAGGGCTCCGGCAGCAGGCGCGAGAACGCCTCGACGAGTTCGGGAAAGTACCGCGTCAGCGACTTCGCGCCGCGGCTGCCGATCTCGACGTCCGTGCCGTCCCACGACACCAGCGCGCGGAAGCCGTCCCACTTGGGCTCGTAGCCGAGCCCGCCGTCGACCTTGTCGGGCGAGGGCACCTCGGGCACCGACTTCGCGAGCATGGGCGCCGGGATCTCGTAGGGCATGGGTTCATCCTGCCGTGCGGCTCCGACACATGACAGCGGGTGGTTCGCCGCGGCCACACGGACCATGTTCCCGAAGAAGCCGCACGAGGTCTGCCTCTGGGCGCACAGCGGGACACACCCCAGAGGCTGCCGGTCACGCCCGGGGTGGGGCGCGCAGCCTCAGCCGAGGTCGCGCGTGAGGCGGCGGGCGACCTCGGCCGCCGGCATCCGTCTCGGGAACACCGCCACGACGACGTCGTCGTCGGCTTCGTCGGCAGGGCCGTGGGGGTGCACGCCGAACCGGCGCATCGCCTCGTCGAGGGCGTCGCGCAGCACCGATGCCGGCACGCGCTTGGCGTCGCGCAGCAGGCGCCGCAGCACGTGGTTGTGCACGGCGGTGACCACCGCCGCGAATCCCACCGCGTCGATCGGATCGAGGCCGGGCAGCGCCTCGCGCAGGTACTGATCGAACAGGCGCTCGTAGCGAAACACGGTCACGATCTCGCGTTCGCGCAGCGCCGGCACCTGACGCACGACTGTGTAGCGCCGACGGGCCAGTTCGGGGTCGGCGGCGAAATGCCGGTACACGCGCACGGATGCCTCGCACACAGCCTCCCACGGGTTGTCGTGGGGGCGTGCGAGATAGGCGCGCAGTTCGTCGAGGACGACCTCGTGGTCGGCGAAGACGACGTCCTCCTTGCCGCCGAACTGGCGGAAGAAGGTCGAGCGCGACACCCCCGCGGCCTTCGCGATCTGGTCTACCGAGGTCTGGTCGAAGCCGCGTTCCGCGAACAGCTCGAGGGCCGCCGCGATGACGGCGTTGCGAGCGACGGCGCCTGAGTCGAGGTCTGACATCGGCACGAGCCTAGAGCACGCGTGGCGCGGACCGGGGATCACCTCGCGTCACACCGCGTCGCGCTGTCGTGTACCCCCGTGGCCGAGCGGGTCCCGGAGGTGTTGACTGACACCATGTCATCGCTGTGGCGGGCAGGGACCCAGCCGGCCCTGGGCACCGAGTTCGCTGCGGGCGCCCACCGCGATGTGATCGTGGTGGGCGCGGGGATCACCGGCCTCAGCACCGCGCTCATGCTCGTGCGCTCCGGACTGGACGTGGCAGTCGTCGAGGCCGGCGCCGTCGCCGAACTGTCGACCGGCGCCAACACCGGCAAGGTGTCGCTCCTGCAGGGAGGCCGGCTCTCGGCGCTGCGGCGACACCACTCCGCCGCGCTCACGCGGGCGTACCTCGACGCGAACCGCGCAGGCGCCGAGTGGATCACCGCCTTCGCGCGCGAGGCGGGCGTTCCCTTCACGCGGCGCACCGCGTTCTCGTATGCGCAGACGGCAGACGGCGTCGAGTTCGTCGAGTCCGAGTTCGCCGCCGCGCGAGAGGCGGGGCTGAACGTGCGGCGCGTTGCCGGCGACGGGTCGCGGCATCCGTTCCCCCTCGTCGACGCCGTCGCGCTCGACGACCAGGTCGCGATCGACCCGGTCGCCCTCGCGCACGCCCTCGCCCACGCCTTCGTCGCCGCGGGAGGCGCCCTGCACACCGGCACGCGTGTCACGCGCGTGCATGCGGTGCCGCGCGCCTGGATCGAGACCGATGCCGGCTACGCCTCGGCCGGTCACCTCGTGCTGGCCACCGGCACGCCGATCGCCGATCGCGGGCTGTACTTCGCCAAGAGCCGCGGGCTGCGGTCGTACTGCGTCGCATTCGAGGTCGACGGCGAGGTGCCCGAGGGCCTGTACCTGTCGCTGGACGGGCCGGTGCGCTCGATCCGGTCGGTCACAGACGGCGACGGCCCGGCGGGCCGGGCGCGGCTGGTGGTGGGCGGCAACGGGCATCCGGTCGGACGTGTGGCGTCCGAGCGGGAGCGGGTCGACGACCTGATCGCGTGGACGCGCGAGCACTTCGCCGGGGCGGAGCCGGTCGCCACGTGGTCGGCGCAGGACTACGAGTCGCACGATCTGATCCCGTTCGCCGGCGCGCTGCCGCGCGGGCTCGGGCGCATCCGCTTCGCGACCGGGTTCGCGAAGTGGGGGCTGTCGAACGGCCCGGCGGCGGCGCTGCGGCTGTCGGCCGAGATCCGTCGTGTTCCGTGGCGCGAGCGTCCGCAGTGGATGGCCGCGATCGCGCGCCGGATGACGGTGCCGGCCGACCTCGGACGCGGGGGAGTGGAGAACCTGCGCGTCGGATGGGAGGCGGCATCCAGATGGGTCGGCGCGCAGCGCACGTCGGTGCCGGTGGCCGCGCCCGCCGAGGGCGAGGGCGTCGTCGCGAGTCGCGCCGGCCACCCGGTCGGCGTCTCGACCGTCGAGGGGGCCACGCGCGCCGTGAGCGCGGTGTGCCCGCACCTGGGCGGCGTGCTCGAGTGGAACGACGCCGAGTGCACGTGGGACTGCCCCCTCCATGCGTCGCGCTTCGCGGCCGATGGGCGCCGCATCGAGGGTCCGGCGGTGAACGATCTGCGGCGTCTGCCGCGCTCGGGGACCGGACCTGCGCCGGTGACCTCGGCCCTGCCGCTTCCGCATTGACCCCGCCCGCGCGGCGCGTCCGCTGGTCAAGACCACCGAATCTGCGGTAGTAGGCTAGGGGATTGGCCGATCTCTCGACATCGAGATACTTTCTCCGGCCCACAACCCCCACAAACGCCCCACCGAAGGACTGCACTGTGGATCTGTACGAGTACCAGGCACGTGACCTTTTCGAGAAGTACGAGGTGCCGGTGCTCGCCGGCATCGTCGCGGACACCCCCGAGGAGGTGCGCGCGGCGGCCGAGAAGATCGGCGGCGTCGTCGTCGTGAAGGCCCAGGTCAAGACCGGCGGCCGCGGCAAGGCCGGCGGTGTGAAGGTCGCCAAGACCCCCGACGAGGCCTACGAGGCGGCCAAGGCCATCCTCGGCCTCGACATCAAGGGCCACATCGTCAAGCGCGTCATGGTCGCGCAGGGCGCGAACATCGACAAGGAGTACTACTTCTCGGTGCTGCTGGATCGCGCCAACCGCTCCTACCTGTCGCTGTGCTCGGTCGAGGGCGGCATGGAGATCGAAGAGCTCGCCGTCGAGCGCCCCGAGGCGCTGGCCCGCGTCGAGGTGAACCCCGGCACCGGCATCGACCAGGCCAAGGCCGTCGAGATCGCTCAGGCCGCCGGCTTCTCGGCCGACCTGGTCGACAAGGTGAGCGACGTGTTCGTCAAGCTCTACAACGTGTACAAGGGCGAGGACGCGACCCTCGTCGAGGTCAACCCGCTCGTGCTGACGGGCGAGGGCGAGATCGTCGCCCTCGACGGCAAGGTCTCGCTCGACGAGAACGCCGACTTCCGCCACGCCTCGCACGCCCTGCTCGAAGACAAGGACGCCGCCGACCCGCTCGAGGCCAAGGCCAAGGCGAACGACCTCAACTACGTCAAGCTCGACGGCGAGGTCGGCGTCATCGGCAACGGCGCGGGACTGGTCATGTCGACCCTCGACGTGGTCGCGTACGCCGGTGAGAACCACGGCGGCGTCAAGCCCGCGAACTTCCTCGACATCGGCGGCGGCGCCTCGGCCGAGGTCATGGCCGCGGGCCTTGACGTCATCCTCGGCGACCCGCAGGTCAAGTCGGTCTTCGTGAACGTCTTCGGCGGCATCACCGCGTGCGACGCGGTCGCCAAGGGCATCGTCGGCGCGCTCGCCGAACTCGGCTCCACCGCCACCAAGCCCCTCGTCGTGCGCCTGGACGGCAACAAGGTCGAAGAGGGCCGCGCGATCCTGCGTGAGGCGAACCACCCGCTGGTCACCCTCGCCGAGACCATGGACCAGGGCGCCGACAAGGCCGCCGAGCTGGCGAACGCCTGAGCACGAAGCATCCGGAACTAGGAAAGAACAGACATGTCGATCTTCCTCAACAAGGACTCCAAGGTCATCGTCCAGGGCATCACGGGCGGTGAGGGCACCAAGCACACCGCCCTCATGCTGAAGGCCGGCACGCAGGTCGTCGGCGGCGTCAACGCGCGCAAGGCCGGCACCACGGTGCTGCACACCGACAAGGACGGCAACGCCGTCGAGCTGCCCGTCTTCGCGACGGTCGCCGAGGCCATTGCCGCCACCGGCGCCGACGTCTCGATCGCGTTCGTGCCGCCCGCGTTCACCAAGGACGCGATGGTCGAGGCCATCGACGCCGAGATCCCGCTGCTCGTGGTCATCACCGAGGGCGTGCCCGTCGGCGACACCGCCGAGGCGTGGGCGCACGCGCAGGCCAAGGGGAACAAGACCCGCATCATCGGCCCGAACTGCCCCGGCATCATCACGCCCGGCGAGGCGCTCGTGGGCATCACCCCCGCCAACATCACCGGCAAGGGCCCGATCGGCCTGGTGTCGAAGTCGGGCACCCTGACCTACCAGATGATGTACGAGCTGCGCGAGGTCGGCTTCTCGACGGCGATCGGCATCGGCGGCGACCCGATCATCGGCACCACCCACATCGACGCGCTCGCCGCGTTCGAGGCCGACCCCGAGACCAAGGCGATCGTGATGATCGGCGAGATCGGCGGCGACGCCGAGGAGCGCGCGGCCGACTTCATCAAGGCCAATGTGACCAAGCCGGTCGTCGGCTACGTCGCCGGCTTCACCGCACCCGAGGGCAAGACCATGGGCCACGCCGGCGCCATCGTGTCGGGCTCGGCGGGCACCGCGCAGGCCAAGAAGGAGGCCCTCGAGGCCGCCGGCGTCAAGGTCGGAAAGACGCCGTCCGAGACCGCCGACCTCATGCGTGAGATCATCGCCGGGCTGTAAAGCCTTGTGAACGAATGAGGGGGCGGATGCTGCGGCATCCGCCCCCTCTCGTTCCGGGGGCAGCGCGACCCGTTCCGCTGTGAGCAGAACGGGTCGCCCGCGCAGCCGTGCTCGCCCTATCGTCGCGTCATGGCCGAGATCGTTCCACTGCCGCGCACCCTTTCGCCCTCCGCGCGTGATCCCGAGCCGCTGTGGCGCGATGCGCTCGGGGAGCTGCTGCGGCGCCTGCGGCACGACCGCGGTGAACGGCTCGCCGACACCGCGGCCCGTGCAGGGGTGTCGCCGCAGTACCTGTCCGAGATCGAGCGGGGCCTCAAGGAGCCCTCGAGCGAGATGATCGCGGCAATCGCCGGCGCCCTCGAGGTGACCCTCATCGATCTCACCGCCGCCGTGGCCGACGACCTTCGCTCACGAGCCTCGATGCTCGCCGCGCGCCCGGCGGTCGGAGGCCGCGCGTCGTACCTCCTCGCAGCCTGAGTCCTCGCCTCCCCGCCGCGCGGGCGGCGGTCGTGCGGACCCGGGTCAGCGCGGTCCGCGTTCCAGCACCTGGTCGACGACGCCGTAGGCGACCGCTTCCTGCGCCGTGAGGACGAGGTCGCGGTCGGTGTCGGCGCGCAGTCGGGCGGCATCCTGGCCCGTGTGGTGTGCGAGGAGCTGCTCGACTTCGCCGCGCACGCGCACGAGCTCGTCGGCCTGCAGGATGAGGTCGGGGATCGCGCCGCGCCCCTGACCTGCGGGCTGGTGCAGCACGACGCGGGCGTGCGGCAGCGCCGAGCGCTTGCCCGCTGTCCCTGCGGCGAGGATCACCGCCCCGACGCCGATCGCCTGCCCGACGACGGTGGTCGCGATGTCGGGCCGCACGTGCCGCATCGTGTCGTACACCGCGAGCATCGCCGACGGGTCGCCGCCCTCGCAGTTGATGTAGAGCTGGATGTCACGCTCGGGGCTGTCGGTGTCGAGGTGCAGCAGCTGGGCGATGAGCGCGTTCGCGACACCGGCGTCGATGCCGGTGCCGAGGTACACGACCCGTTCGGCGAGCAGGTGCGAGTAGACGTCCATGATGCGGTCGCCACGCGGATGCTGGGCGACGACGTTCGGGATCGTGTACGCGCTCATGCCGCCACCTCGTTCGTCGGCTCTGTCGGGACTCCGAGCCCCGCGGGCCGCCGCCGCCGCGGCACGACCTGGGCGAAGTCGTCGACGATGCCGTCGATGAATCCGTACTCGAGCGCCTCGGCGGCGGTGTACCAGCGGTCGTGCAGCGAGTCTTCGGCGATGCGGTCGATGCTCTGACCCGTGTCGTGCGAAATGAGCCCGAGGACGGTGTCGCGCGTGTGTCTCAGGTCGCCCGCCTGCAGCTCGACGTCCACCGCTGACCCTCCGATGCCTGCCGAGCCCTGGTGCATGAGGATGCGCGCGTGCGGCAGCGCCCGCCGTTTGCCCCTCGTGCCGGCCGACAGCAGGAACTGCCCTGCGCTGCACGCCAGGCCGAGCGCGAGCGTCGCGACGTCGTTGGGAATCAGGTGCATCACGTCGCGGATCGCGAGCATCGAGGGAACCGAGCCTCCGGGCGAGTGGATCCACAAGGCGATGTCGGATGCCTCGTCGTCGGCCGCGAGCGCGAGCAGCTGCGTCGCGAGCAGCGTGCCGTTGTCGTCGTCGAGCGGACCGTCGAGCACGAGCACGCGCTGGTGGTACAGCTCACGCCGCGCCTCGGCCCCGAACTGGGGGGTCTTGCCTTCGTCTGTCATGGGCCCAGCCTGCGCGCGGTCGCAGGCGGCGGCATCCGAATCCGCTCCCGGCGGCTCTGCCGTCGGCGGAACGGACGGTGCCGCGCACGCCCCCGCCGCCCGCCGCCTCGGCACGCACGATCCGCTCCACGCGGAGCCGGTGCCTCACGGCGGTCGTACGCTGGTGGCATGCCGCTGACCGGAGAATACAAGCCGTCGACCGCCGAGTGGGCTCGCACGCAGGCCGAGAAGTACGAGCAGTCGCAGGGGGCCGAGGCGAACCTGCTGCGCGGGAAGCCCATCATCGTGCTGACGAGCGTCGGCGCGAAGACCGGGGCCCTGCGAAAGACCGCCCTGATGCGCGTCGAGCACGACGGGCTCTACGCCGTCGTCGCCTCGAAGGGCGGAGACGACCGCGAGCCGGTGTGGGCGAACAACATGCGCAAGCAGCCGCACGTCGAGCTGCAGGACGGCGCGCTCAAGCGCGACTACCGCGCGCGCGAACTGTCCGGCGACGAGCGTGAGCTGTGGTGGCGTCGCGCGGCCGAGGCGTGGCCCGACTACGACAACTACCAGACGAAGACGGATCGGCAGATCGCGGTCTTCGTGCTCGAGCCGATCGAGTCCTGAGACCGGCGAAGGGGCGGATGCCGCGGCATCCGCCCCTTCGTGATCTCTTGGTCAGCCGCCCAGCAGGGTCTCGATCGGCCCGCGCGCGAAGTACACGGCGAAGCCGGCCGCCACGACCCACAGCAGGGGACTGATGGTGCGGATCTTGCCCGAGAGCGAGCGGATGACCGCCCACGCGATGAACCCCGCCCCGATGCCGTTCGCGATCGAGTAGGTGAGCGGCATCACGACGACGGTGAGGAACACCGGCAGCAGGATCGAGAAGTCGCTCAGGTCGAGGTCGCGGATCTGCGCCATCATCATGGCGCCCACGATGACCAGCGCGGCCGCGGCGACCTCGCTCGGCACGATCTGGGCCAGAGGCGTCAGGAACATCGCCAGCAGGAACAGCACACCGGTGACCACGTTCGCGAACCCGGTGCGCGCGCCCTCACCGATGCCGGAGCCCGACTCGATGAAGACGGTGTTGGACGAACCCGACGTGAGGCCGCCGGTCACCGCGCCGACGCCCTCGACGATGAGCGCGCTCTTCAGCCGCGGGAAGTTGCCCTTCCCATCGGCGAGCCCCGCCTCTTTGGACAGACCCGTCAGGGTTCCCATCGCGTCGAAGAAGTTCGTGAACACGAGCGTGAAGACGAGCATGACCACGGTGAGCACGCCGACCTTGCCGAAGTCGAAGCTGACGGCTCCGACCAGGCTGAGGTCGGGCAGCGCGAACAGGCTGCCGCCGAACGCGGGGACCGACAGGCCCCAGCCGCCGGGGTTGTCGACGCTCGAGCCGAGGTGCCAGATCGCTTCGATCACGACGGCGACGACCGTGCCCGTGATGAGGCCGATCAGCAGCGCCCCCTTCACCTTGCGTGCGACGAGGATGCCGGTGAGCAGCAGGGTGAACGCGAAGACGAGCGTCGGCACGGTGGCGATCGAGCCGCCGATGCCGAGGCCGACGGGAGGCGAGGCTTGACCGGTCGAGGTGACGAAGCCGGCGTCGACGAAGCCGATGAAGGCGATGAACAGGCCGATGCCGACCGTGATGGCGATCTTCAGCTCGTACGGCACGGCGTCGAAGATCAGCCTGCGCAGTCCCGTCGCGGCCAGCAGCACGATGATCAGGCCGTTGATGACGACCATGCCCATCGCCTCGGGCCAGGTGACCTGGCCGACGACGCTGAACGCGAGGAACGAGTTGATGCCCAGCCCCGCGGCGAAGGCGAACGGCAGTCGCGCGACCAGTCCGAACAGGATGGTCATGACACCCGCAGTCAGCGCGGTGACGGCGGCGACGGCGGGGAACGCGAGGTTGTTGCCGGCGACATCGGTGCCGGCCGAGAGGATGATCGGGTTCAGCACCACGATGTACGCCATCGTGATGAAGGTGACGACGCCGCCGCGCACCTCGGTCCCGATGGTGGAGCCGCGGCGGGTGATCTCGAAGAACCGATCGAACCCGTTCTTCGGTTCGGGCTCGATGGCGGGGGACTCGGCCGGCTCGACGGGCTCGGCGGATGCGGACGGTGTGCTGGTCATGCGCGACCTCTCGGGTATGTGGCTCTCCGACCAGAAGGCTAGTGCCTCGGCGCGCAACCTGGGAGTTCGCTGAACGCCCGGGCCGGCGTCCCCGCACAGAAAAGAGAGCGGGCGTGTCGGGGTGCGCGGGCGAGGCGACGCCGGCCGGGCGGCCTCGGCGAAGTAGGGTCGAGGGCGCATGCATCGCCTCATCGTCGCCCTCCTCGCCGCGTTCGACGCCGCCATCGCCGCGGCCGTCGGCCTCGCCGCCGCGCTCGCTCCGCTCACCCTGGTGTTCGTGTTCGCGATGGGCGGCACCGCCGACTGGGGCACCCTGTGGCCGGCAAGCGGAACGGTGTGGCAGTTCGGGCATCTCGTGCCGCTGACCATCACCCTGCCCGGGGAGTACCTCGCCGATGCGGGGATCGACCGCAGCGCGGCATCCTTCGTCATCTCGCTCGCCCCGCTTGCCTTCGCCACGTTCACCGCGATCTTCGCAGCGCGCTCGGGGGTGCGCGCGTCGCGCGCCGACGAGTGGGTCACGGGCGTGGTCGTCGGCTCGGCCGTGTTCGCGGGGATCGCCGTCGGGGTATGGACCACGACCGGCAACGAGGTGGCGGCGGTCGAGGCCTGGCAGGCGATCGTGCTGCCATCGGTCGTCTTCGCCGCCCCGGCGCTCGTGGCGGCCGTCGTCACCGAGTGGCGCGAGGCGGGAGCGGGCGTCGTCGCACGCCTGCGGGACCGCGTCGAGGCCGCCGCGGGCGGGTGGGGCGTCGTTCCCGGACTGATCGCGCGCGCAACCGCGGTCGCGGTCGCGGGACTGGTGGGCGTGGGGGCGCTCGCGGTCGCGGTGGCCCTGATCATGGGCGCCGGAGAGGTCATCGCGCTCTTTCAGGCGGGGCACGTCGACGGTCTCGGCGTCGTCACCATGACCCTCGCGCAGCTCGCGTACCTTCCGACCCTCCTGGTGTGGGGGCTGTCGTTCGTGGCCGGCCCCGGGTTCTCGCTGGGCGTCGGCACCGCGGTCTCGCCCGCGGGCACCCTCGTCGGCGTGCTCCCACCCGTGCCTGTGCTGGGCGCCGTCCCCGAGACGTCCTCGTCGTTCCTGCTGCTCCTGGCCCTTTCTCCCGTGGCGGTGGGCGCGCTCGCCGGGTGGATCGCGCGCTCGCGCACGGTCCCTCGCACCGCGCCGCTCGTCGAACACACGGGCGCTTCGGCCGACGACGCCGAGCGGTCGGCCGCGCTGGCGGCGCTGCTGGGCGACACCGGCGACACCCAGCCGGTCGAGCCGCTCGACGACGCGCACCACCGCCGCGCCCGCGAAGGGCGGGCCGATGCCGAGCCCGCCGTGCCCCGGCTCGTGATCACCCTCGGCATCGCCGTGCTGACCGCAGCCGCGGCGGGCCTGCTCGCCGCGGCCGCGTCCGGGTCGCTCGGCCCCGGGCGCCTGGCGGCAGAGGTCGGACCCGATCCTGGCCCGGTCGCCCTCGCGGTCGGCCTCGAGGTGTTCGCCGGAGCCGCGATCCTGCTGCTGTCGCCGCGACCCGCCGGGCGCAGCGCGCGACGCGCGAAGAAGGCCGAGGCGACCGATGCTGCGTCCGAAGCCCCGCACGGGCCGCAGGCGCGCGGGGGCGAGGCATCCGTTCCGCTGACGGCCGCCGTGCTCGCAGACCCGCACGACGACCTGCCGACCCTCAGCCCCGAGCTCGCCGCGCGGCTCGGCGCGGTCGGCCACGAGGAGGCCCGACGCCCGACGCCGGGCGCTCCCGCTCCGCCGCCGGTCGGCGACCGCCGTCCCCCCACCCTTCCCCCGGGGACCGGCCACGCCGGCGGGTAGACTGGTCGCGTGCTCACGGTCGCCGTCCTCATCTCGGGCGGGGGGTCGAATCTGCGGGCCCTGCTCGATGCGGCCGCCGAATCCGACTTCCCCGCGCGCGTCGTCGTCGTCGGCGCCGATCGCGAAGCCGACGGCTTCGTCCACGCGCAGGAGTACGGCATCCCCACCTTCACCGTTCCGTGGAGCCGCGCGACCTCGCGCGAGGGGTGGGGCGCCGAGCTCGGCGCCCAGCTCGCGGTGTGGAATCCCGACCTGGTCGTGCTGAGCGGCCTCATGAGGCTGCTGCCCGCCGACCTCGTCGACGAATGGTCGCCGCGCATCATCAACACGCACCCCGCGTACCTGCCGGAGTTTCCCGGCGCGCACGGCGTGCGCGACGCGCTCGCCGCCGGCGTCGAGCGCACCGGTGCGAGCGTCATCGTCGTCGACCACGGGGTGGACTCCGGCCCCATCCTCGCTCAGGAGCGCGTTCCGATCCTCCCCGGCGACGACGAGCACGCACTCCACGAGCGCATCAAGCCGGTCGAGCGGCGCTTGCTCATCGACGTCGTGCGGCGCATCGCGACCGGCGCGCTCGTCCTCCCGTCCCCCGCGCAGTGAAGGCACCACCGGCGATCCCCCCTCGCCCCGACCCACAGGAGTCCGCATCATGGCAGGCCCGAGCCACGACCCCACCCTCTACCGCTCCCGCGACGTCATCCCCGTCCGTCGCGCACTGGTGTCGGTGAGCGACAAGACCGACCTGCTCGTGCTCGCCGAGGCGCTCGCCGCCGCGGGCGTCGAGATCGTCTCGACCGGCGGCTCGGCGTCGATGCTGCGCGATGCCGGCTATGAGGTCACCGACGTGGCGAGCATCACCGGCTTTCCCGAGTCGCTGGACGGCCGGGTGAAGACTCTGCACCCGTCGGTGCACGCCGGACTTCTCGCCGACCTGCGCCTCGAAGACCACGAGCGGCAGCTCGACATCCTCGGCATCCAGGCATTCGAGCTCGTCGTGGTGAACCTGTACCCGTTCATCGAGACGGTCGCCTCGGGCGCGCAGGGCGACGACGTCGTCGAGCAGATCGACATCGGCGGGCCGGCGATGGTGCGCGCCTCGGCGAAGAACCACGCGAACGTCGCGATCGTGGTCTCGCCCGAGTCGTACCCCGCGATCATCGAGGCCGTGCGCGGCGAGGGCACGACCCTCGCGCAGCGTCGTCAGCTCGCCGCCCGCGCGTTCGCGCACACGGCCGCCTACGACACCGCGGTCGCCACGTGGTTCGCCGAGGGCACCCTGGCCGACGGCGTCGACCTGCCCGAGCACCTGACGATCAAGGCCGAGCGCCTCGCGACGCTGCGCTACGGCGAGAACTCGCACCAGCGCGCCGCGATCTACACCACCGCGGGCGGGCACGGCATCGCGCAGGCCACGCAGCTGCAGGGCAAAGAGATGTCGTACAACAACTATGTCGATGCCGATGCCGCCCTCCGCGCCGCGTTCGACCTGGTCAAGCCCGCCGTGGCGATCGTCAAGCACGCCAACCCGTGCGGCATCGCAGTCGCCGCCCCGAACGCCCTCGACCCGATCGCGAGCGCGCACCTGCGCGCGCACGAGTGCGACCCCGTGTCTGCCTACGGCGGCGTGATCGCCGCGAACGGCACGGTGACGCTGAAGATGGCCGAGAACCTCAAGGACATCTTCACCGAGGTCATCGTCGCGCCGTCGTTCGAGCCGGCCGCGCTCGAGGTGTTCAAGAGCAAGAAGAACCTCCGTCTGCTGCAGCTGCCCGCCGACTGGCGCCAGGAGCGCATGGACGTGCGGCTCGTGTCGGGCGGACTGCTGCTGCAGGACGCCGACCGCTTCCCCGACGACATCGACTCGGTCGCCACCGATTGGCAGCTCGTGTCGGGCGAGCGCCCCGCGTCCGAAGAGATGACGAACTTCATCTTCGCGTGGAAGGCGTGCCGCGCGGTCAAGTCCAACGCGATCGTGCTCGCCAAGGGGTCCGCGACGGTCGGGATCGGCATGGGCCAGGTCAACCGGGTCGACTCATGCCGCCTCGCGGTGGAGCGCGCCGGCGACCGCGCCCGCGGGTCGGTGGCGGCATCCGACGCGTTCTTCCCGTTCGCCGACGGACCGCAGATCCTGCTCGACGCGGGCGTCTCGGCCATCGTGCAGCCGGGCGGATCGGTGCGCGACGACGAGGTGATCGCGGCGGCGCGCGAGGCCGGCGTGACGATGTTCTTCACGGGGGAGCGGCACTTCTTCCACTGAGCACCGCGGGCCCGCCCCCGTCAGGCCGTCGGCCGCCCGTATTCCTCGAGCCAGCGCAGCCACACTTCGCTGATCGTCGGATACGCCGGCACGGCGTGCCACAGCCGGTCGAGGGGCACCTCGCCGACGATCGCGATGGTGGCTGACTGCAGCAGCTCCGCGACATCCGCGCCGACGAAGGTCGCGCCGATGAGCACGCCGCGGTCCTCGTCGACGATCGCCCGCGCCTGCCCCCGGTAGTCGTCGGAGTGCGTGGTCGCGCCCGCGATCCAGCTCAGGTCGTAGTCGAGCACACGGATGCGCCGCCCCGCCGTGCGCGCGGCGGCCTCGGTGAGCCCGACCGATGCGACCTCGGGGTCGGTGAACGTCACCTGCGGCACCGCGTCGTGGTCGGCGGTGGCGACGTGTGCGCCCCACGGCCGATCGTCGACCCGGCGGCCGTTCGCGCGGGCCGCGATGACGTCGCCCGCGGCGCGCGCCTGGTACTTCGCCTGGTGGGTGAGCAGCGCCCGGTGGTTCACGTCGCCGACGGCGTACAGCCAGTCCGTGCCGCGCACCCGCAGCGTGTCGTCGACGTCGAGCCAGTCGCCCGGGGTGAGGCCCACGTTCTCGAGTCCGAGGTCGGCGGTGCGCGGCATCCGTCCCGTGGCGACGAGCAGCTGCTCGGCGACCACCCGGCTGCCGTCCGTGAGGGCGAGCACGGCGTTGCGCTCGGTGCGGTGGGCCGAGCTGATCTCGACGCCGGTGCGCACCGTCGCGCCGAGCCGCCGGAGCGACTCGTGCACCATCTCGCCGGCGAACGGCTCCAGGCCGCCGAGCAGGCCCGACCGCGCGATCACGGTGGCTTTCGTGCCCCACCCGGCGAACAGGGTCGCCATCTCGACGGCGACGACCCCTCCGCCGAGGATCGCGAGCGTCGCCGGCACGTCGCGCACGCTCGTCGCGTCGCGACTGGTCCAGGGGTCGACGTCGCGCAGGCCCTGGACATCCGGCAGCACCGCCGCCGACCCCGTCGCGATCGCGACCGCGTGACGTGCGGTGAGGAGCGTCACGCCCTCGTCGCCCTCGACGGCGAGCTGCTTCGGGCCCGTGAACCGTGCGTGACCGCGCACGAGGTCGATTCCCGCCGACTCGAGCCAGCGCACCTGTGACGCGTCGTCCCAGTCGTGGGCGATGCGATCGCGTCGGCGCAGCGTCGCCGCGACGTCGACGTCGCCGGTCACCGCCTCGCGCGCTCCGCCGACCTCCTGCGCGGCGCGCACCGCGGCGTGGCTGCGCAGCAGCGCCTTCGACGGCATGCACGCCCAATATGAGCACTCGCCGCCGACGAGCTCGGCCTCGACGACGACGGCGGTGAGTCCGCCCTGCACCGCCCGGTCGGCGACGTTCTCGCCGGCGACGCCGGCTCCGATCACGATGAGGTCGTACTCGCGTTCGCTCACGGGGACACGCTAGCCCGGGCCGTCGCGCAGGGCGAGCGGATGCCGCGGCAGCCGTCACCGCGTAGCTGATGGCGCCGGCGCGGGAGGTCGCGGTGCGCACTCGGCCCGCACTCGTGAGATCACGGGTTCTCGTGGCGGCGTCTCGTCGCACGGCCGTGTCCGAAAACCGCCAGCCGATGGTCGGGCGGCGTGGCAGGCTGGAGCTATGAGCACCACGGTGACACGCCCCGCGATGACGTTCGACGAACGCTATCGCGCGATCGACTCGCGCGACGCGCGGTTCGACGGGCAGTTCGTGACGGCCGTGCGCTCGACGGGCATCTACTGCCGCCCGAGCTGCCCGGCGCGCACGCCGAAGCCGTCCAATGTGACGTTCTACCGCACGAGCGCCGCCGCGCACGAGGCCGGCTACCGCGCGTGCAAGCGGTGCCTGCCCGAGGCGGCGCCAGGCTCGCCCGAGTGGAACCTGCGCGGCGACATCGCGGGCCGCGCGATGCGGCTCATCGCCGATGGGGTGGTCGAGCGCGAGGGCGTGCCCGGGCTCGCGGCGCGCCTCGGCTACTCTTCCCGTCACCTCACGCGCCTGCTCACCGCCGAACTCGGTGCGGGGCCGCTGGCTCTGGCCCGCGCGCAGCGCGCGCACACCGCCCGCATGCTGCTGGTCGGCACCGACCTGTCGGCGTCCGAGGTCGCGTTCTCGGCGGGCTTCGCGAGCGTGAGGCAGTTCAACGACACCGTCCGCGAGGTGTTCGGGATGCCCCCGCTCGAGCTGCGCGCGCGCCGGCGCGCCGGCGGCCCGGCGGCGGTGACGCCGGGCGAGATCGACCTCGCGCTGCCGCACCGCGGCCCGCTCGACGCCGCGGGGGTGTTCGCGTGGATGCGGGCGCGGGCGATCCCGGGCATCGAGACCGCGTCCGACACGTGCTTCGCCCGTACTCTGCGCCTGCCCGGCGGACCCGCGTGGTTCGAACTGCGCGTCGACGAGGCCGGGCGCGTGCGGCTGCGGGCGCGGCTCACCCACCTCGGCGACCTGGCGACCCTGGTCGCACGCGCGCGGCGGCTGTTCGACCTCGACGCCGACCCCCTCGCCATCGACGAGGCGCTGGCGCGGCATCCGCAGCTCGCCCCCCTCGTGTCCGGCGTGCCGGGCATCCGCGTGCCCGGCGCCGCCGACCCGCACGAGATGCTCGTGCGCGCGATGGTCGGCCAGCAGATCACCGTCGCGGCCGCGCGCACCGCGCTCACCGCGCTCGCCGACGCGCTGGGCGAGCCGGTCGCGGGCTTCGACGGCGCGGTGCGGCTCTTCCCGACGATGGCGGCGATCGCCGAGCGCGGGCACGAGGTGCTGCGCGGCCCGGCGGCGCGGATCCGCGCGGTCACCGGCGCCGCAGCGGCGCTCGCCGACGGCTCGCTCGCCCTCACCACGGGCGACGACGGCGCCGAGCAGCGCGCGGCGCTGCTGGCCATGCCCGGCATCGGCCCGTGGACGGCCGACTACGTGCGCATGCGGGTGCTCGGCGATCCCGACATCACGCTGCCCGGCGACGTCGCCGTACGGGCGGGGGCGGCGGCTGCCGGCATCCCGTCCGATCCCGCCGGCTTCACCGCGTGGGCCGCGCGCGTCGCGCCGTGGCGCAGCTACCTCACCGCCCACCTGTGGCGCGCCGCGCCCGTGCGTGCGCCCCGCCGCGTTCGCAGCTCCGGAGATCCTGCATCCGCCCGCTCGGATACCGGCGATTCCACCCGTTCCGTGCACGGTTCTCAGGAGTTGCGCACGCACGCCATGACGAAGGAGACCCCATGACCGCCACCATCCAGACCGTGGACACCCCGGACGGCCCGTTCACGCTGCTCGTCGACGACCGCCAGCGCGTGCTGGCCTCCGGCTGGACGGCCGACCCCGCCGCGATCCTCGCGCGGCTGACGGTGCGTCCCGAGACGGTGAGCGAGGGCGAGACGGATGCCGCGACCGCCGTCCGCGCGTACTACGCGGGTGATCTGTCCGCCGTCGAGGCCGTCGAGGTCGCCCAGACCGGCACGGCGCTGCAGCTGCAGGGGTGGAGCGCCCTGCGCGAGATCGAGCCGGGGCATCCGCTCACGTACACCGAGTTCGCCACCGCGCTCGGCCGCCCGTCGGCGGTGCGCGCTGCGGCCTCGATCTGCGCGCGCAACGCGCCGGCGCTGTTCGTGCCGTGCCACCGCGTGCTGCGTTCGGACGGCACGCTCGGCGGCTTCGCGTGGGGCCTCGCCGTGAAGCAGAGCCTCCTCGCGCGCGAGGCCGCCTGACCCGCGCGCGGCTGGGCGCGGCCCGCAGGTTGCATTCACCGAATTCTCAGGGATACTCTGGAGGGCTGTCGCGGTCGCGGCAGCCGCCCCCGTTCCTGAGGAGGACATCATGCATCAGGCCCACATCGCCACGCCCGCATCCCTCCTCGTCGCGCTGCGGGGGCTTCGCCCGCGGATCAAGGGCTAGCGGCACCGCCCCACTCGATCGGGCATCGCCGCCAGGCATACGTCCTCCGTTCGGAGCGTTCCCTTCTTCAGAGCGACCGCTCCGCCGCGCTCTGCGCGCCCCTTTCTCGGCCCGGCTACCGGGCATCGCTCCACCCGTCCTCTCCAGGACCCTGCAAGGATCATGACTCCTACCGTCGAAACGCCACGATCCGAACTGTCCACCTTGCGTGCGCTCGCTCGGCTGCTTCCGTTCGCCAAGCCCGTGCTGCCGCGCCTGATCCTCGGCGCCGTGAGCGCCCTGGTGGCGAGCCTGCTCGCCCTTGCGATCCCGATCGTGCTGGAGGCCGTCGTGCGCGGCCCGATCTCGTCGGGCGACCTCGCCCAGATCGCGTGGGGCGCCGCCGCGGTGCTCGGCCTCGGTCTTGCCGAGGCGGCGATGGTCTGGGCGCGCCGCTGGTTCGTGCTGGCGCCGGCCACGCGCGTCGAGTACGAGCTGCGCACCACGTTCTACCAGCGCCTGCAGCGCCTGCCGGTGGCGTTCCACGACCGCTGGCAGTCGGGGCAGCTGCTCAGCCGCATGATGCAGGACATCAGCATGCTGCGCCGCTGGCTGGCGTTCGGCGTGATCCTGCTCGTCGTCAACGTCATCACGATCGCCGTCGGCCTCGTGCTGCTTTTTCGCTGGCACTGGCTGCTCGGCACGATCTTCCTGGTGACCTCGGCTCCGCTGTGGTACGCGGGCTACCGGTTCGAGAAGACGTACGGCACGCTCGCGCGCCAGTCGCAGGATCAGGCCGGTGACCTGGCGACCTCGGTC
Organism: Microbacterium sp. BWT-B31; assembly: GCF_041379855.1. Classification (NCBI taxonomy): domain Bacteria; kingdom Bacillati; phylum Actinomycetota; class Actinomycetes; order Micrococcales; family Microbacteriaceae; genus Microbacterium; species Microbacterium sp. BWT-B31. The sequence goes on from NZ_JBFECU010000001.1 coordinate 457,191, forward strand.
GAGGAGAGCGTGCACGGCATTCGCGTGCTGAAGGCGTTCGGCCGGGGAAAGCACGCGCTGCAGAAGTTCGCGCGCCAGGCCGAGACGCTGCGCCAGACCGAGCTGCGCAAGGCGGGCGCGGTCGGCCGGATCTGGTTCTGGCTGGTGCTGCTGCCCGACATCGCGTTCGCGCTGTGCCTGGGCGCCGGGGTCTACCTCAACGCGACAGGTCAGCTGGGCATCGACGAGCTGTTCGCGTTCTTCGCGATGGCGACGGTGCTGCGCTGGCCGATGGAGTCCATCGGGTTCCTGTTCTCGTTCCTGCTCGACGCGCGCACCGCGACCGACCGCATCTTCGAGGTGTTCGACGAAGACAACCCGATCACCGACCCGCCGCATCCGATCGTGGTCGACAAGCCGCGGGGCGAGCTCGCGTTCGAGGGCGTGCGCTTCCGGTATCAGGATGCCGCGCCCAGCGAGCGCGACCTGCTCGACGGCATCGACCTGGTGCTGCATCCGGGCGAGACGATGGCGCTGGTGGGCCTCACCGGCTCGGGCAAGACGACCCTCACCACGCTGCCGTCGCGGCTGTACGACGTGACCGGCGGGCGCGTGACGCTCGACGGCGTCGACGTGCGCGACCTCACCCTCACGCAGCTGCGCACCCACGTGGGCATGGCCTTCGAGGACGCGACGCTGTTCTCGCAGTCCGTGCGCGACAACGTGCTGCTCGGCCGCGAGGATCTCGAGCCGGGCAGTGCCGAGGCCGAGGCGGTGCTGCGCGAGGCGCTCGCCGTGGCGCAGGCGGGCTTCGTCGACGACCTGCCCAACGGCGTCGACACGATCATCGGCGAAGAGGGGCTGTCGCTCTCGGGCGGGCAGCGTCAGCGCCTCGCGCTCGCGCGCGCCGTCGCCGCCCGCCCGGCGGTGCTCGTGCTGGACGATCCGCTGTCGGCGCTCGACGTCGACACCGAGGCGCTCGTCGAGGACGCGCTGCGCGAGGTGCTGCACGCGACGACCGCCCTCGTCGTGGCCCACCGGCCCTCGACGGTGACCCTCGCCGATCGCGTGGCTCTGCTCGAGGCCGGCCGCATCACCGCGGTCGGCACCCACTCTGAGCTGCTGCGCACCAGCGAGCACTACCGGCACGTGATCTCGAGTCTCGAGATCGCGCTCCGGCAGGCGCAGGAGCCGGGCTTCGCGGCCGGCCGAGAACAGTCCATCCCGCAAGAGCCGGAGGCGAGCCGATGAGCACTGCGACAGTCACCGGAACCAGCGGCGAGGACCGCTCGGACTACACGCGCGAAGAGAGCCGCGCGGTCCGGGCGCGCTCGCTGCGCCTGCTCGGGTCGCTGGTCTCACCCGTCCGCGGGCACCTCGTGCTGGCGGGCGTGGTGCTGGTCGTCTCGACGATCCTGCGCGTGATCGGTCCCGCGCTGATCGCGTACGGGCTCAACACCGCGCTTCCGGCCGTGATCGATCAGATGAACTGGATGCCGACCATCGGCGTCGTCGCGGTGTACCTGGTGTCGGCGGCGGGCGGTGCCGCGCTGATCGGCTGGTACGTCGTGGTCGCCGCGCGCCTCACGCAGGCGATCATGCTCGATCTGCGCAAGCGCATCTTCCTGCACACCCAGCGCCTCAGTCTGGAGTTCCACGAGTCGTACACCTCGGGCCGCATCATCTCGCGCCAGACCAGCGACCTCGACACGATCCGCGAGCTTCTCGACGGCGGGCTCAACGAACTGGTGTCGGGCGTGCTGTACGGCGGGTTCACGCTCATCGCGCTGCTGCTGCTGGATTGGCAGTCCGGCCTCATCATCGTGGCGATGGGCGTGCCGCTGTACTTCCTGATGCGCTGGTTCTACCGTCGCTCGCAGGTGGTGTACCGCGAGTCGCGCGTGATCAGCGCGAAGGTGATCGTGAAGTTCGTCGAGACGATGACCGGCATCCGCGCTGTCAAGGCATTCCGCAAGGAGCCCCGCAACGACGGCGAGTTCGGCGAGCTGTCCAGCGACTACCGTGACGTGAACATGCGTTCGATCCGCCTGTTCGGCACGTTCGAGCCGGGGCTCATGGCCGTGGCATCCGTCTCGATCGCCCTGGTGGTGCTGTGGGGCGGCATCCGTGTCGCCGACGGCCCGCTCGCGATCGGCACGCTGCTGGCCGCGGTGCTGTACGTGCGCAACTTCTTCGCGCCGCTGCAGGAGGTCGCGTTCTTCCTGAACTCGTACCAGTCCGCGACGGCGGCGCTCGAGAAGGTGTCGGGCGTGCTGGAGGAGGAGCCGACCGTGCCCGACCCGAAGCAGCCCGTCGACCTGTGGACGGCGCGCGGGCACGTGAGCTTCCAAGACGTGCGGTTCGGCTACTCGGACGAGAAGGTCATCCTGCCGGACTTCACGCTGGACATCCCCGCCGGTCAGACCATCGCGCTGGTCGGCACGACGGCCGCGGGCAAGTCCACGCTCGCCAAGCTCGTGTCTCGGTTCTACGACCCGACGCGGGGTGCGGTGACCCTCGACGGCGTCGACCTTCGCTCGCTGCATCCCAAGGACCTGCGCCGGGCGATCGTCATGGTCACCCAGGAGGCGTACCTGTTCAGCGGCACGGTCGCCGACAACATCGCACTCGGCAAGCCCGACGCGACGCTCGACGAGATCATCGCCGCCGCGAAGGCGGTGGGGGCCGATGCCTTCATCGAGCGACTGCCGGACGGCTACGACACCGACGTGAACAAGCGCGGCGGGCGCGTGTCGGCCGGGCAGCGCCAGCTGATCTCGTTCGCGCGGGCGTTCCTCGCGAACCCGGCGGTGCTGATCCTCGACGAGGCGACGGCGTCGCTCGACATCCCGTCGGAGCGCATGATCCAGGACGCCCTGCAGACGCTGCTGGCCGACCGCACCGCGATCATCATCGCCCACCGCCTGTCGACGGTCGCGATCGCCGACCGCGTGCTCGTCATGGAGCACGGCCGCATCATCGAGGACGACACCCCCGAGGTGCTCATCTCCGGCACGGGCAAGTTCGCCCAGCTGCACAGCGCGTGGCGCGAATCGCTGGTCTGACGACGATGACGGATGCCGCCGCCCCGGTCGCGGCATCCGTCATCGTCTTCTACGCCGGAAGGGCGCCGGTCTTGGCCAGTTCGGCGTACCAGCGGCCGGAGTCCTTGACGGTGCGCTCGAGCGTGTCGAAGTCCACGCGCACGATGCCGAAGCGCTTGGCGTAGCCGAAGCCCCACTCGAAGTTGTCCAGCAGCGACCACACGAAGTAGCCGCGCAGGTCGACGCCGCGCCCGAGCGCGCGGTGGGCCGCGGTGAAGTGGCGGCGCAGGTAGTCGAGGCGCTCGGGGTCGGACACCGAGCCGTCGGGGGCGACGACGTCGTCGAACGCGGCCCCGTTCTCGGTCACCATGAGCGGCTGGTGGGGGAACTGCTCCGACAGCGACACGAGCAGCTCTTCGAGGCCTTCGGGCGCGATGTTCCACCCCATCGCCGTGTAGGGGCCGGGCTGCGCGACGAACTCGAGCACGTCGGCGCTGCCGGGCCACGCGGTGCCGCCGGCGGTGGGCTTGTGGCCGTCGTTCATCTGCTTGGCCGAGGCGCCGTCCCACAGCCCCACGGTCGCGGTCGAGTAGTAGTTGACGCCGAGCACGTCGATCGGCTGGTTGATCGCCCGGAGGTCGCCGTCCTGCACGAAGGCCCAGTCGGTGACGGATGCCGTGTCCTCGAGCAGGTCCGCCGGGTACTGGCCCTTCAGCAGCGGGTGGGTGAAGGCGCGGTTGGCGAGCGCGTCCGCGCGGCGGACCGCCTCGGCGCCGCCGTCGCCGTGCCCGCGCAGCACGTGGAAGTTCAGCGTGATCGAGTACTGGGGCGTCCCGGTCGAGGTCTCGCGCAGCGCCTGCACCGCGCGCCCGTGCGCAAGGTTCAGGTGGTGCACCGCGGCCAGCGCGGCTGCCGGCTCGTGTCGTCCGGGCGCGTGCCCGCCCTGCCCGTAGCCGAGGTAGGCCGAGCACCACGGCTCGTTGAGCGTGGTCCACGTGTGCACGCGGTCGCCGAGGGCTTCGCCCATGATCCGCGCGTATTCCTCGAACGCGTCGGTCGTGGAGCGCACGGCCCAGCCGCCCTCGTCTTCGAGCGGCTGGGGGAGGTCCCAGTGATACAGCGTCGCGACGGGACGGATGCCCCGCTCGAGCAGCCCGTCGACCAGGCGCGAGTAGAAGTCGATGCCGGCCTGATTCACGTCGCCGCGCCCGCCGGGCACGATCCGCGGCCACGCGATCGAGAACCGGTAGGCGCCCAGGCCGAGGTCCGTCATGAGGTCGAGGTCGGACTCCCAGCGGTGGTAGTGGTCGCACGCGACGTCGCCGGTGTCGCCGTTCCACACCTTGCCGGGGGTTTTCGAGAACGTGTCCCAGATGGAGGGTCCGCGGCCATCCTCGGCCGCCGCGCCCTCGATCTGGTACGAGGCGGTGGCCGATCCGAAGGTGAATCCGGGCGGGAAGACGAGGCCGCTGTCGCGATAGTCGGCGCTGCCGACGACGGCGGAGGTCACGCGGCTCAGACGCCGATCTCGGCGATGACCTCGCCGTACTCGGTCTCGCCGACCGGGGTGAAGCCCACGCGCGTGAAGAACGCCTCGGGGCCGCCCTCGCCGGCTTCGTAGATGACGTTGATGCTCTTGACGCCTCGCGCCCGCGCCTCGGCGAGCAGCCCGTCGACGGCGAAGCGGCCGACACCGCGCCCCTGATCGTCGGCATCGACGTTGATGCGCCACAGCACGGAGCGGAAGTGCTCCTGCGGAAAGTCCGGGTCGAAGTTGGCGCTCACGAAGCCGACCACGTCGTCGCCGTCGAGGACGACGCGCTGCCAGGTCGTCTGCGGGTTCACGACCGTGGCTGCGACCCCGTAGCTGACGGGCGAGAGGAACTCTTCCTGACCGGGCTTGAGGGACATGTTGTTGACCGCGACGATGGTGGCGGCGGACAGTTCGACGAGGCGCAGGTCAGACATGGCCCCAGGCTAGTAGGTGGGCGTGACATCCGGCCAAGAATGCGACAGACCTTTACGCGCATCTCACCGGCGCGACATCCTGCGAAGCGTCCGACAACTATCTCGACATCAAGATACTTTCGCGCCTGGGATAAACTGGCCGGACGACCCGAGACGAAAGACGGAACCGGTGACCGACTCCACCATCATCTACACGTACACCGACGAAGCACCGGCTCTGGCGACGGCGTCGCTGCTGCCGATCGTGCAGGCTGTGACCGGCCACGCGGGCGTCGACATCGACACGCGCGACATCTCGCTGGCGGGCCGTGTGCTCGCCGCGTTCCCGCAGCGGCTGACTGCCCAGCAGCAGGTCGGCGACGCGCTCGCCGAACTCGGCGGCCTCGCGACGCTGCCCGAGGCGAACATCATCAAGCTGCCGAACATCTCGGCGTCGATCCCGCAGCTCAAAGCCGCGATCGCCGAACTGCAGGCGCAGGGCTACGACATCCCCGACTACCCTGACGAGCCCGAGACGCTCGAGCAGAAGGACGTGCGCGCCCGCTACGACCGCATCAAGGGCTCGGCCGTGAACCCCGTGCTGCGCGAGGGCAACAGCGACCGCCGCGCGCCCCTGTCGGTCAAGAACTACGCACGCAAGCACCCGCACCGCAACAAGCCGTTCGCCGAGGGCTCGAAGACCCGCGTCGCGACGATGAGCCACGACGACTTCAAGGGCAACGAGAAATCGTGGGTCGCCGCCCACGACGACGTTCTGACGATCCAGCACATCGGCCAGGACGGCACGGTCACCGTGCTCAAGGAGGGGCTCAAGGTGCTGCCGCGCGAGATCATCGACGCGACGTTCCTGTCGGCCAAGGCGCTGGACGCCTTCCTCGCCGAGACGCTCGAGGCAGCCAAGGCCGACGACGTGCTGTACTCGGTGCACCTCAAGGCCACGATGATGAAGGTCAGCGACCCGATCATCTTCGGTCATGTCGTGAAGGCGTACTTCTCCGACGTGTTCGACCGCTACGGCGACAAGCTCGCCGAGGCGGGCCTGACTGCGAACAACGGCCTCGGTGCGATCCTCGCGGGCCTTTCCGAGGTCGAGGGCGGCGACGAGATCGCCGCGGCGATCACCGCGGACCTCGAGAGCGGCGCGCGCCTGTCGTACGTCAACTCCGACAAGGGCATCACCAACCTGCACGTGCCCTCCGACGTGATCGTCGACGCCTCGATGCCGGCGCTCGTGCGCAACGGGGGCAAGCTGTGGGGCGTCGACGGCGGCGAAGACGACACCCTGGCGGTCATCCCGGACTCGTCGTACGCGGGCGTCTACCAGGCTGTCATCGACGACGTGATCGCCAACGGCCCGCTCGACCCGGCCACGATCGGCACCGTGCCGAACGTCGGCCTCATGGCCCAGGCGGCCGAGGAGTACGGCAGCCACGACAAGACGTTCGAGATCGCGGCGCCCGGCGTCGTGCAGGTCGTCGACGGCGATGGCGAGGTCGTCATCGAGCACGAGGTCGAGCAGGGCGACATTTGGCGCGGGACGCAGACCAAGTACATCGCGGTGGTCGACTGGGTGCGCCTCGCGGTCAGCCGCGCGCGTGCGACCGGCGTTCCCGCGGTGTTCTGGCTCGACGTCAATCGCGCGCACGACGCCCAGATCATCGCGAAGGTCTACCAGGCCCTGGCCACGATGGACACCCACGGCATCGAGCTGTCGATCCTCTCGCCCGCCGAGGCCACCCGCTACACGCTGGCGCGCATGCGCCACGGCCTCGACACCATCTCGGTGACCGGCAACGTGCTGCGCGACTACCTCACCGACCTGTTCCCGATCCTCGAGGTCGGAACGTCGGCGAAGATGCTCTCGATCGTGCCGCTGCTCGCCGGCGGCGGCCTGTTCGAGACCGGCGCGGGAGGCTCTGCGCCCAAGCACGTGCAGCAGCTCCTCGAGGAGGACTACCTGCGCTGGGACTCGCTCGGCGAGTTCTTCGCGCTGGCGGCCTCGCTCGAGCACCTCGCGCAGTTCACCGGCAACGCGCGCGCCCAGGTGCTGGCCGACACGCTGGATGCCGCGACCGGCACGTTCCTCGAGAACGACAAGTCGCCCGGCCGTGCGCTCGGCACGATCGACAACCGCGGCAGCCACTTCTACCTCGCGCTGTACTGGACGCAGGAGCTCGCCAAGCAGCAGGCCGACGCCGAGCTCGCGGCGGCCTTCGCCCCCATCGCCGAGGCGCTCGCCGCGAACGAGCAGCAGATCGTCGAAGAGCTCCTCGCCGTGCAGGGCAAGCCCGCCGACATCGGCGGGTACTACCGCCCCGACGCCCAGCTCGTCGCGGCTGTGATGCGCCCGTCGGCGACGCTCAACGCCATCATCGACGGGCTGCGCGCTCAGCGCGGCTGACAGCCGGCAACACGCACCAGAGCGGATGCCGCGACCCAGGTCGCGGCATCCGCTCTTCGTGCGGCCCGTGCTAGACCAGGCCCGCGAGGAACTCCGCCTGGACGCCCCACTGGTGGGCCTGGCCGCCCTCGTGCTCGTTGTGGCGGTAGACCTCGATGCGCGCGTCGCCGCCGTAGCGGTTGAACGCGGCGAACACCGTCGAGGGCGGGCAGATCGGGTCGAGCAGCGCGACCGAGAAGAGTGCGGGAGCCGCCGCGCGGGTCGCCATGGTCGCGCCGTCGAAGTACGACAGGGTGCCGAACACCCGCTCCTGCGCGCCGCGGTGCACGGCGAGGTAGCGCACGACCTCGTGATACGGGTCGCGGTCGGTGAAGCCGACGGCGCGCTCGAAGTGGCACAGGAACGGCACGTCGGGCATGACCGCCACGAGGTCGTCGCACAGGGCGGCCGCGGCCAGCGCGATGCCCCCGCCCTGGCTCGTGCCGGTGACGGCGACCCGCGACGAGTCGACCTGCGGGAGCGTGCGCACCGCATCGACGGCGCGCACGGCATCCGTGAACACCCGCCGGTAGTAGTAGTCGGCGGGATCGTCGATGCCGCGGGTCATGAAGCCCGCCGCCGATGCCCCCGTCCCGTGCGGGTCGGGCGTCGACCCGCCGCCGCCCCAGTGCGACCCCTGCCCACGCGTGTCCATCACGAGGTGCGCGTACCCGGCCGACGCCCACGCGAGACGCTCGACCGGCAGGCCCCTGCCTCCGCCGTACCCGAGGAACTCGACCACCGCCGGCAGGGGCTGTTCGGCACCGGCGGGCACCAGGAGCCACGCTGAGATCGGGTCGCCCGCGAAGCCCGGGAACGTCACGTCGAACACGTCCACGGTGCGCAGCGGTGTGGATGCCCGCACCGCCGTCACCTCGCCGCCCGCGGCACGCGCGGACGCGATCGTGTCGCGCCAGAACGCGTCGAAGTCGTCAGGGACGCCGATGTCGGGGGAGTAGGACTCGAGGTCGGCGAGGCTCAGGTCGAAACGCGGCACGCGTCAACGCTAGCGAAACCCGGCGGTCTCGATGCGCCGGCTGCGCCGGGCTGCCCGACCGCCGGGTGGTGGGGGGTGGTTGGCGGGGCGGGGGCCACGGGCGGGGCGAGGGAGGGCGCGCGGGCGGGCGGACGGGCGGGCGGGCGGGGCCGCTGGCGGGGGAGGTCTCGATACGCCGGCTGCGCCGGCTACTCGACCTTGACCCGAGCCGGCTCAACGCCGCTGCGCGGCATTGAGCCGGCTCGCGTCAATAGTGCACCCACACGTCGGTGCCGATCTCGGCCCAGGTGAACAGGAACGCCGCGACATCCAGCGGCAGGTTCACGCAGCCGTGGCTCATGCGGTTGCCGAAGTTGTTGTGCCAGTAGGCGCCGTGCAGGGCCACATCACCGTCGAAGTACATCACGTTCGGCACGTTCTCAGTGAAGTAGTACGGCGCCTTGGTGGTGTCGCGGTTGCCCATGTTCTGCGAGTCGAGCTTCGCGAAGATCTGGAAATGCCCCGTGGGGGTGTCGTTCCCGGGAAGGCCCGACGACACATACGACGAGGCGACGACGACGCCGTTCTCGATGGCGTACACCCGCTGCTCGCTCAGGTTGACCTCGACGCTGCGCGCGAGCGAGGTGGTCGTGAACGCAGTCGCCGTCACCGGCAGCTGGTACACGCCGTTCGCGTTCGCGATCTGCTCGGCGAAGCCCGATGCGATGTCGTCGGTCGAGCCCAGCGTGCGGCCCTCGACGCCCGAGGTCACCGAGCTGAGCACGTCGCCATCGCTGTTGGTGATGACGGTCGCGTTCACCGCGGGGCGGTCCACCGCCGCAGGAAGCGTGTCGACGACGGCCTGGATGGCCTTCTCGTCCACGTCGATCGAGAACGTGCCGCGAGGCCCGTCGCCGAGCGTGATCCACGACGCGACCGTCGCGCGATCGAGCGGCACCGTGCGCTCCTCGCCGACGTAGAACCCGGCGGTGTCGAGCACCGCGTTCAGGCGCGCGGCGGTCGCGGTGGCGACCGAGGTCGGGGTCGAGGCATCCACCTCGGATTCGACCGGATCGAACGCGACCGTGGCCTTGCCCGCGTCGAAGGCCTCCTGCAGCGCGGCGCGCACGGCGTCGACGTCGATTCCGACGCCGGGGATGGCGGGCGTGACGGTGTAGGACGCCGTCGCGGCGTCGAACGTCAGCTCGGCATCTGTGGGGTCGGTGTAGAGCGACGGCAGGGCATGACGCAGCGCGGCGGTCGCGGCATCGGCGTCGACCTGCACCACCGCCTTGTGGGGCGCCGGGAACCAGGTCGTCGGGTTCCACGCGGGGTGGGCGCCGAAGGCCTCGTTCGCGAGCTCGCGCGCGTTCACCGACGCGCCCAGCTCGGCGGCGGTGAGCTCTGCGCCTTCGCCCGCGCCGGTGAGCACGAGGGTCGTCTCGGCCAGGCGCGCGCTCACCGCGTCAGCGGCTGCCCCGGGGGTCAGGCCGCCGACAGGGACACCGGCGATCGAGGTGCCGGGCGCGATCAGCACGAGCGACGCGGCGACCAGGGCGGCCGCGGCGACTCCCGCGCCGATGCCGATCCACAAGCCCTTGCGGCTCTTGCGCGGGGCGGGCTCGGACGGCGCCCAGCGCACGTCCGGGGGGTTCGCGGGTGCGCCGGGGGCCGACTGCGTGACCGATGCCGCACCCAGCGCCGCGGTGGCGGCATCGGGGTCGGCTGGCGCGGTCTGCAGCGCACTCTCGACCGGGGCGGAGGGGGTGACCGGCTCGGTCGGGGTCTCGATGAGATCCTCGGGATCGGCGGGCTGTTCGACCTCGGCGGGCTCTTCGGCGGCAAGGGATGCCTCGACCTCGACGGGCTCTTGCGGCTCAGCGGATGCGTCGACCTCGGCGGGCTCTTCGACGGCGAGGGAGTCCTCGACCTCGGTCAGGGCCTGCGGCGTCGCAGTCTCGTCGACCTCGGCCGATGCGTCGGTGTCTGCGAGGTCTTCCGCGGCTGCGGGGTCGTCGTCGGGTGCGGAGTCGGTGGGTTCTTCCTCTGGTGCCGCGGCGTCGACGCTGTCGTCTTCGGGCGCGACGACGTCCGCGTCGTCGCTGCTCTCGTTCGCGACGTCTTGGACTTCGGTGTCGTCATCGGGCAACTCGAAAGTGCCCGTCTTGGTGGCGAGATCCGTCACGCCATCACCCCCCAGTTCGGCGGAATCCTGTGTTCCATGGTACGGGAGCCCGGCCCGTCCTGGGCTGGGCATCGTCCCCATAGATCCTGAAATGACGAGGTCGAGCCGATCAGCACCAGGCGAGGGGAGGCATCCGTCGATTATTACGAGTTTGTAAAGACTCCGTTCAAACTGGGCCGCGGGGTTGCGTGGGCGTTTGTTCGTAAGCTTCACTAACAAACATGTCTGCATCGGAAGTGCAGCGCGGCTCTTCCACCTTCGAGCCGCCGCACCCTCAAGAGCCCGCGGTCCCCGCCGCCGGCCGCCGCACTCCCGGGGTGCGCTCGGCGACCAAGGTGCTTCCCGAGCACGCCCGCACCCACAACCGCTCGCTCGTGCTCCAGACGCTCTTCCACGGCGGCGCCATGAGCCGCGCCGACCTGTCGCGCGAGACGGGTCTGACCCGCGTCACGATCTCGGATCTGGTGGGCGACCTCATCGCGGACGGCTTCATCGTCGAGAAGGGCGTGCGCGAGGCATCCGGCCCCGGAAAGCCCGCGATCCTCGTCGACCTCGACCGCTCCGGCCACCGCATCGTCGGCATCGATCTGTCCGGCAACGACGTCTTCCTCGGCGCCGTGCTCGACCTCGACGGCGACATCGTCGCGCGGCGGGCGATCCCCGTGCCCAGCGGAGAGCGGCTCATCGAGGCCGTCATCGGGCTTGCGCGCGAGCTCGTCGCCGACTCGCACGCCCCCGTGCTCGGCGTGGGCGTGGGCGCCCCGGGCGTCATCGACGACCACGGCGTCATCCTCACCGCCCCCAACCTCAAGTGGGCCGGGTTCGACCTTCGCGGCGAGCTCGAGGCGGCGCTCGACCTGCCGGTGCTGGTGGCCAACGACGCCAATGCGGCAGTCCTGGCCGAGTACACCCTCGGCGGAGCCGGCGACGACGTGCTGCTGGTGAAGGTCGGTCGCGGCGTCGGCTCGGGCCTGCTCGCCGGCGGCCAGCCCATGCGCGGCGCGCGCTTCGCCGCGGGCGAGATCGGCCACGTGACCGTCGGCACCGACGGCGGCCCGGAGTGCGCGTGCGGCAAGGTCGGATGCCTCGAGGCGTGGATCTCGGTGCCGTCGCTGACCGCGCGCCTGGCCGAGGCGGCGACCGACGACGCCCGCGAGGGCATCCTCCGCGACGCAGGGGAGCGCCTGGGCATCGCCCTTGCTCCCATCGTCGGCGTGCTCGATCTCTCGGAGATCGTGCTCACCGGCCCACCCGAGCTTCTCGGCGGACCCCTCGCGCACGCGACCGCCGAGACCCTCCGCACCCGGACGCTCGCCGAGTTCCACGACGGGATCCGTGTGCGGATGACGGAGCAAGGCGAGGACATCGTCCTGCGCGGTGCGGCCGTCATGGTCCTGTCCGGACAACTCGGCGTGTCGTAGGCACGCGGACCATCCCCCCGGATGGATCGCCTGATCCGTCCAACACCTGGAAACACCAAGAGAGAACGAGGGAATCATGAACAAGACGCTCGGAGCCGTCGCCCTCCTGGGCGCAACGGCGCTTGCCCTGGCCGGCTGTGCCGGCGGAACCGGCAGCGGAAGCGCCGACGAGGCCGGCGCGCAGATCCGCGTGTGGCTCGTCGGCACCGACACGCCGCAGGACGCTCGCGACTACCTGAAGGACACGTTCGAGGAGGAGAACCCCGGCTCGACCCTCGTCATCGAGGAGCAGACCTGGGATGGCCTCGTCGACAAGCTCACCACGAGCCTGTCGAGCTCCGACAGCCCCGACATCGTCGAGTTCGGCAACACGCAGGCCCCGGCGTTCACGTCGGTCGGCGCGCTGCTGGACATCAGCGACATCTACGAGGACCTGGGCGGCGATGACCTGCTCCCCGGCTTCGTGGAGGCAGGCTCCTACGACGGCAAGTTCTACGCCCCGCCGCTGTACTCGGGCGCTCGCGTCGTGTTCGCCGACCCCGCGTTCGTGACGGAGGCTCCCGCCACGCTCGACGACTACATCGCCAAGGCGAAGGAGCTCGCCGCAGCCAACCCCGGCAAGTCGGGCATTTACTTCGCCGGTCAGGACTGGTACAACGCGCTCCCCTTCATCTGGGAGAACGGTGGCGAGATCGCCGTCCAGGACGGCGACGAGTGGGACGCGCAGCTGAGCTCGCCCGAGTCGGTCAAGGGCCTCCTGCAGGTGCAGGACCTCATGACGACCGCGTCGGCCGCGCCGAAGGACGGCGACAACGCCGAGCCGTGGACGCCCTACTGTGAGGGCTCGGCGATCCAGTTCTCGGCCCCCAACTGGGCGCTGGGCCTGGCGAGCGCGTGCGAGACCGACAACCCGCCGGCCGCTCCGTTCGTGTACGCGCTGCCCGGCGCCGAGGGCGGCCCCGCCCAGGTGTTCGCCGGCGGCTCGAACATCGGCATCTCGGCCAAGTCGGCCAACCCCGACCTCGCAAAGGCGGCGCTGGAGATCATCCTGAGCGACGGCTTCCAGACGATCTACGGCGAGAACGGCCTCATCCCGGCGCGCAAGTCGCTGGCCTCGACCCTCGGTGACACCCCCGAGGCGAAAGCGTTCACCGAGGCCGCCAGCAACGCCAAGCTCACCCCGGCGTCACCGAACTGGGCCGAGGTCGAGGCCTCGCGCATCCTCGAGGACTTCTTCGTGAAGATCGCGCAGGGCGGCGACGTGAAGTCGCTGGCCGAAGAGGTCGACACCAAGATCGAAGACATCCTCAACGGCTAACCCAGCGCTGGACCTTCGCGTCCAGCGCCCGTACCGGGCCGGCGGTGCGACACCGTCGCCGGCCCGGTGCTCTCACGATCAGGAGGACTCATGTCCACGCTGCCCAGCGACATCGGGCCCGCGGTCAGCGCAGTCGACGGCGAGCGGCTCACCGCCCCGGCGCCGCCCGAGCCGTCCCCTCGGCGTCGGCGCTTCCTCGCAGCCGGAGGTTTCACCCCCTACGCGCTGCTGGTGCCCTCGCTCATCGTCCTCGCGGCGATCACCGGCTGGCCGCTCATCCAGTTGGTCATCATGTCGTTCCAGGAGTTCGGGCGCGCCCAGGTCTTCGGCGCCCCGCCCGAGTTCGTGGGTCTGGGCAACTACCTGGAGGTGCTCACCGACGCCGAGTTCTGGCAGGTCCTGGCCCGATCGGTCGTCTTCGCCGCCGTAAGCGTCGTGTCGACGATGGTGCTCGGCGTGCTGGTCGCGCTGCTCATGCAGCGTCTCGGAACGGTGCTTCGAACCTTCGTGTCGGTCGGTCTGCTGCTGGCGTGGGCGATGCCGCCCCTGTCGGCGACCATCGTGTGGGGATGGATCTTCGACACCCAGTACGGCGTGCTCAACTATGTGCTCGTGAACTGGTTCGGCCTCGAGCAGTTCCAGGGCCACTCATGGCTCATCGAACCCCTCAGCTTCTTCTTCGTCGCGGCGATCATCATCGTGTGGGGCGCCATCCCCTTCGTCGCCTTCACCGTCTACGCCGGCCTCACCCAGGTGTCCGACGAGGTGATGGAGGCTGCGCAACTGGACGGCGCAGGCGGCGCCAAGAGGTTCTTCCTCGTCGTGGTGCCCTACATCAAGCCGATCCTCGTCATCGTCACGATCCTGCAGATCATCTGGGATCTGCGCGTGTTCACCCAGATCTACGCGCTGCAGTCGATCGGGGGCCTCGCCGAGCAGACCAACACGCTCGGCGTGTACATCTACCGCGTGTCGCTCGGGTCGGGCGACTTCGGCGTCGGCGGCGCGATCTCGGTCATCGTCGTGCTCCTGCTCGTGGCCATCTCGATCTTCTACGTGCGTCAGAGCGTGAAAGAGGAGTCACTGTGACCACCACCACCTCGATGCCCGCACCCCCTCCGGCTCGCTCGTTCGCGACCGCTTCCGCGACCGGCGCTCCTCGCCGCCGCGGCCGTGGCCGCCGTCGCGTGGGCTCGATCCTCGCGGGCGCGGCGGCGATCGTGGTGTTCGCGGCATCCGTCTTCCCGTTCTACTGGATGCTGAACACCTCGTTCCAGCCCAACGCCCAGGTGCGCGGCAGCGAAGTGCACTTCTGGCCCGAGACCTTCACGCTGGACAACTACACCAGCGTCATCTTCACCTCGGCGCGGGCGCCGTTCCTGCCGGCGCTGGGCAACTCGATCCTGGTGACACTCACGACCGTCGTGATCGCACTGGTGTTCGCGTTCCTCGCTGCGCTCGCGGTGACGCGGTTCCGGTTCCGCTCGCGCGCGGCCTTCATCATCGCGATCCTCATCATCCAGATGATCCCGGCCGAGGCGATGATCATCTCGACCTTCCGTCTCATCGACGGGTGGCACCTGCTCAACACGGTCATCGGTCTTTCGGCGGTGTACATCGCCGTGGTGCTGCCGTTCACGATCTGGACGCTGCGCGGGTTCGTCAACGGCGTGCCCGCCGAGCTCGAAGAGGCGGCGATGATCGACGGTCTCAGCCGTTCCCAGGCGTTCTGGCGCATTACGTTCCCGCTGCTGGCGCCGGGACTGGTCGCCACGGGGATCTTCGGGTTCATCCAGGCGTGGAACGAGTTCGTGTTCGCGCTCGTGCTGAACCCGCGCCCCGAGGCGATGACGCTGCCGGTATGGCTGCGCACCTTCCTCGACCCCAACGGCGGCATCAACTGGGCCGAGCTCATGGCGGGATCGACGCTCGTGGCGATCCCGGTGGTCGTGTTCTTCCTGTTCGTCCAGAGCCGCATGACCAGCGGCCTGGTCGCAGGGGCGGTCAAGGGCTGATGTTTTCGCACACGCATGCCGCCCCGCACGCCGAGGCCGGCCGATGAGGGTCGGGCTCGACGTCGGGGGGACCAAGACCGAGGTGGTCGCGGTCGGGTCAGACGGCACGATCGCGGCACGCCTGCGCACCCCGACGGGGTGGGGGCCGGATGCCGTGACCCGCACGATCATCGACGCCGTCCGCTCGCTCGGCACGCAGGCGGGCGTCGACCTGTCGCGCGTGAGGTCGGTGGGCGTGGGCATGCCGGGGCAGGTGGAGCCCGGGACCACGCGGGTCACCCATGCGGTGAACCTCGGCGTCGACTCGCTCGACATCGCGCGCGCCGTCGAGCCGGCGCTGGGCGTGGCGGTGCGCGTCGAGAACGACGTGAAGGCGGCGGCCGTGGGCGCATACGCGCTGCACGGAGCGAGCGGCACGATGGCATACCTCAACCTCGGCACCGGGATCGCGGCGGGCATCGTGACCGATGGCGCGCTGTGGCGGGGCTCACGCGGCGCCGCCGGCGAGGTCGGCCACATCTCGGTCGACCCCAACGGACCCCTGTGCCGGTGCGGCCAGCGCGGCTGCATCGAGGCATTCGCCGGCGGCGGCGCGATCGCCGCGCGGTGGGCGCGCCCCAGCGCCCTGCCGATCCGGGACGTCTTCGACGCGGCCGATGCGGGCGACGAGGCCGCCGTCCGGCTGCGCGGCAGCCTGGCGAGCGGGGTCGCCGCCGCGGTGCGCGTGCTCGTGCTGACCGTCGATGCCGACACGGTGGTGCTCGGCGGCGGGGTCACCGCGCTGGGGGATCGCCTGCTCGGAGACGTCGTGCGGGAGCTGCGCGCGAGCGCCGAGGCATCCGCCTTCATGAGCTCGCTCGATCTAGAATCCCGTGTGGAACTGCTTCCGGCGGGCTCTGCTGCCGCTGCTCTCGGCGCAGCCCTCGTCGGCGCCGAGACCGCCCCGGTCTGATCCGCGCGTGCGACCCATCCCATCCGATCCCGCAGGAAGGTCCTGATATGGCCGAAGTCATCATCGTCGCGGATGCCGCGGCGGCAGGCGCACTCGTCGCCGACGAGATCGTGCGGCTGGTGCGCGCGAACCCCGAGTCGGTGCTGGGCCTGGCGACTGGCTCCACGCCGCTGCCGGTGTACGAGGCGCTGCGCCGTCGACTGCCGGGCACAGACGTGTCGCGGGTGCGCGGCTTCGCGCTCGACGAGTACGTCGGGATCGATCCGGCTCATCCCGAGAGCTACCGCAACGTGATCCAGCGCGAGGTGGTCGAGCCGCTCGGCCTCGACCCGTCCCGCATCCGCGTGCCCGACGGGTCGCTCGAAGGCATCGAGCATGCGGGCGAGGACTACGAGCGCGCCATCATCGAGGCCGGAGGCGTGGACCTGCAGATCCTCGGCATCGGCACCGATGGTCACATCGGCTTCAACGAGCCCGGGTCGTCGTTCGCCTCGCTCACGCGAGTGAAGACCCTCACCGAGCAGACTCGCCTCGACAACGCGCGGTTCTTCGACGCGGTCGAGGAGGTGCCGCTGCACTGCGTCACGCAGGGCCTGGGCACGATCCTTCGCGCCCGGCACCTGGTGCTGCTCGCGTTCGGCCAGAGCAAGGCCGCCGCCGTCGCCGGTGCGATCGAGGGCGCCGTGTCGGCGTCCCTGCCGGGCTCGGCGATCCAGCTGCACCCGCACGCGACCGTCGTCGTCGACGAGGCCGCCGCATCGCGCCTCGAGCACGCCGACTACTACCGCTACGCGTACGCCAACAAGCCGCACTGGCAGGGGCTGTAGCCGGATTCCGCCGGGCGGTGCCCGCGCGGTCGGCTGCGTCGCGCGCCGCGTCAGCCCCCCGCGGTGACGAGATCACCTGACGCGGTGACGGGCGGGCGCTTTGGGCGGGACGGATGCCTCGCTCAGAGCCAGGCGTGACGGATGAGGTGGTTGCGGCTGAGCGGCGCCAGCGGCACGTCGTCGAGCTCTTCCTCGGTGATCCAGCGCAGCTGCGCGATCTCGCCCGCCGCCTGCGCGTCGACGGCGTCGACGCGCAGCAGGAAGGCGTCGGCCACGACGCGGTGGCCGGGTTCGTTGGCTGCGGCATCCGTGTATCGCCCGAGCGGAACGAAGGATGCCGCATCCGCGGCGATGCCGGTCTCTTCGGCGACCTCTCGCACGACGGCCTGCAGCGCCGTCTCTCCCGGATCGGGTTTGCCACCCGGCTGCTGGAACACGCGCGCACCGCGCTTGCGCACCACCAGCGCACGCCCCGCAGCATCGACCACGACCGCCGCGCTGACGTGCACCTCGGGGATCACGGGCCGAACACCTTGCCCGGGTTGAGGATCCCGAGCGGGTCGAAGGCGGCCTTGATCTGCCGTTGCAGCTCGAACTGGTCGTCGCCGAGCTCGTCGGCCAGCCACCGGCGCTTGAGCACGCCCACGCCGTGCTCGCCGGTGAGCGTGCCGCCCAGGCGCAGCGCCGCGTGGAACAGGTCGTCGGCGGCATTCCACACGTATGCCGGCACCGCGACGACGCCGTCGGCGTCGGGCTCCGCGTCGAACACGAAGTTGGGGTGCAGGTTGCCGTCGCCCGCGTGCGCGACCGTGGGAATCACGACGCCGTGCTCGCGTTCGACCCGGGCGATCTCGTCGAACATCGCCGGCAGGGCGCTGCGCGGCACCGAGACGTCTTCGATGAGGGTGGTGCCGAGGGTCTCCATCGCGGGGTGCATCGCGCGGCGGATCGCGAGCAGCCGCTCGCCCTCCTCGGGGTCGTGCGAGACGGCCACGACGCCGCCGGATGCGCTGAGCACGGCCGCGATCGCGTCGGCCTCGGCCTGCGCGGCGGGCCCGTCGGTCTGCACCGTCAGCTGCGCCGCGCCGGGTGTCGGTGCGGCAAGGCCCAGCAGCGCATGCACCGCCGCGAGGGACGCGGCATCCATCAGCTCCATGATCGCCGGCTGCACACCGCAGGCCGTGACGGCGGCCGATGCCACGGCCGCCGTCCGCACGTCGGGGAATGTCGCTGCGATCGTGCACACGGTGCCCGGCACGAGGCGGCGCAGTTTCAGCGTCGCGCCGACGACGATGCCGAGCGTGCCCTCGGAGCCGATCACGAGCGAGGTGAGGTCGAGGCCGGTCACGCCCTTGACGGTGCGATGACCGAGGTGAAGCAGGCGCCCGTCGGCGAGCACGAGGTCCACGCCCAGCACCGCGTCGCGCACGACGCCGTACTTCGCGCACAGCAGGCCCCCCGCCCCGGTGGCGATGTTGCCGCCGACGGTCGAGATCGCACGGCTCGCGGGATCGGGCGCCCACCACACGCCGTGCTCTGCCAGCGCGGCGTTGAGGTCGGCGTTGAGGATGCCGGGCTCCACGACCGCCAGCAGGTCGTCGGGTCGCACCTCGAGGATGCGGTTCATGCCCCGCAGCGACAGCGAGATCTCGCCGTCGCCCGTGTTCGCCGCTCCGGCGAGCCCGGTGCCGGCGCCGCGTGCGACGACCGGGGTGCGGGTGGCGCTGGCGATGCGCATCGTCTCACGCACCTCGTCGACGGTCTGCGCGTTCACGACGGCCAGCGGCATGCCCGATGCCGCGTGCCCGGACTTGTCGGCCCGCGCAGCGCCGCGGGCGGCGAGGCTCGTGTCGACGCGATCCCCGAGCGCCGCGCGCAGCAACGCCACGACGCTCACGCCCGCTCCGGCGCCGTCAGCGCCGTACGGGGCGGTCCCGGCAGCGCTCATGCGAACCGGCGGCGACCCGCGATCACGCCCACGGCCACCGCGACGACGCCGAAGACCAGGCCCACCCAGGTCGCGCCGAGACTCCACCACGCGATCGTCGCCGACACGTACACCAGCAGCTCGACGATCGCGCGGGCGAACGGATGCACCCGCAGCACGGCGCGAGGCGACACGAACAGGGCCCACAACAGCACGGCGACCAGCGGCGCCCCCACGCCGAAGACGATGTTCCACGGGAGATCCCACGCTGCGAAACCCCAGATCGCGAGGCTCGCGAAGGCGAACAGTTCGCACACGAACGCAAGGATGTCGATGCCGCTCAGCCGCCCGACTGTTCCAGGCTCGGGGGTCGTGGGCGAGGGGGTCTCAGGCATGGGTTCCAGTCTACGTCGCGCCGCGGTCGCGCCTGGCGGGCCGTGCCTTCTCGAAGGCGCAGACGCATCCTCCCGCGTGCACGGCACGCCGCTCCGCGCAACGCGCCCAGGTCGGCGCCGAGGGTGATGAGCGGGTGGGGCCCGCGTTCCGACGTTCCTCGTCAGTGGCGCAGGGCGTCGAGGATCGCGCGCAGATCGATCAGGTCGCTGAGTCTGGTCAAGCCGGTCGGGCCGGCCTCGGCGGCGGTGACGTAGCGCAGACCGACGCGCGCGTCGGTCAACAGTTCGACGAGGGTCGGGCGGATCGACGCGGATCCGGCGCCCGCGTCGTCGAGCACGATGCGCTGCTTCACCTTCCCGGCAAGCAGCACCTCGACCGTCCCACCCGGCGCGCCCGACAGCGGGACGTGCAGAGTGAGCCGCAGACCGGAGAACTCGGCGGTCGCCCAGCCGGGCGTGGGCACGCCCTCCGGGAGCGCGTCGTCGGTCAGCGGCTCGGGGTCGGTCGGGTCGGTCGGGTCTGTGGGGTCAGTCGGATCGGTCGGGTCGGTCGGGTCGGTGGGCTCGGTGGGCTCGGTCGGGTCGGTGGGCTCGGTGGGCTCGGTGGGCTCGGTCGGTGTCGTCGGCTCGCCAGGCTCCGTCGGCAGGGTCCCGGGGCCGGGATCGGGTGTCGCGGGTTCGGCGGGCGCCGCCGGCGGGACAGGTGCCTCGGGTGCCTCGGGCGCCGGTGCGGGCGAGATGGGCGCCGGGTCGACGGGCGCCGGATCCGCGGGCTCGAGGGCAGCGGCATCCGTCGGGTCCGGCGCATCGGCGGGCACGGGCAGGGTCGCGGGCGCGACGTGCTCGTCGGCCGACTCGGTCGAGGCCGCCGCGTCGGTGACGCTCGGCGTCGGCTGCAGCCAGGGGAGCACGACCGACGTCGCGATGACGGCGCCCACGGCCACGGTCGAGGCGGCGGCGAACACGGCAGCCGCACCGCCGCCCGACAAGATGCCGCCGGCCGCAGATCCGCCGGTCGCGGCGCCGAGGGTCGCGCTGCTCACGGCTGCGCCGCTCGAGGCGGCGCCCGCCGACCCGGCCGCCGTGGCTCCCACGCCCGTCGCGGGGCCGATCGCCGTGACGGCAACCGGCATCGCCGGCGCCGCTGCCGCGGCGAGGGCGAGCGCCGCGCCGCCGCCCTGCGCCGTCGCGAGGTACGCCGTCGTTCCGGCGGCGCCGAGCACGAGGGGGAGCAGGACGAGGGCGAGCCGACCAGAGACCTCCTGCGCCTCTTCGGCGACGATCGCGCAGCGCGCGCAGTCTGCCAGGTGCGCCTCGACCTTGCCGTGGTCGCGTCGGCCGAGGTTGGAGCGTGCGTACGCACCGAGGCGCTCGATGGTCCACTGGCACGCGGACCCGTCGCGCACGCTCCGCAGGTGCGCCTGGATCCACGCCTCACGCAGCCCTTCACGCGCGCGGAAGGCGAGCTGCGCGACCGCGGGTGCCTTCATGCCGAGCAGCGGGGCCACCTCGGCGGGCTTCAACTGCTCGATCTCGGTGTACCAGAGCACCTCCTGCCACCGCGTCGGAAGGCTGCGGAACGCGCGCGCGGTGATGCTTCGGTCGAGGGCGTCCTGTACGGCCTGCTCGCCCGTCGAGGGGTCCTCCACCGTGTCGAGCTCGTCGATCGCGACCTCGCGGCGCGCGCGCCCCCACGATGCGGCGGTGTTGCGGATGCTCGTGTACAGGTACGCCCGGAACGATCCGGCCGGTCCGCCGCCGCGGAGGATCGCCTGGTAGATGCGCGTGTACGCCTCTTGCACGAGGTCGTCGGCGTCGAGGCTGGATGTGACCGAGCGCGCGACGGTCAGTCCTGAGGGGTGGTGGCGGCGCCACAGCTCGGCGAACGCCTCGTGGTCACCCGAGCGCGTGCGCAGCACGAGGTCGGTGTCGGTGGTGTCGCTGTACGTCGAGGGCGCGGGGGCGTGGTCGGTCATGTCTCGTCTCGGCGGGGGTCTCAGCACCGGCCGGGGCACCGGTGTCTTACAAGAGACGCGAACGCTCGGGCTGCATTACGCGTTCCCACCATTCTCACGGGTTCGGCGCGATGGCGACACCCCGCACCTTCGCCGGAGGATTCTTCGCAAGTCGCGTAATGGATGTCTGGCCCTCGCGTCTCTCTCGGCAGAGACGTCGTTCAGTGCCCGCCAGGGGGCGCGGCCGAACGGCGGTGCATGGGGCGCGGGCGCGAGCCGGCGGCACGGGTCGGACCAGGCGCACGCTCGGGGGCAGGCGCCAGGTCCGGCCGTCTCCGGCCATGGGGGAGGGGCGGTCTTCGCGCGGGGGTGCGAAGACCGCCCTCACCGCGGCCGAGCGCGGGTCACGCGGCCGCGCCGCCCACCCACACGCGCCGTACGCGCAGCGCGTCGTCCAGCAGCACAGCGTCGGCCGGTGATCCCACGTCGAGGCGCCCGAGGTCGGGGCGGCCGACGGCGGTGGCAGGGGTCGCGGTGAGCGCTCGCAGCGCGGACGGCAGCGGCACGCCGGCGCTCGTGACCAGGCGGAGCGCGGCATCCTGGGTCAGGGTCGACCCGGCGATCGAGCCGCCCTCGACGAGGCGCGCGACCCCGTCGTGGACGGTCACCGCGAGACCGCCGAGCCGGTACCGGCCGTCGGATGCCCCGGCCGCCGCCATCGCGTCGGTGACGAGCGCGATGCGCCCGGGGGCCGCGTCGAAAGCGACCGCGATGAGATCGAGGTCGACGTGCACGCCGTCGGCGATGAGCTCGAGCGTCACGCGCTGGTCGCGGAGGCCCGCGACCACCGGACCGGGCGCCCGGTGATGGATGCCGCGCATCGCGTTGAACGCGTGCGTGACGATCGTCGCCCCGGCGTCGAACGCCCGGCGGGCGGCGTCGGCGTCGGCATCGGTGTGCCCGACTGCGACCGCGACGCCCGCTGCGACCAATCGCCGCACGGCCTCGAGCGCGCCCGGAAGTTCCGGTGCGAGCGTGACCTGGCGGATCGTGCCCCGTCCGGCCTCGAGCAGGCGATCGACAGATGCCGCGTCCGGCGCCCGCAGCAGGCTCTCGGTGTGCGCGCCCTTGTGCGCGGGGTCGAGGAAGGGCCCTTCCAGGTGCGACCCGAGGATCGTCGGGTCGGAGCCGGCCAGGTCGGCCACGACGCCGACCCGCCGTACGAGGTCGTCGATCGACGCGGTGACCAGTGACAGCACGGCGCGGGTCGTGCCGTGCGCGAGGTGCGTCGCGCGGGCGAGGCGGATCGCGTCGGCGCCGTCGTCGTACGAAGCGCCGCCCCCGCCGTGCCCGTGGATGTCGACGAAGCCGGGGGCGAGGCATCCGTTCTCGGCGTCGACGGCGTCGCGAGGCGCCAGTTCACGCCAGCCCTGGCCCGAGCCGCGCGCGGCCACCGCGCCTCCGTCGAACGCGACCCAGGAGTCCGCCTCGCCGCCGAGGAGGGCCGAGTGGATGACGCGGTCGACGCTCATTCGGTCACCCAGACGATCCCGTCGGCGGCGGTGAAGCCGATGCCGAGGCTCGTCCACAACGGGCCGAGACGCCCGACGCGCTCTCGGAACGACCGCCACGTGCGCTCGTGGTTCGTGCCGGTCGCGGGCGACCACCCCGCCTCGGCGATCGCGGCAATGCGCGGGAAGGCCATCGCGTCGATGTCGGAGGCCGTGCGCAGCGTCTCAGACCACAGCGGCGCCTCCACCCCGAGGATCTCGTCGTCGCCGATGCCCTCGATCAGCCCGCCGGGCTCCCACGAGTAGGCGCGCCGCACGCTGGTCGGGCCGTTCGCCCACTGCAGGCCGAGGGCGGTGCCCGCGTCGTACTTCATGTCGAGATACGCCGCGTCGGCGGGCGCCAGGATGACCTTCGACCCGTTCGCCACGAACGCGCGCGCCTTGTCGTCCATGCCGTCGGTGGGGGTGGTGTAGCCCCAGTACTGGCCGATCGTCTCGTCGGACAGATCGGGCGCGGCGCCGGCCTCGTGCCATGCGATCGGCGTCTTGCCGAGGTCGGCGATGATGCGGCTGGTGCGCTCGACGAACTCGGCGAAGTCCTCGGGCGCGGTGCCGTGCGCCTCGTCGCCGCCGAAGTGCAGGTAGGGGCCGGGGGTCATCGCGGCCAGCTCGCCGAACACGTCGGCGACGAAGTCGTACGTCGCCTCATCGTGGATCTTCAGCGACGAGAACCCGACCGCGAGCCCCTCGTACGGCTCGCCCTTCTTCGGCAGCGCGCCGTGGAACTGCACGACGGTCTCGCGCACCGCGTCGGTGATGACCGGGTCCTCGGCGAGCTCGGGGTAGGCCAGGCCGACCGCGTGGGTGTGGCTCGGCATGTCGAGTTCGGGCACGACGATCAGGTGGCGGGATGCCGCGTACGCGACGATCTCGCGGTAGTCGTCCTTCGTGAAGAACCCGCCGTCGCCGCCGCCGATCTCGGTGTCCGACGCCTTCTCGGTCAGCTCGGGGCGCGAGTCCAGCTGCAGCCGCCAGCCCTGGTCGTCGCTCAGGTGCAGATGCAGCGCGTTGAACTTCAGGCTCGCCGCGCGGTCGATGTACGCCTTCACCGTCTCGACGGGAAAGAAGTGCCGCGCGACATCGAGCATCACGCCGCGGTACGCGAATCGCGGCGCGTCGTCGATCTCGACGGCGGGCACGACCCAGCGGTCGCCGTCGCGCGCGACGAGCTGCCCGAAGGTCTGCACGCCGTAGAAGAGTCCCGCCGCGTCGGCGCCAGAGATGATGACGGATGCCTCGTCCGCCGTGATCCGGTACGACTCCGCCGCGCCGTCGCGGTCGACGCGCAGCTCGATTCCGGCGCCGCCGGACGAGGAGGCGCCCACGCTCAGCCCGGTACGGGCCTCGACCAGCGCTGCGAGCGCGGCTGCGGCATCCGGATCGCCACCGATGCGCACGCGATCGTCGAGGACGAACGGCGCGCCGCCTATCGCCTCGATCGAGGCGGGAAGGGGAACGACGGTGGGCTCGGGCACGGTGTCTCCATTCTCGGGGGCGGGGGCGCACGCGACCAGCACGATGACGAGCGCGAGGCTTGCCGCGAGGGCGGCTCGTCCACGTCGACGAATCATGTAAAGATCCCTAACAAATCCGGTTCGCTCAGCCTATCAGGAGGGTTTCGGATAGGCTTTCGGGTGTCGCGACTGGCGTTGAGGTGGGCAACCACCGGGGAGCGACCGACTTGGCATCGACCGCACGCCTGGGCCGGGCCTCGACACACCGTCGCGCGCGACGGTCCTCGACACCGGGTACACCCCACCGAAGCCAGGAGACGCCATGACCGACCCCCTTTTCAACGCCCCGCTCGCCGACGTCGACCCCGAGATCGCCGAGGTTCTCGAGCGCGAGCTCACCCGGCAGCGCAGCTTTCTCGAGATGATCGCGTCCGAGAACTTCGTGCCCGTCGCGGTGCTGCAGTCGCAGGGCTCGGTGCTCACGAACAAGTACGCCGAAGGCTACCCCGGGCGCCGGTACTACGGCGGCTGCGAAGAGGTCGACGTCGCCGAAGAGATCGCGATCGCGCGGGCCAAGGCGCTGTTCGGCGCCGAGTTCGCCAACGTGCAGCCCCACTCGGGGGCATCCGCGAACGCCGCGGTGCTGCACGCGATCGCGCGCCCCGGCGACACGCTCCTGGGCCTGGCACTGGACCAGGGCGGCCACCTCACGCACGGCATGAAGGCGAACTTCTCGGGTCGCCTGTACGAGATCGTCGCCTACGGCGTCGACCCCGAGACCTCGACCATCGACATGGACGAGGTGCGCCGCCTCGCGCTCGAGCACCGGCCCAAGGTCATCATCGCCGGTTGGTCGGCCTACCCCCGCCAACTCGACTTCGCCGCCTTCCGGGCGATCGCCGACGAGGTGGGGGCCCTGCTGTGGGTCGACATGGCGCACTTCGCGGGCCTGGTCGCGGCGGGCCTGCACCCCAGCCCCGTGCCGCACGCGCACGTCGTCTCGTCGACCGTGCACAAGACGATCGGCGGCCCGCGCTCGGGCTTCATCCTCACCAACGACGCCGACATCGCCAAGAAGATCAACTCGGCCGTCTTCCCCGGCCAGCAGGGCGGCCCGCTCATGCACGTGATCGCCGCGAAGGCGACCGCGTTCAAGCTCGCGGCGACCCCCGAGTTCCGCGAGCGTCAGGAGCGCACGGTGCGCGGCGCCGCGATCCTCGCCGAGCGCCTCTCGCAGGCCGACGTGCACGCCGCCGGCATCGCGGTGCGCTCGGGCGGCACCGACGTGCACCTGGTGCTCGTCGACCTGCGCGACGCGGCGATCGACGGCAAGCAGGCCGAAGACCTGCTCCACGACATCCGCATCACGGTCAACCGCAACGCCGTGCCGAACGACCCGCGCCCCCCGATGGTGACCTCCGGCCTGCGCATCGGCACGCCTGCGCTCGCCACGCGCGGGTTCGGCGACGCCGAGTTCACCGAGGTCGCCGACATCATCGCGCTGGCCCTGCTTCCTGGCGCCGACATCGAGGCGCTGCGCGCGCGTGTGGCCGCGCTCGCCGAGGCCTTCCCGCTGTACCCCGGGCTCCAGCAGTAGTCCGTGCGCTCCGCGGCGCCGGCCTGCCGGGGAGCGGAGTCGGACTTGCGAGAGCGAATACCTATCGACATAGTGATATGGATGCCTCGGCATCCGTCGATGACAGAGGAGTCAGCATGACCGCACAGAAGTTGGACGGCGTCGCGACCGCGGCGGCCATCAAAGAGGAGCTGCGCGCGCGGGTCGAGGCTCTCGCCGAACGCGGAATCGTGCCCGGCCTCGGCACCCTGCTGGTGGGCGAGGACCCCGCGTCGCGCTCGTACGTCACCGGAAAGCACCGCGACTGCGCCGAGGTCGGCGTCGCGTCCATCTCGGTCGAGCTGCCCGCCACCGCGACGCAGGATGAGATCGCGGATGCCGTGCGCACGCTGAACGCCGACCCCGCCGTCACCGGGTTCATCGTGCAGCTGCCGCTTCCTGCGGGCATCGACGAGAACGCGATCCTCGAGCTCATCGACCCCGACAAGGACGCCGACGGCCTGCACCCGACCAACCTCGGACGACTCGTGCTCGGCGTCGACCCGAAGACCGCGGTCGAGGCTGCGCTGCCGTGCACGCCCGCCGGCGTGATCGAGCTGCTCACCCGCCACGGCGTCCCGATCGCCGGGCAGCACGTCACCGTCATCGGGCGCGGCATCACCGTGGGGCGGCCGTTGTCGCTGCTGCTCACCCGCAAGGGCACCGACGCGACCGTCACGATCACCCACTCGCGCACGCCCGACCTCGCCGCCGAAGTGCGTCGCGCCGACATCGTCGTGGCTGCCGTCGGCCAGCCGCACCTCGTGCAGGCCGACTGGATCAAGCCGGGCGCCGCCGTGCTCGACGTGGGCGTCACGCGCGTGGGCACGACCGAGTCGGGCAAGGCCAAGCTCGCGGGCGACGTCGACCCTGCCGTCGCCGAGGTCGCCGGGTGGCTGTCGCCGAACCCCGGCGGAGTGGGGCCGATGACCCGCGCCCTGCTCGTCTCGAACGTCGTCGAGTCAGCCGAGCGCCAGGCCGGCTGAGCCCAGCGCCTCGCCGACCCACCCGATCAGCGGGGTTCTGCGCCGCCGCGCGGCCTACGCCGTGAAGCGCGACAGGAACTCGCGCGTACGCGCCTCGCGCGCGGCGCCGAACACCTGAGCCGGCGGCCCCTGCTCGACCACGCGGCCCTGGTCGAGAAACAGCACGCGGTGGGCGACGTCTCGCGCGAAGGCCATCTCGTGCGTCGCCATCAGGATCGTCGCGCCCTCGTCGGCGAGCTCGCGCACGAGCGCGAGCACGTCGCCCACCAGCTCCGGGTCGAGGGCCGAGGTGATCTCGTCGAGCAGCAGCAGTTCGGGGTCGGTGATGACCGCGCGCGCGATCGCGGCGCGCTGCTGCTGACCACCGGAGAGCCGGTCCGGATGCTCGCGCGCCTTGTCGGCCAGGCCCACCCGCTCGAGCAGGGCCATGGCCTTCGCCTCGGCGTCGGGGCGCGGCATCCGGTGCACGACCCTCGCCGCCAGCGTGACGTTGTCGATCACCGACAGATGGGGGAAGAGGTTGTACTGCTGGAAGACGGCGCCGAAGCGCGCGCGCACCCGGTTCGCGTCGACGCGGGGGTCGGAGATGTCCTCGTCGCCGAGCAGGATCTGCCCGTCGTCGATCGTCTCGAGAAGGTTCAGGCAGCGCAGCAGGGTCGACTTGCCCGAGCCGCTGGAGCCGATGACCGCGACCACCTCGTGCGCGTTGAGCTGCACCGACACCCCCCGCAGCACGGGGCGCTCGCCGAAGGACTTCCAGAGGTCGCTCGCGCGAAGCAGGGCGGTCATACGATCGATCCCATCTGCTCGCGGCGTGCCAGCTTGGCGGTGTACCAGTCGGTGACGCGGATGGTCGGAATCGCCAGCAGCACGAACAGCAGCGCCGCAACGACGTACGGCGTGAAGTTGTAGGCGAGGGAGGTCTCGATCTGCGCGGCGCGCACCGCGTCCATCGCCCCGATGATCGAGATGAGACCGACGTCCTTCTGCAGCGCCACGAAGTCGTTCATGAGCGGCGGGGTCATCTTGCGCAGGGCCTGCGGCAGCACCACGTGTCGCAGGGTCTGCCCGTGCCCGAGCCCCATCGCGCGTGCCGCGAGGCGCTGTGACGGATGCACCGCCTCGATGCCCGCGCGGATCACCTCGCCGACGTATGCCGAGTAGGTGATCGTGATGGCCGCAGTGCCGAGCACGGCCAGCGGGATGCGGGTGTTCAGCAGCGTCGGGATGCCGAAGCCGACGAGGTAGAGCACGATGATGAGCGGGATGCCGCGGAAGATGTCGGTGTACGCGGCCGCGAGGAACCTCACGGGCACGAACACCGGACCCGGGAGCGTCCGCAGCAGTGCCAGGATCGTCGCGAAGATCGGCACCGTGATCAGCGAGTAGACGAGCACTTGCAGGTTCAGCAGGAAACCTTCCCACACGCGGGGGAGCGCCTTCCACGCCGTGGCGGGGTCGAAGTACATCTGCTGCACCGCCGGCCAGCCGGGGGTCGAGACGATCGTGATCCACGCGATCGCGGCGAAGACCAGGGTCGAGACGATCGCGATGAGCACCGAGCGCGTCGAACGCCGCCGTCGGTACGCGGCGCGCTCGAACTCGAGCGCGCTCGGGGTGTGCACGTCGCCGGTCACGATCCGACGCTAGCGGAGCGGGGCGGGATCACCGTCACTTCAGCAGCGTGACGCCGGCGCCCGAGCCCAGCCACTGGTCGGTGATCTCGGCCAGCGTGCCGTTGTCGCGGATCTTGTCGACCGCCGCGGTGACCCGCGCGGTGAGCGGCGAGTCGTTGGCCAGCAGCAGACCCCACTGGTCGGGGATGCCGCCGCTGGGGAGCTCGCCGACGATGAACGAGTTGTCGATGTAGACGCCGGTGGCGTAGTACGCCGTCGGCAGATCGAGCACGAGGCCGTCGATCTGGCCGGCCTCGAGAGCGGCCTTGGCGTCTTCGTTCGAGTTGTACAGCTGCGCCGGAGTGGTCGGCTTGACGACCTCTTCGATCGTCTGCGCGCTCGTGGAGCCGACCATGGCGCCCAGCACGATGCCCTGGAGGCCCTCGATCGAGTCGATGCCTTCTGCCGCGGAGCCCTCGATCGCGACGACGGCCTGGCTGGCCTCGTAGTACGGCGACGAGAAGTCGACGTTCTCTTCGCGCTCGGGCGTGATCGAATACTGCTGAATGTTGACGTCGAAGTCCTTCGGCCCGGGGGCGATCGCCGCGTCGAAGGTGGTGCGCACCCACACGACGTCGTCCTTCGCGAAGCCGAGCTCTTCGGCGACGGCGTACGCGACGGCCGACTCGAAGCCCTCGCCCGAGGTCGGGTCGTCGTCGATCACGTACGGGAAGTACGCGGGCTCGCCGGTCGCGATCGTGAGCTTGCCGGGGGTGACGTACCCCTCGTCGGCGGGCGCGCCGGCGTCAGCCCCGGATGCGCAGCCGGTCAGGGTGAGCGCGGCAAGGGCGACACCGACGACGGCGGTGCGCAGGAACGGGCGACGACGGGACATGGCGGCCTCCGGTGCTCGGGTGCGGGATGGGAAAGGCGACGCGCTCGTGCTGTCGGCGGGTCGCCCCATCCATCTTCCCCCGTCCGGGACGGGGTCGGCGCCGCGGGGTCGCACTGTTACACAGCCGCGACGAACGCGGGTGGGCCGGGCGTGCGCGCCGGGTGGTCAGCCCAGATCGTCGAGCATGCGACGCTGCTCGTCGGTGAGGCCGTCCTGCAGCTCACGGCGGCCGGCGGCCGCCTCGGGGCTCGATGCGATGGGGGGCGTCGCCGTGCCCGCCACCGAGCCTCCGGCTCCGGTCGCCTTGTCGTACAGGGCTCCCGCGTGCGATTCGACGCGCCCGGCGATGAGGTCGTACACCCACCAGCCCGCGGCCAGGATGATCGGCGGCAGGATGTACGCGAGCGGGTTGAGGCCCGCTCTCACGCCGCTCACGAGCACCGTGACGATCCAGACGATCGCGGCGATCAGCAGCACCACACCCGCCTGCGCCAGGCCGTTGCCCGCTCGCGTGCGCTGCCCCGCGGTCTTCGCGGCCCGCCCGCCGATCCACCTCGTGAGCAGGGGCTTGACGAACATCGTGAGCAGCGTCAGCACGATGCCCGCCCACAACGCCGACCAGCCGACGTGCGCGGGGGTGAACCATCCGATGACCAGCAGCACCAGGATGTTGAACACCAGCAGCACGACGAAGCGCACGATCCCGTTCTTCATGGATTCAGGGTGCCACGCCGCGGGCGAAAACACGATGACGGATGCCGCGGCCGGAGGCATCCGTTCCCCGTCACGCGATCCGCACGAGCCGGGTGAGATCGTCGTCGGGCAGCACATCGGCGACGGCGCTCACACCGACCTCGACGAGCTGCGCCCGGCCGGACATCACATTGAGGAACGCGGTGTCGGCGGCGTCGCGGCCCGTCGCGATGCGCACCAGCGTCGAGCGCGGCGCGAGCGTGGTCGCGTCGACGACGTGCCATCTGCCGTTGACCCACGCCTCGGCGACGGCATGGAAGTCCATCGGAGCAAGGCCCGGCGCGTACACCGCGACGAGGCGCGCGGGCACCCCGAGCCCGCGCAGCAGCGCGATGCACAGGTGCGCGTAGTCGCGGCACACGCCCTTGCGGCCCAGGAGCGGGCGCACCGCGCCGTCGGTGGGAAGGCTCGAACCGCTCACGTACGACAGGCGTGTGCCCACCCACGACGACACCGCGGCCAGGCGCTGCGCCGGATCGTCGATGCCCGCGAACTCCGCGAACGCGGTGGGCGCCAGGGCGTCGGACTCGGCGTACCGGCTCGGACGCGTGTACGTCAGCAGGTCGACGTCTTCGGCCGTCTCGACCTCGCCCGCGCCCACGACCGTCGCGCGGTACTCGACGACGAGCTCACCGGGCGGGCTTCCGACGCGATGCAGGCGCGTGCCGTGCGCGTCGGCGAGTTCGGCGACCTCGAGCGCACCGCCGTCGAGGGTCGCTGTGACCTGCTCGGTCCGCGACGCGTAGTGACCCGACACCGCGATCGCGAACACGAGATCGGCCGACTCGGTGACGTTCAGGACGATTCGGCTGGTGACATCCCTCTGCATCGCCTCAGGATGACAGACGCGGGTGTGGCCCGGATGACGCTTGACAGCTCGAGCGGATGCTCAGTACGACGCGCGCTCGCCGGAGCCTGCGCCTGTCACCCATCGCGCCGCGAGCGCTTCGGAGCCGCGCGCCAGCAGCGCCACGTCGGCGCCGACGAGCACGAAGTCCGCTCCGGCGTCGAGGTACGACTGGGCGACCTTCGGGTCGAAGGCGTTCACCCCGACGGGCTTTCCGGCCGCGCGCACCGCCTCGAAGGTGCGCAGGACCGCTGCGGTGACATCCGGATGCGTCTGCTGACCGATGACGCCCATCGAGGCTGCGAGGTCGGAGGGCCCGACGAACACGCCGTCGACGCCGTCGACCGCCGCGATCTCGGACGCCGCCTCCACGGCGTGGGCGGACTCGACCTGCACGAACAGCGACACGTAGGCGCCGGCGTTGTGCAGGTAGTCCTCGACGCGGTTCCAGCGGGCGGACCGCGCCAGAGCCGACCCGACGCCGCGCCGGCCCAGCGGGGGATACCGCGTCGCTTCGACGACCGCTCGCGCCTCGTCTTCGGACGACACCATCGGCACCAGGATGTTCTGCGCGCCGAGGTCGAGCACCTGCTTGATCGTCACGGCGTCTGCGGACGGCACGCGCACGACCGGCGACAGCGGCGCGGCGGCGACCGCCTGCAGTTGCGCGAGCACCGACTCGAGGCCGTTCGGACCGTGTTCCATGTCGATGAGCAGCCAGTCCAGCCCCGCCCCGGCGCAGATCTCGGCGACCAGCGGACTGCCCGTGCACACCCACATGCCCGCGAGCGGACGGCCCGCCGAGGCCAGCGCGTCGCGGAACGTCGAGTTCAGACGAAGCGGCATTCGATGACTCCCATCGGCCCATAGTCGCAGCGCACCTCGTCGCCGCGCGAGACCCACATCGGGCGTGTGAAGGACCCCGCCAGGATGATCTCGCCCGCCTCGAGGCGCGCACCGTGCAGGTGCAGCTTGTTCGCCAGCCACGCGACCCCCGTGGCGGGGTGGCCGAGCACGCCCGCCGCGACCCCGGTCTCTTCGATCTCGCCGTTGCGGCTGAGCACGCCCGGCACCCACCGCAGGTCGATCTCGTCGGGGCGCCTGCGGGTGGTGCCGAGCACCATCGCGCCGTACGCGGCGTTGTCGCTGATCGTGTCGACGATCGTGCGGCCTTCGAGCTCGATGTGCGAGTTGAGCACCTCGAGCGCCGGCACCGCGTAGTCGATGGCCGCGAGGGCGTCATCGAGCGTGAGGTCGGGCCCCTCGAGCGGCGCGCTGAGGACGAACGCGAGCTCGACCTCGATCCGCACGTTCGAGAAGTGGTCTGCGGGGATGTCGGCGCCCGACTCGTACACCGTGTCGTCGAACATGACGCCGTAGTCCGGCTCGGTGATGCCGGTCGCCTGCTGCATCGCCTTCGAGGTCAGCCCGATCTTGCGGCCGACGAGGGTGCGTCCGGCGGCGACCTGCTGGTCGCGCCAGACGGCCTGGATCGCGTACGAGTCCTCGACCGCGGCCTCGGGGTGGCGCGCGGTGATGCGCGGGATCACCCCGTGCGTGCGGTCGGCCTCGGCGAGCTCGGCGGCGAGCTGCTGGATCACCTCGGGTGGCAGCATCCGTTCTCCTTCGTCTGTTTCGTCGTGCGTGACGGCGTCAGCGGGCCCGCCGAGCGTGTCGCAGGATCTCGCTTCGCGGGGGTGTCCCAGCCGGAAGACCGGGACACCCCTCAGCGATTCGTGACACGATCGGGATGCCGGGACCTAGAGCTGGTTGCCGAGCTTGTACTCGGGCATCGACGCGGCGCCCTCTTCGGCGCGCGTGTACGAGAAGCCGTCGGCGCCGATGGTCACCGCCATCTCGGACGAGTCGGTGCGCGCGACGACGGGCTGCGGGTTGCCGTCGAGGTCGAGCACGAGCGATGCGTCGGTGTACCACGACGGCACGACGGGGTTGCCCCACCAGTCGCGGCGCTGGTTGTCGTGCACGTCCCATGTCACGACGGGGTTGTCGGGGTCGCCGGTGTAGTAGTCCTGCGTGTAGATCTCGACGCGGTGGCCGTCGGGGTCGCGCAGATACAGGTAGAAGGCGTTGGACACGCCGTGGCGTCCGGGGCCGCGCTCGATCGCGTCCGAGCGGCGCAGGGCGCCCAGCTTGTCGCAGATCGCGAGGATGTTGTGCTTCTCGTGGGTCGAGAACGCGACGTGGTGCATGCGCGGGCCGTCGCCGCCGGTCGCGGCGGTGTCGTGCACGGTCGGCTTGCGGCGCAGCCACGCGGCGTAGACGGTGCCCTCCTCGTCCTGGATGTCCTCTGTGACGCGGAACCCGAGGTCCTGGTAGTGCTTGACCGCGCGCGGCACGTCGGGCGTGACCTGGTTGAAGTGGTCCAGCCGCACGAGGGCACCCGGCGTGTACAGGTCGTAGCGCCAGGCGAGCCGCTCGACATGCTCGACGTCGTAGAAGAACTCGTACGGGAAGCCGAGCGGGTCGACCACGCGCACCGAGTCGCCGATGCCCTTTGTGAAGCCCTCCGGGTTGCGGCGCACGTCGCAGCCGAGCTGGGTGTAGAACGCCACCGCCTTGTCGAGATCCTCGGGGGTGCGCACGCGGTAGGAGAACGCGGCGACCGCCGCGATCGGGCCCTTGCGCAGCACGAGGTTGTGGTGGATGAACTCCTCGATCGAGCGGAGGTGGATTGCGTTGTCGTCCTCCTCGGTGACCGTCAGGCCGAGCACGTCGACATAGAACTCGCGGGAT
This sequence comes from Microbacterium sp. BWT-B31, assembly GCF_041379855.1. NCBI lineage: Bacteria > Bacillati > Actinomycetota > Actinomycetes > Micrococcales > Microbacteriaceae > Microbacterium > Microbacterium sp. BWT-B31. The sequence continues at coordinate 491,084 of NZ_JBFECU010000001.1, forward strand.
GCCTCGAGGTCGGTGACGACCAGTTCCATGTACGCGCAGCGCAGGATGTCGGGTGCGGGACTGGTCGGCGTCGCGACGGGGTTGTCGGTGTGGATCGGCGCTTCCTGACTGACGACGAAGCCCGAGGACGTGCGGGTCATGTCTTTGCGGTCGGTCATATCGGTGTCCTTTCTCTGGGGCGATCGGTGACGGATGCCCCGGCCTCAGTGGGCCGACGCTCCGCCCTTGCCGAAGGTGGGGTTGTGCACAGCGCCGAGCGTGATGTGCACGGCCTGCTGGTTGGTGTAGAAGTCGATCGAGCGGTAGCCGCCCTCGTGCCCGAGGCCGGAGGCCTTCACACCGCCGAACGGGGTGCGAAGGTCGCGCACGTTGTTCGAGTTGAGCCACACCATGCCCGCGTCGACAGCCTGCGCGAAGTTGTGCGCGCGCTTGAGGTCGTTGGTCCAGACGTAGGCGGCCAGGCCGTACTTCACGCCGTTCGCGAGCTCGAGGGCCTCTTCGTCGGTGTCGAACGGGGTGATCGCGACGACGGGCCCGAAGATCTCCTCCTGGAAGATGCGGGCGTCCTTCGGCACGTCGGCGAACACGGTCGGCGCGACGTAGTTTCCGGTCGGGAAGCCCTCAGGGCGTCCGCCGCCGGCCACGAGCCGGCCCTCGCCCTTGCCGATCTCGATGTACGACATCACCTTGTCGTAGTGCTCGGGGTGCACCAGCGCGCCGACCTCGGTCGCAGGGTCCTGCGGGTCGCCGACGACCACGCGCTTGGCCTGCGCGGCGTACTTCTCGACGAACTCGTCGTAGACCTCCCGCTGCACGAGGATGCGCGATCCCGCGGTGCAGCGCTCGCCGTTGAGCGAGAACACGCCGAAGATCGTGGCGTCGATCGCGGCGTCGAGGTCGGCGTCGGCGAAGATGATCGCCGGCGACTTGCCGCCGAGCTCCATCGACAGCCCCTTGAGATAGGGCGCCGCGTTGCCGAAGATGATCTGCCCCGTGCGGCTCTCGCCCGTGAACGAGATGAGCGGGACGTCGGGATGCTTCACCAGCGCGTCACCGGCGTCCTCGCCGAGTCCGTTCACCAGGTTGAACACGCCCTTGGGCAGCCCCGACTCTTCGAAGATGCCCGCCCACAGCGACGCCGACAGGGGCGTGAACTCGGCGGGCTTGAGCACGACGGTGTTGCCGGTGGCCAGGGCCGGGCCGAGCTTCCACGACTCGAGCATGAAGGGGGTGTTCCACGGTGTGATGAGGCCGGCGACGCCGATCGGCTTGCGGTTGACGTAGTTGATCTGGCGGCCGGGAACCTTGTAGGTGTCGTCGGCCTGTGCGACGATCAGGTCCGCGAAGAACCGGAAGTTCTCGGCCGCGCGGCGCGCCTGCCCCAGCGCCTGCGCGATCGGCAGGCCCGAGTCGAACGACTCGAGTTCGGCGAGTCGGGCGTCGCGCGACTCGACGATGTCGGCGATGCGGTGCAGCACGCGCGAGCGCTCGCGCGGCAGCATCCGGGGCCACGGTCCCTCGTCGAATGCGCGCTTGGCCGCGGCGACGGCGCGGGCGATGTCGGCCTTCTTGCCGGCGGCGGCCTTCAGGTAGACCTCGTTGGAGACCGGGTCGAGCACGTCGAAGGTGTCGGCGTCCGCCGAGTCGAAGAAGGCGCCGTCGATGTAGTGCTGGATGCGGTCGGGAAGGTCCGCCGGCACGTGGCGAACGGACAGCGTGGTGTCGGTCATGGATTCGTTCCTCCGTGGGTGGTCTGTCAGATGAGCAGGCCGAGCGCCTCGCCCGGGTGCTCGTGGATCATGTAGGCGTCGAGGGTCGCCGAGCGGTGCAGCCGCGCGATCTTCTCGATGGCCTCCAGCGGGTCGCCGCGCTCGATGGAGGCGACGATGGTCTCGTGCTCGCGCACCGACTCCTGCGCCCTGCCGGGCACGAAGCTGAACGTCGACTCGCGCAGGTGCCCGAGCCTGCCCCATTCGGCCTCGACCAGCCCGAGCATGCGGGGGTTGGCGCATTTCGCGAACAGCGTCGCGTGGAACTGCTGGTTCAGGCGGGTGAACGCCGACGGGTCGAAGTGGTCGAGCGTCTCGATCATGCGGGCGTTGATCTCTCGAGCCTGCCGCAGATCGTCGGCGGTGAGCGAGCGCGCCGCGAGCGCGGTCGCGGCGCCCTCGAGGATCGACAGCGCCTGCATGCTGAAGCGGTACTGCGAGTCGTCGACCATCGCCACGCGTGCGCCGACGTTGCGCTCGAAGGTGACGAGTCCTTCGGCTTCGAGCCGGCGGACCGCCTCGCGCACGGGCACGACGCTCATGCCGAGCTCGCCGGCGATCGTGCCGAGGACGAGCCGGTAGCCCGGAGTGAACTCCTGGCGCGCGATGCGCTCCTTGACCCAGGCATAGGCCCGCTGCGACTTTCCGAGCTCGGCAAGGGCGGCTGCCTCGAGGGCGGACGGGGCCGCGACGTCGAGCACACTCACTTTGCCGCGCGCCATGCGTCGTACCTCGCTCTCCACTCGGCGTTCATCGGGAAGAGGCCGTCGACCGGATTCCCCGCGGCGACTTGGGCGGCGACCCACGCATCCTCCTCCTCCTGCACGAGGGCGGCGTCGGCGACCTCCTCGGCGAGGGTGGGCGGGATGACGATGACGCCGTCGGCGTCGCCGACGATGACGTCCCCGGGCTGGACGGTCGTGCCGCCGCATCCGATCGTCACGTCCGTGTCCCACGGCACATGCTTGCGGCCCAGCACCGCCGGGTGCGCGCCGCTCGTGTACACCGGGATGCCGACCGCCGTGACCGCATCGAGGTCGCGCACGCCGCCGTCGGTGACGATGCCCGCCGCGCGGCGGGCGTGCGCGCGGATCGCCAGGACGTCGCCGAGCGTGCCCGAACCGGTCTCGCCGCGGGCCTCGATGACGATGACCTCGCCGTCGCCGACCGCGTCGAACGCGCGCTTCTGGGCGTTGTAGCCGCCGCCGTGGCTCTGGAAGAGGTCTTCGCGACCCGGGACGAACCGCAGGGTGCGGGCGGTTCCGACGAGTTTGGCCGACGGATGCAGCGGCCGCACCCCGTCGATGGTGACGTTGTTCAGCCCCCGCTTGCGCAGCTGCTGCGACAGGCCCGCGACCGGCGCGGCCTGGAGCTTGGCCCGCAGCGCGGGGGAGAGGCCGGGACGGTTCGCACCGCCTGCCGCCGCGGCCGTCGTGGGCGCAGCCGACGGGTCGATGCCGGCCGAACCCGCGCTGGCGGCCGGAACGAGGTCGGGCGACCCCCACGCTTCGGCGCGCTGCAGATCGTCGACGGCGGGAAGCGACCCCAGCGACGCGTCGAACCCGGGACCGCCGCCCTGTGCGACCGTGGTGACCAGCCGCCCCGACGAAGCGCCGGTGGCGGGGAAGTCCACCTCGACCTCGACCACATCGCCGGGCACGACCACCGACGAGCCGGCGGGCGTGCCGGTGAGGATCACGTCGCCCGGCTCGAGGGTGAAGTGCTGCGACAGGTCGGCCACGAACTGCGCGAGCGGGAAGATCAGTCCCGCCGTCGTGTCCTCCTGCACGGGGTTGCCGTTGACCCAGGTGCGGAGCCTGAGCGCGGCCGGGTCGACCGCGCGCGCGTCGATGAGTGAGGGACCGAGCGGGGTGTAGCCGTCACCGCCCTTGGAGCGCACGTTCGAGCCCTTGTCGGCTGCGCGCAGGTCGTAGAGGCCGAAGTCGTTGGACGCGGTGACCCACGCGACGTGCTCCCACGCGTGGTCGGCCGGCACGCGCCGCGCGGGGGTGCCGATGACGAGGGCGATCTCGCCCTCGAACGCGAGCAGTTCGGTTCCGGCGGGGCGCTCGATGACGCCTCCGGATGCCGCGACCGAACTCGACGGCTTGAAGAAGTACGACGGGGCGGCCGGGCGACGGCCGCGCTGATCGGCGCGAGACGCGTAGCTCAGGTGGACAGCGACGATCTTGCCGGGGCGCGCGTGAAGCGCGGAGAATCGCCGGTCATCGGCATCCGTCGTCGTGTTCTGGTCAGACATGAGCTCCCTCGCCCCGAAGATTGTCTCTTGCGTCGTATTTCAAATCGTATATGATCGTCGAACGTCGAGCAAACCTTCCACAGAAGTCGCCGACGTTGAGACAAAGATGTCGACATCACACAGCAGCTCTTCTTCGCCCCGCTCGGCGAGAACAGCGCGCTCATCGCGTTCGCCACGGTCGGTGTGAGCTTCCTCTTCCGCCCGCTCGGGGCATTCCTTGCCGGCCACTTCGGCGACAAGTACGGCCGCAAGCTCGTGCTGATGTGGACGCTCATTCTGATGGGCGCCGCCACGGCGCTGATCGGTGTGCTGCCCACCTACGAGGCGATCGGCATCGCCGCGCCGATTCTGCTCGTGCTGCTGCGCATCCTGCAGGGCATCTCGGCCGGCGGCGAATGGGGCGGCGCGGTGCTGATGGCCGTCGAGCACGCCCCCAAGAACCGCCGCGGCGCGTTCGGCGCCTCGCCGCAGATCGGCGTGCCGCTCGGCCTGCTGCTCGCGTCGGGCGTCATGGCGCTCATGGCGATGATCGCCCCCGGCGACGCCTTCCTCGAGTGGGGCTGGCGCGTGCCGTTCCTGCTCAGCGTGGTGCTGATCCTGGTCGGCTACTACGTCCGGCGCCGCGTCGAAGAGAGCCCGGTGTTCGCCGAACTCGCCGAGCGCAAAGAGAAGGCGCGCATGCCGATCATCACGCTCTTCCGCAAGCACGCCCTGCTGGTGCTCATCGCCGCACTCGTCTTCGCCGGCAACAACGCCGTCGGCTACATGACGACCGGCGGCTACATCCAGGGCTATTCGACCAACCCCGAAGGCCCGCTGGCTCTCGAGCGCGGACCGGTCCTGTGGGCGGTGGCGGGCTCGGCGGTGACGTGGCTCCTGTCGACTCTCGTCGCGGGCTTCGTCTCGGACCGCATCGGCCGCCGCACGACGTACGTCATCGGCTGGATCATGCAGCTGGTGGGTGTGTTCACGCTGTTCCCGCTCGTGAACACGGGGAACATCTGGCTGCTGTTCCTGGGGCTTGCGATCCTCACGATCGGACTGGGCTTCACGTACGGCCCGCAGGCGGCGCTGTACTCCGAGATCTTCCCGGCGTCGGTCCGCTTCTCGGGCGTCTCGATCTCGTACGCGATCGGCGCGATCCTCGGCGGCGCCTTCGCGCCGACCATCGCGACCGCGCTCGTCCAGGCGACCGGCTCGACGCTGTCCGTCACGGGCTACCTCGCCGGAATGACGGTGATCGGCCTCATCGCGACGCTGCTGCTGCGCGACCGCTCCGGCATCCCGCTCGGCCCCGACCACGAGCAGGAGCAGTCGGTCAGCCCGATCTACGGCCTCGCCAAGGCTTGAGAGATGACGGATGCCCCGCCCACGCCTCGCGGCGGGGCGGGGCATCCGTCATCCGGCGTCCAGCGTGACCGCGACCGGGCCGCCGTCGAGGCGCAGCGTCGCAGCCGCGCCGCCCGCCGAGATGCGGTAGTCCCCGCGGAAGCCGCGAACCTGCACCCGGCCGTCGGAGCCGGTGCGCAGCGTCGTGGGCGAGAGCCACCACTCGTCCTTGATGAGCGCGCGCAGCGCGTCGAACGAGGGCTTGCGCGTGCCGTCGGCGCGCACGAGGCCGATCGGGGCTCCGAGCCACGCACCGGCGTCCGTGATGCCCCAGTACGTGATCGACTCCACGGCGGGGTGCGCCACGAGCGATCGGTAGTGGCGCACGAGCTCGTCGGCCTGCCGCGCCTCGCCCTCGGGCGTGGACGGCCACGACGGCACCTGGTAGTCGTTGAGGTCGACGATCTCGGGCGGCATCAGGTCGCCCGACACGAGCGAGGTCTCGGTGAGGTGCAGCGGCAGCCCGAAGCGCGCGAAGCGGTCGAGGATCGCCGTCATGCGCTCCTCGCCCCGATACCCCTGGTGCATGTGGGTCTGCAGCCCCAGCCCGTCGATGCGGATGCCCGCCTCCAGCGCCGCCTCGACCAGGATCTCGTACGCGCTCGACAGGTCGAAGTCGTTCAGCAGCAGGGTCGCGGCCGGGTTCGCCGCGCGGGCCTCGTCGAACGCCAGGCGCATCATCGCGACGCGGCCGCGCGCGCGGGCCAGGGGCGTGATGCCGTTGGGCTCCGCATCGAACACGGGCATGATGACGACCTCGTTGATCGCGTCCCACGTGTCGATGAGCCCGGCGAACTGCGCGACCTCGCGCCGCACCCGCTCGCGAAGAAGGCGCTCGGTCTCATCCGTCGGCAGATCGATCAGCCACGACGGCGCCACGGTGTGCCACACGAGCGGATGCCCCTTGAGCGCCACCCCGCGGTCGCGGAACCACCGCGCCGTCGAGCGCAGCGCGTCGACCCGCGGCGCCCCGCGCTGCGGCTCGTACCGGCCCCAGTAGAACGGCAGCGTCGCGGTGTTGAAGAGCTCCAGCCAGTCCCTGGCGAGACGCTCGAGCGCTGCGGCCTCTTCGCCCGCCTCGCCCGCCGCGAGGGGCACGAAGTCGAACCCGATGTTGCCGAATCCGAACGCGTGCCGCGTCTGCTCGACGGTGAGGTCCGTGTCGGCGAGCAGGGTTTGGTCAGCAGCGCGCACGGTGACGGATGCCTCGGCCACGCGATGCGCGACGGCAGGGTCGAAGGTCTTCACCTCGCGATCCTACGGCGGGGCCTGCGCACCCTCGCGGCCTCAGGAGTTCACGCGCACGATCTCCTGCTGGTACGGCGCGATGACCTCGCCCGAGATGCGGCAGTCCAGCACGAGGAACCGGCGCGCGTCGACGGGCTCGGCCGCCCACGCGGCGAGCCGGTCGAGGTCGGCGAGAGTCTGCACGACGACGCCCTCGGCACCCACCCCGCCGGCGAGCGCGGCGAAGTCGACCTCGGGGATCAGCATGGGCTCGCGCGCGAGACCTTTGAGCCCGTACAGGTTCACCTCGGCGCCGTACGCGGCGTCGTTCCACACCACGGCCATGCCGCGGCCGCCGGCCACCCGCACCGCGGTCTCGAGGTCGGCGAGCGCCATGAGCCCGCCGCCGTCGCCCGTGGTGAGCACGACGGTCGACCCCGGCTTCGCCAAGGCGGCGCCCGCGACCGAGGGCCAGCCCAGGCCGATCGACTGGAAGGCCGTGCCGACCATCATCATGCGGTCGGGCGAGGCCACCGGCCAGTACATGTTCGCCCACCCGATGAAGTGGCCGCCGTCCGAAACGACGACACGGTCGGCGGTCGACGCGGTGCTGTCCAGCAGCGCGCCGATGCGCGCGGCGACCGAGCGCGGGTCGAGCCGCCCGTCGGGGGCGAGGTCGTCGCCGGGATCGTATTCCCGAAGCGGCATGAGGTCGACCGACTCCCGCCAGCCGCTGGGGGCGGCGCCCTGCGCCCGGAGGGCGCCGACGAGAGCGGATGCCACGACCGCGGCATCCCCCCGCACGAAGCCGCCGACGTGGGGGTGGGTGGCGGCCGGTGCGACATCGACCTGGAACACGCGCGTGCCCGGGGCGAACAGGTCGCCGAAGCGCATCGTGAACTGGTTGAGCGAGGCGCCGAACACGACGACGACGTCGGCCTGGCGCACGAGGTCCATCGCGCCGGCGGCGCCGAAGCCGCCGGTGACGCCGAGGTCGAACTCTGCGCGCGGGAAGATGCCGCGGCCCAGCGCGGTGGACGCCGTCACCGCGCCGGTCAGGTCGGCAAGCTCTGCCAGCGCTGGGTCGGCGCCTGAGATCCACGCTCCGCGGCCGGCCAGCAGGAACGGTCGCCGGGCGTCCGCGAGGGTGGACGCGAGCGACGCGATCGCCCCCTGCGCGAACGACCCGGCGGGCTCGAACGCCGCCGGCAGCCGCGGTTCGGGCGCCTCCGGCACGGGTCCGGCGTCGCGCTGGGCGACGTCGTACGGGATGGCGAGCACCGTCGGCACGCGGTAGGTGAGGGCGTGCTCGATCGCGATGATCGTCGTGGCGGCGGCATCGGCTCGCCCGACCGTGTACGTGCGCGCGCCGACAGCCGACGCCATCGCGATCTGGTCGACATCCCACGGGCGGGGGCCGGATGTCGGCTCGTCGCCCACCACGAGCACGAGTGGCACGTGCGCCTGGACGGCCTCGGCGAGCGCGGTGAGGGTGTTGGTGAAGCCGGCGCCGTAGGTGGCGGTGGCGGCGGCGAGGCGCCCGGACGCACGGTGGTAGGCGTCGGCGGCGACGACGCCGCCGGCCTCGTGGCGCACGGCGGTGAACTGCGCGTCGGTCTGGCGCTGGAGCGCGTCGAGGAAGTATGCGTTGCCGTTGCCCATCACCCCGAACACGTGGTCGATGTGGCGGGCGAGGGTGAGGGCGACGTGCGCAGAGACGGTGGGCATGGCGAAGCCTTTCGAGACGGAACGGAGGATGAGGCCGTATGTGTCTCGCGCGCCTCGCGGGCGGCTGCGTGCTCTTTTTTCGAGCACCGGCGGAGCATCAGCGCCGCGCCGGACGTTCCGAGTATAGGCCCACCCCCCGCGCACAACGCAGGACGATCGGCCGTGGCCGGCCGCGGCATGCCCGTCATCATGCGGACGTGCTCGCCGCGCGGCGCGGCAGGTCCTGCGTTGTGCGCGCGGGGCCGGGGCGGAGGGGGGTGGGGGGTTGGGGGGTGAGGGTGGGGGGTCAGCCGCCGAGGGCCTCGGTGATCGCGGCTGCCGAGCGCGAGAGGCGCTCGGCGATGGACGACGGGTCGACCGGGCCCGCCACGTGCACGACCGCGATGGCCGCGGGGCGATGCCCGCGCAGGGGCAGCGGCACCGCCACGGCCTGCACCGTGGGGATGACCTCGTCGTGACTCGTCGCGAAGCCGCGGGCGGCGGCATCCGCGATGTCGGCGCGCAGCGCGTCCGAGACCCCGGCCGGCCACTCCGAAGGCGCCAGTCGCGACAGGATCGCCTTGCTCGGGGCTCCCACGAGGATCGAGTGCCGTGCGCCCGGACGCTGCGCGACCGACGCGATCGCGTGCCGCGGCTCGACGCTCGCGAGCGTGATGCACTCATCGCGGTCGAGCACGGCCAGGAAGCAGGTCATGCCCAGCTCGTTGGCGACCGCCGTCAGCTCGGGCAGCGCCTCGGCCTGCAGATCGTGCGCGACCCCGGCCGCCAGTGCGGCCATCCGCGCACCGAGGGCGACGCGGCCGGACCAGTCGCGTGCGACGAGCCCGTGGTCCTCCAGTGTGCGAAGCAGCCGATAGGCCACCGAGCGATGCACCCCGAGGCGCCCGGCGATGTCGTCGATCGTGAGCGGTGCGCGTGCGTCGGCGAGGATCTCGAGGATCCGGATGCCGCGGCTCAGCGTCTGCGACGCGGGGGCGGGTGTTTCGGCCATGGTCCTCCTCGAGGCGTTGCGCCGGGGCATCCGCTTCATCTACGATCTGTTCAATAGTAGAACGACGAGTTCGAATATAGAACACGACGTGCCATATTGCAAGACCTCGACGCTGAGGAGCAACGATGCAGTTCCACCACCATGGCTATGTGTCGGGCGAGCCCCGCGTGCAGAACGCGGCCGGCACCGGCATCGACCGACCGGCCGACCTGCCCGATGAGATGGACGTGCTCGTCGTGGGCTCCGGCCCCGCGGGCATGCTGCTGGCGGCGCAGCTGTCGCAGTTTCCGGATGTCACGACCCGCGTGATCGAGCGCCGCGACGGCCGGCTCGTGCTGGGGCAGGCCGACGGCATCCAGCCGCGGTCCGTCGAGACGTTCCAGGCGTTCGGGTTCGCAGAGCGCATCGTGTCCGAGGCGTACAACATCGCCTACATGAACTTCTGGGGTCCCGACCCCGAGAACCCGGGCAGCATCGTTCGCACAGCCCGCACCGAGGACTACGCCCTCAAGATCAGCGAGTTCCCGCACCTCATCGTGAACCAGGCGCGCGTGCTCGACTACTTCGCAGAGGCCGCACTGAACGGCCCCGGCCGCATCGCGCCTGACTACGGCGTGGAGTTCGTCGGCCTCACGGTGCACGAGGCGGGGGAGTTCCCGGTCGAGGTGCGGGTGCGCCACACCGCCGGCGAGCGCGCCGACACAGAGCGCACCGTCCGTGCGAAGTACGTCGTGGGGTGCGACGGCGCGCGCAGCGGTGTGCGCGAGGCCATCGGCCGCAAGCACCTGGGCGGCATCTCGGCGCACGCATGGGGTGTCATGGACGTGCTGGTCAACACCGACTTCCCGGACTGGCGCACCAAATGCGCGATCAACGCGGAGGCCGGCAACATCCTGCACATCCCGCGCGAGGGCGGCTACCTCAGCCGCATGTACATCGACCTCGGCGAGGTGCCTGAGAACGACGACCACCGCGTGCGGCAGACGCCGATCGACGAGATCATCCGCAAGGCCAACGAGATCCTGCATCCGTACTCGCTCGACGTGAAGCAGGTCGCGTGGCACAGCGTGTACGAGGTCGGGCACCGCGTCACGGACCGCTTCGACGACGGCGACGAAGGCCGTGAGCCGCACGTGTTCCTCACCGGCGACGCGTGCCACACGCACAGCGCGAAGGCCGGACAGGGCATGAACGTGTCGATGCAGGACGGCTTCAACCTCGGTTGGAAGCTCGGGCACGTCCTGACCGGCCTCAGCCCCGCGTCGCTGCTGACGACCTACTCGGCCGAACGGCAGCCGGTCGCCCAGCAGCTCATCGACTTCGACCGCGAGTGGTCGTCGCTCATGGCCCGTAAGCCCGAAGAGATCACCGACCCGACCGAACTGGCGACCTTCTACCTCGGCACTGCCGAGTTTCCGTCCGGCTTCATGACGCAGTACGCGCCGTCGATGATCGTGACGGATGCCGCGCACCAGGCCGCGGCATCGGGCTTCCCCCTCGGCAAGCGCTTCAAGAGCGCCGAGGTGGTGCGCGTGTGCGACGGCAACGCCGTGCACCTCGGCCACCACGCGAAGGCCGACGGACGGTGGCGGATCTACGCCTTCGCCGACGCGCCCGTGGCAGGAGAGGCATCCGCTCTCTCGGAGTGGGCCGCCTTCCTGGCTTCGCCCGCGTCGCCGATCGTGCGGCACACGCCTGAGGGGGCCGATGCCGACGCCGTCTTCGACGTGAAGGTCGTCTACCAGCAGGGCTACGACGACGTCGACATCGCGCGCGTGCCCGAGGTGTTCCTCCCGAAGACGGGCCCGCTCGGCCTCACCGACTGGGAGAAGGTCTTCGCCGCCGCCCCGAACGCGTGGACGACGACCGACATCTTCGACGAGCGCGGCCTCTCGCGCGACGGGGTCGTGGTCGTGGTGCGGCCCGATCAGTACGTCGCGGCCGTGCTGCCGCTCGAGGCGACCGACGAACTGGCGGCCTTCTTCGAGGCGGCGATGCTGCCCGCGCGCTGACTGTTCGCCACGGGTCATGCGCGAAGCGCTCCCGGACAACAGGCTCGCCCGACCGGTGCCCAAAATGAGTGGGGCCGCCGGCCGAGCCGGTGTTCGCCGCGACCCGAAGGAGACGCCGATGCCCCAATCCATCCCGGTCTTCGATGAGACCGCACCGTTCGCGCTCAAGGCCTCGGGCCGCGGGCCGAAGGCAGAGCGGTGACCGCCGCGATCGTCGTGGGCGCCGGGACGGCCGGTGCCGTCGTCGCGCGCCGGCTCCACGACGCGGGCGTTGCGGTGACGCTGCTCGAAGCGGGCGGCGAGGACGCGAACCCGGCGATCCACGACCCGATGCGCATGGGCGAGCTGTGGCACAGCGAGGACGACTGGGACTACTACACGGTGCCGCAGGAGCACGCCGACGGCCGACGGCTGCACCTGCCGCGCGGCAAGGTGCTCGGCGGTTCGCACGCACTCAACGCGATGATCTGGGTGCGCGGTGCGCCGCAGGACTTCGACCACTGGGCTTCGCTCGGCAACACGGGCTGGGCCTGGAAGGACGTCCTGCCGGTGTACCGGTCGATCGAGAGCTTCTCGGGCGGCGCCTCGGAGCTGCGGGGCATCGACGGGCCGCTGCCGGTCACCGTCGACTACCCGCTCTCGCCCATCCACGCCTCGATCGTCCGTGCGGCGGTCCAGGAAGGGCTCGCGCACAATCCCGACTACAACGGCGAGCGACTCGACGGCATCTCGCAGCAGCAGGTCACCATGCGCACGACGATGTCCGCGAGCGAGGCTCCAGTGGTGCGCGGCCGCCGCGCGAGCACCTGGACGGAGTACCTCGAGCCGGTCCGCGAACACCTCGACATACGCACCGGATGCCACGTCCACTCGGTGATCGTCGAGGACGGTCGTGCGGTGGGGGTCCGGTATCGGCAGGCCGGCGAGGACCGCGAACTGCGGGCCGACATCGTGGTTCTGTCGGCGGGAGCCCTGGACTCGCCGGCGGTGCTGCTGCGGTCGGGCATCGGACCGGCGGACGAACTCGCAGAGCTCGGCATCCCCGTCGTCCACGACGCCCCCGGCGTCGGCCGGAACCTGCACGATCACCTTCTGGCGCCGGTGATCTTCCGCACCGAGCGCAAGCCGGTCGGAAAGCCCACGCCCGGTGTCTCGATCACTCAGACCCACCTGTTCTGGCGTTCGCTCCCCGACCTGGAGGTGCCCGACACGCAGCCGATCCACTTCTCGGTGCCGATGTACGGCGAGAACCTCGAACCCGTCGGCGACGACGGCTTCTCGCTCATGGCCGGGATCGTGACGCCCAAGAGCCGCGGCACCCTGCGGCTGTCGGGTGCGCGGCTGGACGACCCGCTGCTCATCGACCTGGGCGCCCTGGCGGACGCCGACGATGTGCGCTCGCTGGTCGCCTCGGTGCGGCAGTGCCGCGCGATTGGCCGGCGCCCCGCGCTCGTCGAGGAATGGGGCGCGGTCGAGGTGTATCCCGGTGCCGAGATCGACGACGACGAGCTCGACGCCTACGTGCGACGCACCGTCGCGACCTACCATCACCAAGTCGGCACGTGCCGCATGGGAGTCGATGCCGAAGCCGTCGTCGACCCGCGGCTGCGCGTCGACGGGATCGACGGACTGCGAGTGATCGACGCCTCGATCATGCCCCGCGTCACGACCGGCAACACCAACGCACCCGCGGTGCTGATCGGCGAGCTCGGCGCCCGGTTCCTGCTGGAAGACCTTCGGGTGCGGTGAGGTCGCCACAGCGTGACACCGCCCACCGGCGCCGCCCCTCGTGGAGTGTCGCGCAGGCGGCGCGGCACTCCACGAGCGGGCCTCAGGCTGCGGGCAGCACCCGCCGCCCCCGCACCCAGGTCTCGAGCACCTGCGTGGCGACGATCTCGGCGGGGGGACCGGCGACGAAGTCGCGGTCGACGATCACGAAGTCGGCGGACTTGCCCGCCGTCAGCGACCCTGTCACGTCGCCGAGCCCCATCGCGCGGGCGGCGTTGATCGTGAAGACCTCCAGCGCCTCCTGGGCGCTGATCGCCTGCTGGGGCCACAGCGTCCCCGGAGCACGGCCCAGGGGATCGGAGCGGGTGACCAGGCCCTGGATGCCCTCCAACGGGTTCGGCGATTCGCTCACCGGCCAGTCCGATCCCCCCGCGAGCAGGGCGCCGGCGTCCAGCAGCGCGCGGTTCGGCTGCGAGTGCTCGGCGCGGTCTCGACCGAGCACCTGAGCCAGCGCCGCGGGTATCTCACCGGGGAACCAGAGGAACGGTGAGATGTCGGCGGAGACGTCGATGCGCGACATCCGCCCGATGTCTTCGGAGGAGAGGAACTGTCCGTGTGCGAGCTGCACCGGCGCAGCGATGCCGTCGACGCGGAGGCGCTCGACGACGTCCAGCAGCAGGCGCGCGGAGCCATCGCCGGTGCAGTGCACCTTGGCGCCGAGGCCGCGTGCGGCGATCCAGCGCAGCCAGGCCTCGAGCTCGACGGCGGTCATGGCGGTGCTGCCGCAGAATTCGGCACCGTGCACGTCGTCGGGCAGGTAGGGCTCGAGGAACGACGCGGTGCGGGCCGGCGGAACGCCGTCCAGGAAGATCTTCACGAAATCCGGACGGTGGTGCTCGGTGCGGTACAGCTCGCCGAGTGCGACGAGCGGCTCGCCGACGGGGTCGAAGCCGAAGATGTCGTCGTTGACGATGAGGCTCGTCACGACCCAGGCGTCCAGTTCGCCGGCGTCGTCGAGCGACTTCAGCGCGGCCAGGATCTCGCACGAGACCGCCGCGTCCTGGAAGGCGGTCACGCCGTAGCCGTTGAGCAGCTCGATCCCGCGACGCGAGGCCTGCCGGTGCTGCTCGGGCGTCAGCCCGCCGCTGCGGGCCAGAGCGGTCTCGACCGGGATCCCCGCCGCTTCGAGCAGGATTCCCGTGGGCTGTCCGTCGACGGGGTCGACAACAGTCACCCCGGCCTCGCCGATCCGGCCCGGGCCGATGCCGGCGAGCTCCAGCGCGCGCGAGTTCGCCCAGCGGTTGTGGCGGCTGTCCTCCATGAGGACGGTGGGGCGCCCGCCCGACGCCTCGTCGAGGCGTGCTCGGGCGGCGGAGTTCGACAGTTCGGGCATCAGGGTGCTCGAGTAGGCGCCGCCCGAGATCCACGCATCCTCGGGCAGCGTGGCGGCGTGCCGACGCACGCGGTCGAGGATCTCATCCACCGACAGACCCGCCGGAAGTGACAGCTCGTACAGGTCGGCGCGACCTGCCATCGCGTGATGGTTGTGCACGTCGACGAAGCCGGGGTAGACCGCGCGGCCCCCGAGCTCGCGCACCTCGGTGCGTTCGTCGCACTGGGCCAGCACGTCGTCGGACGAGCCGACGGCTGCGACGCGTCCGTCGCGGAATGCGATGGCCTCCGCGTGCGGCGCGCGGCGGTCGGCGGTGCGCACGACACCTCCGACGAGGACAAGATCGGCGCTCATGCTCATCGCTCCCGGGGGTTCGAGGGGTCGTAGTGGGCGGGGTGGACCGTCTGCGACAGCAGCCGTCCGTGCGCCCCGAAGGTGAAGTGGGCGGCGATGCCTCCGCCTTCGTCCGCGCCGAACAGCACGCCGTGCGAACGCAGCGCCGTCTGGTCGCGATGGTCGGCGATCGTGACCGATCCGCACGGGATGACCTTCTCGCGCCACGTGAAGACGTAGATGCCCGGCCGCATGCGCCACACGGTGTTCTCGTCGGTGTCGGCCAGCCCCTGCTCGGGCCCGGCGAGGCACTGCCACGTGTACCAGTGCGGGGACAGATAGACATGCTCGTACGCGTGAACGCTCGAATACACCCACAATGCCCGGCGGCCGACCAGCTCGCTGGTGGGGGTGGGAGGCTGGCCGCTGCGCGCGAGCTCCTCGATGCGCGAGACGCCGAACAGGTGCTGAACGGCCACCTGATCCCGGGTCCTCTCACCCAGCACGCTGAGCACGGCCAGCGCGTACCCGCTGCGCAGATCGAGGAACAGTGAGACCGCCTCGTTCGGGACGTGGGCGTGGTGGAACTGGGCGTAGTAGAGGTCGTCATCGACCAGGAAGACCTCGCAGTCGTCGGTCTTCGCAGACGGCGGTGTGGGATCGCCCGCGCCCGGAACGTAGTCCCACGAGACCGTGCCGGCGCCGAAGGTGTGCCCGATGCGCGTACCGCGGTCGTCGACGAGGGTGAAGGTGCGCCCGTCCAGGTCGTGCGACAGGTCAGCCCTGCACGCGTCGAAGCCGGGCGCGAGGTCCCTCAGCGGCAGCCAGGTGGAGGTGTCGGACGGATTGGCTGGCACGGTGGGTCTCCTTGAGTTCGTATCGGCAGGCTCTGATGCGCGGTGCGGTGTCACACGTTCGGTGCGGAGGTGTGCGGTGCATCGCCGCCCGGCGCATCGCCGCGCAGCGCGGTCTGGGGGCGGGTCCGGTCACGGCGGCTCCTTGCCGTACGGGGTCGGCGCGCGGCCGAGGGCGGGGGAGAGGGGGGAATCTCCTCCTTCGATTGTCAGAGGGCGGCCGGCGGCGTCCTTGTCGCAGAGCGAGAGTGCGTGTTGCATCAGCGCAGGGAATGCCCCGCTGCCTCGCATGCGGAGGCATGATCGGTGCGTCGCCCGCAGCGGACCTCGGGTTCGGCCGGGCCTCCTCGCCGGAAAGGACGCACGATGAAATACGCAGGAGCGGCTGTCGCTGGAAGAGTCGTGATGATCAGCGGCGGCGGCACGGGAATCGGCGCCGCCATCGCCGAACGGTACGCCGCCGAGGGCGCGCACGTGGTCGTCGTCGGACGGCGCAAGTCCGTTCTCGACGAGGCCGCACGGCGCGTGGGCGCACTCGCGATCGTCGCCGACGTTGCGAACGTGGCCGGTGCGCGGGACGCGGTCGCATCCGCGCTTGCGCGCTTCGGGCGCCTGGATGTGCTGGTCAACAATGCCGGAGGGCATGGCTTCGCCGCAGTCGGAGACACTGACGACCGCGCGTGGGCCTGCGCGCTGCACGCCAACCTGAACACCGCGTTCGTGCTGTCCCGCGAAGCGCTCCCGGCCCTGGTCGAGTCGAAGGGCCAGATCGTCGTCATCTCGTCGCTGGCGGGCCTGTTCGCGGGGTCATCGGTTGCCGGATACACCGTGGGCAAGCATGCGCTCATCGGACTGACGAGATCTCTTGCGCGCGACTACGGCAAGTACGGCGTGCGGGTGAACGCGGTCTGCCCGGGGTGGGTGCAGACACCGATGGCCGACGCCGAGATGGACGAGTTCGCCGCGAACGCCGGCTTTCCCTCGCGGGAGGACGCCTACGCGACGGTCACCTCCGACATCCCGCTGCGCCGCGCCGCCGTGCCGAGCGAGATCGCCTCGGTGGTGCGCTTTCTCGGATCGGGCGAGTCGTCGTACGTGAACGGCGCCGTCCTCGTCGCCGACGGCGGCGCGCACGTCGTCGACGTGCCGACGCTCGCATTCGAGCACGCCGGGATGTGACCGCGCCGGGCGCGCAGGCGGGCCGTCCGCTCAGCCGCCGAGGTATGCCTCGTGCAGCAGCTGCGGCTCCTCGGACAGCCGGGCGGCGTCTCCCTGGAAGGTGACATGGCCGCTGGCCACGACGATGGCCTCTCGCGCGAGCTGCAGCGCGAGTCCGGTGAACTGCTCCACGAGCAGCACGCCCGCGCCCGCCTCGGCGAGGGTGGCGACGACCGGGAACAGTCGTGTGAACACCACCGGCGCCAGCCCGAGGGACATCTCGTCGATCAGCAGGAACCGCGGCTTGGCGGCGAAGGCTCGGGCGAGCACGACCATCTGCTGCTCGCCGCCCGACAGCAGGGCGGCGGGGGAGTCGATCCGCTTCTCGAGCTCGGGGAAGTGCGCGAGCGCAGCGTCGATCTCGGCAGGGCTGCGCGCGGCCAGCGACAGGTTCTCTCGTACCGTGAGGGAGGGGAAGACTGCGCGTCCCTGCTCGATGTGGACGATGCCGCGGCGGGCGCGCGCCACACGCGAGAGCTTGTCGATCCGCTCGCCCCCGAGCCGGATGCTGCCGCCCGAGTGCGGGATCACCCCCGAGATCGATTCGATGAGACTCGTCTTCCCCGCTCCGTTGGGCCCGACCAGCGCCAGCACCTCGCCCGGTGCGAGGCTGAGCGACACGTGCGAGATGACCGGCCCGGCGCCCCGGCTCACCGTCACGTCGTCCAGTTCCAGCAGATCCTCGGTCATTGCAGCAGCTCCGTCTCGCCCATGTATGCCTTGATCACCGCGGGGTCTTGCAGCACCTCAGACTGCGGCCCGGACGCCAGCACCTTGCCGAAGTCGAGCACCGTGAGCCGGGGGCACACCGAGCGCACGAGATCGAGGTCGTGCTCGATGATCACCAGCGAGATGCCGAAGCGCGCCGGCAGGTCGCGCAGTCGCAGCGCGAGCGCCAAGTGCTCGTCGTGCGACAGCCCGGCCGCGGGCTCGTCGAGGATCAGCAGGCGTGGTTTGGCGAGCACGTTCGCGGCGACTTCCACGAGCCGCCGCGTGCCCACGTCGATCCCCGACAGCCGCATCCGCGCCGGAGGGCAACCGAAGAAGGCCAGTGTGCGCTCGATCTCGGCGCGTTCGATCCGCCTGCGGGCGACGAACCGCACGTACGCCTCGACGGTGAGCGAGGGCGGCACGCGGTCCTGCTGATACGTGCGACGCAGTCCGAGCCGCGCGCGCCGCGTCGGCGAGAGTCCGGCCAGGTCGACGCCGTCCAGCAGCACGCGACCGCCGTGACGGGGCAGGAATCCGCTGATCGCGTCGACGAAGGTCGACTTGCCTGCTCCGTTCGGACCGATCAGGCCCATGATCGTGCCTGCCGCCACCTCGAACGACACCTCGTCCAGCGCCGTCAGAGCGCCGAAGCGCACGGTCAGTCCGTCCACGACGAGCGTGGGCGCGTTCGCGTCCGTCACCGGGTCGATCGTCGCGACGGTCGCCGTCGAGATCGCTTCGCCGGGCGGGGGGCCGGAGTCCGCGGATGCCATGGCCCCGGCCTCCGCGGACTCCGGGTCTGTTGCGGCCAGGCGCCGGTCAGCCCGACGGTAGACAAGGTTGCGGATGCCTTGGCCGAGGTTCGTGCCGCTGGTGAGGGCTTGGACGCCCAAGGCGCCGAACACCACGAACGCCCAGTCCTGGGGAACGCCCCAGCGTTTGAGCAGCTCGGGGACGAGCACCCAGGTGATCCCGCCGAAGATCGCCATGTCGATGAGGTGCGCACCGGACATGATCGCGAGGACGTACAGCGCCAGCGACTGCAGCGGTGTGAAGCTCGATGCGAACGGCAGCTGCACCTGCCCGGCGATGAGTCCGCCTGAGATCCCGCCCAGCGCCGCGCTGATGGCGAACGCGGTGAGCTTGGCTCTGGGCACGCTCTGGCCGGCTGAGGCGGTGCCCCGCTCCGAGAACGCCACGGACTTCCAGCTCGATCCCCAGCGGCCGCGCTGGAGGAAGAAGACGGCGAGCCCGCACAGGGCCAGGACGATCACGCTGAACAGGAAGAAGTCACGGTCGCTGGAGAACAGCCGAGGCCGCTGCACAGCGATGCCCTCGGCGGAGCCGGGGAACTGAATCTGCAAGAGCGTGACTCCCGCCGCAGCCGCGAACCCGAGCGTCACCACCGCCAGGTTGACGCCTCGCAGGCGCAGGGCGGGCAGTCCCACGAGGATTCCCGCGAGGCCCGCGCCGAGGCCCCCGGCGACGAGCCACACGGTGAAGCCGCCCGGGGCGTCGATGTAGCTGAGGCCGGCGACGATCCATGCGCCGATCGCGGCGAACGTCAGCTGGCAGAGGGCGATCATGCCGGCCGAGCCGGTGACGATGCCCAGGCCCAGGATCGCGATGGTCGCGGTCACGGCCGACACGGCGAGAAACACGAAGTAGCCCGAAAGGCCCCGACTCAACGCGTAGCCGACCGCGACCCCGACGACGGCGACGGCGAACGGCCAGGTCACGCGGACCCAGGGGCGGTCAGCGAGCCGCATCCCACACCTCCTTGCGCTGTGTCCACAGCAGCAGCACGACAATGAACAAGAACGGGATGAAGTTGCGCACGTACACGACCTCTTGGATCTGCGCGACCAGCCCCGAGAGCATCCCGAGCACGAGCCCGCCGACCACCGCGAGGTCGAGTCGGCGGAAGCCGCCGAGCAGCGCCGCCGCTGCGGCGGGAACGATCAGCATCGACAGGCTTGTCGCGTCGTTGGACTGCGACGGCGCGACGATGACGATGACGATGGCGCTCACCACCCCGGTGGCGAACCACACCGAGATCGACAGCGGACGAGAGCGGATGCCGAGGAGCTCGGCCGTGGTGGGCCGTTCCGAAAGCGCCCGCATCTGGGTGCCGATCATCGTCTTTGTCAGCACCAGGTACGCCCCGACCGCCACGAGAAGCGACATTCCGACGGTCCACAGCGCGACCTGGCTGATCACGACCCCGCCGAACGAGAACGCAGGCCCCGCGATGATGGGCGTGAACGGCTGGGGCTTGTTGCCGAACAGGATGAAAGACAGCGCGACGAGCAGCAGCAGCGGCCCGACTGTCATCGCCGATCGGGTGGTGACGGAGGCTTCTGAGAGCCAGGTCGCGGCGATCCAGCCGATCGCGGCGGAGAGCAGTCCGGCGACGAGGATGCCGATCAGCGCGGCCAGCCAGATCGGCAGGCCCGCTTGCGTGACGAGCCACACGGCGCAGAACGCGCCGAACATGCCGGTCGCCGCCTGCGCGAAGTTGACGACCCGGACCAGTCGCGCCATCAGGGCGAGACAGACGCCGAGGACGGCGTACAGGCCGCCGGCGGCGAGCCCGGAGAGGGCGCCTTCGATCATTTTCGATCCTCCGATATCGATCCGTGTTGCCTCGCGGCAGATGCTCCGTGGGGTCCGAGCGGCGGCCGGGTGTGGTCCTGGTCCACCCGGCCGCCGCTTCTGGGTCACTGGGCGGGAATCGGCAGCCAGTCGTCCTCGGCGCGCTCCCACGTGTTGGTGCCGCTGTTCAGCACGATCGGCCAGCCGGACGTGGGGACGACGCCGAACTCGAACGGCTCGCCGACCATCGGGTTCTCGATGGGATCCATCGCTTTGATCGCCGCGGCGACGGATTCGCGGGTGACGTCGCCGTCGATCGAACTGATCGCCTCGATGAAGTACTTCGCCGCGAGGTATCCGCCCTGGCTGAACGCCGTCAGCGGGATGTCGTTGTCCTCCATGAGCGCGCGCCAGTCCGCGTTGATGTCGTTCTCCTCGGTGAACGGGTAGAACTCCGCGGGCACGTAGATGCCGGCTCCTGCGTTGTCGACGGCGTCGGCGAAGTTCTCGCTGTAGACGCTCGTCAGGAACAGCCACGTGACGTCGTCCCAGCCTTGGGCGTTGGCCGCCTTCACCTGGCCGATCGCGTCGGGCTCGGTGCCGTTGACCGCCACCGCCTGGCAGCCCGCCTGCCGGGCCTTGACGATGTATGGGGTGTAGTCGCTGGTGCCGAAGGGCACCGTGTCGTCCAGGTACAGCGGCTCCTTGCCCGTGATCTTGCTCCAGCGGTCGATCCCGGCCTGATAGGTGGCCCGCGTCGAACCGGCGATCTCGAGCAGGATGCAGATGTCGTCGATGTCGAGCACCTCTGAGCCGTACATCAGCGTGAGGGTGAGGTCGCTGTAGGGGCCGACGTTGGCGGGGGAGATGTTCGGGCTGTTGAAGCATCCGGTGTCCACGCCGATGCCCGGGATCGAGAGGATGCCCTCCTGCGCGTAGTAGTCCGCGTTCAGCTCGCACTCGATGAGGCTTGCCGAGCCGACCATGGCCACAGCCTCGTCGCTGCCGACGAGTTCGCGGGCGGAGGCAGTGGCTGCCGCCGGGTCGCCCTTGTCGTCGAGCACCTTGTACTCGATCTTGCGCCCGTCGAGGCCGCCGTCGGCGTTGAACTTGTCGAACACGGCCTGGGCGGCACGGGATGCCTCGGGGAATGTCGCCGCGCCGCTGATCGTGTTGACGGAGCCGACCACGATCGGCGACCCCTCTGCGCCCGCGTCGTTCGCGCAGCCGGCCAATGCGAGCGCTGCGGCAGCCGCCATGGCTGCCGATGCGTAGAGCTTCTTGTTCATCCTTGTCTGCCTCTCCGGTCGGGTAAGGACGCTGCGTCGCGCGATGCGACGCCGACCCGCGGGTGCGGTTCGCGGGAGTGGATCTGACGCTAGGGGCCGTGTGAGGGCCACGGTGTGCCGCGGGAGCATGGGTGTTGTCCAGGAGGGCACGGCCCGGGGCGTCCTCAGGCCGCGCGCGGCCTCACCCCGGCTGTGTGGGGGTGGGGGAAGACCGAGGTCAGCAGGCAGCTGCGCCCGCCCGCGCGGCAGCGCGGCCGGTGAGCCCCAGGAGCACTCCGGTGTTCACCGGGCGGCGGACGATCAGTGGCCGGCGCGGAACTCGCTCGGCGAACTGCCGTAGGTCGACTTGAACGTGCGACTGAAATGGGCGGCGTCCACGAAGCCCCACCTCGCGGCGATGGCGGCGACCGGCCGGTCGGCGAGCGCCGGGTCGATGAGGTCTCGGCGGCATTGCTCGAGCCGGCGGGTGCGGATCCACGTGGACACGGTGGTGCCCTGCTCCTGGAACAGCCCGTGCAGGTGGCGCGTCGAGATGAAGTGGGCGGCGGCGATCGACGTGGGATCCAGGTCGGTCGAGGCGAGGTTGCGGTCGATATAGCTGCGGATGCGCTGCATCACGGCGCGATGCGGGTTGGCCGACACGCCGTCCAGATCGAGTTCCCGGGCGAAGACCGTGGCCACGAGGTCGAGCGCGCTGTGCGCGAGGCGGGCGCCGGTGGAGCCGGTGAGCAGGTCGAGGTTGCCGGCGAGCTGAGTCAGGTACGGCGTGACGATGCCGCCAAGGCCTTCGGAACCTGAGATGCCGACGGCGGTGAGGTCGCCGACCAGATCGGGCGGCAGAGTGAGCAGGTGGCGCGGGAACATCACGACCATCGAGCGGAAGTCCTGGTCGAAGGCGAGCGAGTACGGCCGGCTGGTGTCGTACACCGCCAGATCGCCGGGATTGAGCACGGCCTCGCGACCGTCCTGCACCAGCAGCCCGGTGCCTGCCAGCATGAGGCTGACTTTGAAGTGCGCCGGATCGCCGCGTGCGATCAGTTCGGGTGTGCGCTCGACGATGTGGTCGGTGGCGCGGATGTCGGACACATGGACGCCGTCGATGCCGGCCCCTCGGATCCTGGCCTGGAAGCGATCCGGATGGGCGCTTGTCACCTGCAACGGGACGAAAGAGTCGTTCACGGCAGCGCGGAAGTCGCTGATGTTTCGCGCGATCCGCGTGATGACCGTGTCGGGATTCACGACGCTGTGCACGGAGCTCACCTCGATCATTGAAGGAGTTACCAGCATCCCATAGGAGCCTCACGGTGGTCCGTGCCGCGTCCAGCGGCACGGACCACCGGTCACGCGGGCGGGTGCTCGCAGGTGCAGTCAGCACCCATGCCGCAGCTGCCCCCGGCGGGGGCTGCGGAGTCGCGGTGCGCCTGGCTGGACTCGGGGACGTCCATCGCGGGGTTGACGTCGAGGAACCCGTAGGGCTTGAACCAGAATCCGGCGTAGTCGACGGGCATGATGGGCCAGTCCTCGGGGCGGGGGATGTGCGTGAGGCCGAAGGTGTGCCACAGCACCAGGTCTTCGCCGTCGATCGAGCGGTCGTCGGCGGTGTACGCGGGAAGGCCCGCGCCGCCCTGGTGCGCGTTGGGGTATCGGCCGGCGGGCCAGCGCTCGTCGTGGTCGTAGGCGGTGCCCCACAGGTGCTTGGTGGCGAACGCGGCGCGCGCGGTGACCGACGAGGCCGGGTCGGCCATGAGCAGAGCGGTCTGCTGGGGGATCAGGTGGTACGCGGTGGGCTTTCCGATGTAGTTGGTCTTCGACGCCGAGCGCACCTCCCACACGCGGGAGACCGAGGCGTCGGCCTCGCGCTGGGCCTCGGACTCGGTGCGCAGGGGCGTCTCGGTCCAGGTGAACGCGTTGCCGAAGGGGTTCTGCTCGCCCATCGGGATGCGTGCGGCGTCGATCTCGACGAGCTGGTTGTCCTCGCCGTCGATCGCGACGTCCAGGCGCGCTGAGAACAGGTGCTGGTGCACGGGGGCGAACACGCCGGGTGCGATCTCGGGGGCGTGCGGGTTCACCGAGCCCGGATGCCCCGCCCCGACGAACACGATGCCCGTGGCCTTCGCCTCGACCTGGATCGAGCCGTCGAGGTAGAAGTACCAGAAGAATCCGTAGTCGTAGTTGCCGATGGTCGAGAAGTACGACACGACCAGGCGGCGGGAGCGGCGCACGTTGGAGCCGACCAGGCCGGGCTCGGTGTGCTTCCACAGGATGCCGTAGTCCTCTTCGTGCATGCACACCACGTTCGGGATCCTCACCGCGTGGCCGTGGTCGTCGGCGACGTGGCCGTCGAAGTAGCGGATCACGCCGAGGCAGTCGCAGCCGAGTTCGAGGTGGTTGCCGTTCTTGCCGAGCAGGTACTCGCCTGCGTCGAAGTAGCTGATCCAGAAGCGCGTGTTGGAGGTGTCGCCGTAGGGCACGACCATCTCGGGAACGCTCGCGCGCGTGAGCACGGGGCGGTCGTCGAAGCGCACGTCGTGCAGCACGAGTCCCTCGCGCGCGTTGAAGTCCACGCGCATGGACCAGTTCTCCCACTCCACCAGAGACCCGGCGACGCGGAAGCTCGGGCCCTCGGGCTGGGTGATCTCGATGGGCTTCAGGCTCGTGCGGGCGGGGCCGACGGCATCCGGCGTGTACTTTCCGCTGCCGGTCGGGACCGGCACGTCGCCCTCGTCCTCGATGCCGATGACCTCGTTGGTCACGAGGTCGACGTGAACGATGAGGCCTTCGACGGGATGCGCCCACGGGATGTCGTCCTCGCTGTCGCGCAGGAACGTGAGCGAGCGGATGACGCGGCGCCCGACTTCGTTCGCGCGGCCGACGAAGCCGGGCGCGAGCGGGGAGCAGAACGCGAGGTCGATGCGGTCCGCGAGTCCGCGGCGGGTCATCGCGGCGCGCCATTCGGGGGAGGCCTTCACGATCTCGGCGGCGCGGTCGTATTCCTCGAACAGGTACTGCGGCTGGCCGTACGGCGCCTGCGTCGGGTCGAGCTCCCGCGTCGACACGACCGTGTCACGGGCGACCGACACGATGACCTCGGTGACCGCGCCGGTCGCGGCATCCATCAGCGTCGCATCGACGCGCCGGTCGAACGCCTCGCCCGGCGTCCACGCGGCCAGCTCGTCCTTCGTGGGCTCGTCGGCAAGCAGCATCGGCACCCGGACGGTGTCGCCGAGCAGGCCTTCACGCACGAGGATCTCGCGCGCCGCCTCGATCTCGGCCGCGGTGAGCGGGTCGAGCGGGTGCTGCGGCTCGGGGCTCGCGACCGTCGTGAGCGGGCTCAGCCCGACGCCGAACGCGGCGTGGGCGTGCTCGTGGGCATGCGTCATTGCGGTCTCCTCCATCGTCTCGATCATTGTGGTCCAGGCCCGGGGGCGTGGCCTTGTCTCACCGCGCACGCGATCTGTCCCAGCGCGCTGAACCGTGCGGGCGTGCGCGGAGATCGCGCTGCTTATACGGGCTGTCGAACTCGCCGGCCACCTTCGCCCTGAGGGCGAGCGCGCCGCGCGCGGGACGGGCGCAAGATGGGGGTGACAGTGCGACGGAATCGTATACGATCTAGCTGCACTGAACTTCTGTACCGACACACCGACGAGGGAGTCCCCCTGTGAGTGAGTACCGCGAGACCGACCTGCTGGCGAGCGTGCCCGACGGCCTGTTCATCGGGGGCGAATGGCGCCCCGCCGAGGGTGGCGCGACGCTGACGGTGTCCGACCCCGCCACCGGTCAGGTCGTGAAGTCGATCGCCGATGCGTCGGTGGCCGATGGCAGGGCGGCGATGGATGCCGCCGTCGCGGCGTTCCCCGGCTGGGCGGCAACCCCCGCCCGCGAGCGCGGCGAGCTGCTGCGCCGTGCGTTCGATCTGCTGCAGGAGCGCAAGGAGGACTTCGCGCTGCTCATGACGATCGAGATGGGCAAGCCGCTGGCCGAGGCGCGCGGCGAGGTCGCGTACGGCGGCGAGTTCGTGCGCTGGTTCAGCGAGGAGGCCCCGCGCATCCAGGGTCGGTACGGCGCGAACCCCGAGGGCACGGGTCGCATGATCGTGTCGCAGCATCCGGTCGGGCCGTGCTACCTGATCACTCCGTGGAACTTTCCGCTCGCGATGGCCACTCGCAAGATCGCGCCCGCGCTCGCCGCCGGCTGCACGGTGGTCATCAAGCCCGCGGCGCTCACGCCGCTCACGACGCTGTTGTTCGTGAAGCTGCTCGAAGACGCGGGGCTCCCGGCGGGCGTGGTGAACGTCGTCACGACGACGAAGACCGGCCCCGTGTCTGAAGAGATCATCGCCGACCCGCGCCTGCGCAAGCTCTCGTTCACGGGCTCGACCCCGGTCGGTCAGACCCTCATGAAGCAGGCCGCGCAGGGGGTGCTTCGCACCTCGATGGAACTCGGCGGCAACGCGCCGTTCGTCGTGTTCGACGACGCCGACCTCGACAAGGCGGTCGACGGGGCGATGGCGGCGAAGTTCCGCAACATCGGCCAGGCCTGCACGGCCGCGAACCGGTTCATCGTGCACCGCCGTGTGGCCGACGAGTTCGCGCGCCGGGTCACCGAGCGCGTACAGGGGCTCAAGATCGGCCGCGGCACCGAGGACGGCGTCGCGATCGGTCCGCTCATCGACGACCGTGCGGTCGCCAAGGCCGCCCAGCTGGTTCAGGATGCCGTCGCCCGGGGCGCCTCGGTCGCCACGGGCGGGTCGGCGATCGATGGCCCCGGCACGTTCTACGAGCCCACCGTGGTCACCGGCGTCCAGGCCGGCAGCGACATCCTCCGCGAGGAGATCTTCGGCCCGGTGCTCGCGATCGTCCCGTTCGACACCGAGGACGAAGCGGTGCGCCTGGCCAACGACACCGAATACGGCCTCGTGTCGTACGTGTTCACCGAGAACCTCGCGCGCGGCCAGCGCATGATCGAGCGCCTCGAGACGGGCATGATGGGCCTGAACATGGGTGTCGTCTCCAACGCCGCCGCGCCGTTCGGCGGCTGGAAGATGTCGGGCCTGGGTCGCGAGGGCGGCGCCGAGGGCATCCACGAGTACCTGCAGACCAAGTACACGCTGACGCCGAACCCGTTCTGATTCGACATAGCTCGGAGGGCGAGTGCCCGCCGGGGGCGGTGGATTCTGCGATCGCGAAAACGTGATGTCATGAATGCGCCCGTGCCGACACTTCATGAGTGACGGCACTTCCCCCGACGCAGAGGGCACATGTACGACACCGACTCCGACCGCGAGCTCATCCGGCTCGCGCAGCGCGGCGACCGCGGCGCATTCAGTGCGCTGTACGCGCGCCACGGCAAGGCCGTGTACCTGTACGCGTGGGCCGTGATGCGCGACGACCGCGAAGCCGAAGACATCACACAGGAGGTCTTCGTGGTCGCGTGGCGGCGGCTGCGGGACATCCGGCTGGTGGACGCCTCGATGCTGCCGTGGCTGCTCGTGACGTGCCGCAATCTGTCGCGCAACGCGCTGCGTGCGCGCCGCGACGCCTTCGAGCTCGACGAGTCGCTGCTGCCCGGCGATCGCACGCGACAGGAGCGGATCGAGGAGCTGAGCTGGGTGCGCCAGGCGGTCGAGCGGCTCGGCGGCATGGATCAGCGCATCGTCCACCTGTGCCTGGTCGAGGGCTATTCGTATGCGGAGGCGGCCGAACACCTCGGCCTATCGGTGTCGGCGATCGCGAAGCGGCTCGAGCGCGCCCGCGCAGCGGTGCGCCTCGCTGTGAGGGGTGAGGCATGAGCGAGCGGATGCGACGCCCCGGCGCGCCTGAGCGCCCCAAGGAGGGCATCTACCTCGACGCCGCGCTGGCCGTTGTCGGCGAGCAGCTCGACGAGCGCATCGACGAACTCTCGCGCCGGCGACGGATGGGCGCACGCGCCGGGATCGCCGCGCTGTCGGTGCTCGCGGTCGCGAGCGGATCAGTCGCCGCCGCGGTCGCCCTCTCGGCTGCGCCCGCGACCCCGGCGCAGCAGGCGGCGCTCACCGCCGAGCACGTGCTGCGCTGCGTCGAGGATGACGGGACCGGGCGCGACGCGTACTTCACCCTGCGCTATCGCACGGGCGTCGGCGACGCGTCGGCCGACGAGGTGCGCGTGTGCGCGTCGGCCTGGTCGGCGCTCGAGCGCGATCAGGCGATGCTCGTCGCTGCCACGCCCGACCGGCTCGTCCAGATCGCCGAGGGGTTCGTCGCCGCCGCGCTTGTGGTGGACGACGAGAGCGGGAACCCCGCGCCCCAGGTCGCGGTGACCGATGCCTCGTTCGGTCGCCTGTCGGGCAGCGGAGGGATGCCGATCATGCTCGCGTGCGCGGGGGAGGCGGCATCCGTCGTCGTCGCCGTGCGCGATCGCGACCTCACCTCCGCCGAGCAGGCGCTCGCGTGCGAACGGGCCGCGTCGTGACCCGCGGATCGGTGGGCCGCGGCCTGCCTGGCCCGTTCGCTCGGCTCTGGCGCCAGCCGCTGCGCGTCGGTGCGCTGGGTCTTCTCGCCGTGACCGCGCTGGCGGCATCCGGAGTGCAGTCCGCCGCCGCGGCGGCGCTCCAGTCGACCCTCGACGACAACTGGCGAGGGCTGTACGACATCGTCGTCACCGCCGATGGCGGCGTCGGGGCGGTCGACGGGATGCTGCCGCCGAACACCCTCGCGAGGTCGTCCGAGGGCCTCTCGCTCGACGACCTCGCCGAGGTGCGCGCAGTGACCGGCGTGGAGGTCGCGGCACCGGTGGGCGAGGTCGTCGTGCCGGGCCTGCGGTACAGCACTCCGACCATCGCGATGCCGCGGGGGTTCATCCCCCGGGCCGCCGAGGTGCCGCAGGCCTACCGGATCACCGCCACCTACATGACGAACGACGGGCTCGGCGATCGCGCCGTCGCCCAGGGCGAGATGACCGTCGTGATCGACGACGCCCCGCACCGCGCGACGGACGGCGAGTGCACTCCCGGTGCGACGTCGTACCCGGGGCGCAACGGCGACTACCTCGCCGACCCGGCGCTCTATCCGAGCCTCGCGACCATGACGTGCCACGTGTGGCGAGCCGACGCGACCGTGCTCTACGGCAGCGGCATCTCGGGAATCATGGGCGACGAGGGAATGCCGCTCCTGTTCGACCTGCCGGCCGCCCCGCAGGCGATGACGCGTATCACCCTGGTCGACCCGGTCGCCGAGAAGGCGCTGCTCGGCGAGGAGGGTTCCTTCCTCGACCCGCTCATCGCCGTGCACCCGAGCGGCGAGCTCGAGTCCGCCGACGTCGACGCGTGGGCACAGAAGCAGCCGTCGTCGGACGAGTTCGCCCGTCGCCTCGTGCGCGCGGCCGCCGAGGCGCGCGCCGCGGGAGTTCCGCACTGGTCGCACGAGCAGCTCGCCGACCTGCGTGCTCTGTACGCGGCGAACGGCGACGACTTCGACGCGTGGACCGCCGCGAACGAGACCGTGAGCGCGCGCATCCCGGATCGCGCCGTCCCGCTTCTGGCGACGACGGCTGCCGCCGCTCAGCTGTCGGTCAAGATCGACGTGGCGGCCCTCGGCGACGCGCCGCCACTGTCTGCAGACGCGCGCGAGGAGGCGGCCGCCACGAGCGGGTACGCGCTGCCTGCGGAGGCGGTGGGCACGCCGATCGGCAGCGCCGTCGCGGACGTCTCGGACCTGCTCAACCCGTTCGCGGCGCGCGCGCCGGGTGTCGCGTGGCCGGGCGCGGACCTGAGCATCACCGACGCCGTGCCGAACTGGACCTCCCTCGAGATCAGCCGGCTCCTCGCGCCGACCGCCGGCGCGTTCGACGCCACCGCGGGACTCACCCTCGACGAGCGCGGGTTCGTCGCGCCGGAGCGCTCGATCGCCTCGCTCGATTGGGATGCCCCCGCAGGTACGCTGCTGGCGGCGAGCCCGCAGAAGGTCGGCACGGAGTCCGCTTACACCGGCCTCACCGACCTCTGGCGACGAGACAACACCGACAGCCGCTCGATCATGGCCGTGCCGGTCGGCTCGTTCGACCCGGACGCGCTGGGCATCGACACGGATGCCGCGGACTTCGTCCCGCTCGGCGCCTACGCGCCGGTCGGGACGACGATCGCTGACGGCCCGAATGCGGGCAAGACGATGGGGTCGAGCCTGTCGGGCCTCGGCCTTGTGTCGCCGCGCACGGTTGCGATCGGCTCGTTCGAATCCGCCGCCATCTGGGGTGCGGAGCGTCCGATCTCGGCGATCCGGGTGCGTGTCGGCGGCATTGAGGGGTACACGCCGGCGGCGCAGGAGAAGGTGATCCAGGTCGCCCAGGCCATCCAGGGGCTCGGACTCGACGCGTCCATCGTCGCGGGCTCGTCGCCCACCGACGCCGACGTGCAGGTCGGCGGGTACGCGTTCGGCACGTCCGACCCCGACGGTGCGCAGACGGTCGGCGACCTCGGTGCGGTGACGCAGCGGTGGTCGGAGCTCGGCGCCGCCGCCCGCGTGGAGCTGTCGGTGTCGACGGCGACGTTCGCGATCTTCGGCATCGCGCTCGCGGCGGCCGTCCTGCTGCTCGGGGCGGTGCAGATCGCCGGAGTGCCTGCCCGCCGCTCGCAGGCCGCCGTCATGGGGGAGCTCGGATTCACGCGATCGCGCATCGCCCAGTGGTTCGCTCTCGAAGAGGTGCCCGGACTGGTGATCGTCGCTCTGGTCGCGGCCGCCGCCTGGGCGATCTCGCGGGGTACAGGCATCGCGGCTTTCGCAGGGCTGGCGGCGGGCGGTGCGGTGCTGGTCTTCTCGGTCGGCGCCGTGGTCGCGGCGTCGCAGTCACGACGTAGCCGGATGCCCCGGCTCGCGGCATCCCGCCGGTTCGGCGCGCGCACGGTCGCCGCGTTCGGTGCGCGGCAGGCGGTGGCGCACCCGCTCTCGGCCGTTGTGCACCTCCTCGCGATCGCGATCGTCGGGATCACGGGCGCCGCCTTCGTGTCGGTCGTCCTGACCGCCCAGGGCGAGGCGGGCCAGTCGGGGCTCGCATTTCTCACCCTGGGGCGGCTCTTCGTCCCGCAGGTGCTGCTCGGCGCGGCGGGCATCGCCGCCGGCGTCCTGCTCGCGCTCTTGACGCGGCGCATCGATCTGGCGAGCCGCACCGACCAGTGGGCGACGCTGCGCGCCTGCGGCTGGACGAGCGGGCAACTCGCGCGCGCACAACGGGTCGAGGGCCTCGTCGTCGCGGTGCCGGCGACCGTCGTCGCGGCCTCGGCGGCCTGGATCGGCGCGCAGGCGCTCGAGCTGGGCTCGCCGGTCGCGCTCACGGTCGCCGCCGGCCTCGCCGCGATCGTGACCTCTCTCTTCGTGTTCTCGACCCGCAGAAAGGGCGCCCAGTGACCATCGACACCGCTTCCGACACGGATGCCGCCGCCACCGCCGACCTCGGCGGCGCCGCGATCGAGTTGCGCGGCGTCACGATCCAGTACGAGCGACCCGGCGGCGAGCCGCTGCGGATCGTCGAGGACTACGACCTCACGCTCGAGCGAGGGCGGATCCACTGCCTCGCGGGGCGCAGCGGCTCGGGGAAGACATCGATTCTGCGCGTCGCGGCGGGGCTCGTGCCCCCGGCGGCCGGTCGCGTGCTGTGGGAGGGGCTCGAGATCACGGGCCTGTCCGATGACGTCGTGACGACCCGCCGCCGCACGCACGTGGGCTACCTCGATCAGCGCGGCAGCCTCGTGCCCGGGCTCACCGCGCTCGAGAACGTGCTGCTGCCCGCCGTGCCGGAGCGGCGCACGCGCGCGCTCGCGCGTCCGGCGCGCGACATCCTGCACAGGCTCGGCATCGGTTCGCGCGCGACGCACTACCCCGACCGGCTCTCGGGCGGCGAACGGCAGCGCGTGGCGTTCGCCCGTGCACTCCTGCTCGGCCCGGCCGTCATCATGGCCGACGAGCCCACCGCGAGCCTGGACCGCGCGACGGCCGATCAGCTCATCGCGCTGCTGCGCGACCTTGCCGCCGACGGCATCGCGGTGCTCGTCGCATCGCACGACGAGCACCTCATCGCGGCGGCGGACTCGCGCACGACGCTCGCCTGAGCGCGGCGCAGCGGAAGGACCGGGGCGTCCGCTCCGCGTGTTCTGTGCGTCTCGGATCCTGCCCGCGCGGGCTCAGCCGAGCACGACGAGGAGACCGAGCACCGCTTCGCGCGCCGGGTCACCGGGCGCGTACAGGGGCTCAAGACCGGCCGCGGCACCGAGGACGGCGTCGCGATCGGTCCGCTCATCGACGACCGTGCGGTCGCCAAGGCCGCCCAGCTGGTCCCGGCCCAGGGACCGACTTCAGCCGGGGAGAAGCAGCACGTGGCGACGATCCGCCGGGGCGAGCATCTCGGTGAGCGCCTCGTCCATCGTCGCGAGGACGAACCTCGCACCGGCGGCGAGGCCGACCAGATGCGCGTCTGTGATCTGCGCCGAGGTCGCCACACGCGACAGGTCGATGGACGGATCGGCGAACGACGCGCCGTCGGTCAGGAACCGGTGACCTGGCGCGGCCCGGATCGCGCTGAGCATCGACACCGCGACCGCGACCGGAACCGCTGCGCCCACGACTGCACGGTTGGTCGAGAGCCGTACGAACGCGCTCTCGGTGACCGGAGTGGTCGCCCACTCGTCGACGCCGTCGAGCCAGGCGTGCGCCCGCGCATGATGGACGTGCGTGGGCCACGCGAGGGCGATGAGCACGTTGACGTCGAGCAGGTACGTCGGCATCAGTCGCGGTGCTCGTTCACCCGGTCGAGCGTGATCGGCGGACTGGTGCGTTCCACCGCGAAGGTCGGGAACCCGGACGCGATATCGATCGGCCCGATCCCGGTGAGGCCCTGCCGCGCGAGTCGGGACAGGGCCGCACCGATCGAGACGCCGTCCGCCCGGGCGATCGCACGCGCAGCCGCGAGGATCTCATCGTCGATGTCGAGGGTGGTGCGCATCACCGCATCATAGCATCGCTGCACGATCTCTCGTTGAGACGACGACCCTCCGCGAGGGACCGCACCTCCGTCCGGTCCGCCCACGAGGGAGACGCGAACGTGGATCTGCGCGTCCACAGCGCGTCGATGAGGGCGCGGGCGTACCGTTCACGGTCATCGTGGCTGCCGCGCAGCAGCACCCAGGACGCATCGCGACGGGTGAGCTCGATGGTGAACCACTCCGTCATCTCGGCCCTGATGTGCTCGCCGTCGCGCCACCCGTCCTGCTCGAAGGGGACGTCGGCGTGATCGGTCACGAGGTACACGTCCCGCCGTTCGACGCGACCGGCGTTGGCCCTCGCCGCGGCATCCGATCCGGATCCGAGATAGCGGCGTTCCCACAACTCGGTCGCGAATGCGTCCGTGTCTACGATCACCAGCGGGCAAGCGAGTGCGGCTCCCTGTTCTCGGTGATGCTGGGCGTCGGCCGCCTCGGCGAAGTGCTCGCGACGCCACGGGATCTCGTCGACCGCCGCGGTGCGCCCGAGCGCCTGGGACGTCTCGCCCTGCAAGCGGTAGGTGAGTTCGCGCCCGTATTCCTCGACGCTCTGTATACGGGGGAAGCCATGGCTGCGATAGTGCTCCGTCAACGCCTGCGCGAGGGTGGTGGTCCCTGTCGATTCCGCGCCCACGATGATCACCCGGACAGCGAGATCCAGGCGCGCGCTCGGAGCCACCAAGTGCCAGTTCTGCACGAGATTCTCGCGGATCGCCGTCCCGCTCACGCGATGCTCGCGTCGATCCGGGTCGAAGAGCACCGGCGTCGAAGCGAAGTGCTCCGCGAGCTGGCGGCCGTAGGTCTCCGAGCTGAATACCGCTGTCACAGGAGGGGCACCGTCGGCGTCGAGTGCCGCCTTCATCGCCGCGACGTTGGCATGCCATGCGGTCTCGGAGTCGTAGTCGACCGGAGCATCGAAGGCAATCGTGAGTACGCGGACTCCCGGAAGCGCCGCCGTCTCCGCGCGGAGCCACCGCGCCCGCCAGTCGAGGGGGATGGACTCGAACACCGAGGCCATCAGGATGACGCTGACCCGCTCCACCCTGGCCGCGGCGAAGCGGATGAGGGCCAGGTGGCCCTCATGCGGGGGATAGAACTTGCCGATGACGAGACCGTGTCCAGTCCGATCGGTCATGCAGGCACCGGGGTAGCGTCGGGTTCAAGGGCGGTCGCGTCCTGCGCGCGCTCTTCCCGCAACCATCGGCGCAGCCCGTAGAAGCACAGCAGCAGAAACCCGGTGTACAGGGTTGCGGTCAGCCACAAGCCTTTGGAGATGTACAGAGGGATCGAGACGACGTCGACGGCGATCCACACCCACCACTGCTCGATGACCTTGCGAGCCTGGCCCCAGGTTGCCAGCAGCGAGAACGCCAGGATGAAGGCGTCGGGCCAGGGCACCACGGAGTCCGTCCATGTGTCGAGGGCGAGGCCGATCACCACTGTTGCGGAGATCGCGATCGCTACGCCGCAAATGGCGGCCCGCCTTCCGGTCCGCCGGATCGGGACGGCGCTCGCGCCCAGAACGCGACCGCGACCGCGACGAGTCCACTTCACCCATCCGTAGACGCCGAGCGCGAAGAACGCGATCTGGAGCGCGGCGTCGGCGTAGAGTCCGAAGCCGGCGAACAACACGAGGAACGCGAGGTTGTTCAGGAGGCCCACGGGCCAATTCCACGAGTACTCGCGCGCAACTCCCCACACGCACAGCGCCCCGGTGGCGAAGCCGAACGCCTCGATCCAGCTGATCGGCTGGCCGCCGATCGTGACCATCGTGTGGCTCAGTGCCTGCAAGACAACATCCAACGTCCGGGTCCTCTCCTGGTGATCCAGACACCAAACCTAACGGCGTCCCGCGCGCGCCGAGTACACCTGCGACGACTGAAGGGCGGATGCCGCAGCATCCGCCCCTCAGGTCTGTCGACCCGAACCGTCTCAGCCGAGCACGACGAGGAAGCCGAGCACCGCGCTCGCGATCGAGAGGATCGTGAGCGCCGCGGCGATCGCGACCGGCTCCTTGCGGCGCGCGTGCACGACGGTCGCGCCGATCATGATGATCGCGAGCCCGGTGGCGGCCAGCGGCGCGAGGATCGCCGCGATGCCGGTCACCAGGGGCAGGATGAGGCCGAACGCCGCGACGACCTCGAGCGCGCCGATGGTCTTGATGAAGGGGCTCGTGAAGTCCTCGACGTAGGTCATGCCGGCGGCGGCCAGCGCGGGCTTTGGGCGGAGGGTCTTCATGAGGCCGGCGGCGATGAACATGAGCGCGAGGATCGTGTTGACGATCCAGAGGGCGATGACCATTGGTGCTCCTAAAGCAAAATCGTGGGGTCTGTTACGATCAGTAACTGACCAATGATGCGTTCATATGCGGACGCATGCAAAAGGCACATCGATGTAAGCAGGTGACATCTCATGACCGCCCCCGGCGACAGCACGCCCCTGACCGCCTACGAGACGACGTGCCTGCGCGCGAGCGGCACCCTCGACGAAGGCCGCGCGATCCGCGACGTGCTCGATCGCGTCGGCGACAAATGGTCGCTCCTGGTGATCGTCACCCTGCGCGACGGCATCCTTCGGTTCACCGAGCTGCAGCGGCACATCCCGGGCATCTCGCAGCGCATGCTGACCCTGACCCTGCGCCAGCTCGAGCGCGACGGGCTCATCACCCGCACGGTGCACGCCGAGGTGCCGCCGCGGGTCGAGTACGCGCTCACCGAGCTCGGCGCCACCCTGATCGGCATCGCGGCGTCGCTCGGCGAATGGGCGATCGCGAACCAGCCCCGCATCGAGGCCTCGCGCGCCGCGTACGACGCCGCGCACTGACGGCCGGCTCCGCCCTGCGCGGCCCGGATGTCGGCACCCCGCGCCATGATGGGCGGATGGATGCCTCGTCCCCCGCACGCGTTCTGGGCGCCGCGGCCGCGCGCGTGCGCGCTGAGCGACTGCGGTCCCATCGGCTGTCGGCGCCCGCGCCGACGGTGGCCGATGCCGCGGCGCACATGCTCGCGACCCAGGGGCAGGAGTTCTGGGGCGGCCGATGGGCGCTGGCCTCCCGCACGCGCGGAGCACCGGCGCTCAGCACCGTCGACGCCGCGTTCGACCGCGGCGAGATCGTCCGCTCGTGGACGATGCGCGGCACGATCCACATCATCCCCGCGCGCGACCTCGCCTGGGTGCTCTCGCTGACGGCCGACCGCCAGCACCGTCAGATGGCGACGGTGCGTCGCGCCGAGGAGATCGACGACGCGCAGCTCGACCGCGCCGAGGCCGCCGCGCGGAGCGCCCTCGCGGGCGGCAACCGCCTCACCCGCAAAGAGCTCGCCGAGGTGCTCGAGGCCAACGGGGTGCCGACGGCGAAGCAGCGCGGCTACCACCTTCTCGTCGCGCTCTCGCTGCGCGGCGTCGTGTGCCAGGGGCCGGTCGTGCCGCGCGCCGAGGGCCCGACGCGCGAGCAGTACCTCGTGCTGCTCGACGAGTGGGTGACCGACTCCTTCACCCCGTCCGACCCGCTCGCCGAGCTCTTCGTGCGGTACATCGCCGCGCACGGGCCGGCCGGGGCGCGGGACTTCGCGTGGTGGTCGGCGCTGCCGCTCACTCAGGCCCGGGCGGCGGCCGAAAGGGCGGCAGAGCGCCTGCGTGTGGTCGACGATCAGCCCGAGCCGCAGTACGTGCTGGGCGCGCCCGCTCCGCGGCGCTCGGTGGCCGCGCCGCAGGTCATGGCGCTGCCGCCGTTCGAGGAGTACTACCTGTCGTACGCCGACCGCACGGTGCCGTGCGCCCCCGGGTTCCTGTCGGTCATCGGCCCGAGCCTGAACGGCATCGTGCGGCCGATCCTCGTCGCGCGGGGCGAGATCGTCGGGGTGTGGACGCATTCGGTCGCGGTCGCCCGCCACGCCGACGACCCGGTCCCCGAGCTGTTCGTGCCGGATGCCGCGACCCCCGCCGAGGTCGGCGCGGCGCTCGACCGCTACCGGGCGTTCATCACAGGTTGATCGGCACGAGGCACGCTCGGCCGCGGCATCCGTCAGCCCTCCGCGTGCCGATCGAGGAACGCGTACACCTCGCTGTCATCGACGCCGGGGAACGCGCCGCGGGGGAGCGGCGAGAACATCTGCATGTGCACGCGGGCGCTCGGCCAGGCTTTGCCCTCCCAGCGCTCGCGGACCCCTGCCGGCGGGCGCCGGCAGCACGACTCGTCGGGGCAGGTCGACACGGCGCGCTTGTGAGTCTCGCGCCCGCGCCACCACTTGGCGTCGTCGAACGGCACTCCGACCGTGATCGAGAACTCGCCGGCCGAGGTCGTGCCCGTCTGCGTCGCGCACCAGAACGTGCCGCTGGGGGTGTCGGTGTACTGGTAGTGCTCGGTGGTGCGGTTCTGCTCCTCGAAGGCCGCCCGCGCCGCCCACTTGCGACACGCGATCTGGCCGTCCACGGCTCCGGTGACATCGGCGGGCAGGGGCAGCCCGTCGTTCTCGTAGACGCGTGAGATCGCCCCCGAGCCGTCGACCCGCAGGAAGTGCAGCGGAATCCCGAGGTGCCTGGTCATGAGGTTGGTCATGCGCATGCCCGCCGCCTCGTGCGTC
Source organism: Microbacterium sp. BWT-B31 (assembly GCF_041379855.1). Lineage (NCBI taxonomy): Bacteria > Bacillati > Actinomycetota > Actinomycetes > Micrococcales > Microbacteriaceae > Microbacterium > Microbacterium sp. BWT-B31. The sequence continues at coordinate 528,166 of NZ_JBFECU010000001.1, forward strand.
ACGCCGAACGCGTCGCGGAAGTCCTCGACGGCGAGGTCGCGGTCCTTCTTCGCCTGCTGCAGGAACGCGACGGAGTTCGTCTCGGGCATGAGGCAGCACGCCGCGAAGTAGTTGATCTCGAGGCGCTGCTGCAGGAAGTCGGCGTAGTCGGTCGGAGGCGTGTGGCCCAGCAGCCGGTGCGCCATCGCCTGCAGGGCCATCGAGCGCAGGCCGTGGCCGCCGGGGATCGAGGCGGGCGGAAGGTAGATCCGGCCGTTCTCGAGGTCGGTGACCGACCGGGCGGAGTGCGGCAGGTCGCTGACGTAGAGCAGCTCGAAGCCGAGCTGCTCGGCCATGACGCTCACGGTGCGGTGCGTGAGCGCGCCGGACACATGCCCGGCCGACTTGAGCTGCTTCTCGGCGAGCTTCTCGATGTCGGGCAGGTAGTTGTCGATGTGGCGCATGCGCAGGCGCTGCTCGGTGTTCGCGCGGCGTGCCTCTTCGGGGGTCGCGATCGCCTCGCGCTCGCGGCGCTGCAGTTCGCGATGCAGGCCAAGGATCGACTCGATCGTCTCGTCGCTGAGGCCCTTGGAGATCTTGACCGGGGCCAAGCCGAGCTGGCGGAACACCGAGCTCGACTGCGCCCGCTCGAGCTCGATCTCGAGTGCGGCGCGGTGGTTCGGCGGCTCGGCCGACAGCAGTTCGGACAGGTCGACCCCCGCCGCCTGGGCGATGGCCTGCAGGAGCGACAGCTTGGGTTCGCGCTTGCCGTTCTCGATGAGGCTGAGCTGACTGCCGGCGACGCCGACCTTGGCTCCGAGCTCGTCGAGGGTCAGTCCGAGCGAGACCCGCTGATGCCGGATGCGGTGGCCGAGAGTCGCGAGCTCGAGCGAAGACGGGGTCATTCCTTGATCATATCGAAAGAATTGAGATTCTTATAGCGCCGAACGACCGAAAGTGCCCGCTGTGTACCCGGATAGTGGAGGAAGAACACGGATCATGACCGAGAGGAACGCCATGGCGATCGCCGACACCTTCCCCCGCACTCGCGAAGAGGGCCCGGTCGCCCCCGTCTATGGGCTCAAGCCCGAAGTGGACGGCCTGGCCGAGCTGTACGCGTGGGTCGACGAGATCGCCGCCCTCACCCAGCCCGAGCGCGTCCACTGGGTCGACGGCTCGCGCGCCGAGAACGACGCGCTGCTGCGCGAGATGGTCGCCGAGGGCAAGCTCATCAAGCTGAATCCCGAGTGGCGCCCCGGCTCGTACCTCGCCCGCTCGCACCCGAGCGACGTCGCCCGCACCGAGGCGCGTACTTTCATCGCGTCCGAAAAGGCGATCGACGCCGGCCCCACCAACAACTGGGCCGAGCCCGCCGAGATGCGGGAGACCCTCCAGGGCGTGTTCGCCGGCTCGATGCGCGGCCGCACGATGTACGTCGTCCCCTTCTCGATGGGCCCGGTGGGCGGACCCCTCTCGCACATCGGCGTGCAGGTCACCGACAGCGCCTACGCCGTGGCATCCATCGGGATCATGACCCGTGTCGGCGCCGGTGTTCTGCGCGAGATCGCCGCCGGCAAGCACTGGGTAAAGACGGTCCACTCCGTGGGCGCGCCGCTCGCGCCCGGCGAGCAGGACGTCGAGTGGCCCTGCAACGACGAGAAGTACATCGTGCACTTCCCCGAGACCCTCGAGGTGTGGTCGTACGGGTCGGGCTACGGCGGCAACGCGATCCTGGCCAAGAAGTGCTTCGCGCTGCGGATCGCCTCGGTGATCGGCCGCGACGAGGGGTGGCTCGCCGAGCACATGCTCCTCATCCGCGTCATCGACCCGGCGGGCCGCGCCTACCACGTCGCCGCCGCGTTCCCCTCGGCGTGCGGAAAGACGAACCTCGCGATGCTGCGCCCGACGATTCCCGGGTGGCGTGTCGAGACTCTCGGCGATGACATCGCATGGTTGCGTCCGGGTGAGGACGGGCGCCTGTGGGCGATCAACCCCGAGGCGGGATTCTTCGGCGTCGCGCCCGGCACCGGAGAATCCACCAACGTCACGGCGGTCGAGACGCTGTGGGGCAACACGATCTTCACCAACGTGGCGCTGCGCCCCGACGGCGACGTGTGGTGGGAGGGCCTCACCGACGAGCCGCCGGCAGAGCTCACCGACTGGGAGGGCAAGCCGTGGACGCCGGCATCCGGTCGCCCGGCCGCCCACCCGAACTCGCGCTTCACCGTCAGCGCCGCGCAGTGCCCGCAGATCGCCGGCGACTGGGATGCCCCGCAGGGCGTGCCGCTGGATGTCATCCTCTTCGGCGGTCGGCGCGCCACGAACGTGCCGCTGGTCGTCGAGGCGACGGACTGGACTCACGGCGTCTTCCTCGGCTCGACGATCTCGTCCGAGCGCACCGCGGCGGCCGAGGGCACGGTCGGCGAACTGCGTCGCGACCCGTTCGCGATGCTGCCGTTCTGCGGCTACAACATGGCCGACTACTTCGGCCACTGGATCGAGGTCGGCCAGAAGCTGCGCTTTGACCGGGCGCCGCGCATCTACCAGGTGAACTGGTTCCGCAAGGGCTCGGACGGACGCTTCCTGTGGCCGGGCTTCGGCGACAACGCGCGCGTCATCGACTGGATCATCCGCCGCATCGACGGCGAGGTGCCGGCGGTGGACTCGCCCATCGGGCGCTTGCCGCGTCCTCAGGACCTCGATCTCGATGGCACCGACGTCACGCAGGCCGACCTCGACGAGCTGTTCGCGGTGGACCCCGTGTCGTGGCTTCGCGAGGCCGACCTCACCGAGGAGTTCTACGCGAAGTTCGACGGTCGCATCCCCGCGGCGCTGCAGACCGAGCTCGCCTCGTTGCGCTACCGCCTGCAGCGCGCCTGACCCGCGCCTGACACTGTCCCGCCCCTTGGCGGCGTGGCCCGTGCTCACACCGAAGCAACCCGATCCGCACGGTTACCATGCGGGGGTTGGGTGAGAGCACGGGCTGCGAGCGGCACGCGGGTGAGCGCGCGCGCGGGTCAGACCAGCAGCTGGTGCCTTGCGAGGTCTCGGTACAGCGGCGTCGACTCGACGAGCTCGGAATGCGTGCCCTGTCCGACGACGCGGCCATGGTCCATCACGACGATGTGGTCGCTGTCGACCACCGTCGAGAGGCGATGGGCGATGACCACCAGCGTGCGGCCCTGCGCGACGGCGTCGATCGCGTCGCGCATGCGCTGCTCGTTGAGCCCGTCGAGCGATGACGTCGACTCGTCCAGCAGCAGGATCGGGGGAGCGGCCAGCAGCGCGCGCGCGATCGCGAGCCGCTGACGCTCCCCGCCCGAGAGCATCACGCCCGACTCGCCGACCGGCGCGTCCAGGCCGAGCGCATTGCGCTCGAGCACTTCGGTGAGGTTGACGGCGTGCAGCACGCGCTCGCAGTCGGCAGCGGATGCCTCGGGCGAGGCGAGCCGCAGGTTGTCGGCGATCGTGCCGGCGAGGGTCGGGGCATCCTGCTCGACATAGCCGAGCTGCGCGCGCAGCGCGTCGCGCTCCATCGTGCGGACGTCCTGCCCGCCGAGCAGGATCGCGCCGTGCGTGGGGTCGTAGAAGCGCTCGATGAGTGCGAGCGTCGTGCTCTTGCCCGCGCCCGAGGGCCCCACGAGCGCGACGCGCGAGCCGCGCGGCACCTGGAACGACACGCCTCGCAGCACACCCTGGGCGGACGTTTCGTCGACGGATGCCTCGGCCGAGGCATCCGCTCCCTCGGGAAGCTCGAGCAGGGCGGCGTCGACGTGCGCGTTCTCGAGCAGCGCGAGCGCCTCGGTCTCGGCCTTGCGTCGCGCGGCGACGACGGCCTCGGGGTACGCGAAATGCACGTCGCGGAACTCGATCGCGGCAGCGTGCGCGCCCCGCGAGGGGAGGGGATCTCGCAAGACGAGGTCGCCGGCCCCCGAATCGCTCCTCGTTTCGACAGATCCCCTCGAATCGAGACCGGCGGAGGCGGTGACGGATGCCGCGATCTCGGCGTCGCGCGCGGTCTCGGCGGGCAGGTCGAGGACCTCCTGGATGCGCCCGAGCGCGCCCAGCGCCTGGCTCACCGAGGTCATCGCGCCGAAGAACGAGCCGAGCGGGGCGATGAGCATGAAAAGGAACATGATGAAGGTGACGAGGCTTCCGATCGAGAGCGCGCCGGTCGCGACGCGGAAGCCACCCAGCCCGATCACCACCAGGAGCGAGACCTGCAGGGCGAGGCTTGCGATCGGCACGACCAGCGACGACACGCGAGCGATGCGCACACCCACGTGGTATGCGTCGGTCGCCTGCCCGGTGACCGTGTCGACCTCGCGCTCGGTCGCTCCCGACGCGCGCACCGTGCGGATCGAGCCGACGGCGCGCTCCACGCCCGACGCGAGGGCGCCGACCTTCTCTTGCTGCTCGGTCGAGGCGGAGCGGATGCGGCCGCTCAGGGCGCCCACACCCGCGACGGACACGCCGATGACGATCACGATGATGCCCAGCAGGAGCGGATCGATGATCGCCATCGCGACCAGTGCGCCCACGAAGAGCAGGGCGTTGCCGACCGAATCGGCGAGTCCCTGGGTCAGTGCGGCGTAGAGCAGCGTGGTGTCGCTGCCGACGCGCGAGACGAGGTCGCCGGTGCGGCGTGCGTCGAACTCGCTGATCGGCAGGTGCAGGATGCGGGCGATGAGGCGGCGCCGGCTCGAGTACACGACCGCCGTGCCTGTGCGCTGCAGCAGGTAGTGCTGCCACCCCGAGATGATCGATGCGAGCAGCACGAAGCCCACCAGGGCCCACACGAGCAGTCCCAGGTCGGCCTGCGCCTGCACGCGTGCGATCACCTGGCCGACGAGAAGCGGCTGCACGAGCGACGCTCCCGCGCTCACGATGCTCAGGACGACCACGACGGCGAGGGTGCCGCGGTGCTCGAACAGGTAGGGGAGCAGCTGGCGGAACGAGGCGCGGGGTCCGTCGCCCTTCGGTCGGCGACCGCGCGTGCGAGCAGCTGCGGGTGCGGTGGTGGACATGGTGAGACCTCGTCTTGTTCGACGGACGTGGGCGGGGAGCGCCCGAACGTCCACCTTCGACCGTACTTCTTGCGGGCGGCCTGTCGGCACACGCCGAGGGCGGCGGCGATCGCCTGCCGGGAATCCCCCACGCTGCGCGCCCGGCGCACCCGCACCTCTTGGGCGCGGGGGTGCTCCGCCGCGACCGACGAAGAAGGGCCCGGCGCCGCAGGGGCGGCACCGGGCCCGGTGCTGGAACGGTTCCTGTTCGGGTCAGGCCTTTTCCGGTCGGCGTCCTCGTGGCGGGTCAGTGTGCCATGGCCGCGAGGGCGTCGGGGTCGATGGTGGCGATGGCGCGGGTGTCCTGGAAGGCGCGGATGCCTTCGATGCCCTGTTCGCGGCCGATGCCGGATTGCTTCATGCCGCCGAACGGGGCGCGCAGGTCCAGGCGGGTGGCGCCGTGGTCGTTGACCCACACGTACCCGCAGACCAGTTGCGATCCGACCCGGTGCGCGGATTGCGGGTCAGCGGTCCACACGGAGCCGCACAGGCCGCCCCAGGTGTCGTTGGCCAACGCGACCGCTTCTTCTTCGGTGTCGAACGGGATGATCGGGATCACCGGTCCGAACTGTTCCTGGGTGACCACCCGCAGGGCCGGGTCGGGGTCGATCACCAGCGCGGGGCGCAGGAAGTTGCCGCCTTCGAGGTCTCCGCCGGGCAGGGTGCCGTATTCGCGCACGTCGGCGCCGGCGTCTTTGGCTTCCTGGATGATCTCTTGAACGAATGCCTTCTGCGCGGGCTGGTGCAGCGGACCCATCGTGGTGCCCTCGTCCAGCCCGTACCCGATCACGGCCTGGTTCAGCCGCTGCTCGAGGCCCGACACCAGTTCGTCCAGGCGGGAACGGTGCACGAACACGCGTTTGGCGTTCATGCAGATCTGCCCGGTGGTGTCGTAGATCGCCGCGTACAGGCGGTCCAGATGGGTGTCATCCAGGATCGCGTCGGCAAGCAGCACCGCCGCGTCGTTGCCGCCCAGTTCCAGGGTGACGCGGGTGAGGGTCTTGGATGCCATCTCCATGATCCGCTTGCCGCCGTTGACGCTTCCGGTGAAGCACACCTTCGCGACATCCGGGTTCTGGATCAACCCGGACATGTTCTCGTCGCGACCGCTGATCACGTTCAGCACCCCCGCGGGCAGCTTCGCCGCCACCCGCTGGATCACCCGGGCCGTGGCCAGCGGGGTGGTCGGCGGCACCTTCACGATCGCCGTGTTCCCCGCCAGCAGCGCATGCGGCAGCGAGGCGCCCAGGATCGCGATCGGCCAGTTGAACGGAACGATCACCGTGACCACACCCAACGGCTGATACGCCACCTCGGTGGACACCGGGATCGCGCCCGGCACCACCGGCAGCGTGTGCGCGTGATCGACCTGATCGGCGAGCATCAACGCCAGGTTCCAGCGGATCTCGAACACCAGCGCGTCCACCCACGCCTCGAAGCGGATCTTCCCGTTCTCCTGCGACAGGATCGCCGCATCCGCATCCCGGTCATCCGCGATCCCCGCGATCGCCGCGGCCATCGCCTCAGCACGCCCCGCAGCACCCGACGCGGCCCACCCCGGGAACGCCGCCTTCGCCGCCGCGACCGCGTCCGCGACATCCGCCGGCGACGCCGACGCCGCCTCGCCCACGACGACTCCCGGCCGGCCCGGATCAGCCACCGACAACACCTCGTCGGTGAACCGCTCCACCCCACCGATGAACAGACCCGTCCGCACCTTCGCGGAAGTCTCCAACACGTCGGTCATCGCCGACCACCTCTTTCGTGTCGTGGAAATCGATGCGTGCGCATCGAAAGCGCCCGCCCACTCAAGAGTGCGCCTCGCGGAGCGCAAGGGCAATATCGGCGACAGAATTCTCACAAATCTCGTCACCAATCCCGTGGAGCACTACCCTGTGGAGGAGAGACGGGTGCCGGCGACAACGCCGCGGCAGCCGGGGCGATCGTCGACGAAGACGAAGCACAGACGGGGTGAGAGAGGCAGACTGTCATGACGAACGCGGCGGAATCGGTCGCCACCGAAGAGCGTGCGGATCTGACGCAAGAGATCCGTGAGGCGATCCTCGGCGGCGAGTTCGCCCCCAACCAGCGTCTGATCGAAGCCGACATCTCCGAACGGTTCGACGCCTCCCGCGCATCGGTGCGTCTCGCGCTGCTCAACCTCGCCGGCGAAGGCCTGGTCGAAAGGCCGCCCAACCGCGGCGCGCGCGTACGCGCGATCACCGTCGCCGAGGCGATCGAGATCGTCGAGGTGCGCATCGGCCTCGAGGAGCTCTGCGCCCGCAAGGCTGCGGAGGGCCTCGACGACGACGGCGCCCGCGTGCTGCGCGGCATCCGCGAGGGCATCGAGCGGGCGGTCGCCTCGTCCGACCTCGTCGAGTACGGGCGGCTGAACCAGGAGCTCGACCGCCGCGTGCGCGAGTACTCCCACCACGAGACGGCCACCCAGCTGCTCGAGCGGCTGCGCGCCCAATCGGCGCGCCATCAGTTCCGTCTCGCGTTCCTGCCGGGCCGTGCCGCGACCTCCGCTCCCGAGCACATCGCGATCATCGACGCCATTCTCGCGCGGGACGCGGATGCCGCCGCCGCCGCCACACGAGTCCACCTCGACGGCATCCTCCAGGTGCTGCGCGGTCTGGACTGAGGCTCGCACGTGCCGCACGCCAGTGCGGGGCGGACCCGAAGGCCCGCCCCGCACTGTGAGCGCCGATCAGCCGATCAGCCGAAGCTCTCGACGTTGGCGTACCCCGCGCCGTTGAACTTCTGCACCAGCACGTCCGACACGGCGGGCCTGCCGTCGACGGTCGTGTTGATCGAGGAGCCCTCGAGCATGAACGGCGCAGCGAAGCCGTCGATGCTCTCGAGCGCCGCGAGGAAGCTCTCACGCGTGGGCTCTTCCATCTTCTGGAACGCCTGGTCGAGCACGGATGCCGCGATCCAGCTCCACACGCAGTGCGGGAACGCCGGCACGCCCTCCTGGTTGGTGTACTCGGCGAGCGCGTCGAGGAACGCCTTGCCCTCGTCGCTGTCCTGGAACGCGGGGCTCGAGGCGGACTGAGAGAACGCGACGGTGTAGATGCCCGGGTAGGCGTCGGCGCCGCCCGGCTCGAGGATCGCGGGCGGGCTCGAGGTGTTGGAGGGCAGGAACCAACTGGGCAGCCAGCCGATCTGCTGCGCCTTCTGGAGCGCGGCGATGGCGAGCGGGGTGATCGACATCGCGTTGAAGATCACGTCAGCGCCGGTCGCGGCGAGCTCGGTGATCTGCGCGTCGACGCTGGTGTCGGTGGCCTCGTACGAGAGCTCCTTGACGATCTCGATGCCGCCGGCACCCTCGATGGCTTCTTTGAAGCCTTCGACGTAGCCCTTGCCGAAGTCGTCGTTCTGGTACAGCACCGCGACCTTGTGCTCGTCGCCCGAGTCGGCCAGCAGCTTGCCGAACGCGGCGCCCTCCTGCTGGTAGATCGGGACGAAGCCGAGCTGGAACGGGCTCTCGGCGCGGTCGCTGAAGATCGGGTCGCCCGACATGACGAGCACCTGCGGGAACTCCTCGTCGATCGCCGCCTCGCGCCACGCGCGGTTGGTGGGCGTGCCCAGGCCGATGCCGCCGGCGAACACGTCGTCGGCCACCATCTGCTGGAAGTTGGCGAGGGCCTTCTGCGGGTCGTACGTGTCGTCGTACGCCTTGATCTCGATGGTGCGGGTCTTGCCGTCGCCGAACTCGACGCCGCCTTCGGCGTTCTTGACGCCGAAGTAGGCGGTCGTGCCGTCGACCGTGCAGTTGCCGGGGCCGGCCGTCGGACCCGTGAGCGGGCTCGTGATGCCGAACGTCAGCGTGGTGTCGGTGATGCCGGGGCTGGCGCTGGCTTCTGCGTCGCCGGTGGCCTCACTGCTCGTGTCGTCTCCGCCACGAGCGCAGCCGGTGAGGGCGAGCGCGACGACCGACGCCATGGCGACGATGCCGACGACACCTCTTCCTGTCTTGCGCATGTTCATGCCTGACCTTGCCTCTCTGTGTTTTCGTTTCCCTCCGCCGACGCGCTGTGGGAGCCGGGCGTCGGAGGGGTCTGGGGGATCGCGCCGGTGAACGTGCCCTCGCGGTGACGACGCGCACGGCGGAACAGGCGTGGGAGCCCCGCGAGCCCGCCGGGGAGCACGAACAGCACGGCGAGCAGGATGACACCCTGGATGATGGCCGTCAGGTTCGGGTCGATCGCGTTGGTCATCTGCGGAACGAGCACGTAGTAGACACCGCCGATCACAGACCCCGCGATGCTGGCCGCCCCGCCGATGACCATCGCGGCGACGAGGCTGATCGAGTGGCCGAAGTGCAGGGTCTCGGGCGAGGTGTACTGCACGGCGACCATGTAGAGGAACCCGGCGACACCGCCGAACATGGCGGCGATCGTGAAGGCGAGCACTTTGTAGCGGTAGGGCGAGATGCCCATGGATGCCGCGACCGCCTCGTTCTCTTTCACGATCGCGAAGGCGCGCCCGAACTTGCCTCGCACGAGGTTGCGGGCCAGCACGAAGACCACCAGCGCGATGAGCATCACGATGTACAGCTGCCACTGGTCGTCGTACAGGCCGGTCCACTCGGGGGCGCTCGAGAAGCGTGCGGAGGTTCCCTGCGAGCCTCCGGTGACCACGTCGAGACGCTTGGCGAGGGGCACGCCCACGATCGGCAGGGCGATCGTCACCATCGCGATCGCGAGCCCGCCCAGCCGCGCGGCGGCCAGCGCCACGAGAAGGCCCATGACGGCCGGGATCAGCACCGCGAGGAGGAAGACCAGCACGATGTTCACGTCGGCGTTGACAGCCCAGGCCGTGGCGTACGCACCGACGCCGACGAAGAAGATCTGGCCGAGCGAGACCTGGCCGGTGTACCCCATGACGATGTTCAGACCGAGCACGGCGACCGCGTACACGCCGATGCGCGTGAGGGTCTGGTTCCAGAAGATCGGCAGCCCGAGCGGAAGCAGCAGCGCCACCACGACGATGACGACGATGAGGCCGATGCGGACCCAGCGGTTCTGGAGCAGGCGGGACAGAGCAGCCATCAGACTCGCACCACGACTTTCCGTCCGAACAGACCCTGCGGACGCACGATGAGGATCACGAAGATGAGGATGAAGGGCACGGCGATCTTGAGGTCGTGGCCGATGAACGGCACGTACACGGCCGCCAGGTTCTCGAGCACGCCGATTCCCCACGCGGCGACCACGGCCCCGATCGGACTGTTGAGCCCGCCGATGATGACCGCGGCGAGGGCGTACACCAGTGCGGTGTCCATCATTCCGGGGGTGAGGGTGAGCTGGGGCGCGACAAGCGCGCCGGCCACGGCGCCGAGCGCCGCGGCGAGGCCCCATCCGACCATGAGCAGCCGCCCCACCGGAAGGCCCGACAGTGCCGACGAGCGGGGGTTGACGGCCACGGCGCGCAGCGCCAGACCGAGCTTGGTGCCGAGGAAGAGCACTTGCAGCAGACCCATGATCACGACGATGGCCAGGATCGTCCCGAGCGAACGCACGCTCACGGTGGCGCCCAGGATGTTCACGCTGTCCAGCGAGAACAGCGAGGGGAACTGCCGGTTGTTGTAGCCCCAGATCCAGGCGCACACCCCGGTGGCCAGCGTCAGCAGGCCGATCGTGACCACGACCGCGGTATCGGGGTCGCCGCCTTCGAATCGGCGGATCAGGAACCGCTCGATGAGGCCGCCGAGCACGAACGACACCGCGACCGCGAGCAGGATCGCCAGAATCAGCGGCACGCCCCACTGCGTGAACGTGTAGGCGATGTATGCCGACAGCACCGCGAGCCCGCCCTGGGCGAAGTTGATCAGCCCGGTCGACTGGTTGACCAGCACGATCGCGAGCGCGAGGGCCGCGTAGATCGACCCGGTCGACAGGCCGTCGACGACGAGTTGGATGAAGACTCCCACTTCAGCCTCCCAGGTAGGCGCGGCGGATCTCGTCCATGCCTTTGAGCTCAGCCGTCGAGCCGGTGAGCACGTTGCGACCGGTCTCGAGGACCGTCGCCGACTCGACGAGGGTGAAGGCGAGGTTCGCGTTCTGCTCGACGACGAGCATCGCGATGCCGGACTCCTTGCGCAGTCGCCCGATCGCCTCATAGACGGTCTTGGCCGTGCCCGGCGCGAGACCGAGGGATGCCTCGTCCAGCAGCAGCAGGCGGGGCTTGGCCATGAACGCCCGGGCGATCGCGAGCATCTGCTGCTCGCCGCCGGACAGCGCCGCCGCCGCCGAGCGGATGCGGTTGCGCAGCTGCGGGAACAGGTCGAGACAGTAGTCGATGTCGCCGGGGACGCTCTTGCTGTCTTTGCGCAGGTAGGCGCCCACTCGCAGGTTCTCGCGCACGGTCAGCCCGCCGAGCGTGCCGCGACCCTCGGGCACGTGGGCGATGCCGAGCGCGGCCACGCGCTCGGGGCTGAGACCGGCGATGCTGCGGCCGTCGAACGTGATCGAGCCGCCGGTGCGCACCATGCCGCTGATCGCCCGCAGCGTGGTGGTCTTGCCCGCGCCGTTGGCGCCGAGGATTCCCACCGCGCCGCCCTCGGGGACCGAGAGCGAGATTCCCTCGAGCACGCGCACCGGGCCGTAGGACGCGGTGACGTCGTCGAGCTCAAGCAGCGTCATCCGCCGCATCCTTTCCGATGTAAGCCTCGATCACGCGCGGATCGGACTGCGCCTGGGCCGCGGTGCCCTCCATCAGCTTGCGGCCGTGGTCGAGCACGACGACACGGTCGGTGAGGGCCGCGATGAGGCCCATGTGGTGCTCGACGATCACGATGGTGACGTCGGCCTCGGCCTGGAGGGTCTGCACGGTGGCGATGAGCTGCTGCACCTCGGAGTGCGGCAGGCCCGCCGCCGGCTCGTCGAGCAGCAGCAGGCGCGGGCGCATGAGCAGCGCGCGGCACAGCTCGATGCCCTTGTGCAGGCCGTGCGACAGCTCGTCGGCGTGGAGGTCCGCCGCCCAGTCCAGCCCGTACCGTTCGAGCAGCTCGAGCGCCTCGGCGCGCAGCTGCTTCTCGGAGCGGGTCTGGCGGGGCAGGCGCAGCGACCACGGGACGGGTCCGCCCGGCAGGCGTGTGTGGGCACCGAGCATGACGTTCTCGAGCACCGTCTCGCGCAGCTGCAGCGCGGGGTGTTGGAACGTGCGGGCCAGGCCGTGACGCGACAGCGTCGCCGGGGGGGACCCGAGCACCTCGGCGCCGTCGATCGTGATCGAGCCGGAGCTGGGCTTGTAGTGGCCGCTGATGCAGTTGAACAGCGACGTCTTTCCGGCGCCGTTGGGGCCGACGAGTCCGAACACCTGTCCGGGCTCGACCTCGAAACCGACCTCTTCGAGCACCTTGACGCCGCCGAAGTGCAGGTTTACATCACGCAGGGTCAACTGTGCGGCCATCGCCTGCCTTTCTCTGATCGTCGCTTCGTCGTGCCGATGGGAGGGGGAGCGAGTCGTGATCGCTCGTCGGTGCCGTTGTGGGATGCGGGCACATGGAGCATATCCATGCCCGGGCCACGATTGTCAACAATTTTGGATCACTTCTGACGAGTCGACACACAATCGTGATCGAGACGGCTGCGTGGCGGCTATGCTGACCGACTTATGACGACGATCGCGATTCTCGGCCTCGGTCAGGCCGGCGGCATGTACGCGCGCGGACTGGCCGCCGCGGGTGCCGAGGTGCACGGCTTCGACCCGAACCGGCGGCTGGGCGACCCTGCGGTGACCCAGCACGACGACGTGGCGAGCGCTGTCGCCGGAGCCGACGTGGTCGTGTGTCTCGTGCCGGGCTCCGAGGCGGTGGATGCCGCGACCCAGGCGATGTCGCACGTACCGGCTGCCGCGCTCTACGCCGACCTCAACACGACCGCGCCCGGGACCAAGAGCGCCGTCGCCTCCCTCGCCCAGGCGCGGGGGATCGCCATGGCCGACATCGCCATCCTCGCACCCGTGCTGCGCGCGGGGCTTCGAACGCCGCTGCTTGCCAGTGGAGGCGGGGCGACGCGCTTTTCCGAGCTGATCGGACCCTTCGGCGCGCCGGTCGAGGTGATCGACGGCGAACCGGGCGACGCCGCCCGGAGGAAGCTCCTTCGCAGCGTCTACATGAAGGGTCTCGCGGCGCTCGTGATGGAGACCATGACCGCCGCGCGCGCGGCCGGCCTCGAGGACTGGGTGCGCGACCAGATCGCCGCCGAGCTCGAGAGCGCCGACGGGCACGCCACGATCGACGCGATGGATGCCGGCACCCATCGTCATGCGGTGCGCCGCGAGCACGAGATGCGCGCCGCACTCGCGATGCTCGAGGCGACAGGCCAGCCCGCCGACCTCACGCGGGCCACGGTCGCATGGTTCGAGCGCGTCGTCGCCGGCGAGGCCTGATCCCGCGCTGCGTCCTCGATTCCTTTGAACGGAATCGACGGCGAGCGGAAGCCGCGGCCCGCAGCATCCGCACGCTCAGGCATCCGCCCGCTCTCGTCCTGCCCCGCGATGCCCGCGGGGCAGGACGAGGATCGCGGGGGAGTCAGCGCACGCCGACCGTGCGCCAGCCACCGTGGTACTCGGTGCGCGCGGTCACCGCGTAGGGCACCGGGCTGACGATCGCGCGCACCGCGAGCTGCTCGTGCGGCTGCACCGTGGCCTTGCGCGAGCCGCCGTTCGGCTCACCCCACACGACGCGGACCTCTGCGCCGATCGGCACGTCGGCGTCGACAGTCGCGAGCGACAGGCCGCGCTTCTCGTTCGCGGTGACACCGGTGAACAGCGACAGGCCGACGGTCGTGCCGTCCTCGTCGATGACGGCGTCGTAGTTCGACGATCCGTAGTTGGCGTTGGGAAGGTCGAAGAACTGGTAGCCGGGGCCCTCGCGGTCGATGACCGTGGTGAGCAGCTTCGCGAGGTCGTCGTCGTTCCAGGCGAGGGTGACCTTCTTGCGCTGCGCGGCGGGGTCGATCTCGGCGAGCGCGTCGCGGCCGATGAAGTCGTGGTCGAACTTCACGAACGAGCCGTAGCCGAGCTCCCACGGGTTGAGGTAGTAGTCGTCGATGTCGTCCGACACGAACGAGCCGGCGAGGGCGTTGATCGCCTCGTAGCTGTTGTCGGGCAGCCACTCGCGGTAGCGTCGCTCGATGTCGCCGCCGGTGTAGACGGCGGGCAGCGGCGAGGGGATCCAGCCGGACTCGAGAGTGTTCGATGAGTACGCACGCGAGCCGCAGGGCTCGATGCCGAACTCGCGACCGGCCTCGAGCACGGCGTCGCGGATCTTCGCGTGGTGCTCGTAGGGGCCCCAGATCTCCAGGCCGGGGGCGCCGGCCATGCCGTGGCGGAGCGTGCGCACGCGCTCGCCGGCGATCGTGAGCTCTCCCATGTGGAAGAACTTGACCTGCTCGACTGGCCCGCCGGCGAGCTTCTCGATGATGGCCCACGCGTTCGGGCCCTGGATCTGGAAGCGGTGGTACTCGCGGTGCACGGCCTGCCCGTAGGGGCGCGAGGGGGAGCGGTCGTCGTAGCGGAACTCGACGTCGTAGCCGCCGGTTTCGGCGTGGAACTGCAGCCAGTTGGCGCCGGGCGCGCGGCCGACGTAGACGTAGTCGTCCTGGGACTCGTGGAAGAGGATGCCGTCGCCGATGACGCCGCCGTTGGAGGCGGTCGGCACGAACTGCTTCGCGGTGTTGACGGGGAAGTTCGCGAAGCTGTTGATGCCGGTGTCGCTCAGCAGCTTCAGCGCGTCGGGGCCCGACACGAAGAAGTTGACCATGTGGTGCGTCTGGTCGTAGAGCACCGCGGCCTCGCGCCAGGCGATCTGCTCGCGGCGCCAGTTGGTGAACTCGGCCGGCACGACCGGGTAGATGTAGGTGCCGAGCTGCGAGTCGCGCAGCATCTCGACGACGTTGCCCTTCTCGTCGAGCAGATCTTGCAGGGTGCGGGTCATTGTGGGGTTCCTTCGACTTCCTTGTTCGAGGCGTTGTCCAGATGCTAGGTCCAAAATATCCCTACGTCCAGAGGGATATTCTGCGGTGACAAAATTGTAGACAATTTCTTGACCACTGCGCCCGCAGTGTGGTTACCTGAGATCAGGAGGCGGTGCCGCCGCTCGACGTCGAGCGGGTCGCGCCCGCCTCCTCCGC
Organism: Microbacterium sp. BWT-B31; assembly: GCF_041379855.1. Taxonomy (NCBI): domain Bacteria; kingdom Bacillati; phylum Actinomycetota; class Actinomycetes; order Micrococcales; family Microbacteriaceae; genus Microbacterium; species Microbacterium sp. BWT-B31. Next base: position 543,356 of record NZ_JBFECU010000001.1, read on the forward strand.
GCGGAAGCGCGCCGGCGTGAGCGAGAGTCGCAGAGGAGTCCCATGGCCGAGAACCCCCACACGCTGCTGGTCGTCAGCGCCCACGCCGGGGACTTCGTGTGGCGCGCGGGCGGCGCGATCGCGTCCGCCACGATGCGCGGCGAGCGCGCGATCGTCGTCTGCCTCTCGTACGGCGAACGCGGCGAGTCGGCCAGCCAGTGGCTCGCGGGCAGATCGCTCGACGAGATCAAAGCCATCCGCCGCGCAGAGGCCGAGGCCGCGGCAACCGCCCTCGGCGCCGAGATCGAGTTCCTCGACCTCGGCGACTACCCGCTCGTCGAATCGCCCGAGGCGGTCGCGAAGCTCGTCGACGTGATGCGCCGCGTGCAGCCCTCGGTCGTGCTGACCCACACGCTGGTTGATCCGTACAACGGCGACCACCCCGCCGCGGCCCGCATGGCGCTGCAGGCGCGCGTGCTCGCGCAGGCCATCGGCGTCGCCAACTCCGACGGCACGTTCCCGTCCAAGGACGACATCATCGGCGCCCCGCCGGTCTTCTTCTTCGAGCCGCACCAGCCCGAGCAGTGCGACTTCACCCCCGACGTGCTGCTCGACATCACCGAGGCGTTCCCGCGCAAGCGCGCGGCGATGGAGTGCCTGCCCGCTCAGAAGCACATGTGGTCGTACTACACCGACCTCGCGGTGCGCCGCGGTGTGCAGGTCAAGCGCAACGCCGGCCCGAACCTGGGTCTGCCGCACGAGACGATGGGTGAGGCGTACGTGCGCTACTTCCCGCAGGTGACGGGCGTGCTCGAATGAGCCACGTCGTGGTGACCGACATCGTGCGCGCCGATCGCGAGATCGTCGACGCGCTCGCCGCGTTCGGGTCGGCGACCGTGCACGAGGCGCTGGGGCGCATCGGGTACGCGGGCGCCGGCATCCGCCCCATCCAGCACGATGTCGCGATCTCGGGCTCCGCGATCACCGTGCAGGTCGCCCCCGGCGACAACCTCATGGTGCACGCCGCGATCGAGCAGTCGCAGGAGGGCGACGTGATCGTCGTGGTGCCCACGACCGACTCGCCGTTCGGGTTCATCGGCGAGCTCATGGCGACGCAGATGCAGGTGCGCGGAGTGCGCGGCTACGTGACCAGCGGAGGCGTGCGCGACACCGCCGAGCTGCGGCGCATGGGCTTTGCGGTGTGGACGGCGCACGTCGCGGCGCAGGGCGCCGTGAAGGACACTGCGGGTTCGGTGAACGTGCCGGTCGTGCTCGGCGGCGTCATCGTGAACCCGGGCGACATCGTGGTCGCCGACGACGACGGCGTCACGATCGTGCCGCGGGCGCGCGCTGCGGAGGCGCTCGCCGCGTCGCAGTCCCGCGCCCAGCGCGAGGCCCGCAACCGCGCGAGGTACGAGGCCGGCGAGATCTCGATGGATATCAACCAGCTGCGCGGTGTGCTCGACGACCTCGGTGTCGTGTATGTGCCGCAAGAGGAATACGAGCGTGGCGGTCGCTGACGCGGTGCGTGACGGCATCCGCTGCATGATGATGCGCGGCGGCACGTCGAAGGGCGCCTACTTTCTCGCGGGCGATCTGCCCGCCGACGCGGGCGAGCGCGACGACCTGCTGCTGCGGATCATGGGCAGTCCCGACCCGCGACAGATCGACGGGATCGGCGGCGCGCACCCGCTCACCTCGAAGGTCGCTGTCGTCTCGCCCTCGACCGAGCCGGGCATCGACGTCGACTACCTGTTCCTGCAGGTCGTCGTCGACCAGGCGATCATCAGTTCGGCGCAGACGTGCGGCAACCTGCTGGCCGGCGTCGGCCCCTTCGCGCTCGAGCGCGGGCTCGTCCCGGCGGGCGGCGACAGCACGAGCGTGCGCATCCGGCTGGTGAACACGGGGGATGTCTCCACCGCCGTCTTCGCGACCCCCGGAGGCCGCCCCGACTACGACGGCGACATCGCGATCGACGGCGTTCCCGGCACCGCCGGCGGCATCTGTCTCGAACTTGCCTCGGGCGCAACGCCGCTGCTGCCGACCGGGCGTGTGGTCGATGTGATCGACGGCCACGAGGCCACCCTCATCGACAACGGCATGCCCGTGGTGCTGCTGCGCGCCGACGAGTTCGGCGTCACGGGTGACCAGACTCCGGACGATCTCGAGGCTCGCCCCGACCTCGCCGCGGCGCTCGAGCGGATCCGCCTCGCCGCGGGCCCGATGTTCGGCCTCGGCGACGTCACCTCGCAGACCGTCCCGAAGGTGTTCCTGCTCTCGCCCCCGCGCGGCGGCGGGGCCGTCTCGACCCGCGCGTTCATCCCGCACCGCGTGCACACCTCGATCGGTGTGCTCATGGCAGCCTCGGTGGCGGCGGGCGTCCGCATTCCCGGGGCCGTCGGCGCCGACCTGGCGATCGTGCCCGCCGAAGGGGCGCTGGGGATCGAGCATCCGTCCGGCGTCTTCGACGCACGCGTGAGCGTCTCGCAGGACTCCGCCGGGGTCTGGCACGGCACGTCGACCTCGGTGCGCACGGCCCGCAAGCTCTTCGACGGAGTCGTGTTCGCGCGACCCCGCCTCTAACCAACCGCTGTCAGAGAGGACGCAGCACATGACCGACTCCACTTCGTTCGACGTCGCCCACCTCGGGAACGTCGAACTGCTCACCCCCACGTTCGACAAGAGCCGCTGGTTCTTCGAGGACCTGCTTTCGATGCGCGCCGTGCACGAAGAGGGCGACTCGGTGTACCTGCGCACGTGGGACGAGTACCAGCTCTACACGATCAAGCTGACGGCATCGGATGCCGCGGGCGTGGGCCGCACGACGGTGCGCGCCTCGTCGCAGGAGGCCCTCGAACGCCGCGTCGCCGCGATCGAGGCGACCGGACTCGGCGAGGGCTGGATCGACGGCGAGGTCGGCACCGGCCCGACCTACTCGTTCCGCGACCCCGACGGGCACTCGTTCGGCATCTACTACGAGACCGAGCGCTATGTCGCCACCGACGACGCCCCGTCGCTCAAGAACCAGGCCTCGCGCTTTCCCGGCCACGGCGTGAACGCCCGACGCCTGGACCACATCAACTTCCTCGCGAAGGACGTCGAGGCGAACGGCGAGTTCCTGCGCGACGCGCTCGGCATGCGCGAGTCCGAGCGCATCCGCCTGGACAACGGCAAGTTCGCCGCGTGGTGGTTCCACTTCAGCCTGAAGTCGTACGACATCGTGTACTCCGACGACTGGACCAAGCACGGCAACCGCCTGCACCACATCGCGTTCGCGCCCGACACGCGTGAAGACATCCTGAAGGCCGCCGACATCTTCCTCGAAAACGGCATCCACATCGAGTCCGGCCCGCACAAGCACGCTATCAACCAGACGTTCTTCCTCTACGTGTGGGAGCCGGGCGGCAACCGCATCGAGTTCGCGAACGCCGGAGCGCGCCTGCTGCTGGATCCCGACCAGCCTGTGGTCGAGTGGAGCGAACAGGAGCGCAAGAAGGGCCAGGCGTGGGGCATGAAGACGATCGAGTCGTTCCACACGCACGGCACGCCGCTGATCTGACCAGGGGCCGAGACCGGGGGCCGAGACCGGGGGGTGCCGGGGCGGCGTGGCATCCCCCTTGCCCCTCCGAGGGCTTCCCGCCGTGAGTCGGCGCGGCTTCGCCGTGACCGAATCAGGGGATTCGACCAGAACAGGACGATTCCGGCCAGAACGTCCTGCTCTCGCGAGATCTCCTGTTCTCGTGCGCGGCTTCACACCGACGGGCCTGGAATGAAGAGAGGGGCGGATGCCGCGTGCATCCGCCCCTCTCACTGATCGATGCGGGTCAGCTGTCGCCCCACACGTCCTCGGCGATGCCGACGACCGAGCGGACCTTGGCCCACTGCTGGTCTTCGGTCAGGACGTTGCCCTCTTCGGTCGAGGCGAAGCCGCACTGCGGGCTCAGGGCGAGTTGGCCCAGCGGCGCGAACTTCGCTGCCTCGTCGATGCGGCGCTTGACGTCGTCGGGGTTCTCGAGGTCGCCGCTCTTGGACGTGATGAGTCCGAGCACGACGGTCTTGTCGCCGGCGGGCAGGAACCGCAGCGGTTCGAAGCCGCCCGCGCGGTCGGTGTCGTACTCGAGGAAGTAGCCGTCGTAGTTCGTGTTCGCCAGCAGCTGCTCGGCGACCGGCTCATAGCCGCCCGACGAGATCCACGTGGAGCGGAAGTTGCCGCGGCACACGTGGGTCGTCACGACGAGGTCTTCGGGCTTTCCGTCGAGGATCCGGTTCAGGAGCGTCGCGTAGCGGTCGGCGATGCCGGTGGTGTCGATGCCGCGCTCCTTGGCCTTGTCGAGCTCGACCTCGGAGCACAGGTAGGCCCACGCGGTGTCGTCGAACTGCAGGTAGCGCGCACCGGCGTCGTAGAACGCGGCGACGGCGTCGCGGTACGCCTGCACGAGGTCGTCGACGATGGCGTCGCGGCCGTCGTAGAAGGAGGGGTCGATGTGGCCGGGCTCGAGGCGGAAGTCGAGCACCGTGGGCGCGGGGATCGTGAACTTCGGCTGCGCGCCGGTGGCCTTCGCGTCCTCCTTCAGCGCGCGGAAGTGGTCGAGGAACGGGTGCGTGCCCGAGAATCCGATCTTGCCGGTGATCTCGATGCCGCGCGGGCGGGTCTGCACGCCCTGGAACTGGATGCCGTGGTCGAGTTCGACGATGTCGACGCCGTCCAGCAGGCCGAAGAAGTCGAAGTGCCACCACGAGCGTCGGAACTCGCCGTCGGTGGCGAGCTGGAGGCCGTTGTCGGCCTCTTTGCGCACGAGGTCTGCGATGGCGTCGTCTTCGACGGCGCGCAGCGCCTGCGCGGAGAGGTCGCCGGAGGCGAAGTCGTGCCGTGCCTCGGCGACGGCGGCGGGACGGAGGAAGCTACCGACGACATCGGCGCGGTACGGGGGTCGAACGCTCATTCCGTGAGTCTATTGCGTGGCGGATGCCGCGGCCGAGGCATCTGTCACCCACTGACACAGCCGCCCTCGCCGGCGACCCGCCGGAACACGCCGCGCCGCGCGCCGCGTCGCGGCGACGTGCCCGAAAGCGAGAAGGGCGGGGGAGCGCACGGCACGCCCGGCGAGTGTCGGCAGGCGGGACTAGGGTGGTCCGGTGCCCGCTCCTGTCATCGCAGCCGAGAACCTCGTCAAGGCGTACAAGATCAAGAACAAGCCCGACTTCCTCGCGGTCGACGGGCTCTCGTTCGAGGTCGCGCCCGGCGAGTCGTTCGGCCTGCTGGGCCCCAACGGCGCCGGCAAGTCCACGACGATGAAGATGGTGGGCGCCGTCTCGACGCGCACGAGCGGCGACCTGTCGATCCTGGGGCTCGACCCCGACCGGTACGGCCCCGAGATCCGCTCCCGCCTGGGCGTCGTGCCCCAGCAGGACAACCTCGACGGCGAGCTCAACGCGCGCGAGAACCTCTACATCTACGGCCGGTACTTCGGCCTGCCCGGCAAGGTCTGCGCGCAGAAGGCCGACGAGCTGCTCGCGTTCGCGCAGCTCGAAGAGAAGGCCAAGAGCAAGGTCGACCAGCTCTCGGGCGGCATGAAGCGGCGCCTCACGATCGCCCGCGGCCTCATCAACGACCCGCGCATCCTGCTGCTCGACGAGCCGACGACCGGCCTCGACCCGCAGGCGCGCCACGTGCTGTGGGACCGCCTCTTCCGCCTCAAAGAGCGCGGCACGACCCTCGTGCTCACCACCCACTACATGGACGAGGCCGAGCAGCTGTGCGACCGGCTCATCGTCGTAGACAAGGGCCGCATCATGGCCGAGGGCACGCCCGCGTCGCTCATCCGCGAGCACTCGAGCCGCGAGGTGCTCGAGGTGCGCTTCGGCTCCGACCGCAACGAACAGGTCGCACCGCAGCTTCAGGGCATCGGCGACCGTGTCGAGGTGCTGCCCGACCGCATCCTGGTGTACACCGACAACGGCGAGAAGGCGCTCGAGCGGGTCACGACCGCGGGCCTGGAACCTCTGACCTCGCTCGTGCGCCGCTCATCGCTCGAAGACGTGTTCCTGCGCCTGACCGGAAGGTCGCTGATCGAATGAGCGACGGCATGAGCGAACGGATGCCGCGCGCCGCCGTCGACGCGTCGATCGACGAGCTGCGCGCAGAGGCGATGGAGTGGGGCCGAAGACCCCGTGGGAACGGCGCCCTCTATGTCGCCGAGCACGTCGTGCGCGCGATGCGCGCCTACGGCTGGACCATCGTCATCGGCGCGATCGGGCAGCCCGTGCTCTACCTCCTCGGCCTCGCGCTCGGCCTCGCCGCGCTGATCTCGGTTCCGATCACGGATGCCTCGGGCCTGGCGGTGCCGTACGTGACGTTCGTCGCACCGGCGCTGCTGATGACCGCGGCGATCCAGGTCGGCACCGAGGAGTTCACCTACCCGGTGATGGACGGCTTCAAGTGGCGGCGCTTCTTCTTCGGCTTCAGCGCCTCGCCGATCTCGCCCGGCCAGATCACCACGGGGGTGCTGCTGGGGGCGAGCGCGCGCATCGTCGTGGCATCCGCCGGCTACTACCTGTTCATCTGGCTGTTCGGGCTCGTCTTCCCGCCGGGGCCGCTGCTGACCCCTGAGACCGGCTGGATCGCGATCGCGGTAGGCGTGCTCGGCGGGTGGGCGTTCGGCGCCCCGCTCATGGCGTACGCAGCCTCGATCGAAGAGGACAAGGGACAGTTCGCGCTGGTGCAGAGGTTCGTCTTCATGCCGATGTTCCTGTTCTCGGGCACGTTCTACGCGCTGGACACCCTCCCGGTCTGGCTGCAGTGGATCGGCTGGATCTCGCCGCTGTGGCATGCGACCGACCTCGGCCGCACGCTCATGTACGGCCGGCCCACCGATCCGGCGCTCCTCGCCGTGCACCTCGCATACCTCGTCGTGCTCGCCGTCGTGGGCTATGTGCTCGCGCGGCGCGTCTTCGCGAGGAGGTTGGCGAAATGACCGCGGCTGCGACCACCGACACGTCGATGCGCACCGGCGGCGTGCGCGCGCTCTACGCGGGCAACCCCGGCGCCGTCGTGCAGCGCGGACTCGTGGCCGCGCGCTCGTCGAGCTGGGTCGTGGTGCTGTCGGGCTTCTTCGAGCCCGTGCTCTACCTCGCCTCGCTCGGCATCGGCCTCGGCGCCCTCATCGGCGACGTCGAGACCTCCGCGGGGTTGGCCGTTCCGTACGCCGCGTTCATCGCACCGGCGCTGCTCGCGGTGTCGGCCATGAACGGCGCGATCTACGACTCGACGTGGAACGTCTTCTTCAAGATGAACTACGCGAAGCTCTACGAGGCGATGCTCGCGACCTCGCTCGGGCCGCTCGACGTCGCGCTCGGCGAGATCGTCTATGCGCTGCTGCGCGGCCTGGTCTACGCGTCGGGCTTCCTGGCGATCATGCAGGTGTTCGGCCTGAACCTCGCCTGGACGGCGATCCTGGCCCTGCCCGCGGTGGTGATGATCGCCTTCGGGTTCGCCGCGGTCGGCATGGCGGTCACCAGCTACATGAAGGTCTTCCAGCAGATGGACCTCATCAACTTCGTGCTGCTGCCGATGTTCCTGTTCTCGGCGACCTTCTACCCGATCACCGTCTACCCCGAGTGGGTGCAGGTGATCGTGCAGGCGTTCCCGCTGTGGCACGGTGTCGAGCTGATCCGCGGCCTCACGACCGGGGCGCTGCATCCCGGCATGCTGTGGCACGTGCTCTACTACGTCGTGATGATCGGCCTCGGCCTCGTGTTCACGACCAAGCGCCTGCGGGCGCTCTTCCTCGGCTGAGCCCACGGGCCTGCCGCGGGGGCGGTCGTCTGCGACTGCGAAAGAGAAGAGCGGATGCCCCGGCACGAGGCATCCGCTCTTCTGCGGTCGATGACGGGGTTAAAGCGAGCCGGTCACTCCGAGGCCGATGTTCTCGTCGTAGTCGACGTCCTTCGTCTCTTTCGACAGCAGCAGCGCGACGAGGGTGAGCACGCCGGCGCCCGAGAGGTACACGCCGACGAGCCACGGCGAGCCGCCCGCCGCGGCCCACAGGGCGACCGCGATGATCGGGGCCAGGGCCGCGCCGAGGATCGACGACACGTTGTACGAGATGGCCGAGCCGGTGTAGCGGGTGTTCGTCGGGAACAGCTCGGGAAGCACCGCGCCCATCGGGCCGAACGTCACGCCCATCAGCACGAAGCCGAACACCAGGCACGCCTGAACGAGGGCGCCGGTGAACTTCGGGTCGGCCTGCGGCACGAGGAACACGGTGAACATCAGGCCGAACACGATGATGCCGGCCGTCACCCAGATGAGCAGCTTCTTGCGGCCGATGGAATCGGCGAGCGGGCCCGAGATCAGCGTGAACACGCCGAAGAACACCACACCGATGATCTGCATGATCACGAAGTCGGTGTAGCCGAACCCGAGGCCGGGCACGTACGCGGCCGGGTCGAACGGTGTGCCGGCGGTCTCGGCCGCGGTCTGGGCGCCCTCGAGCGTGGGCTTGGTGCCGTACGACAGCGTGAAGCTGGTCATCAGGTAGAAGAGCACGTAGGTCGCCAGCATGATGAACGTGCCGAGGATGAGCTGCCACCAGTTGTGACGGATGACGCTGCCCAGCGGGAACCTCTTGAGGGCGCCCTTCGCCTCGGCCTTCGCGAAGGTGCTCGACTCGACCAGACGCAGACGCACCCACAGGCCGATGATGACCATGATCGCCGAGAACAGGAACGGAACACGCCATCCCCACGCCAGGAACGCCTCGGAGCGCTGCGCGCCGCCGTCGGGGTGCGGCAGTGCGAAGTTGATCGTGAGGAAGACCCCGTTCGCGATGATGAAGCCGATCGGCGCGCCCAGCTGCGGGAACGTGCCATACCAGGCGCGCTTGCCCTTCGGCGCGTTCTCGGTCGCGACCAGCGCCGCACCCGACCACTCGCCGCCGAGCGCGAAGCCCTGGCAGAGACGCAGCACGAGCAGCAGCAGCGCCGCCCACCAGCCGATCTCGTTGTAGGTGGGCAGGCACCCGATCAGGAACGTCGCGATGCCCATCGTGAGAAGGGACGCGACGAGAGTCGCTTTGCGGCCGAACCGGTCGCCGAAGTGGCCGAACACGATCGCGCCGATGGGGCGGGCGACCATGGCCGCGCCGAAGACGCCGAACGACGCCAGCAGTGCCGTCGTATCGTCGCCGGTGGGGAAGAAGAGGATGGGAAAGACGAGGACGGCGGCGGTCGCGTACGCGTAGAAGTCGTAGAACTCGATCGTCGTGCCGACCAGGCTCGCGAGGATGACTCGGGAGCGGGGGTTGGTGGGGGCTGGTGCGGATTCTGTGGCAGTGGAGGTGGCTGCGGTGGAAGTCATGGGGGGACCTGTCGGGGAGAAGACTCGCGCGTCCTGTTGGGACGTTCCGGCGGGTGACGGCGTGGCACAGGGGTGGCGTGCCACGGGGTCAACACGGGGGCGGGCACCGGTGACGTCGGGCGGGGGGTCTCCCGACGACCGCGCCAGTATAGCGCCTGATCCGCGCGCTGCCTATGGTCGATGAGAGCGGTCACGGATGCCCCGACCCGACGCGACGGCATCCCTCACGGACAGCGAACGGGTCAGCGCCAGATGACCGCGATCGCGGCGTTGGCGAGCGTCAGAATGCCGACGAGCCAGAAGATCGCGCGCGGGGCGCTGCCGCTCTTGCGCTGGCGTCCGGCGCCGATGCCGAGGAGTGCCCCGATCACGATGAGGATCACGAGCTTGACGCCGATCTTGACGTAGTTCGGCTCGTCCGCGAAGCTCCACGGCGCGGCGAGGATGAGGCCCGCCACGCCCGCGATCGCAAGCCCCCCGTTCATGAGGCGCGTGAGCTGGTACCGGCGGGTCGCCAGTTCGACGACCCACGCGCCGAACAGGATCGCGAAGCCGACGAGGTGGACGAGCACGACGATGTGACGCAGGATCTCCATGCCGCTCACGCTAGGCCTGCGGGGCGGGCGATTCCAGCAAGGATGCCCTCACCCGGAGTGCGCGGCGCGGGGGAGCGACCTCAGCCGCGCAGCTCCCGCAGCACGAGCGCGGTGCGGATGGCGGCATCCGCCGCCTCGGCGCCCTTGTCCTCCTTCGAACCGTCGAGGCCGGCCCGGTCGAGGCCCTGCTGCTCGTCGTCGAGGGTCAGCAGGCCGAAGCCGACGGGCTTGCCGGTGTCGAGCGCGACCCGCGTGAGCCCGTCGGTGGCCGCCGACGACACGTACTCGAAGTGCGGCGTTCCGCCCCGGATGATCACGCCGAGCGCCACGACGGCGTCCGCCCCCGCGTCGAGGGCGGCCTTGGCCACGACGGGCAGCTCGAACGATCCCGGCACCCGCACGAGGCGGTAGTCGGCGCCGGATGCCTCGAGCGTGCGCTCGGCGCCGGCGATGAGGCCATCGGTGATGACCTCGTGCCAGGTGCCGGCGACGATCACGATCTGAAGGCCCGTGGCATCCGTTCCGCCGATGACCGGCGCTCCCTTGCCGCTCATCGTCCGGCGTTCTCCTTCATCTGGGCGAGCGCGTCGCTCAGTTCGTCCTCGTCGATCAGGTGCCCCATGCGGTCGCGCTTGGTCGCGAGGTACTGGTGGTTGTTCGGGCCGACGCCGACCAGCAGCGGCACCTGCTCGACGATGTCGAGTCCGAGATCGCGCAGCTGCGTCACCTTGTCGGTGTTGTTGGTGAGCAGTCGCACCCGCTCGATGCCGAGGTCGGCGAGGATGCCGGCCGCGGCGGCGTAGTCGCGCGCATCGGCGGGCAGGCCCAGCGCGAGGTTCGCGTCCACGGTGTCCAGGCCGTTCTCCTGCAGGGCGTACGCGCGCAGCTTGTTGATGAGGCCGATGCCGCGCCCCTCGTGCCCGCGCATGTAGATGACGATGCCGCCGTCCTGTTCGATCGCGTCGAGGGCGGCATCCAGCTGGGGCCCGCACTCGCACTTGAGCGAGTCGAACGCCTCGCCGGTGAGGCACTCGGAGTGCACGCGCACGAGCGGCGCGTCGGCGTCGAGTCCGCCCGAGATCACCGCGAGGTGGTCGGTGCCGGTGACGCGGTCCTTGTACGCGAGGAAGCGGAACTCGCCGTGAGAGGTGGGCACGCGCGCCTCGGCGCGCAGGCTCACGCGGCGGCGGTGCGCGGCGTGGCGGTCCGCCCCGGCCGGGTCGTGCTGCGCGCCGTTGAGATGGGCGATGAGCTGCTCGATCGTGATCACCGGCACCCCCTCGCGCTCGCCCATCTCGATGAGGCCCGCCAGGCGCATCATGCTGCCGTCCTCGGCGACGACCTCGCCGATCGCGCCGACAGGAGAGAGCCCCGCGAGCTGCATGAGCTCGACGGCCGCCTCGGTGTGCCCGGCGCGCTCGCGCACGCCGCCCGGGACGGCGCGCAGCGGGATGATGTGCCCGGGACGGATGACCGAGTCCGGGCCCGACGTCGGGTCGGCGAGCACGTTCAGGGTGTGCGCGCGGTCCGAGGCGCTGATGCCGGTCGACTCGCGGTCGGCGGCGTCGACGCTGACCGTGTACGCGGTTCCGCGCGAGTCCTGGTTCACCGCGACCATCGGCGGCAGGTCGAGCCGGTCGGCCCACTCGGCGGGCATCGGCGCGCACAGGAACCCGCTGGACCAGCGGATCGTCCACGCGAGCCACTCGGGGGTGGCGAGCTCGGCCGAGATGATGATGTCGCCCTCGTTCTCACGGTCTTCGTCGTCGGCGACGATGACGGGGCGTCCGGCACGGAGCGCATCGAGGGCGTCGTGGACGGTGGAAAGGCTCATCGGGAGCCTCCTTCGTTCGGGGCCGCGGGGGCCGGAGGGGTCTGCGGGAAGGCGAGGAGGCGCTGCACGTGGCGCGCCAGGATGTCGGTCTCGAGGTTGACGCGGGAGCCGGGCGCGAGCGCGCCGAGCGTGGTGGCCGTAAGGGTCTCGGGGATGAGCGACACCTCGAACCACTGCTCGGCGTCGCCTGCGGGACTGGCCGCGCTCACGGTCAGCGAGACGCCGTCCACCGCGATCGAGCCCTTGTCGACCACGAGGGGGGCCAGGGCGGGCGGCAGGCCGATGCGAAGCACCCGCCACTGGTCGCCGGGACGCACCTCGAGCACCTCACCGGTGCCGTCGATGTGGCCCTGCACGATGTGACCTCCCAGGCGTCCGTGCGCGGCCATCGCGCGCTCCAGGTTCACCGGGGCGCCGGGTGCGGCCGCCGCGAGGGTCGACATGTCGAGGGTCTGCCTCATGACGTCGGCGGCGAACCAGTCCGTGCCCTGGTCGATGACCGTGAGGCACACGCCCGAGACCGAGATCGAGTCGCCGTGCGCGGCATCCGTCACCGCCTTCGGCGCCCGCAGCGTGAGCCGCACGCCGTCGCCCGAGGCCTCTACCGCGGTCACTTCGCCGACCTCTTCGACGATTCCGGTGAACATCAGTGGCCTCCTTCGGTCGCGTCGCCGGGACGCGAGATGATCAGCAGGTCCTCGCCCAGGCGCTCGACGGCGACCAGCCGCAGGCGCTTCTGCTCGGCGATCGTCTCGACGCCGAGCGCGCGCAGCGCGGGGTGGTCCGCGCCGCCGGGCCCCGAGCCGATGAGCGTGGGGGCGAGGTAGGTGAGCAGCTCGTCTGCCAGGCCCGCCCGCACGAACGCGGACGCGATGGTGGGGCCGCCCTCGACGAACACGCGCTGCACGCCGAGCCCGCGAAGCTCGGCCAGAAGCGACCCGGCGTGCTTGGTGCCGGGGTGCTCGCCGAAGAGGTTCGCGCCGTCGCGGTGCAGGACGGGAAGCGGATGGCGCAGCACGGCCGCATCGTCGGGGATCGCACGCGCCCCCAGCACGACCGGCCGCGGCTGGCGGTCGTAGAGGGTGCCGTCCGGGCGGCGCGCGGTGAGGGCGGGATCGTCGGCCAGGAGCGTGCCGGTGCCGATCACGATCGCGTCCGCGCGGGACCGGCGCTCGTGCACGTCCGCCCGGGCGGCGGGGCCGGTGATCCACTGGCTGGTGCCGTCGGGGGCGGCGCCTCGGCCGTCGAGGGACTGCGCCCACTTCACGCTCACGTGGGGCCGGCCCAGCCGCTGCACCGTGAGCCAGTCGTGCAGCAGTTCCTCGCCGTCCTCGGCGAGCACTCCCGCCTCGACCTCGACGCCCGCCTCGCGCAGGCGACGCGCCCCGCCGGCCGACATCGGACCGGGATCGTCGACCGCGTACACCACGCGCGCGACGCCCGCCCGGATCAGCGCCTCGGCGCACGGGCCGGTGCGCCCGGTGTGATTGCACGGTTCGAGGGTGACGATCGCGGTGGCGCCGCGTGCGGCACCCGGTGCCAGCTTCGACAGCGCGTCGACCTCGGCGTGGGCGGTGCCGGCGCCGCGATGCCAGCCCTCGGCGAGCACATCACCCGCGGGCGAGAGCATGACCGCGCCCACCTGGGGATTCAGGCCCCGCGGTCCGCGCCGCGAGAGCTCGAGCGCCAGACGCATCGCGTCGCGCTCCGCCGCTGCCACCGTCATGCCCGATCCTTCGTATCGATCGCGGGCTCCGGCGGGAAGGCGTGGCCGCGACGTCGGCGACGTCGCTCGTGCTGCCTCCCATCCGGACTAGCGACGCTTCGCGTCGCATCACCGTCGGTTCCGGAATTGCACCGGATCAGCCTCGGCCCGTGAGGGCTTCGGTTCGCGGACTGTCACCGCCGGTTCGGATTCTCACCGACCCCGGAGCACGTAGATGCTCTCGATTGTACTCAAACGCTGCGTCGGCGGATTCATTCCGCCCGGCAGCCTCGCCGCGAGAATCCATCGGCCGTCGAGACCTCGGGGGATCGCCGCATTCTCGGCGGCCAGGTGGATTCTCACGGGCCTAGCCTGGACAAAAGGGAGAGAAAGGGCGACGGATGCCGCAGCCACCAGGGCCCGCACGGTTCGAGGCGCTCGCCGAGCGCCCCTACGCGGACGTGCTGATCATCGGGGGCGGCATCAACGGGCTCGCGATCCTGCGGGACCTCGCGATGCAGGGCGTCGACGTCGCGCTCGTGGAGCGCGCCGACTTCGCCGGCGGGGCCTCGGCCGCGTCGAGTCACATGATCCACGGCGGCATCCGCTACCTCGAGAACGGCGAGTTCCGGCTCGTCGCCGAGGCGGTCACCGAGCGCAACGCCCTGCTGCGGCTCGCCCCGCACTACGTGCGTCCGCTGCAGACGACGATCCCGATCTTCTCGACCTTCTCGGGGGTCTTGTCCGCCCCCCTCCGCTTCCTCCTCCACGGCAGAGGCAAGCGGCGCGAACGCGGTGCCCTGCTCATCAAGGTCGGGCTCGTGATCTACGACTCGTTCTCGCGGGGCGGCGGCAGGGTGCCGCGGCACAGCTTCGACGGGCGTCGGCGCTCGCTGCGGGACCTCCCGCAGCTGAACCCCGACATCCGCTACACCGCGACCTACTGGGACGCCTCGCTGCACGATCCCGAACGGCTCGCTCTGGACGTGCTGCGCGACGCGCTCGAAGCAGGCGCGTGGGCGAGGGCGGCCAACTACGTCGAGGCGGTGGGCGTGCGCGGCGGTCGCGTCGTGCTGCGCGATGCGGAGTCCGGCGAACAGACCGCGTTCGCGGCATCCGTCATCGTCAACGCGTCAGGCCCCTGGACCGACCTCACCGGCGCGGCCCTCGGCGAGCCGACCCGGTTCATGGGCGGCACGAAGGGCTCGCACATCGTGCTCGACGACCCGCAGCTGCTGGCCGCGACCGGTGGCCGAGAGCTGTTCTTCGAGCACAGCGACGGGCGCATCGTGCTCATCTACCCCCTCAAGGGCCGTGTGCTCGTCGGCACGACCGACCTCGAGCACGACATGTCGGACCCGATCGTGTGCACCGAGGAAGAGGTCGACTACTTCTTCGACCTGATCCGCCAGGTGCTACCGGCGGTCGCCGTCGACCGCTCGCGCATCGTCTACCGCTTCGCGGGGGTGCGTCCGCTGCCCGGTCACGGCGACCTCGCCCCCGGGTTCGTGTCGCGCGACTACCGGATCGAGCGCGGATCGCTGGGCGGGCCGACGGGAGCGGTCGTCCTGAGCCTCGTCGGCGGCAAGTGGACGACCTTCCGCGCGTCGGCCGCGCACGTCGCCGACCGCGTGCTCGACGCGCTCGCCGTTCCTCGCCGGCGATCGACGCGCGGGGTTGCGATCGGCGGGGGCCGCGGGTTCCCGATGACGGAGCGGGCGCGTCGCGCGTGGCTGGCCGAACACGACGCGGGCCTCGAGTTCACGAGAGCGGCCGTGCTGCTCGACCGCTACGGCACGGTCGCGGCCGAGGTGATCGCCGCGGTGGCTGCCGACCCCGACGACGCGCCGCTCGCGACGGCGCCCGCCTACTCCACCGGCGAGCTGCGGCACCTCGCCCGCACCGAGCACGTCGTGCACCTCGACGACCTGCTGCTGCGGCGAACCAGCCTCGCCTTCACGGGCGGTGCAGAAGCGGCCGCGTCCGAGATCGCCGACGCGGTGGCAGAGACGCTGGGGTGGGATGCCGCCACCCGCGCCGCCGAGATCGAGCGCGCCATCGCGGCGGTGCACGCCGCCGACCCCTCGTGGCGACCGGCGGGCGCAGGGCAAGAGGGTCGTTGAGCGAGCGCGGCCAGACGGGACGACAGCCGGGAACCCGCGGCTCGCATCGCGATCGCTCCTGCGGCGGGGAGCGATAGCCTGGCCACCGGGTAACGCGAGGGGGCGAGGACAACGATGGCGGATCACGTGCTGGCGATCGACCAGGGAACGACCTCCACACGGGCGATCGTGTTCGACGCAGCCGGAGCGATCGTGTCGAACGCACAGCGCGAGCACGAGCAGATCTTCCCGCACGCGGGGTTCGTCGAGCATGATCCGGTGGAGATCTGGACCAACACCGAGTGGGTGATCGCCGCGGCCCTGGCCCGCGCCGGGGCGACGGCATCCGATGTCGCGGCCGTCGGTGTGACCAATCAGCGCGAGACCGCGATCGTATGGGATCGCCGATCCGGCCGCCCCGTGCACAACGCCCTGGTGTGGCAGGACACCCGCACGCAGCCGGCGATCGACGCGCTCGCGCGCGACGGCGGGATCGACCGGTTCGCCGAGACCACCGGCCTTCCCCTGGCGACCTACTTCTCGGCGTCGAAGGTCGCATGGATCCTCGACAGCGTGCCGGGGGCGCGGGCTGCGGCCGAGGCGGGCGACCTGCTGTTCGGCACCACCGACACGTGGGTCGTGTGGAACCTGACCGGCGGCGCGCGCGGCGGCATCCACGTCACCGACGTCACGAACGCCTCGCGCACGCTGCTCATGGATCTGCGCACCCTCGAGTGGTCCGACGAGCTGCTCGAGGTGTGGGGCATCCCGCGGGCGATGATGCCCGAGATCCGCTCGTCGTCCGAGGTGGTCGGCGAGGCGCAGCTGCCCGACGCCCTGCACGGCGTGCCGATCGCGGGCATTCTCGGCGACCAGCAGGCGGCCACCTTCGGACAGGCCGCGTTCGACCCCGGCGAGTCGAAGAACACGTACGGCACGGGCAACTTCCTGCTGGTGAACACCGGCACCGAGATCGTGCGCTCGGCGAGCGGCCTCATCACGACCGTCGCGTACCGGTGCGCCGGCGAGTCGGCGCGGTACGCGCTGGAGGGGTCGATCGCGGTGACCGGGTCGCTGGTGCAGTGGTTGCGCGACAACCTCGGGATCATCCAGCGCTCCGAAGACATCGAGACGCTCGCGGCGTCGGTCGCCGACAACGGCGGCGCCTACTTCGTGCCCGCCTTCTCGGGGCTGTTCGCGCCCTACTGGCGTCCGGATGCGCGCGGAGCGCTGGTGGGCATGACCCGCTACGTCAACAAGGCGCATATCGCCCGCGCCGCGCTGGAGTCCACGGGTCTGCAGACGCGGGACGTCATCGAGGCCGTCGTGGCCGACACCGGGCGCGCGCTGCACGAGCTGCGCGTCGACGGCGGGATGACCCGCGACGCGCTGGCCATGCAGTTCCAGGCCGACATCCTGGGCGTTCCCGTCGTGCGGCCGAAGGTGGTCGAGACGACCGCGCTCGGCGCCGCGTACGCGGCCGGACTCGCGACCGGGGTGTGGCGCGACCGCGACGAGCTGCGCACGCACTGGCGCGAGGACGTGCGCTTCGAGCCGCAGATGCCGGCCGAAGAGCGCGAGCGACGCTATCGGTTGTGGAAGAAGGCCGTGTCGAAGGCGCTCGACTGGGTCGACGACGACGTGCTGGCCGGGCCCGTCGGGAGCTGATCGCCGGGCGGCCCGTCCCGCGGATCGAGTGCCGCGGCGTCAGCCGCGGCGTATCGAGATCACTTCAGCAGCCGAGACAGCCGCCGGTCGGCGAGGATCTTGCCGCCGGTCTGGCACGTCGCGCAGTACTCGAGCGAGTTGTCGGCGAAGAACACGCTCCGCACCGTGTCGCCGCACACCGGGCAGGTCTCGCCGCGTCGGCCGTGCACCTGCATGCCGCGGCGCTTGGCGTCCTTGAGCTCTGCGGGCGGCTTTCCGGATGCCTCGGCCACCGCCTCGGCGAGCGTCGCGGTCATCGCGGCGTGGAGCCGGTCGACCTCCTCGTCGGTGAGGCTCGCGGCCAACGCGTACGGCGACATCTTCGCCGCGTGCAGGATCTCGTCGGAGTACGCGTTGCCGACCCCCGCGATGATCGACTGGTCGCGCAGCACACCCTTGATCTGCGTGCGCCGACCGGCGATGAGACCTGCGAAGACATCGCGGTCGAACCCCGGGTCGAGGGGATCGGGCCCGAGACGGGCGATCCCCGCAACCTCGGCGGGGCCCCGCACGACGTAGACGGCGAGCGACTTCTTCGTGCCGGCCTCGGTCAGGTCGAACCCCGACCCGTCCGACAGCGCGACCCGCAATGCGATCGGGGTCTTGCCGGGGCGGATGATCGTCTGCGGCAGCCGGTCGTACCATCGCAGCCATCCGGCCTTGGCGAGATGGAACACCAGATGCGGGCCGGAGGCGGCATCGGCCGGTGCGGGGCCGGCCGGTGCGGAGTCGGCCGGTGCGGAGCCGGCCGGTGCGGAGCCCGCCGTCGCGAGGTCGACGAATTTGCCGTGGCGGGCGACCCCCGTGATCTCGGCGCCCTTCAACGACTCGATCGGCGGGTCGTACGTCTTCAGCGCCGCGATGTTCGCGATCGTCGCCCGCTCCACGCGCAGGCCGGTCACCCGCTCGCGGAGGAAGTCCACGAGCCCCTGAACCTCGGGCATCTCGGGCATGTGGTCATCCTGCCACGGGCCGCTGACGCCTGCTCGTGTGCTCGTCCGGGGTGTGGGGTCACACCGCCTCGTCGACGGTGTCGAGCACGGGCCACGGCTGCGGCGTGCGGTCGTCGCCGGCGAGAAGCCCCGCGACCCACCCGTCGTCGCGGGGTGCGTTCGCGTTCCAGAGCGCCTGGCGCAGCATCCCCTCGTATCGGAACCCCAGCGCCCGCGCCGCGCGCGCCGACCCGGCGTTGCCGACGACGGCACGCCACTCGATCCGTGCCAGGCCGCAGCCGTCGGCCGCGAACCCCCACGTGATCACGGCGTCCGCCGCCTCGCTCAGCACGCCGCGGCGGCGCGCCCACGGCGCGATCCAGTAGCCGATCTCGCCCGCGCCGCGCCCGTCGATGCGGTAGAGGCCGATGGTGCCCACCAGATGCCCGCCCTCGTGGATGCCCCACGTCAGGTTGTTCCCGGCCTCCCAGTCCTTCGGGATCTGGGCGACGAACGACTCGGCGTGCTCACGCAGGTAGGGCGACGGGACGGTCGTGTACCGCTGGATCGCTCGATCCTGGCACGCCTCGAACATCGGGTCGATGTCGGCTTCGCTCGGGATCGACAGCTCGAGTCTCTCGGTGCGCAGGACCACGGGCTCCATCCCGTCACCCTAGCCCGCCCCGCCCCGCCCGTCCCGCCCCGCCCCGCCCGTCCCGCCCCGCC
Source organism: Microbacterium sp. BWT-B31 (assembly GCF_041379855.1). Lineage (NCBI taxonomy): Bacteria > Bacillati > Actinomycetota > Actinomycetes > Micrococcales > Microbacteriaceae > Microbacterium > Microbacterium sp. BWT-B31. The sequence goes on from NZ_JBFECU010000001.1 coordinate 562,295, forward strand.
CCGCCCCACCCGCCCCCGACCCGCGCACAACGCAGGAACCTCGGGTTTCGGATCAGGTCGCGTGGGCCTCGCCGACCCCCACCGCACCCCGATTCCTGCGTTGTGCACCGGTGACGCGGTGCGCGACCTGTCCTCCACAGGAGCGCGGAGAACGAGGTGAGTGCACAGATCGCGGCTGCAAGGGGCCGACACGCTCGGGGAGGGCGGACGCTGTCGGTTGTGGATCATGTCGTGGACGAGCACGGGATTCCCCGCTCCCGCACCGTCAGCTACCGGTGGCTTCGGGCGCAAGGGGCATCGCGCCGAGGAATCGAGAGGGCACTGCGCGAGGGGACCATCGTGCGTGCGCGTCGCGATGTCTATGTGTCGGCCAGCGTCAGCGACGCCGTCGTGCGGGCGCAGCGGGTGGGCGGCCGATTGGACTGCCTGTCGGCGTTGCGGGAGCACGGAGTGTTCGTGCTGAGCAGCGGATCGACGCACGTGCAGGTGGAACACCACGACGGACGCCTGCGCTCGCCCGGATCGCGCCGACACCGGCTGCATCGTGCACACGATCGAACGGTCGTCCATTGGCGGATGCTGGACCTGCCCGCAGACCTCCACACGGTTCCCGTCGTCGAAGCGCTCGCCCATTCGGCCTTGTGCCAGCCGCCGCGCGCGCTGGTCGCTTCGATCGACAGCGCTCTCAACCGCAAGCTGATCGACGCGCGGGACCTGGACGCGCTGTTCGACCTCCTGCCCAAGAGGTTCGGCAGGCTTCGCGCGCACCTCGATGGACGGGCAGAGGCGGGTTCCGAGACGCTCGCCCGTTTGATCGCACGCTCACTCGGATGCCGCGTCGAGGTGCAGCGCGAGATTCCTGGCGTGGGGCGCGTCGACCTCGTGATCGACGGGTGGATCGTCGTGGAGTGCGACAGCCGGCAGTTCCACTCCGGCTGGGAGATCCAGGAGCGCGACCGCGCGCGCGACCTCGCCCTGGCAGCCCTCGGCATGGTCTGCATCCGACCGACGGCGACCATGATCTTCACCCGACCCGAGGACCTGGTCGCGGCCATCCGGGGGCTTCTCGCTCTGCGATGACCACGCGTCAGGCTGCCGCGCACAACGCAGGATTCAACGTCGAATGCGAGCCGATTCGGTCGTTCTCGGCGCGGCCACGCGCGCAGTTCCTGCGTTGTGCGCGCCCCACGCGGGACGGGTGGGACGGGACGGGTGGGGCGGGACGGGACGGGTGGGGTGGGACGGGACGGGTGGGACGGGACGGGGTGGGGCGGGGGAGCCGGGGACTACAACCGCACGCGGCGCAGCAGCCCGACCTTCTCGTACACGTCGGCGAGCGTGCGGTCGGCGACCTCGGCGGCGCGGCCGGCGTTCACGGCCAGCACCCGGTCGAGCTCAGCCGGGTCGTCGAGCAGTTCCAGCGCACGAGAGCGCACGGGGCCGAACTCCGAGACCACGACCTCGGCGAGGCCCTTCTTGAAGTCGCCGTAGCCGCGACCGGCGTACTCGTCCTCGATCGCCGGGATCTGCCGGCCGGTGAGGGCTGCGTAGATCACGAGCAGGTTCGAGACGCCGGGCTTGTTCTCGCGGTCGTAGCGCACCGAGCCCTCACTGTCGGTGACGGCCCGCATGACCTTCTTCGCGGACTTCGACGGCTCGTCGAGCAGCCACAGCACGCCCGCATCCGACTCGGCGGACTTCGACATCTTCGCCGTCGGGTTCTGCAGGTCGTAGATGCGCGCGGTCTCCTGCTGGATCACCGGCATCGGCACGCGGAAGGTCTGGCCATAGCGCGAGTTGAACCGCTCGGCGAGGTCGCGTGTGAGTTCGACGTGCTGCTTCTGGTCGTCGCCGACCGGCACGATGTCGGTCTGATAGAGCAGGATGTCGGCGGCCATCAGCACCGGGTAGGTGAAGAGCCCGACCGAGGTGGCGTCGGCACCGTAGCGCTGCGACTTGTCTTTGAACTGGGTCATGCGTCCGGCCTCGCCGAAGCCCGTGATCGTCGAGAGGATCCAGGCGAGCTCGGCGTGCGCGGGCACGTGGGACTGCACGTAGAGGGTGGACTTCGACGGCTCGATTCCCGCCGCGATGTACTGCGCGGCGGTGCGGCGGGTCTTCTCGCGAAGCTCAGCCGGGTCGTTCGGCTGGGTGAGGGCGTGCAGGTCGACGACCGAGAAGAACGCCGAGTACGACTCCTGCAGATCGCGCCACTGCAGCAGGGCCCCGATGTAGTTGCCGACCTGAAGCGAGTCGGCCGAGGGCTGCATTCCGGAATAGAGGCGCGGTCTGGTCACCTGACCAATCCTATTCACCGGCGACGGATGCCCCGACCCGCCGCCGCTTGCGGGGCTTGAGCAGTCAGCGACCCAGGCTGTAGTCCGCGACGACGGGAGCGTGGTCGCTCCACCGGGTGTCCCACGAGGGCGCCCGCACGACGCGGTAGTTGCTCGCCCGCTCGGCGAGCGCGGGCGTGGCGAGGTGGTAATCGATGCGCCACCCGGTGTCGTTGTCGAACGCGCGGCCGCGCATGGACCACCAGGTGTAGGGCCCGTCGACCTCGCCCGCGAACCGGCGACCGACGTCGACCCAGCCGAGGCCGGTGCCGGTGGTGCCGTCGACGGCCTGCACCGCGGTGCCGGCGGAACCGAGGAACCGGTCGAAGTACGCCCGCTCGCGGGGCAGGAACCCCGCCTTCTTGACGTTGCCCTTCCAGTTGCGGATGTCGAGCTCACGATGCCCGACGTTGAGGTCGCCCATGATGAGCGCGAGCGGATTGGATGCCTCGAGCAGAGGCATCCGCTTCTCCATGGCGTCGAGGAAGGCCCACTTCGCATCCTGCCGGGGCGTGTCGGCCTCGCCCGTGTGGACATACGCCGAAACGATCGTGACGCGCTCTCCGCCGGTCTCGAAGTCGGCCTCGATCCAGCGTCCGTGCGAGTCGAGCGGCTCGGGGCTCAGGGCCGTGCGCACGTCGATCGCAGCCTCGCGGCTGGCGATCGCCACCCCGGCCCGGCCCTTGGACAGCGCCTCGTCGTTGACGAGCTGCCACCCCGGCAGCACCGCCGCGAGTTCGTCGGCGGTGGCGCGCACCTCTTGCAGGGCCATCACGTCGACCTCGGCCTCGTCGAGCCACGCGAGCATGCCCTTGCGGGTCGCTGCACGGATGCCGTTGACGTTGACAGAGGCGATGCGTACGCGGCGAGGCATGCGTGCCAGCCTAGCGATGGCCTGCGACATCGACTGATCCGCCTCAGCGGCGCACTCCCTTGCCCTCCGCGGGTGGGGGAGCGGAGGCCTCGACCTGCACGAGCTCTTCCTCGGCGCGGCGCACCGCGCGATCGGCGGCCCACACGCGAAACCACGGCGCCGTGTCGCGCGCCTGCTGCGCGGTGCGCAGCCGCACCTGCGCGGCGACCACGAGAGCCCGGTGCTCGGCGGCGAGCCGCTCCGCCTCGCTCTGCGGGATGAGCGCCTCGTGCTCGTCGTTCGCGGCGACAGCGATCCAGGATGCCGCGACCAGGATGATCACGCCCACGATGCGAAACCACAGCAGCAGACCGATGAAGATCGCAAAGGTGGCAAGCAGCGGGTTCGTCGGCGTGTAGCTGAGCAGCAGACCCGCGCCCAGCTGCAGGACGGTGATCGCGCCGCCGCCGAGGAGGGCGCCTGGCCAGATGCGCCGCCACTGCAGCGACGTGCCGGTCAGGAACCGCACGAGCGCGCCGAGGGCCATCGAGAAGATGGTGAACGACACCGCGACCGTCGCGATGAAGCCGAGGAAGCGGTACAGGGTCGAGCTCGTATCCCACCCGAAGATCCCGAAGATCCACGAGATCGCCCACGTGCCCACGTAGGTGAGCGCCGATCCTCCGATCAGCGCGACGCCGAAGACGAGCGCCGCGAGCAGGTCGCGCGCCTTCAGCAGGAAGTAGCTGCGCAGGTCGGGCGGAAGCCCGAAGATGTCCCGCACCGCGCGGCGGGCGAAGGTGACGAACCCGATCGCCGTCCAGATGACGGTGCCCAGGGCGATCAGACCCGTCACTCCCAGCACGCCGCTGCTGCCGGTGGCGATCTGCGTGACCTGCTTGACGGTGAACAGGCCCGTGTCGTCCTCGCTGATGAGCCCGGGGATGTACAGGTTTATCGCATCGATCATCGCCTGGATGGCCTCGGGGCTGCCTCCGAGCCAGAGGCCGACGACGGCGAAGGCCACGTACACCCCGGCGAAGGCCGCGAACAGCGCCTGATAGCTCACACCTGCCGCGAGGAGGAACCCGTTGTGCTGCAGGAAGTGCCGCCACACCCGCACCGGGAACCAGGCGAGCGTCTTGCGAGTGATCTCGGTCGCGCGCTCGATCGGCTGGTCGAAGCGCTGCCGGAGCGCTGTCTGCGTCGCATCCCACCGCTGCCGCAGCGATTCCTCCTCGCGGGCCGCGCGGTCGGCCTCTGCCCGCGTGGCGGGCGCGGCACCGCGTGGGGCATCGTGCGTCACGTCGTCAGGATAGCGGCGCATTCGGCCGTGACGCGGCACGCCCGGGCGGCGGATGCCCCGATTCAGCGCCGCGGATCGCTCGCCGCGTCATCCGGCCCCGCACCCCGCGCCGCTGCCGAAGCCGTCGTGCGGAAGCGCGGCACGACCAGCAGCACCGCGGCCAGGGCGATCGCCGGAAGCACGAACGCCGGACCGAGTCCCGGCCAGTCCGCGAGCAGGCCGATCACGACGGCGCCGAGGACGGCTCCGGCGTAGTTGAAGATGTTCACGCGCGCGATGATCTGGTCGCTGTGCGCGGGGTCGAGTTCGCCCGCCGCGCCGAACGTCACCGGCACCAGCACCCCCACCGCGACGCCCGCCAGGGCGAACCCGGCCACGGCGGCGGCGGGAAGGGGCAGGATCGCCACGACGAGGCATCCGATCACTGACACGATCACGGCGATCGTGATCATGCGCCGCCGCCCGGCGAGCGGCAGCAGACGGTCGGTTGCAAGCCGTGACACGAGGATGACGAACTGGTACGCGGCATAGCCGAGCGGCGCCGCCCACCCGGCCGCGCCGACGTGGTCGTGGAGGTACACGGTGCTCCACGTGCTGACGCCCGAGTCGACGACGAAGGCCGCGAGGATCACGAGGCCGAACGCCCAGATGCCCGCGCGGGGGAGCTTCGTGCGCTCCGCCGGCGCCAGCGCCTGGTCGATCGGGATCTCGGGCGCGAAGAGCCGGGCACCGGCGAAAGCGACCCCGATCGCGACGATCAGCGCGACGGCGATCACGAAAGAGACCGGCAGAGCGGATGCCGCCACCCACGACGCCAGTAGGGCCCCGGCCATCGCGGCGGCGGTGTAGGCGGCGAACAGGCCGCCGAGGAGGGAACGGCCGTACGCGCGCTGCACCAGCACGCCCTGCATCGCCGAGGCGGCGTCGACGCACCCGAGGCCGATGCCGTAGAGGGCGAACGCGGCGGCGAACAGCGGAAAGGGCGCACCGGCCAGGATCGCCAGGAACGCCGCGGCCTGGATGCCGAGTCCGAGCGCCAGCGCCGTGCGGCTTCCGCGTCGGACCGCGACGGCATTGGCGACCACCGAGCCGAGCGCCGCAGTCAGGCACACGCCCAGGATGATGATCGACACGACGGTGTCGTCGATGCCCTGCTGCAGCTTGAACGCGGGCAGCGACGTCACGACGACGGCGTAGCCGAGGCCCTGGGCCGCGTACGCGGCGGTCACCGCGATGCGGGCGCGTCGCGGCACCCCGTTGGCCCTCAAGAGGGTCGCAGAGGTGGGCGCGGGGTCGCTCATGCGCGCGGCGTTGACGTCATCGGCAGCCTTCGGGTGGGGCGGTGCGTCACTCAGCGGCCGCGCAGGACCGCCTGCTTCACCTCGGCGATGGCCTTGGTGACCTCGATGCCGCGCGGGCACGCCTCGGTGCAGTTGAACGTCGTGCGGCAGCGCCAGACGCCCTCTTTGTCGTTGAGGATGTCCAGGCGCACGTCGGCGGCGTCGTCGCGCGAGTCGAAGATGAAGCGGTGCGCGTTGACGATCGCGGCCGGGCCGAAGTACTGGCCGTCGGTCCAGAACACCGGGCACGACGACGTGCACGCGGCGCACAGGATGCACTTGGTGGTGTCGTCGAAGATCTCGCGGTTGGCGATCGACTGGATGCGCTCCTTGCCGGGCTGGGGCGCCGTGTTCGAGATGAGGAACGGCTGCACTTCGCGGTACGACGCGAAGAAGGGCTCCATGTCGACGACGAGGTCCTTCTCGAGCGGCAGGCCCTTGATCGCCTCGACGTAGATCGGCTTCGAGATGTCGAGGTCCTTGATCAGCGTCTTGCACGCGAGGCGGTTGCGGCCGTTGATGCGCATGGCGTCCGAGCCGCAGATGCCGTGGGCGCACGACCGGCGGAAGGTGAGCGAGCCGTCGACTTCCCATTTGATCTTGTGCAGCGCGTCGAGCACGCGGTCGGTCGGGTAGAGCTCGACGTCGTAGTCCACCCAGCGCGGCTCCTCGTCGACCTCGGGGTCGAAGCGGCGGATGATGAACGTGACCAGGAAGGACTGGATGCCGCTGTCGTTCACGGCGTCCGATGCCGGGATGGCATCCGTCACATCGACGAGTGCGGTCGACATCAGTACTTCCTCTCCATCGGTGGGTAGTTGAACTCGCCCTGCTCGTTCTTCGTGAACACGACCGGTTTCCAGTCGAGCCGGATGTGATCGTCGGGATCGGGCGAGTGCGCGTCGCCGGTGAGGTAGGCCATCGTGTGCTGCATGTAGTTGGCGTCGTCGCGGTCGGGGTAGTCTTCGCGCATGTGTCCGCCGCGGCTCTCGCGGCGGTTGCGGGCGGCGTAGGCGACGATCTCGGCCAGATCGAGCAGGAACCCGAGTTCGACGGCCTCGAGCAGGTCGGTGTTGTACCGCTTGCCCTTGTCGTCGACGTGGACGTCCTTGTAGCGCTGGCGCAGGTCGTGGATCGTGCCCATGACGTCGGTGAGCGTCTCTTCGGTGCGGAACACCTGGGCGTTCGCGTCCATCTCGTCCTGCAGCTTCTTGCGCAGGACCGCCACGCGCTCGGTGCCCGGGTTGTTCCGCAGGCCCTCGAGCATGTCGCGGACCTCCTTCGCCGGGTCTTCGGGAAGCGGCACGAACTCGGCGTTCTGCACGTACTCGACGGCGTTTCGGCCGGAGCGCTTTCCGAACACGTTGATGTCGAGCAGCGAGTTCGTGCCGAGGCGGTTCGCGCCGTGCACCGACACGCACGCGCACTCGCCCGCCGCGTACAGCCCGGGCACGACGGTGTCGTTGTCGGCGAGCACCTCGCCGTTGTTGTTGGTCGGGATGCCGCCCATCGCGTAGTGCGCGGTGGGCATCACCGGCACCGGCTCGACGACCGGGTCCACGCCCAGGTAGGTGCGCGCGAACTCGGTGATGTCGGGGAGCTTCGTCTCGAGCACCTCGGCGCCCAGGTGCGTGCAGTCCAGCAGCACGTAGTCCTTGTTCGGGCCGGCGCCTCGACCCTCGGCGACCTCTTTGACCATGCAGCGGGCGACGATGTCACGCGGAGCCAGGTCTTTGATGGTCGGCGCGTAGCGCTCCATGAAACGCTCGCCCGACGCATTGCGCAGGATCGCGCCCTCGCCGCGGGCGCCCTCGGTGAGCAGGATGCCGAGACCGGCCAGGCCGGTCGGGTGGAACTGGAAGAACTCGATGTCTTCGAGGGGGAGGCCCTTGCGCCACACGATGCCCACCCCGTCGCCGGTGAGCGTGTGCGCGTTGGACGTGGTCTTGAAGATCTTTCCGAAGCCGCCGGTGGCGAAGATGACGGCCTTCGAGTGGAAGACGTGGAGGTCGCCGGTGGCGAGTTCGTAGGCCACGACGCCGGCGACCTGCGTCTTGCCGTCGGCATCCTTCACCGTGATGAGGTCGAGGGCGTAGAACTCGTTGAAGAAGTTGATGCCGAGCTTGACGCAGTTCTGGAAGAGCGTCTGCAGGATCATGTGGCCCGTGCGGTCGGCCGCGTAGCACGCGCGGCGCACCGGCGTCTTGCCATGGTCGGCCGTGTGACCGCCGAAGCGGCGCTGGTCGATCTTGCCCTCGGGCGTGCGGTTGAAGGGCAGACCCATGTTCTCGAGGTCGATGACCGCGTCGATCGCCTCTTTCGCGAGGATCTCGGCGGCATCCTGGTCGACGAGGTAGTCGCCGCCCTTGACGGTGTCGAAGGTGTGCCACTCCCACGAGTCCTCTTCGACGTTGGCCAGCGCCGCGGCCATGCCGCCCTGCGCGGCTCCCGTGTGCGAGCGGGTCGGGTAGAGCTTCGTGATGACGGCGGTGCGTGCGCCGGGACCGGCCTCGATCGCCGCGCGCATGCCGGCGCCGCCGGCGCCGACGATGACGATGTCGAACTCGTGGTAGTGGACGCCGTTCTTGACGACGGACTCAGCTGTCTGGGTGCTCACGTGAAGTGCTTCCGTATGTTCTCTTGTCGGTTCCGGATGTCAGGAGCAGAGTTCCTGCAGCCAGTCGGCGCTCTGGTCGGTCAGGCCGATGCACGGGTCGAAGGTGAACACGACCAGCGTGCCCAGCACGATCAGGAACGCCGCGGCGATCCACAGCGCCCAGATCATCACGCGGCGGGTGCCGTTGTGCGTGACGTAGTCGTTGACGATCGTGCGCATGCCGTTGGCGCCGTGGATGAGCGCGAGCCACAGCATGAGGACGTCCCACCACTGCCAGAACGGAGTGGCGAACTTGCCGGCGACGAACGCGAAGTCGATGCCGTGGATGCCCTCGCCGAGCATCAGGTTCACGAAGAGGTGGCCGAAGATGAGGACCACGAGGAGCACACCGGAGGCGCGCATGTAGAGCCAGCCCCACTTCTCGAGGTTCGGCCCGCCCTTGCGGCGCGGTGCGACGGGGGTGCGGGGATCGGCGATCGCGGTCATCAGTGACCCCCTCCGATCGTAGAGAAGACATTCATCAGGTGTCGCGGCGCGAAGCCCAGCAGCGTCACGGCCCACAGCCCGATGACCCCCCACCACAGCTGGCGCTGGTGGCGCGTGGCCCACGGCCAGAAGTCGACCAGGATGATGCGCAGTCCGTTGAACGCGTGGTAGGCGATCGCCGCCACGAGCACGACCTCGCCGATGCCCATGATCGGGTTCTTGTACGTGCCGATCACCGCATCGTACGCGTCGGGCGACACGCGGATCAGCGCCGTGTCGAGCACGTGCACGAGCAGGAAGAAGAAGATCGCGATGCCCGTGATGCGGTGGAGCACCCACGACCACATTCCTTCTCGACCGCGATACAGCGTTCCGCGCGGGGTCCGAGACGTCGTCTCGGCGACCGACGGTGTGACGCGCGTGGGAGCAGACACAACTCGTCCTTCCTGAGATGAATACGAGATGCCCCGGGCGTACTTTGCCGAGGGTGATCCTGGGCGCACGGATGCGCGTGCCCATCCTATTCCCGTCGCTTGGGGCGAGGGGATTAGGCCAGCCTAAGTTATCTCGATGTCGAGATAAATCCATCCGGCCGCCGTGCCCGGATAGCCTTGCTCCATGCCCGAGGCTATCCCAGACTTCTACGCCGTGATCCCTGCCGGCGGCATCGGGAGCCGGCTGTGGCCGCTCTCCCGCGCCGACGCACCTAAGTTCCTGCACGACCTGACCGGTTCGGGGCAGACGCTGCTGCGCGACACGTGGGAGCGTCTGGCGCCGCTCACGGGGCCGGACCGCATCGCCGTGGTGACCGGTCGGGCGCACCGCGCCGCGGTCGAAGCCGAGCTTCCCGAGATCGCCGACCACAACGTCGTGCTCGAGTCGGAGCCGCGGGACTCCACGGCCGCGATCGGCCTGGCCGCGGCGATCCTCGTGCGCCGTGAGCCGGACGTGATCGTCGGCTCGTTCGCCGCGGACCACGTCATCCGCGTCCCGCACCTGTTCGACTGGGCGGTGCGCCAGGCCGTCGCGGTGGCGCGCGAGGGGTACGTGTGCACGATCGGCATCCAGCCCTCTGAGCCCGCGGTCGGTTTCGGCTACATCAAGAAGGCCGAGCAGCTCATGATCGACGGCGCCCCCGAGGCCGCGATCGTGGAGAGCTTCGTCGAGAAGCCCGACCTCGACACGGCGAAGGAGTACTTCGCCTCGCGCGCCTACCTCTGGAACGCCGGCATGTTCATCTCGCGCGCCGACGTGCTGCTGGGCGAGATCGCCGAGAGCGAGCCGCACCTGTACGCGGGCCTCATGGACCTCGCAGAGGCGTGGGAGGACCGCGACCGCCGCGGGCCGGTCGTCGACCGCGTGTGGCCGACCCTCAACAAGATCGCCATCGACTACTCCGTCGCCGAGCCGGCCGCCGCCAAGGGCCGCCTGGCGGTCGTCCCCGGCCACTTCGACTGGGACGACGTGGGCGACTTCGCGAGCCTCGCGAAGCTCAACTCGCACGGCCGCAAGAACGACCTGGCGGTGCTCGGGGCGAACGCGCGCATCCTGTCCGACGCCGCGAGCGGCATCGTGGTGAGCCAGACCTCCCGCGTGATCAGCCTCATCGGGGTGAAGGACATCGTCGTCGTCGACACCGACGACGCCCTCCTGGTCACCACGAGCGAGCACGCGCAGCGGGTGAAGGGGGTCGTGGACGCCCTCAAGCTGAGCGGCCAGGGGGACGTGCTCTGAGCTGCGGATGCCCCGGCCCGCGCACCCTCGGAGCCGACCCCGTGCGGCGCTGCGCGGTGGTCGAGGCGGCGGTGCGAGGCATCCGTGGCGCCGCATATTGCGTCTTTGTAACCTTTCGCGATCAGAACCTGTCGCGCGGCGCGGCGGCTCGGTCGCAGTCGGTAACTTCTGTATCTGTACCCGCGAGGTCCGCGGGCCTTCTCCTGTGGAGGTTGAGTTGACCAGTCCCACCACCAAGCGACTGCTCGGGGGCCTTGTCGCCGCCAGCATGTTCGTTGCACTCGCCGGCTGTGCGTCGGCGCCCGAAGACACCGAGTCGACCGATGATGCGGCGGCGAGCGACTTCCTGCCCTGCATGGTCTCCGACGCGGGCGGCTTCGACGACAAGTCCTTCAACCAGCTCGGCTACGAGGGCCTCGAGCGCGCCGCCGACCAGCTCGGCGTCGACTTCAAGGCCGTCGAGTCCAGCTCCGAGTCCGACTACGCGCCGAACATCCAGAGCCTCGTCGACCAGGGCTGCTCCCTGATCATCACGGTCGGCTTCGCGCTGGCCGCCGCCGCCGGCGAGGCAGCCATCGCCAACCCCGACATCGACTTCGTGTCGATCGACGACGTCGTGGACAACGACTTCGACGGCGAGACCGACGCGCCGAACATCAAGCCGATCGTCTTCGACACCGCCCAGGCGGCGTTCCTCGGCGGCTACGCCGCGGCATCCTTCTCGACGGCCAAGAAGGTCGGCACCTTCGGCGGCATGAACTTCCCGACCGTGACGATCTTCATGGACGGCTTCGCCCAGGGCGTCGAGTTCTGGAACACCCAGAAGAGCGACAACGTGCAGGTCATCGGCTGGGACCGCGCGGCTCAGGACGGCGTGTTCACCGGTGGCTTCGATGCCAACCAGGACGCGATCAACACCGCGCAGAGCGTCGTCGACCAGGGCGTGGACGTGCTCCTGCCCGTCGGCGGCCCGATCTACCAGAGCGCCGCGTCGGTCATCCGCTCGTCCGGTCGTGAGATCGCGCTCGTCGGTGTCGACGCCGACGTGTTCGAGACCGACCCCTCGGTCGCCGATCTGCTGCTCACCTCGATCCGCAAGCTGATCGACGTGGGTGTGGAAGAGGCCGTGCTGGCCGCCGGTGCGGGCAACTTCGACCCGACCCCGTTCGTCGGCACGCTCGAGAACGGCGGCGTGGGCCTGGCTCCGTTCCACGACTTCGAGAGCAGGGTCTCGCCTGACCTGCAGGGCGAGCTCGACGACATCGCGGCGGGCATCATCGACGGCTCGATCCCCGTCGAGTCCTACCTCGCGGGCTGAGTCCCGCCCATCGTGGGGAGGTCGGCGCGGCCGGCCTCCCCACAGCCGTCTTCGCGGCATCCTCAGTCCTGCGCTTCGCGCACCCCGCTCACTAGGATCAGCACCATGAAGCTCGAACTCCGTGGCATCACCAAGCGCTTCGGGAGCCTCGTCGCCAACGACCACATCGACCTCGTGGTCCGGCCCGGCGAGATCCACAGCCTCCTGGGTGAGAACGGCGCCGGCAAGTCCACGCTCATGAACGTGCTGTACGGGCTGTATCAGGCCGACGAAGGCGTCATCCTGCTCGACGACCACGTGCAGAACTTCCGCGGCCCGGGCGACGCGATGCGTGCCGGCATCGGCATGGTGCACCAGCACTTCATGCTCGTGCCGGTGTTCACCGTCGCCGAGAACGTCATGCTGGGCCACGAGTCCACGAAGTTCGCCGGGCTCCTCAACCTCGAGCAGGCCCGTGCCCGCGTGCGCGAGATCTCGGCCCGGTTCGGGTTCGACGTCGATCCCGACGCCGTCGTCGAGGACCTTCCCGTGGGGGTCCAGCAGCGCGTCGAGATCATCAAGGCGCTCTCGCGCGACGCGAAGGTGCTCGTCTTCGACGAGCCGACCGCCGTGCTCACGCCGCAGGAGACCGATGAACTCATGCAGATCATGCGACAGCTGCGCGAGAGCGGCGCCTCGATCGTCTTCATCACCCACAAGCTGCGCGAGGTGCGCGAGGTCGCCGACCGCATCACCGTGATCCGTCTCGGCAAGGTCGTCGGCGAGGCGTCCCCGTCGGCGACGAACGCAGAGCTCGCCTCGATGATGGTGGGACGGGCGGTCGAGCTCACCGTGCACAAGGGCCCCCCGAAGCCCAACGACAGCGCCCTCGCAGTCGCCGGGCTCACCGTGCTCGACCCGCGCGGGCAGATCACCGTCAACGACGTGAGCTTCGAGGTGCGCGGTGGCGAGGTGCTGGCGGTGGCGGGCGTGCAGGGCAACGGCCAGACCGAGCTCACCGAGGCGCTCGTCGGGCTCCAGCCGCAGGTGCGAGGGTCGATCTCGCTCAACGGCGAGGAGCTGGTGGGGCGCAGCATCCGTCACATTCTCGACGCCGGCGTAGGGTTCGTGCCCGAGGACCGTCAGGAGGACGGTCTCGTCGGCGCGTTCACGATCTCCGAGAACCTCATGCTCGACCGCGCCAACGGCGCGCCGTTCGTGAAGTCCGGCAACGTGCAGCGGCGTGTGCTCGACCGGTTCGCGAAAGAGAAGTTCACCGAGTTCGACGTGCGCGCACCGGGTGTCGACACTCCCGTCTCGTCGCTGTCCGGCGGCAACCAGCAGAAGGTGGTGCTGGCACGCGAGCTGAGCCGCGACCTGAAGCTCCTGGTGGCCGCCCAGCCGACCCGCGGCGTCGATGTCGGCTCGATCGAGTTCATCCACAAGCGCATCGTCGAAACCCGCGACGCGGGCATCCCCGTCGTGGTCGTCTCGACCGAGCTCGACGAGGTCACCGCGCTCGCCGACCGCATCATGGTCATGTACCGCGGCCGGATCGTCGGCATTGTCCCCGGCGACACCCCGCGTGACGTGCTCGGCCTCATGATGGCCGGCGTCACGCCCGACTCCGAAGGAGCCGCCGCGTGAGCCAGGCATCCGCACCCCTCGCGTCCGCCGAGGCGCCGCCGTCGAAGTGGCACGAGATGTTCCTGCGGATCACGCAGGGCAGCTTCATCATCTCGGTGCTCGCCGTCGTGCTCGCGCTCATCGTGGGCGGCATCATGATCGCCGCGACCGACCAAGACGTGCAGGCGGCGTCGGGGTATTTCTTCGCACGGCCCGGCGACACCTTCGCCGCGATCTGGCAATCCGTCTCGGGGGCGTACGCGGCCCTGTTCCGCGGGTCGATCTACAACTTCGGCGCGCCGGACTTCGCCCGCGGCATCCGTCCGCTCACCGAGACGCTCACCTTCGCGACCCCGCTCATCGCGGCGGGGCTCGGCGTCGCGCTCGCTTTCCGCATCGGCATGTTCAACATCGGCGGTCGCGGGCAGATGCTCCTGGCGTCGGCCGGCGCCGGCTGGATCGCGTTCGGGTTCGACATGCCGTGGGGCCTCCACATGATCGTCGCGCTCGTGGTCGGCATCCTCGCGGGGGCCCTGTGGGCCGGGATCGCCGGCTTCCTCAAGGCCCGCACGGGCGCGCACGAGGTGATCGTGACGATCATGCTCAACTACGTCGCGTTCTACCTCATCTCGTGGATGCTGCGCACCCCCGGCCTGCTGCAGGCGCCGGGATCGAGCAACCCCAAGACGCCCCCGATGAAAGACACGGCGGTGTTCCCGGAGCTGCTCGGCCCGCAGTACAACCTGCACTTCGGCTTCATCCTCGTGATCGGCGCCACCGTGCTGGTGTGGTGGATCCTCAGCCGCTCGAACCTCGGCTTCAAGTTCCGCGCCGTCGGCGAGAACCCGAACGCCGCGCGCGTGGCCGGCATCGACGTGAAGAACATGTACGTCTACGGGATGCTGATCTCCGGCGCCCTCGTGGGCCTGGCGGGCGTCACCCAGGTGCTCGGCACGATCACGACGGGCTTCACCGCGGGCATCGACGCAGGCATCGGCTTCGACGCGATCACCGTCGCGCTTCTGGGCCGATCCACCCCGTGGGGGACGTTCGCGGCCGGAATCCTGTTCGGCGCGTTCAAGGCGGGCGGCTTCGCGATGCAGGCCGGCCAGCAGATCCCGATCGAGATCGTGACGGTCGTGCAGTCGCTGATCGTGCTGTTCATCGCCGCGCCGCCGCTCGTGCGGACGATCTTCTTCCTGCCGTCGCCCGAGCGCGATCGCCGCCGCGCCGAGAAGGCGCGCAAGAAGGCGCTCAAGGCGAGGGTCGCCGCCGAGACCGCTGAGCCCGAACTCGAAGGAGCCGCGAAGTGAGCGCGCCGCACGTCGACACCGCGGGGCTCATGCCCGAGGCCCCGGTCGCAGCCCCGAAGGCGGAGCTGCGCAGTTGGAAGGCGCCGATCGCGCTGGGCATCTTCGCCGTGCTGTTCGGTCTGCTGGTGTTCTTCGCGCCGCGGGCCGGTGAGACGAACTTCCGGCTGACGTCGGGGGCCGAGGCGATCCAGCTCGCCGACGTGTCGGTGCCGGTGTTCCTCACCACGCTGATCTGCTTCCTGCTGCT
This sequence comes from Microbacterium sp. BWT-B31, assembly GCF_041379855.1. NCBI lineage: Bacteria > Bacillati > Actinomycetota > Actinomycetes > Micrococcales > Microbacteriaceae > Microbacterium > Microbacterium sp. BWT-B31. Next base: position 577,450 of record NZ_JBFECU010000001.1, read on the forward strand.
CGCGCTGCTGGCCGCGGCATCGGCCTACTTCGTGCGGGCCGCCGCACGCACGCCGCTGTGGATCGTGATCGTGTTCGTCGTCGTCGCGGTCGTCGGGTTCCTGACGTGGGCCGCAGCCGGCGCGACGATCCCGGTGACGGGGCTGCTGGCAGGATCCCTCGCGCTCGCCGTTCCCCTCATCTACGGCGCTCTGGGCGGCGTGATCGGCGAACGGGCGGGTGTGGTCAACATCGCGATCGAGGGCCAGCTGCTGGCGGGGGCGTTCACCGCGGCCGTCGTCTCGTCGCTCACGCAGCAGCCGATCCTCGGTCTGTTCGCGGCGGCGTTCGCGGGCGTGCTCGTCGCTGCCGTGCTCGCGGCGTTCGCCATCAAATACCTCGTCGACCAGGTGATCGTCGGCGTCGTGCTGAACGTGCTGGTGATCGGGCTGACCGGGTTCCTCTTCTCGCAGGTGCTCCAGCCCAACGCGGCCCTGCTCAACACCCCGGTGCGCCTGGATCGGGTCGCGATCCCGCTGCTCAGCGACATCCCGATCCTCGGACCGGTGCTGTTCCGGCAGACGATCATCGTCTACATCATGTACTTCGCCGTCGCGCTCGTGTACATCGGCATGTTCCACACGCGCTGGGGCCTGCGCCTGCGCGCGGTCGGCGAGCACCCGCAGGCCGCCGACACGGTCGGCATCAACGTGAACTCGACGCGCTTTTGGAACGTGCTGCTCGCGGGGGCCGTCGCCGGCCTCGGCGGCACGGTGTTCACGATCGGCAACGGCATCGCCTTCAACAAAGAGATGACCGCCGGCGCCGGCTTCATCGCGCTGGCCGCCGTCATCTTCGGGCAGTGGGACCCGATCAAGGCGACGCTGGCGGCGCTGCTGTTCGGCTTCGCGTCGAACCTGCAGAACACCCTCAGCGTGATCGGATCCCCGGTGCCCAGCGAGTTCATGCTCATGGTTCCCTACCTCGTGACGATCTTCGTCGTCGCCGGCGTCGTCGGAAAGTCCCGCGCACCCGCGGCCGACGGCAAACCGTACATCAAGGGATGACGACGACCGGAAGGACGGCTGTCTGTGACCGACATCGACTGGGATGAGCTTCGCGCGGCCGCGACCGACGCGATGACCCGCGCGTACGCGCCGTACTCGCGCTACCGCGTCGGGGCTGCGGCGCTTGTGACAGACGGGCGCATCGTCACCGGCTGCAACGTCGAGAACGCGTCGTACGGCGTGGGGCTCTGCGCCGAATGCGGCCTCGTGTCGGAGCTGCACAACTCCGGCGGCGGCAACCTCGTCGCCTTCGTGTGCGTCAACAACGACGGGCAGACCATCATGCCGTGCGGACGCTGCCGGCAACTGCTGTTCGAGTTCGCGATCCCCGGGATGCTGCTCGAGACGGTGTCGGGCATCCGCACCATCGACGAGGTGCTGCCGGATGCCTTCGGCCCGCGCGATCTCGAGGAGGCGGCGCGATGACGGCCCCCGAGCCTGCGCGCCGGGCATCGGCGGCGGCATCCGGAGTCGAGCCGTTCGACGCGGTCGACGTGATCCGCGCGAAGCGCGACCGAGAGACCGTGCCCGAGGACGCCCTGCGATGGATGATCGACGCCTACACACGCGAGTACGTCACCGACCCGCAGATGGCGGCGTTCGCGATGGCGGTGCTGCTCAACGGCATGACCCGCGATGAGATCCGCGTCATGACCGACGCGATGATCCGCTCGGGCGAGCGCATGAGCTTCGCCGGCCTCGGCAAGCCGACGGCCGACAAGCACTCCACGGGCGGGGTGGGCGACAAGATCACGCTGCCGCTCGCGCCGCTGGTGGCATCCTTCGGCGTCGCCGTGCCCCAGCTGTCGGGGCGCGGCCTCGGCCACACCGGCGGCACGCTCGACAAGCTCGAGTCGATCCCGGGCTGGCGGGCGGCGCTTTCGAACGACGAGTTGTTCGCGCAGCTGCAGGGCGTCGGCGCGGTGATCTGCGCGGCCGGCACGGGCCTGGCCCCGGCTGACAAGCGGCTGTACGCGCTGCGCGACGTCACCGGCACGGTCGAGGCGATCCCGCTCATCGCGTCGAGCATCATGTCGAAGAAGATCGCCGAAGGCACCGGCGCGCTCGTGCTCGACGTCAAGTTCGGCTCGGGCGCGTTCATGCGCGACCTCGATCGCGCGCGCGAGCTCGCCCGCACGATGGTGGCTCTCGGAACCGACTCGGGCGTGGCCACGACGGCGCTCCTGACCGATATGAACACGCCCCTCGGGCTTGCGATCGGCAACGCGAACGAGGTGCGCGAGTCGGTAGAGGTGCTCGCCGGCGGCGGACCTGCCGACGTCGTCGAGCTCACGGTCGCGCTCGCGCGCGAGATGCTCGCACTCGCCGGCAAGCCCGACGCCGACGTCGAGGCGGCGCTCGCCGACGGACGGGCGATGGACACGTGGCGCGCGATGATCCGCGCGCAGGACGGCGATCCGGATGCCCCGCTCCCCGTGGCTCGCGAGACCCACACCGTGACCGCCTCCGCCGCGGGGGTCGTGACGCGCATGGACGCCCTGGCGTTCGGAGTCGGCGCGTGGCGTCTGGGCGCCGGACGCGCCCGCGCCCAGGACCCCGTCGTGCACGCGGCGGGCATCGACCTGCACGTGAAACCGGGCGACGAGGTCGCCGCCGGACAGCCGCTGTTCACCTTGCTCGCCGATGATGAGGCGCGGTTCGCGCGTGCGCTGGACGCCGTGGACGGCGCGTGGGAGGTCGGGACGGATGCCCCGGCCGCAGCACCGATCGTCCGCGAGCGGATCAGCGGTTGACGGCAGGGGCGCGCCCCTGCCGTCCGATCCAGTAGCGTCGACTGCGGCGCACGCCCCCGGCACCCGAAAGACACCAAGGAGCACCACATGCCCATCGATCAGCACGGCGACGCGGTTCTCGACGGCGTCTCGATCCGGAGCCTGCCGAAGGTCTCGCTGCACGACCACCTCGACGGCGCTGTGCGCCCGGCGACGATCATCGAGCTCGCCGACGAGATCGGCCACGAGGTTCCCACGACCGAGGCGGCGGCCCTTGCCGACTGGTTCGCCGACAAGAGCGACTCGGGTTCGCTGGTCGAGTACCTGAAGACGTTCGACCTGACCACGGCGGTCATGCAGACCCGTGAGGGTCTCACGCGGGTCGCGCGCGAGTTCGTCGAGGACCTCGCCGCAGACGGCGTGATCTACGGCGAGGTGCGGTGGGCTCCCGAGCAGCACCTGGCGCGCGGGCTGTCGCTCGACGAGGTCGTCGAGGCCGTGCAGGAGGGCATCGAAGAGGGTGAGGAGGCCGCCGCCGCGGCAGGCCACGACATCCGGGTGGGTCAGCTCATCACGGCGATGCGCCACACCGACCGGTCGCTCGAGATCGCGAAGCTCGCGGTGTCGTGGCGCTCACGCGGCGCTGTCGGCTTCGACATCGCCGGCCCTGAGGAGGGCTTTCCGCCCTCGAACCACCGCGAGGCGTTCGCATACCTCGCGTCGGAGTTCTTCCCCGCGACCGTGCACGCCGGAGAGGCAGCCGGGCTGGACTCCATCCGCTCAGCACTGATCGACGGACGTGCGCTGCGCCTCGGCCACGGCGTGCGCATCGCCGAAGACCTCGAGATCGTCTCGCGCGAGGGCGAAGAGGTGCTCGTGCAGTTCGGCGACCTGGCGCGGTGGGTGCGCGATCGCGAGATCCCGCTCGAGCTGTCGCCGTCGTCCAACCTGCAGACCGGTGCGATCGCAGCGTGGGGCACGACCCTCGACGACCACCCGTTCGACCTGCTGTACCAGCTCGGCTTCGCCGTCACGGTGAACGTCGACAACCGCACGATGAGTCGCACGTCGCTCACTCGCGAGCTGGCGCTGCTGGCCGAGACCTTCGACTATTCGCTCGATGACCTCGAGGAGTTCCAACTCAATGCCGCCGCGGGCGCCTTCCTCCCGGTCGAGCAGCGCGAAGAGCTCATCGACCTCATCGCCGAGGGCTTCGGCGACTGATCCCAGCTCGTCCCGCAGCATCCGTTCGTCGGCTCACCCTGGCGTGTTCGGCTCACGAGATGAGCCGAACACGCAGGTCTGAGCCGGGCGAGCGGCTCGCGCAGGTCGCAGACGCCGGAGGCGAAGGCGGGGGATGTCAGCGCGCGACGCCCGGATGGGTCTCGAGGTAGGCCTCGAACGCGTCGGCAGAGGTCTTCGCGGGGGTGAAGCCGAAGTCGCGCTTGAGCAGGTCGTTCGCGAGCACGGGACGGTACTGCAGAAAGCCGACCTGCTCCGGGCCGTGCGCCGTCAGCCGCAGCGCGCGCCCGGCCCGCAGCGCCCAGCCGAGCACCCCGGGCGAGACGGTCAGCACCGGCTTGCCGAGTCGCGCGGCCAGTTCGCGCACCGTCACCCGGCCGTCGCCGGCGACGTTGTAGACGCCAGGCGGGCCGTCGGTCGCGGCGCGAACCATGGCGCCGGCGACGTCGTCGACCCACACGAAGACGAAGGGGGAGTCCGAGCCGCGGATCGCGAGCACCCGCCGGCCGTCCCACAGCGCGGTGATCTGGTTGGCCACCGTCGGCCCCAGGATCGTTCCGATGCGGAACACGACCTGCTCGAGCCCGGGGTGCGCCAGGCGGTACCCCGCGAGCATCTGCTCGACGAGCCGCTTGTGCTTGGCGTACGCGAACTCGTCGTTGCCGCGCACGGGGTCGCTCTCGCGCAGCCACTCCGGGTTGTCGGGGTGGTAGCCGTACGCGGCGCCCGACGACGACACGACGATGCGCCGGACGCCTGCCTCGACGCAGGCCTCCAGCACGTGGCGCGTGCCGTCGACGTCGACGCGGTACTCGAGGTCGTGGTCGCGCCCGGGGTTCACGATCGCGGCGAGGTGGACGACCACGTCGATGCGGTGCCGGCTCAGCAACGGAACGAGCGCATCCGGCCGGGTGACGTCGCACTGCTCGTACGCGACACCGGCGATCGGATCCTCGCCACGCCTCTTCCCGCGTCGCTTCGCGCCGGGCGGAGCCTCGGGAGCGTGGGTCCACGGCCCGCGCACGTCACCTGCGACGACGAGCCCGACCCCGGGGTGCGCCGCCAGGGCCGAGGCGACGTGCGTGCCGAGGAATCCGGCGCCGCCGGTGACGAGCACGCGGACCCCGTCACCGGCACCTGCGCCGATCGACTCCGTCACGAGGATGCCTCGGCCGAGGCATCCGCAGCCCTCGCGTGCCGCGAGGCGTCGCCGGTGGCCGACCCGGTTCGGCGTTTCGTGTGACGCGCCCACAGGGCCGCGACGATGAGTCCGGCGATGATGTCCCAGATGCCCCACCAGCCGGCGACGATGGCCATGCCGCCGAGTCCGCCGAAGAACGTGAAGACGAGGCCGAGGCCGAGCCCGGCGTTGCGGATGCCGACCTCGAACGTCATGGCCTTGCGCTCGCGCGTGCCGAGTCCGCCGACGACCGCGGTCGAGTAGCCGATCGCGAGCGCGACGGCGTCGTGGATCGTCACGACGAGCACGATGATGCCCAGGAACGCCACGAAGTAGACCCAGTTGCCGGCGAGCGCCGCCACGATGAAGCCGAGCAGCGCGATGAGCGAGAACCACTTGACGAACGGCTGCACCTTCGCTGCGAGCTTCGGGAACCGCGCGCGCACGAACAGGCCGACGGCGAACGGCACGCCGATGATGAGCACGATCTCGAGCAGCATCTGCCACGGGTTGAGCGACACGGCCTTCAGCAGCTGCGACGCGGTCGGGTGCAGCGATCCCCAGAACGCCACCGACAGCGGCAGCATGAAGATGTAGATCACGTTCGAAACGGCCGTCATCGACACCGACAGGGCGACGTTCCCGCCCGAGCGGTGCGTCAGCACCTGCGAGATGTTGCCGGGCGGGCAGCACGCCACGAGGATCATGCCCAGCGCCATCGAGGGGGTCACCGGCAGGATCAGCGTGAGCCCGAACGTCACCGCCGGCAGCGCCACGAGCTGCGCGAGGATCGCGATCACGAACGGCTTCGGCTTTCGCAGCACGACCTTGAAGTCGTCGGGCGTGGTGTCCAGCGCGATCCCGAGCATGATGAGCCCGAGCACGACATTGAGGATCACGAGCGTGCCCGGCGTGAAGCTCAGCACGACGTCGTCGGGGTTCATGCGGGGGTCCTCTCTGTGGACGCGGCGGGCCCCCGGCGCGAAGACGACGACGAACGGATGCCGCGAGCGGTGGCATCCGCCCGCAGAGAAGCCGTCGCCTCGCGCACAGCGCTGCGGTAGGCGTCTTTGTTGACGTAGTACGACATGCGCTCAAGACCCAGGTACCGGTACCCGCCGGTCAGGTCGGGCCACGGCTCGTCGGCGATGCGGCGGCGGAACCGGGCCCGGCGGTCGGGCGACGCCGACAGGTAGGCGGCGATGAGCTCGGCCTGCTCGTAACGACCCTGCCAGCCGATTCCGGATGCCTCGAGCATGCCCATCACGAACAGGCCGTTGAAGGCCCCGTCGACCGGCGGCGGGAAGATGTTGAGGAAGAGCTTCGGCGACCAGCCCGTCCAGTTGAGGTCTTCGCGCGCCACGAACGGGTAGTCGAGGGTGTAGCCGGTCGCCAGCAGCACCAGGTCGTACTCGCCCGACGATCCGTCGCGGAAGCGCACCGTGCTCCCGTCGAACCGGTCGATGTCGGCCCGGATCGACAGATCGCCCTGCCCCAGGTGGCCCAGGATCAGTGTGTTGACGATCGGGTGCGACTCGTAGATCTTGTAGTCGGGCTTCGGAAAGCCGAACTTCACAGGGTCGCCGGTGAACGCCTTGAGCACGCGCGCGTCGACGAACTGCTTGAGGCGAGCCGGCAGCGGCCGGCCCTGGTTGAGGGTGTCGGAAGGGCGCCCGAACAGGTAGCGCGGCACGAAGTAGTAGCCGCGCCGCACGCTCAGGTCGACGGATGCCGCGTGGTGCACGGCGTCCACCGCGATGTCGCAGCCGGAGTTGCCCGCGCCGATGATGAGCACGCGCTTCGCGGTGAGCTGGGTGGCCGTCTTGTAGGCCGAGGTGTGCATGATCTCGCCCGCGAACTCGCCCCGGAACGTGGGGACGTTCGGCTCGGCGAGTGTGCCGTTGGCGAGGATGACGCCCGCGTAGCGCCGCTCGATCTCACCGTCGGGGCCGTCGGCGCGCAGCATCCACCCGCCGTCATCGGCGCGGGCAAGACCCACCACCTTCGTGTCGAACGCGAAGCGCTCGGCGAGCCCGAAGCGGTCCGCGAAGTCGCGGAAGTACCGGATCAGCGTACGGTGGCTCGGGTAGTCGGCTGTCGTGTCCATCGGGAACTCGGCGAACTCTGTCGTCGTGCGCGACGAGATCAGGTGCGCGGACTCGTACATCGTCGAGCGCGGGTTCTCGATGTCCCACAGGCCCCCGACGCCGCGGGAGGCCTCGTAGCCGTCGAAGGCGATGCCCGCCCTCTGCAGGGCGCGCGCGGCGGACAGGCCCGACGGGCCGGCGCCGATGATGGCGTAGGTGTTGGTCGTCATGTGCTTCCTCGCACGGCGTCTCGGGTCCGCGCCGTTGCGGTGACACGATGCTAGCCCGTGTCGACCGGAAGCACCGCGTCGGCCGCCTCAACCGGCCACGCCGAGCTCCTCCTGCCGGGCTGCGACGACGTCGCGCACCTGGGCGAACAGCGGATGGTCGGGTTCGAGCCCCATGACGGCGGTGGTGAACGATGCCGCGTCCCGCTCGCGGATCAGCCGCTGCAGGTCGACTGACTGGGCGTCTTCGTCGTCCTCGAACGCGAGCGCCGCGCCCATCGCCGCCACCAGGGCGTCCACCGCCAGCCCGCGCTCGGCCGCCTCGGCCGCCGGGCCCACGAACCGCTCGTTGCGGGACAGCTTGCGCAGCGGCTGGCGTCCCACCCGCCATACCGTGTCGGGGAGCGCGGGATTGCGGAACCGGTTCAGGATCGTCGCCCGGTACTGGGCCAGGGCGGCGGGGTCGAGCCCGTGCTTGGCCGCCAGCAGCGCCGAGGTCTCTGCGAGCGCGGCTTCGACGCGCGCCGTGATGGCCTCGTCGGCGAGGGCGTCCGAGATCTTCTCGACCCCGGCCTGCGCGCCGAAATACGCCGTCGTGGCGTGGCCGGTGTTGACCGTGAAGAGCTTGCGCTCGATGTACGGCGCGAGGTCGTCGACGAAGTGCGCAGCGGGGATGTTCGGCAGGTCGTCGCCGAACGGGACCTGCTCGATCGCCCACTCGAAGAACGGCTCGACGGTCACGTCGACCCCGCCGCCCTCGGGCTGGGCCGGCACGATGCGGTCCACGGCGGTGTTCGCGAACACCGCGCGGCTGGCCAGAGCGTCCCACGCGTCGCCGGCCCGCGTGCGGATCTCGTCCCGCAGGGTGTCGGTTGCGCCGATCGCGTTCTCGCACGCCATGATCTGCTGCGGCGGCGACGACGGATCTCGCAGAGCGAGTCCCGACAGCACCAGCGGCGCGACGAACCGCAGCACGGCGGGCCCCACCGCGGTCGTGACGACATTCGCCCCGGCGATCTCTTCGATGACCTCGTCCGGGTGCTCTGCGCTGTTGATCGCGCGGAAACCGGTGACGATCGTGTCGCTCCCGCCGTCGCCCACCGCGTGCACGGTGTACGAGTCGGCGGCGTTGATCGCGTCGACGAGCGGGGCCACGACATCCGAGAAGACCAGCTCGTACCCGCCCTCGTGCAGCAGCAGGCCGACGAAGCCTCGGCCGATGTTGCCGGCCCCGAAGTGGACCGCCTTCATCACACGCCCGCCGCCTGGACGAGGGCGTACAGCTGCTCGGGCGTCTGCGCGGTCTTGAGGTTCTCGACCTCGTCCTCGTCCGAGAACAGGATCGCGATCCGCGACAGGATCTCGAGGTGCTCGTCGCCCTTGCCGGCGATGCCCACGACGAACGTGACCGGTTCGCCTCCCCAGTCGACCCCGCCGTCGTAGCGCACGAACGACAATGCCGAGTCGAGGATCGTGTCCTTCGTCTCGTTCGTGCCGTGCGGGATGGCCAGCTCATTGCCCATGTAGGTCGACACGGTCACCTCACGCTGCTGCATCGCGTCGAAGTACGCCGAGGTCACCGCTCCCGCCGCCTCGAGGATGTCCGCAGCCTCTTTCATCGCCTGCTCGCGCGTCGCGCCTGCCGAGTGGATCCGCACCTGTCCGATGCTGAGGACCTCACGTGCCATGTCGATTGCCTTTCTGTTGAGCGGGGTGGGGCGGATGCCGCTGCCCGAGGGCCGCGGGGCCGGGGGCCTCTCGCCGTCCCGGCCTCGCGGCGGTCTCGGGTCAGGGCGTCTGTTCGCCCGTCTCGTGCTGGGTGCGCACGAGGTCGACGACCTCGTCGTACCGGGGGGAGTTCATGAAGTTGTCTACCGACACGTGGATCGAGTCCGGTGTCTTCTGGCGCGCCCGGTCGGTGAGTTGGTTCTGCGTGATGACCAGGTCGGCCGAGGCATCCAGCGCCGCGATCGCCTTGTTGACGACCGTGACGTCCTCGATGCCGGCCTTCTTGATCTTGTTGCGCAGCACGCTCGCGCCCATCGCCGACGAGCCCATTCCGGCGTCGCACGCGAACACGATGCTCTTGATCTCGCGCTCGGTCATGGTCGCGGGCTCGATGCCCGCCCCCGTCGCCGTCGCAGCGGCGCCGCGCAGGCCCGAGAGCGCGTCGGAGGACTTGCCCTTGGCCGCCTCGGTCTGCGTGATCGCCGCGCCGAACGCGTCGTCGGTGGCTGCCATCGCAGCCAGGTCGCGCTTGCGCGAGGCCCGCAGGATGACCCACGAGATGACGAAGGTCACCGCCGCCGCGAGGAACACCGAGAGGTACACGACCATGAGGTTCCCCACGCCGCCGGCGGCGGGGCTGACCGCCTGCCCCGTGACGGCGATGATGCTCCCCGGTGCGGCAGGAGCGGCGAGCGAGCCGCCGAGCAGCATGTTCGTGGTGACGCCCGTCGCACCGCCGGCGATGAGCGCGAGGATCAGCATCGGCTTCATCAGCGCGTAGGGGAAGTACACCTCGTGGATGCCGCCCACGAACTGGATGAGCGCCGCTCCCGGCGCCGATGCGCGTGCCGCACCGATCCCGAAGAACGTGAACGCGAGCAGCAGCCCCACACCCGGTCCGGGGTTCGCCTCGAGCAGGAAGAGGATCGACGAGCCCTCGTCCGCGGCCTGCTGCAGGCCCAGCGGGGTGAGCACGCCGTGATTGATCGCATTGTTGAGGAAGAACACCTTCGCCGGTTCGATGACGATGCTCGTCAGTGGCAGCAGGTTCATCTCGACCAGCCAGCTCACCGCGTTCCCGAGCACCTGCATGATGCCGTTGACCAGCCACGCGATCGGGTAGAACCCGATGATCACCATGACGAAGCCCCAGATGCCGGCGGAGAACATGTTGACGAGCATCTCGAAGCCGGCCTTGATCTTGCCTTCCCACAGGCCGTCCAGCCACTTCATGGTGTACGCCGCCAGCGGTGCCATGATCATCGCGCCGATGAACATGTGCACGTACCCGAGCGGATCGGAGCCCTCCGGCAGGGTCGCGTTGAACTTGTCGACCAGGACGTCCGAGCCCACGATGGCGCCCATCACGCCGATCGAGGCGACGACGCCGCCGCGGACCCCGTAGACGATGTTCCCGCCCGTGTAGGCGATCAGCAGCGGCAGGGCGTAGTGGATGAACGGGAAGACCAGAGTGGACAGGTCCGCGTTCGGAGTGAAGCCGACAGGAATGAAGAACATCGTGATGATGCCCCACGCAATGAGCGCGGGGATGTTCGGCATGATCATGCCGGACAGGAAGGTGCCGAAACGCTGGACTCCTATTCGTGCCCTGCTGGTGCCCGTTGCTGGTGCTGATGCAGTTGACATTGCTTGTCTCCTTACTCGCGCGTCGTGGCCTGTTATGCCACGGCGGAGTTGGTGGGGGATGCCGCGTGCTGGGCGGCAGCCCGGGCCTCGGCGGCGCTGTCGGTCGCGAGGGCCGCTTCGGCGATCGCCCGCGCCTGGCCGAGGGTGTGCGCGAGCAGGCTCGCGCGTACGTCGGCGAGCGCTGTGGGAGCCATCGACAGGCTCGTGGCGCCGAGGCCGACCAGCACGACCGCCAGGAGCGGATCGGCAGCCGCCTCGCCGCAGATGCCCACGGGTTTGCCGTTGAGCCGGCCGGCGTCGCCGACCGATCGGATCAGCTTCAGCACCGCCGGATGCCACGGGTCCTGGAACGACGCGACCGATCCGAGCAGGCGGTCGGCGGCCATCGTGTACTGCGTGAGGTCGTTCGTGCCGATCGAGGCGAAGTCGGTGACCGAGAGGATGCGATCGGCCATGAGCGCCGCGGACGGCACCTCGACCATGACCCCCGCGGTGCGGATGCCGTACTCGCGGGCCAGCCCCGTGAAGTACTCGGTCTCCTCGACGTTCGCGATCATCGGCGCCATGACCCACAGGTCGGCGCCTTCGCCCGCGGCGCGGGCGGCGGCATCGGCCTCTGCCAGTGCCGTGAGCTGTTCGCGCAGGATGTCCTCGCTCGCGTGCAGGGCGCGGATGCCGCGCAGGCCCAGCGCGGGGTTCTCCTCGTGGGCGTCGTTGAGGAACGCGAGCGGCTTGTCGGCGCCGGCGTCGAGCACGCGCACGACGACCTTCTTGCCGGGGAACGCGGCGAGCAGTTCCTCGTACGCCTCGCGCTGCTGCGCCACGGTGGGCGCCTGGCTCGCGCTGAGGAAGAGGAACTCGGTGCGAAACAGGCCCACGCCCTCGGCGCCGAGGGCGACCGCCTCGGCCGCGCCCTTGGCGTTGCCGAGGTTGGCCAGCAGCGGCACCGCGGTGCCGTCGGCGAGCGCGCCGGGTGTGATGGGGGCCGATGCCGCGGCCGCGCGCGCGTGGGCGCGGTTCTGCGCGCGCGTGAGCTCGTCGGCGGTGGGCTCGGTCGTGACCACCCCGGAGGCGGCATCCACGATCACCAGCTCTCCGTCGGCGAGATCTTCGGCGCCGGCTGCGCCCACGATCGCGACGATGCCCTTGCCGCGCGCGAGGATAGCGGTGTGCGAGGTGGGCCCGCCGTCGCTGGTGACGACCGCCAGCACCTTGTCGAGGTCGAGCAGGGCCGTGTCGGCGGGCGCCAGATCCTTCGCGACGAGCACGAACGGATGCCCCGGATCGGGCACGCCCGGAGCGGGAAGCCCGCGCAGGTGTGCGATGACGCGCTGCGAGACGTCGTTAAGGTCCGCCGCGCGCTCGCCGAGGTATCCGCCGAGGGCCGTGAGCTGGTCGCGGAAGCTCGCGAACGCTTCGAACACGGCCCGCTCGCCGGTCTTGCCCTGTGCGAGCGCCGCGTCGATCTGCTCCTGCAGCGTGGGGTCCTCGGCCATCATCGCCTGAGCCTCGAGCACGTCCTGCGCGTTTCCGCCGGCCGCGGCGCCGCGCGCCTCGAGCTCGCGGGCCACGGCCGTGACCGCCTCGCGCACGCGAGCGATCTCGGCCACGGCGCCGATGGCGCTGTGCTCGTCGGGCGGCTCCGGGAGGTGTTCGGCCATGCGGGCGACCGGCCCCTGGGCCACGCCCAGGCCGATCCCGACTCCTCTCACCTCGGGCATCGCGCTACGCCTCGTCCTGATCGGTCGTGAGCAGTTCCGAGAGCGAGTCGAGCACGGCCTCGGCGTTGTCGCCGTCAGCGGTGAGCGTGACGTAGTCGCCGTGCTCGGCGCCCAGCGAGATCACGCCGAGGATGCTCGCCGCGTTGACGGGCGTGCCCGAGTCCTTGGCGATCGTGATCGGGATGCCGGCATCTTTCGCCGCCTGCGTGAAGAGCTTCGCGGGGCGGGCGTGCAGTCCGTGCGACGAGCCGATGCGGACGGTGCGTGAGATCTCGGTCATGAAAGGCCTTCCTCTGTTCTCTGGTATGCGTCGTGTTCACGTGGGTGAGGGAGTGTTCGCCGGAAGCGTCCCCCCGAAGTCTCCGACCGCCGCGCGGATGAGCGCAAGGGTGCGCGAGCCGTCGAGATCGTCCGAGATGTCGGCGGGCAGCACCACGACCGTGGTGCCGCGTGCGGCGGCGTCGCGCTCGATGCGCGGCACCACGTCGGCCAGGTGCGCGCCGACCAGGACGACGTCGGCGGCGTCGAGGTCGATCGGAAGCGACCGCTCGGTGCCGGCGAACGCGACGTAGGGCAGTCCGTGCGCCTGGGCGGCGTGCCGCACCCGCTGCGCGACGAAGGTGCTCGACGCCCCCGCACCGCAGACCACCAGGATCCTCATCGATCGCCCTCCTTGTGCCGCCATTGTCGCGATCCCGCTCCGTCCGCGCTACCCCCGCGCCGGCGCGGGACGAGATCGCCGACGGGCGCGCACGGTCGGACGAACGCGTGCCCCCTGCGCTCACGCTAGCGGCGGGCGGCGGTCGTGGTGGTGCGGCACGCCCGCGCTCGTGCTGCGCCGGTGACGGATGCCGGGTGCCTCGCGTGGTGTCGCGCCTGCGGGCTCAGGCGCTGCGAGCACGCTCCTGCGGGCTCAGCCGCGGCGAAGACGCTCCTGCAGGCCTCGGCGCACCGCGGGCCACTCGTGGGGGAGGATCGAGAAGACGACCGTGTCGCGCAGGGTGGCGTCGGGGCCGAGGCGGTGGTTGCGCAGCACGCCGTCCTGCTTGGCGCCCAGCCGCTCGATCGCCTCTCGCGACTGGCGGTTGTGCCAGTGGGTGCGAAACTCCACGGCGATCGCGTCGCACGTCTCGAACGCGTGGGTGAGCAGGAGCAGCTTCGCGGCGGTGTTGACCGAGGTGCGCTGCGCCTGGACGCCGAGCCAGGTGTGGCCGATCTCGACGTGCCGGTTCGCCTGGTCGATGTTGCACAACGTCGTCTCGCCGACGATGCGCCCGGTGTCGAGGCGTCGCACCGCGAACGCGTTCATGTGCCCTTCGCTCTGCCAGGCGAGGCGCTGCGCGATATCGGCGTCGATCCCGTCGGCGATGGGCACGGACGTGTACCAGGCGTGTTCGAGGCCCACGGTCGCCTCGGCGAGGTCGGCGGCGTGGCCGGACTGGAGCGGTTCGAGCCGCACGTGGTCGTTCGCGAGGGTCACCGGTTCGGTCAGCAGCATTGTTCGACCTTATTGCCCCCGTCGGCGCCTGCCGTCATGAGGCGCCGGTCACCTGCCGGCGAGATCGTCGAGGAGGTCCCGCACGCCCTGAGCCAGCGCGGCCACGCGGGCGGCGGCGTCGTCGTGCGAATCGCCGCGCACGTCGAGGTACACCTTGAGCTTGGGCTCGGTGCCGCTCGGGCGCACGATCGCGCGGGAGCCGCCGGCGAGGCCGAGGCTCAGCGCGTCGGTGGGCGGCAGTCCCTCGAGCCCGGCGGCGAGATCGTCGACGCGCTCGACCTCGATCCCACCGAGGGAGGACGGATGCCGCTCCCGCAGCGCTGACATGATCCGGCCGATCGTCGACACGTCGTCGACGCGCAGCGACACCTGGTCGCTCGCGTACGCGCCGAAGGTCCCATCGAACTCGGCGAGCAGGTCATCGAGCGTCGCGCCCCGGCCGCGGGCCTCGGCGACGATCCCCAGGATCGCCACGGCGGCCGAGATGCCGTCCTTGTCGCGCACCGTGCCGGGGTTGACGAGATAGCCGAGCGCCTCTTCGAAGCCGAAGACGAGCCCGGGGGCGCGCGAGATCCACTTGAATCCGGTGAGCGTGGCGTGGAAGTCCAGCCCGTAGTGGCCCGCCACCGCCTCGAGGGCGGGCGAGGACACCAGCGAGCACGCGAGCGACGCGCCCTCGGCGGCGCCTTCCTCGGCGGCGCGCCGCGCGGCCCGCCAGCCCAGCAGCAGCCCGACCTGATTGCCGGTCAGCCGTCGCCAGCCGCCTTCGGCCTCCCGGTCGGGTACGGCGACGGCGAGGCGGTCGGCGTCCGGGTCGTTGGCGATGACGAGGTCGGCGCCTGCGGCCCGGGCCGTCTGGAACGACAGATCCATCGCCCCCGGCTCCTCGGGGTTCGGGAACGACACCGTCGGGAACGCGCCGTCCGGCTCGAGCTGGGCCGTCACGGTCGCCGGCTGCGGATACCCGGCGCGCTCGACGATGCGCGACAGGGTCTCCCACCCGACGCCGTGCATCGCGGTGTACACCCACGTGAGACCCTCGGCTCCCGCGGGCGCGGGCGCGACCTGCGCGGTGGCCTCGACGTACGCGTCCACGAGCGACTCCGGGGCCGTCTCGTACGCGACCGAGCGGGGCAGCGCGCTGATGTCGCCCTCCGCGGCGATCCGCTCGATGTGCGCGGCGATGGCGGCGTCGGCGGGCGGGACGATCTGCGACCCGTCGTCGTGGCCGCCGAGGTACACCTTGTACCCGTTGTCGTCGGGGGGATTGTGGCTCGCCGTCACCATGACGCCGGCCGCGGCATCCAGGTGTCGCACCGCGAAGGCGAGCACGGGAGTCGGCAGCAGTCTGGGCAGCAGCGCCACGCGCAGCCCCGCGCCGGCGAACAGCTCCGCCGAGTCGCGGGCGAACACGTCGGAGTTGCGGCGTCCGTCGTAGCCGACCACGACGAGCGGACCTGCGGCGTCGTCGTCGCCGTCGGCGTCCGCCGCGGCGGCATCCTTCTCGAGCAGGTACGCCGCCAGGCCCGCCGCCGCCTGAGCGACGAGCACGCGGTTCATGCGGTTGCTGCCGGCGCCGAGCGCTCCGCGCAGCCCCGCGGTGCCGAACTGCAGTCGCTCGCGGAACCGGTCGTCGAGGTCGGCTGCGGCATCCGTGTCGCCCGCCTCGGCGCGTTCGATGAGCTCGCGCAGCTCGGCGCGGGTCTGGCCGTCGGGGTCCTGCGCGAGCCATGCCCGCGCCCGGCCGAGCAACTCTTCGCTCACATCGCCCCCACGATCCCGGCCAGCAGCCCCGAGATGACGGGCTCGGCCGCGTGGCCTGCCTCGATCACCTCTTTGTGGCTGAGAGGGGTCGTCTGGATGCCGGCCGCGAGGTTCGTGATGAGCGAGAGGCCGAGGATCTCCATGCCCGCCTCGCGCGCGGCGATCGCCTCGAGCGCCGTCGACATGCCGACGATGTGGCCGCCGAAGGCCTTGGCCATGCGCACCTCGGCGGGAGTCTCGTACTGGGGGCCCGAGAACTGGCAGTAGACGCCCTCGTCCAGCGCCGGCTGGATCGTGCGGGCCAGGTCGCGCAGGCGCGTGGAGTACAGGTCGGTGAGGTCGATGAAGCGCGGGCCTTCGAGCGGGGTGGCTGCGGTGAGGTTGATGTGGTCGCTGATCAGCACCGGCTGACCCGGACCCCACGTGGTCTTGATGCCTCCGGCGCCGTTGGTCAGCACCATGATCCGCGCGCCCGTGGCGGCGGCGGCGCGCACGCTGTGCACCACGCGGCGCACGCCGTGGCCCTCGTAGAAGTGCGTGCGCGACCCGATCACCAGCACGCGCTTGCCGCGCGGGGTCAGGATGCTGCGCAGCGTTCCGGCATGACCCACGACGGCGGCCGCGCCGAAGCCGGTCACCTGCGTCGCCGGAATCTCGGCGGTCGTCTGGCCGATGAGCTCCGCGGCCTTCCCCCAGCCGCTGCCCAGGGTGAGCGCGATGTCGTGCTGGTCTACGTGCGTGAGCCGCGCGATGTCTTCCGCGGCGCGCTGTGCGACCTCGAAGGGGTCGGCGGCGGGATCGTTCAGGGGGTTGTCGATGGCATTCGGCATCCCCCCACGCTAGCGCCGCGCGCGCGAACGGGCCACGGATGCCGCATCCGCCGCTCGGACTGGGAGAATGGAGGCATGTCAGTGAGCTTCGAGCGCGCCCAGTCCGTCGCGATCATCGGTGGGGGCCCGGGCGGCTACGAGGCGGCACTGGCCGCCGCGCAGCTCGGCGCCGAGGTCACGCTCGTCGAGCGCGCCGGAGTGGGCGGCGCGGCGGTCATCACCGACGTCGTGCCGTCGAAGTCGCTCATCGCCACCGCCGACGCCGCGGTCGCGATCGCCGGCGCGAGCGACCTGGGCGTGCAGCTGTTCGCCAAGGGCAAGGAGGGCAAGCCCCTCAAGCCCGAGATCGCGATCAACCTGTCGGCCGTCAACAAGCGGCTGCTGTCGCTGGCGCGCCAGCAGTCCGACGACATGCGCGCCGCGCTCGTCGAGGCCGGCGTGCGCATCATCCCCGGGCACGGCCGCCTCGAGGGAGAGAACGCCGTCGTCGTCTCGACCGGCCCGGGGGGAACCGACTTCGATCGCATCGAGGCCGACACGCTCGTGGTCTCGGTCGGCGCCTCGCCGCGCGAGCTTTCCACCGCCAAGCCCGACGGCGCGCGCATCCTCACGTGGACGCAGCTGTACGGCATGTCGGCGGTTCCGGAGCACCTCGTCGTGGTCGGATCGGGGGTCACGGGGGCCGAGTTCGCCGGCGCCTATATGAACCTCGGCGCCAAGGTCACGCTGGTCTCCAGCCGTGACCAGGTGCTGCCCGGCGAGGACGCGGATGCCGCGGCCGTGCTCGAGAAGGTCTTCAAGCGTGGCGGCATGACGGTGCTCTCGAAGTCGCGTGCCGAAAAGGTCGAGAACACCGGCGGCGGCGTCACCGTCGCCCTCTCGGACGGCCGCACCGTCGAGGGCAGCCACTGCCTCATGGCGGTCGGCTCGATCCCCAACACGGCAGGCATCGGGCTGGAGGCCGCCGGCGTGCAGCTCACCGAGTCGGGGCACATCCAGGTGAACCGCGTCGCGCGCACGTCGGTGCCGAACATCTATGCCGCCGGCGACTGCACGACGTTCGTGCCGCTCGCGTCGGTCGCCTCGATGCAGGGCCGCACGGCGATCTTCCACGCGCTCGGCGACATCGTGATCCCCCTCGAGCGTCGGCGCATCACGTCGAACATCTTCACCGCTCCCGAGATCGCCACGGTCGGCTGGCAGGAGAAGGACATCGCGAACGGCCTCATCAACGGCGTCTGCCACAAGCTGCCGCTCACCGCGAACCCGCGCGCGAAGATGATGGGCATCAAGGACGGCTTCGTCAAGCTCATCGCGCGCGAGGGCAGCGGAACCGTGATCGGCGGGGTCATCGTCGGGCCGCGGGCATCCGACCTGATCTATCCGATCGCGATCGCCGTCGAGCGTCGCCTCACCGTCGACCAGGTCTCGCGCGTGTTCGCCGTGTACCCGTCTCTGTCGGGCAGCATCACCGATGCCGCGCGCGCGATGCACGTCGTGGACCACACGGTGTACGGCGGCTGACCCCGGGTGCGGGCCCTCCCGCTTCCCCGCCCTCTCCGCGCGCACGCATCCCTCGTCGAAACCGCGGTTCCTCGCCGAGCAACCCCGATATCCCCGTCGAGAACGCGGTGTCTCGGCGAGAGACCGCGTACTCGACATGAGATGCGGCGCGGGGCGCAGCGGGCAGCGGCGCGAGCGGGAAGAGACCGGATGCCCCGGCCACCGGTCTCGACTACGAGATCGTGAGCAGCTGGTGCCCGGCCGACACGGTCGTGCCGGGGTCGGCGTCGATCGTGCCGATCACGCCGTCCTTGTGCGCCTGGATCGGCTGCTCCATCTTCATCGCCTCGAGCACGACGACCAGGTCGCCCTTGACGACCTGCTGGCCCTCCTCGACGGCGACCTTCACGATCGTGGCCTGCATGGGCGATTTCACAGCGTCGCCCGACGCGCCCGCGGTGGCGACGGTGGTGTGCGAGCGCCGCGACGGCGGCACCACGGCGGGGCGCCCGGCGGTGACCGACGTGGTGACGATGCGGTTGGGAAGGCTCACCTCGAGCCGGCGACCGGCGACCTCGACGACCACGGTGTGACGCGTCTCGGCGGGCTTGGGCGCCTCGAGCTCGCCGTCCCACGGGGCGATGTCGTTGTCGAACTCGGTCTCGATCCACCGCGTGTACACACCGAACCGGCCGTCCTCGGCGGTGAAGGCGGGGTCGCGCACGACCTTGCGGTGAAACGGCAGCACCGTGGGAAGGCCCGCGACCTCGAACTCGTCCAGCGCGCGGCGGGCGCGCTCGAGCGCCTCGGCGCGGTCGCGGCCGGTGACGATGATCTTCGCGAGCAGCGAGTCGAAGGCCCCCGAGACGGTGTCGCCGGCGGTGACGCCGGAGTCCAGGCGGATGCCGGGACCGCCGAACGTCTTGAACACATGGATCGGGCCGGGCTGGGGGAGGAACCCGCGACCGGGGTCCTCGCCGTTGATGCGGAACTCGATCGAGTGGCCCTCGGGCGTCGGGTCGTCGCCGTCGAGCGAGCCGCCCTCGGCGAGGCGGAACTGCTCGCGCACGAGGTCGATGCCGGTGATCTCCTCGGACACCGGGTGCTCGACCTGCAGGCGCGTGTTCACCTCGAGGAACGAGATGGTGCCGTCGGCGCCGATGAGGAACTCGCACGTGCCCGCTCCGACATAGCCGACCTCGCGCAGAATCGCCTTGGACGCCTCGTACAGAATGCGGTTCTGCTCGTCGGTGAGGAAGGGCGCGGGGGCCTCTTCGACCAGCTTCTGGTGTCGGCGCTGCAGCGAGCAGTCGCGCGTCGAGACGACGACGACCGTGCCCGCGGCATCGGCCAGGCACTGCGTCTCGACGTGACGCGGCTTGTCGAGATACTTCTCGACGAAGCACTCGCCGCGGCCGAAAGCGGTGATCGCCTCACGGGTGGCGGACTCGAACAGCTCGGGGATCTCGTCGATCGTGCGCGCGACCTTCAGCCCACGCCCGCCGCCGCCGTACGCGGCCTTGATCGCGATGGGCAGGCCCACCTCGGAGGCGAACGCGACGACCTCGGCGGCACCGGCGACGGGGCCGGGGGTTCCCGGCGCGAGCGGTGCGCCGACCCTCTCGGCCACGGCGCGCGCGGTCACCTTGTCGCCGAGGGCTTCGATCGCCTCGGGCGACGGGCCGATCCAGGTAAGGCCCGCCGCGATCACCGCGCGGGCGAAGCCTGCGTTCTCGGCGAGGAAGCCGTAGCCGGGGTGCACGGCGTCGGCGCCGGAGCGGCGGGCGACCGAGAGGATCTTCTCGATCGACAGGTAGGTGTCGGCGCTCGTGGCGCCGTCGAGCGCGAACGCCTCATCGGCCAGGCGCGTGTGGAGCGCGTCGCGGTCCTGGTCCGCGTACACGGCCACCGAGAGCTTGCCCGCGTCGCGGGCGGCACGGATGATGCGGACGGCGATCTCGCCGCGGTTGGCGACGAGCACCTTGGCGATAGCGGGCATGAGTGTCAGCCTACCGAGCAGGCTCCCCGCGACTTTGGCCGCATCGCACAAGATGCCGCGAGAAACGTGGGCGTCCAACTACAAGCTCGGTGCTCATCGCGGATGCTTAGGCGGACGCGGACGCCGAGCCCTCGGCGTCGCTGCGCCACAGTGCCGTCCAGTCCACACCGACCTCGCGCACGAGTCGGCGAAGCGCCGACAGCGACATCCCGACGACCGTCGAGGGATCCCCTTCCACGCGCTCGATGAAAGGCCCGCCGAGACTGTCGATCGTGAAGGCCCCCGCGACCTGCAGGGGCTCACCCGTCGCGACGTACGCGTCGATCTCGGCATCCGTCATGTCAGCGGTGAAGAAGACCGATGCCTCGGCCACCGCGTGCGCCTCGCGCGCGGCCTCGCCGGGACTCACGCGCACGACCGCGTGACCGGAGTGCAGCACGCCCGAACGGCCGCGCATCGCCCGCCAGCGCGCGCTTGCGACCTCGGGCGTGTAGGGCTTGCCGAGGATCGCCCCCTCGAAGGCGAACATGGAGTCCCCGCCGATCACGACGCCGTCGAAGCCGGGGTCGTCGTCGGCCAGGCGCGCCGCGACATCGGCGGCCTTGCGCCGCGCGAGCAGGAGCACGTGCTCGTCGGGCCGGAGCGTACGCCCTTCGCCGGCCTCGACGGCGGCGACCACCTCATCCTCGTCGACGTCCGGTGCGACCGTCAGCGGGTCCACGCCCGCCTGCCGCAGCAGCATCAGGCGGGCGGGAGAGGTCGAGGCGAGGCACACACGCATGCCCCCACGTTATCCCGCGGGCTCCGTGCCGTTCTCAGGACCGATCCGCGGGTGGGCGCCCCACGCCCGCGGAAAGTCGCGGCGGCCAGGTGAGCCGGTCGCCGCCGATCCTGAGTTCGGCACGGGGCGGCCCAGCGCCGTGTGGGATCGTAGGACGGTGACATCCGACCGATACCTCGACCTCGACATCACCGGCGTCGCGCACGGCGGCGTGTTCGTCGCCCGCCACGAGGGCAGGGTCGTCTTCGTCCCCGACGCGATCCCCGGCGAGCGCGTGCGAGCCAGACTGACGGATGCAGCCCCCGGCGACACGCGCCGCTTCTGGCGGGCCGAGGCCCTCGAGGTGCTGGATGCCTCGCCCGATCGCCAGCGGCACGTGTGGCGTCAGGCCGACATCGACGTCGCGCCCGAAGAGCGCCCCGGCGGCGCGGACTTCGGCCACATCCGGCTCGACGCGCAGCGCGACCTGAAGACGCAGGTGCTGAGGGACGCCCTGGAGCGGATCGGCCGGCTGCAGGTTCCGGTCACCATGCGTCCGGCGTTCTCCGAGGAGTCGGGCGCGGGCGTCGTCGCCCACGAGTCTGCTGACGGCACGGGGTGGCGCACGCGGGTGAGCCTGCACGTCGACGCAGACGGCCGCATCGGTCCGTACGCGGCGCGCAGCCACCGCGTGGTCGAGGTCGATGGCCATCCGCTCGCCACGAGCGAGGTGGAGCGCATCGCGCGAGAGCTGCGCGATGCCAAACCCGGCCGCATCGACCTGGTGCAGCCCTCCGACGGACCGGTTCGCGTGATCGAGCGCCCGGAGCGCGCCCCGCGCGACAAGCGGCACGGGCGCCAGGGCGGCCGTGTGCCTCGGTCCACGGTCCCCGCGACGATCCCCGCGCGGCGTGATCCGGCGCGCGAGGTCATCCGCCAGCGCGTCCACGATCGCCAGTTCCGCCTCGACGCGGGCGGCTTCTGGCAGGTGCACCGCCTCGCCGCGCACACTCTTTCCACGCTGGTGGCGTCGCTCCTTCGCCAGG
Source organism: Microbacterium sp. BWT-B31 (assembly GCF_041379855.1). Lineage (NCBI taxonomy): Bacteria > Bacillati > Actinomycetota > Actinomycetes > Micrococcales > Microbacteriaceae > Microbacterium > Microbacterium sp. BWT-B31. The sequence goes on from NZ_JBFECU010000001.1 coordinate 599,460, forward strand.
CCCGCCCCGAGGGGCCGGCGATCGACCCCGACGCGTGGCACCTCGACCTCTACGGCGGCGTCGGACTGTTCGCCGCGACCCTCGGCGACCTCGGCGGCGCCTCGACGCGCGTGACGAGCGTCGAGTCCGACCCGCGCGCGACCGAGCACGCCGGCGAGAACCTCGCCGAATGGGTCGGCGCGCGCGCCGAGACCGGGCGGGTGGACCGCTGGATCGCGCGGCTCGGGGCCGAGGCATCCGTCGCCGAACGCGAGCGGCTGTCGCGCGGTGTCGTCGTGCTCGACCCGCCGCGCACCGGCGCGGGACGCGATGTCGTCGAGGGTGTGGCGTCGCTGTGGCCCGACACCGTGGTGTACGTCGCGTGCGACCCCGTGGCGCTCGCGCGGGATCTTGCCACCTTCCGTGAGGCCGGGTACGAGACGCCCGCCGTCCACGCCGTGGACCTGTTTCCGAACTCGCACCATATGGAGGCCGTCGCGGTGCTCTCCCGCGCGCACGCCGATCGCTAGGCTGTGCGCATGACGCGGGTCGCCCTGATCGACGACCACGAGTCCGTGCGACTCGGGCTCGAAGCGGCGTGCCTGCGAGAGCCCACGACGAACGTCGTGTTCTCGGGCAGCACGGTCACCGCCTACCTGGGCTGGCGCGTGTCGAACGCGGCTCCTCCCGCCGACGTGGTCGTGCTCGATCTGACCCTCGGCGACGGCACGACGGTGACCGAGAACGTGCGTCGCGTGGTCACCGACGGGTCCAGCGTCATCATCCACAGCGTCGCCGACCGGCCCGCGGCAGTGCGTGAGGCGCTCGCGGCCGGGGCTGCGGGCATCGTGAGCAAGGCGTCGCCCATCGACGACGTGATCGCGGCGATCCGCACGGTCGCGTTCGGCGAGCCGCTGAACAACGTCGAGTGGGCCAGCGCCGTCGAAGGCGACCGCGCGTTCGCCGACGCGCAGCTGTCGGCGCGCGAGCGCGATGTGCTGCGCCTGTACGCGGCGGGACTCCCGCTCAAGGCCGTGGCCGATCGCCTCGGCGTGGCGTACTCGACGGCGAAAGAGAACATCACCCGCGTGCGCGTGAAGTACGTCGAGGTCGGACGCCCCGCCCCGACCAAGGTCGACCTGCTGCGACGGGCGATGGAGGACGGCATCCTCAGCGACGCCGTCGACGGCTCGGGCGCGGACCCGCTCCGTGGCTGACAGCTCTCGCGGGGCGCTCGACCGCGCGTGGGGCCAGATCCCGTCCGCGCACGGATCGACCTCGGGGCTGGGCTCGTTCACCCGCCGGCGCATCAATCGCGCGATGTCGCTGGTCGTGGCACTCGGATGCCTCGCCCTCGGCCTGCAGGCGTTCCTGGCCGCCCTGGTCTCTGACGACATGACCGACTCCTGGCGCGTTCCGCTGGTGATCATCGCGTTCGTGCCGCTCGTGATGATGCTCACCGCGTGCGCGGTCGGACGCGCGGTGCGGGCGTTCGCGGGAACGTTCGCCGTCGCGTACGTCGTGCTGCTGATGCTGTGGCCGGCCGCAGCCTCCGGCGCGACCGTGTCGGACGGCGCGGAGCCGTGGATCTGGTATCTCGTCAACGTCGCGACCGTGTCGGCGGCGCTCGCGTTTCCCCTTCCGCTGCAGATCGCGTGGGCGGCACTGGTCCCGCTGCTGTTCGGGATCGTGCGCGTGGTGACCGCGCGGGGCGATCTGAGCAGCGTGCTCACGGTCGGGCTCGATGTGTCGTTCGCGCTGATCCTCGGCGGCATGCTCGTCACCCTCGGGTGGCTGTTTCGGGCCATCGCGTCGCACGTCGACGAGACGCGGGAGCGGGCGGTGTCGTCCTATGCCGAGGCGGCGGCGGCGGATGCGGCCGAAGAGGAGCGCGTCGCGGTGGCGGCGCTCATGCACGACAGCGTCCTGGCCGCCCTCATCGCGGTCGAGCGCGCCCGGTCGCCGCGCGAGCGGGGGCTGGCCGCGACGATGGCCCGCGAGGCGCTGACCCGGCTGGCGAACACCGAGTCCGGTGTCGAAGAGGGCGCGGACGCGCCGTGGGACGCGCTGCACATCGTCGCCGAGATCGACGCGGCGCTGGTGGAGTTCGGCTTGGATGTCCTCGTCGAGCAGCGCATCGACGCCCACGCCGGCACGATCCCGGGCCGGGTCGCCCGGGCGCTGTCGCTGGCGGCGACGCAGGCCATCGCCAACTCCGCGCAGCACGCGGGCGCGGCCGGCCTCAGGGTCTCGGTGCAGGCGTCGGCGGCCCCCAGTCGCGTGCACATCGAGGTGAGCGACACCGGAGCGGGCTTCGACCTCGACCTGGTCCCGGCCGACCGGCTCGGTCTGCGAGGCTCGGTCGTTGCGAGGGTCGGCGCGGTGGGGGGCATCGCTGAGATCGCGTCGGACTCCTCGGGCACGAGGGTGCGGCTGGACTGGCCGGCGGAGGGCGCGCCGTGATCAGTGTGCGCAACGTTCTGGCGGGACTGGGCGTGGCCTTCACCGCCTACCTCGCGGTGCGGGGCCTGGTGTGGTCGGAGCCGATCCGCTGGCCCGTGCTGATGGTGCTCGCCTTCGCGGTGTACCTCGTGGTCACCTGGTTGTGCATCTTCCTCCAGTCGAGCCCGCGCGACGAAAGGCCGGCGGCGCAGGAGAGCTACGAGAACACGTCGCTGACGGGTCGCGGCCCCTCCAAGCTGCCGATGTGGGCCGCGCTCGCCGCGTTGGTGTGCGCCCTCGCCGTCCCGAGCGCGGTATCGCTCGCGGCCGGCGAGCATCTGGTGTCCGCCTCGTTCACCACGTGGTATCTGGGCGGCATCGGAGCGCTCATGACGATCGTGATGGTGCGCCGCCAGCCGTGGTTCGCGTGGCTGGGCACGCTCGCGCTGGTCGTGGGGTCAGTTGCCTGGCTGGGAACCGTGGACGCGTTTCTGCTGGGGCTCACCGGCTCGATCCTGTGGGTGGGGGCCGCGCAGCTGCTTCTCGGGTCGATCGACCGGGCCGCGCGCGACACCTCGCGTCTGGCGGCGCTGCAGCGCGCCGCTTCGGCCTGGCAGGCCTCGCACGCGGGGCGGCGGCGCGAGCGTCGCGTGCAGGTGCAGCGGGCACTCGTGGTCGCCGGTCCCGTGCTCATGCGCGCGGTTGCGACGGCCGGCGACCTCGATGAGAACGAGCGGCTGCAGGCGCGGCTGGCCGAGGGGCGGCTGCGCGACGAGATGCGCGGCCCGCGACTGCTCGACGACGACGTGCACGCCGAGCTCGAGCGCGCGCGCCGTCGCGGCGCGACGGTGACCCTGCTCGACGAGGGCGGGCTGGACGGCGTGGACGAGGCCGGGCTGGCCCAGATCCGCGCCCAGCTCGCGCAGACGCTCGCCACCGCCCGCTCGGACCGCATCTACATCCGCACCTCGCCGCACGAGCGGGTCGCGGTGACGGTCGTCGGCAGGTCGGCGGTCGCCGACGGGCATTCGGACGAGGATGCCGTCGACCTCTGGCTCGAGATCCCGTTCCCGGGCTGCGACCAACCGGCCTGAACGGGCAAGCTGAGCCCGCGCGCCCGCGCTCCCCGTCCCGGCGGGGGAGGGGAGCCGAGGACGGGGAGCGGAGAACCGGAAGTCTAAAGGGCGAGGGGCGGCGAAGCCGCCCGCCCCTCGCCTGCGAATGGTTACCCGAAAACCATTCGCGGTGGCCGAACCTGACCGTCACCGAGATTCGGTGGGCAGGTCAGCCGAACGCAGAGCGTTCCAGCAGTTCAAGTATGAGCGTTCTCAACGCGCCCGTATGTAGGTATTTCGGGGGACAAATCCCCCGAGAATGCTGTGAGAGCGTTCAGCCCTGCCACGACGTGGCGCCGCGGACCCAGCCCAGCTCGCGGGCGAGCGGCTGGCGCATCGATCGCTGCGTCACCGCCCACGCCGATACGGCCGTCGTCTCGTCGGCGACGGCGTCGCCCGCCTCGGCGGCATAGGACTCCGACACCACGGCGACCAGTGCGGCCAGCTCCTCCTCGGTCGGGTCGCCCTTGAGCACCTCGACCGAGATCGCATCAGGTGTCGCCTGCGGCTCGACGACGGTCACAGCGGAATGTTCCCGTGCTTCTTGGGCGGCAGGCTCGCGCGCTTGCCGCGCAGGGCCCGCAGCGCCTTCGCGACCGACACGCGGGTCTGCGCCGGCTCGATGATGCCGTCGAGTTCGCCGCGCTCGGCGGCGAGGAAGGGGGAGGCGACGTTGTAGGTGTACTCGTTGGCGAGCCGCGTGCGCACGGCCGCGACATCCTCTCCCGCCTCTTCTGCTCGCTTGATCTCGCCGCGATAGAGGATGTTCACCGCGCCCTGGCCGCCCATCACGGCGATCTCGGCCGTGGGCCAGGCGAGGTTGATGTCGGCGCCGAGCTGCTTGGAGCCCATCACGATGTACGCGCCGCCGTACGCCTTGCGCAGGATCACCGTCACCAGCGGCACGGTCGCCTCGGCGTACGCGTACAGCAGCTTCGCGCCGCGGCGGATGACGCCGGTCCACTCCTGGTCGGTGCCGGGAAGGTAGCCGGGCACATCGACGAGGGTCACGATCGGGATCGAGAACGCGTCGCAGAACCGCACGAAGCGGCTCGCCTTCTCGCCGGCCTCGATGTTCAGCGTGCCGGCCATCTGCGACGGCTGGTTGGCGATGATGCCCACCGAGCGGCCCTCGATGCGGCCGAACCCGATGACGATGTTCGGCGCGAACAGCGGCTGCACCTCGAGGAAGTCCTCGGCGTCGACGATGCCGCGGATCACCTGGTGCATGTCGTAGGGCTGGTTGGGGGAGTCGGGGATGACGGTGTTCAGCGTGCGATCGGCATCCGTCGTCTCGAACTCGAACCCGGTCTCATAGACCGGGAGCTCGGCCATGTTGTTGTCGGGCAGGAATCCGAGCATCGTGCGGACGTAGTCGATCGCGTCGTCCTCGTCTTCGGCGAGGTAGTGGGCGACTCCCGAGCGGGTGTTGTGCGTGTAGGCGCCGCCGAGCTCTTCCATGCCGACGTCCTCGCCGGTGACGGTCTTGATCACGTCGGGACCGGTGACGAACATCTGGCTGGTCTTGTCGACCATCACGACGAAGTCGGTGAGGGCGGGGGAGTACACCGCGCCCCCCGCGGCCGGACCCATGATGATCGAGATCTGCGGGATGACCCCCGAGGCCTGCGTGTTCAGGCGGAAGATCTCGCCGTACTTGCCGAGGGCGACCACGCCCTCCTGGATGCGGGCGCCGCCCGAGTCGAGGATTCCGACGATGGGGATGCCGCTTCTGAGCGCGAACTGCATGACCTTGATGATCTTGTCGCCGGCCACCTCGCCGAGCGACCCGCCGAAGGTCGAGAAGTCCTGCGAGTACACCGCGACGGTGCGGCCGTGGATCGTGCCGACTCCGGTGACGACCGAGTCGCCGTACGGACGCGAGCGATCCATGCCGAACGCGCTCGTGCGGTGCCGGACGTACTCGTCGAGCTCGACGAAGCTGCCCGGGTCCACGAGCAGTTCGATGCGCTCGCGCGCGGTGCCCTTGCCCTTCGCGTGCTGTTTGTGCTGCGCGGCGGCCTCGGCATCGAGGACCGCCTCCTGGTAGCGCGCGCGCAGGTCGGCGATCTTGCCGGCGGTCGTGGAGAGGTCGGGCGCTTCGGTCACGCGTTCCACCCTATCGGCGCGCCTCGCCCGCGCCTTGGAGGGTTTGCACAAGGGGTCGGGGCATCCGCTGTTCGCGATCTGGCGGACCGATGCCGCGTAAGGTGTGGCCATGCCGCTCGTCGCCGCCGATCTGCCCCTGACCGCCTCTGTCGCCGCACGTCTCGAGGCGGTCCTGTCGACAGGGTCGACCAACGCCGACCTCGTGCGCGCCGTGTCGCAGGACCCCGCCGCGTGGCCGCACCTGTCGGTGCTCGTCACCGACGACCAGCGCTCGGGTCGCGGGCGCCTCGACCGCTCGTGGGAGGCGCCCGCCGGCTCGGGGCTGGCGGTGTCGGTGCTCGTGCGCGTGGGCGGCATCCCGCCGCGAGCCCGCGGCTGGGTCCCGCTCGTGGCGGGGGCGGCGCTCACGCGCGCGGTCGCCGCGCAGGTCGCCGGCTCGGCGCACGGGGTGGGGCTCAAGTGGCCCAACGACGTGCTGCTGGACGGCGGCAAGCTGTGCGGCATCCTCGCCGAAGCCGTCGCGGGAACCTCCGACGCGATCGTCGTGGGGGCCGGGGTCAACACCGCCATGACCGCCGACCAGCTGCCGGTCGCCACGGCGACCTCGTTCGCGCTCGCCGGCCTCAAGGTCGACTCCGACCGGCTTCTCGCGGACTATGTGGCCGCGCTCGACGAGCAGCTGCGCGCGCTGACGGCGACGGGCGGGGATGCCGCCGCCGCGGGCGTGCTCGGCGAGCTCGAGGCGCTGTGCGCGACGCTCGGGAGGAACGTCGTGGTGTCGCTGCCGGACGGCACCGAGCTTCGCGGCCGGGCGCAGCGCATCGACACCGAGGGACGCCTGGTCGTGGTCGCGGGGCTGGGCGAGACCGCCGTCGCCGCCGGGGACGTCGTGCACGTGCGCTGACCGAAGGCCCCGGGCGGTGGTCAGCGCGCGAGCGCGGCCGGGATGCGGCATCGATCGTCGTTCGCGCCCGCGCGCGGGCACGTAACACAACGGCGGGTGAGAGCGGCGATGTCGGCGCCCCGCCCCACAATGGATGCATGACCCAGCCGATCGCGTACGGCGGGCGGCCCATCGCCCCGGCCGCGGGCGCGCCTACTCCCGAACTGCGGGTGGCGCGGTTCCGAGGGCATGCGCGGGGGCTGTTCTGGTCGGCGCTGGTGCTGATGGCGGCCGCGGGCGCGGTCGGCTACTTCTTCGGCAACCCCCCTGCGGGACTCGAGAACTGGGTGCTGCCGGCCGCCGCGGGAGCGATCGTGCTGGTCGCCGTCGTGTGGCCGTTCGTGTCGTGGTGGACCCGCACCTACCTCATCACCACGCGCCGGGTCATCGTGCGTTCGGGAATGTTCGGGCAGCGCCGGCGTGAGTACGAGCATGTCCGCGGGTATTCGATCGGGCTGCGCCGCAGCATCCTGCAGCGCATGTGGGGTGCCGGCACGCTCACGCTCGCCAACGGCGTGGACGAGCCGCTGCAACTGGTGAACGTGCCCAGCGCGATGCTCGTGCACGAAGCGCTCGTCGACCAGGTCGAGGTCAACCAGATCCTCGCGCACCGCGATGCGCAGTCACTCCCGCTCGTGCAGGACGCCGAGGGGGGCGCCGGCTGACGGTGCGGACGCGCGCCGTCCGGCCGACTGGAATGATGGGGGTGACGAAAGGAACCCCATGGCGTTGCGAGTCGGAGTCGTCGGCGGCGGGCAGCTGGCCCGCATGATGATCGCGCCGGCGGTCGAACTCGGCATCGAACTGCGGGTGCTCGCCGAGCAGCCCGGCATGTCCGCGGCGCTGGCGGCGACGGCGGTGGGCGACTATCGCGACGCAGACACGGTGCTCGCGTTCGCGCGCGACGTCGATGTGATCACGTTCGACCACGAGCACGTGCCGCAGGAGGTGCTGGCGGCGCTGGTCGATGCGGGCGTCGCCGTGCGCCCCGGCCCCGATGCGCTGCGCTTCGCGCAGGACAAGCTCGAGATGCGCGCGCGACTCAGCCAGCTCGGGATGCCGCAGCCCGACTGGGCGCCGGTCACCGACGCCGAACAGCTGCAGGCCTTCCTCGACGACCACGACGGCGCCGCCGTGGTGAAGACCCCGCGCGGCGGCTACGACGGGAAGGGCGTGCGGGTGGTGCGCGCCGCGACCGAGGCCGAGGACTGGTTCACCACCCTCGCCGAGGACGGACGCGGGGGAGCGCTGCTCGCCGAGGAGCTCGTCGACTTTCGTCGGGAGCTCGCGCAGCAAGTGGCCCGTCGCCCCTCGGGCGAGGTGCGCGCGTACCCGGTCGTGGAGACCGTGCAGCAGGGCGGCGTCTGCGCCGAGGTCGTCGCGCCCGCGCCGCACACGGCCGAGCGGCTCGAGGCCGTCGCGGCCCAGATCGGCATCGGCATCGCCGAGGGCCTCGAGATCACCGGGATGCTCGCGGTCGAGCTCTTCGAGACGGCCGACGAGCGCGTGCTCGTCAACGAGCTCGCGATGCGCCCGCACAACAGCGGCCACTGGACGCAGGAGGGGGCCGTCACGAGCCAGTTCGAGCAGCACCTGCGGGCCGTGCTCGACCTTCCGCTCGGAGACCCCTCGCCGCGCGCGGCGTGGTCGGTGATGGTGAACATCCTGGGCGGGCCGAAGAGCGACTCGCTCGACGCCCGTTTCGCCGCCGCGATGACCGAGCACCCCGCCGCGAAGATCCACACCTACGGCAAGGATCCCCGCCCGGGGCGCAAGGTCGGCCACGTCAACGTCTCGGGCGAGGATCTCGACGACGTCGCCTACCAGGCGCGGGCCGCGGCATCGTTCTTCGGGGACTGACGCCCCCGACCGGCGCGAGCACCGTGCCGTTGCGGGCAACTTCCAGCCTGCACCCATAGCCTTGACGGGTGACCCGCCCCCTCCACTCCTCCCTGACGCCGCTGGTCGGCGTCGTCATGGGCTCGGACTCCGACTGGCGCGTGATGAGCGACGCCTCGCAGATCCTGAGCGATTTCGTCATTCCGCACGAGGTGGAGGTCGTCTCGGCCCACCGCACGCCCGACAAGCTGATCCGCTACGGGCGCGAAGCGCGGGGTCGAGGCATCCGTGTCATCATCGCCGGCGCAGGCGGCGCCGCGCACCTGCCGGGCATGCTCGCATCAGTCACGGCGGTTCCCGTGATCGGCGTGCCGGTGCAGCTTCAGACCCTCGAAGGGCTCGATTCGCTGCTGAGCATCGTGCAGATGCCCGCGGGGATCCCGGTCGCGACCGTGTCGATCAACGGCGCGAAGAACGCGGGTCTGCTCGCGGCGCGCATCCTCGGCGCAGCGGACGCCGCCGTCGCCGACCGTGTCGAGGCCTACGCCCGCTCTCTCGAAGAGCAGGTCGAAGACAAGAACCGGCGGCTCAAGGACTCGCTGTGAGCGTCGCGAGCCCGCCCCGCACCGCCCTCGGATCGGGGGCGGGGGCGCGCGTCGTCGAGGAGCGTCCGCTGCGCTACCCGGACGCGTCGTCGCGGCCGATGATGACGCGCCGCGGCTGGTGGCTCGTCGTCCTGAACTTCCTGATCCCCGGTTCGGCGCAGGCCGTGGCCGGAGGCCGTCGCCTCGGCAAGCTCGGGCTCGCAGCGACGCTGGTCATGTGGGTGCTCGCGATCCTCGCGGTGCTCGGGGCCACCCTGTGGCGCAGCGCCATGGTCACCGTCGCGACGAACTGGTTCGCCCTCACGGTGATCCAGGTCGTCCTCTTCGCGTACATCGTGCTGTGGGCGGTGCTCACGCTCGACACGCTGCGGCTGGTCCGACTGGTGAGGACCGGCGCCTTCGCGCGGTTCGGGATCGCGCTCGCCTCGGTGGCGCTGCTGGTGGTGGGTGGCGGCGCGACGGCGTACGCGGCGAACGCGGTCGGCGTGCTGCGCAACACGATCGACATCGTCTTCGGCGAGAGCGGGCCGCCCGTGGCCCCCTCCGACGGGTACTACAACATCCTGCTGCTGGGCGCCGACAGCGGCGAAGGCCGTGACTCGATGCGGTTCGACTCGATCTCGGTCGTTTCGGTGAACGCCGACACCGGTGCCGTCACCATCACCGGCATCCCGCGCGACATGCCGGGCTTCCCGTTCGCCCCCGGCCCCATGCAGGACCGCTACCCGAACGGGCACGAGAGCCACGACGACGAGACCTGCGGATGGGGGAGCGGCATCAACCAGCTGAGCACCGAGGTCGAAGTCTGCCAGGACGGCGCCGCGCTGTATCCGGATGCCGTCGCCAACGGCTCCTCGCCCGCGGTCGAGGCCACCAAAGATGCGGCCGAAGGGATCCTCGGCATCGAGATCCCGTACTACGTCTTCCTCGACATGCACGGGTTCGCCGCGCTCATCGACGCGCTCGGCGGCGTCGACATCACGGTCGAAGAGAGCCTGCCCGAAGGATGGGGGCCGACCTACGACGGCCAGCCCGCCGTGGAATGGGCGATCGGGTGGATCGAGCCCGGGCCCCAGCACATGGACGGCGACACCGCGCAGTGGTACGCGCGGTCGCGCTACACCACCAACGACTTCGACCGCATGAAGCGCCAGCGAGAGCTGCAGGAGGCGATCCTCGCGCAGTTCACGCCCGATGTGGTGCTCACCCGCTTCCAGGATGTCGCCGGCGCCGGTGCCGCGATCGTCGAGACCGACCTTCCGCAGTCGCTCCTGCCGTACTTCGTCGACCTCGCCCTCAAGGCGAAGGAGCAGCCCGTCACGAAGATCGAGCTCACCCCCGAGGGGGGCATCGACGAATACGAGCCGGACTTCGCCTACGTGCAGCAGATCGTCCGCGACGCGCTGCACCCGCCGACTCCGGAGCCCTCCGCGCCGGCCGGGTGACGCGCCTCGGTCTGCTGCGCGTGCGCGCGCGGGTTATCGCGCTCGCACGACACCGCGCCGTCACGGTGCCCCGTCGCCGCCCCGGTACCCTCGAATCCATGACCGTGACGCTGCGAGTGATGCTGGACCAGGTCGTTGCGCCGACCGATCACCGACTCGCCGAGGCGTCCGCCGAACTCGCCCGCTCCCTGGTCGTGGCCGCCCCGGCGGGATGCGAGGTCGAGGCGGTCGTGCCCTCGGGCCCCGCGCAGGATCTCGACACTCTCCTGGCGGGGGTCGCGCGCGTGCAGCGGGCGGGCCTGCCCCGCCGCGAGCTCTCGGCCGCCCTGCAGTTGGGGCTTCCCTCGGGGGCGGGCGCGGGCATGATCCACGCGCCGTCGCTGTTCGCCCCGCTCGTGCGACACAGCAGGGTGCACGACCATGACCAGACCGTGGTCACCGTGTGGGACCTGCGCGCATGGGAGGCTCCCGACGAGCTCGGCCGCACCGAGACGGCGTGGCAGCGCGCCATGCTCAAACGCGCCGTCAAGCACGCCGATGCCGTCGTCGTGCCGACGCACTCGATGGCCGAGCGTCTGGCCGAGCTCGGGCCGCTCGCCGACCGGCTCCGCGTGATCCCCGGCGCAGCCCCGACCGGTTTCGCGGTGCCGTCTGACGAGATCGGGCGCCGGCGCGCGGCGGGCCTGCCCGAGGGGTATGTGCTGCTGTCCGGCGGGACCGCGCCGTCCGACGGCCTTGCGGAAGGCTTCGCGGCGGTCGTGCGCTCGAGGGTGGATCTGCCGGTGGTCGTGATCGACGCGGGTGCGGGAGAAGAGCCCGCGATCGCCGACCTCGCCGCGGCTGAGGGCCTTCCGGAGCGGCGCTTGCACGTGCGCGGCGCGCTCGATATGTGGGATCGCGGGGCCGTCTTCGGCGGCGCCGTCACGTTCCTGGCGCCGTCCGCGCGCACGGCGTTTCCGTGGCGCGTGCTGGATGCGCTCACGCTCGGCGTGCCGGTGGTGGCCGTGGAGTCGAGCGTGCACCGCGAGGTCGTCGTCGAGGGCGGACTGCTGGTTCAGGCCGATGCCTCGGGCTCGGCCGCCGACGGGCTCGGGGCCGCCCTCGCCGCCGCGCTCGGCTCGACCCAGTCGGCCGAACGGCTCGCCGTGCTCGCCTCCGATCGCGGGCGCGCGTTCTCGTGGCGGGACTGCGCTGACCGGGTGTGGCACCTGCACGCAGACCTCTGATGCGGCGTCCAGGTGGTTGGCAAAGTCGACAACATCCGCCACACTGTTCGCATGAGCACCGCCCGGCGCCGGGTTCTCGTCCGCCGTCGACACCTCGTTTCACTCATCGCGGCACTTTCGGTGGCCGTGGGGGGAGTGCTCGTGGCGCCCGCACGAGACGCCGACGCAGCAGCAGCCGACAGCTCCGTCGCGTCGGTCGCCTCCCGCAGCTTTGCTGAGACCGCCGCCGGCATCAGGCCGACTGCGAACCTCTCGAACTTCCAGGCCGGCAACATCATCAGCGACGCCGTCTTCTTCAACAGCGGCACCATCGACGAAGCCCAGATCCAGGCGTTCCTCGAGTCCAAGGTCCCCCGTTGCGAGTCCGGCTACACGTGCCTGAAGGACTGGTACGACACCTCGCGCACGACCACGGCCGACGCGATGTGCGGCGCGTACTCCGGCGGCGTTCGGGAGCGAGCATCCCGCATCATCTACAGAGTCGCGCAGGCCTGCGGCATCAACCCGCAGGTGATCCTCGCCACCTTGCAGAAGGAACAGGGACTCGTCACGCATGTCTGGCCGAGCGACTGGCGGTACACGATCGCGATGGGCCAGGGATGCCCCGACACCGCGGCCTGCGACGAACGCTACTACGGCTTCTTCAATCAGGTGATGGGTGCCGCCTGGCAGTTCAAGCGCTACGGGAACCCGCCGGGCACGAGCAAGTACTTCACGTGGTATGCGCCGGGCCGCACCTGGAACGTCCGGTACAACCCGAACGAGGGATGCGGTTCGTCGCCCGTGTTCATCCAGAACCAGGCGACCGCGAACCTGTACTACTACACGCCGTACCAGCCGAACGCAGCTGCGCTGCGAGCTGGATACGGTGAAGGCGACGGGTGCTCGGCCTACGGGAACCGCAACTTCTACAACTACTTCACGGACTGGTTCGGGTCGACGCAACGCGACCCGGTCGCCGAGATCGAGTGGGAGTACCAGGCGCAGGGAGGGCTCTCGGGGCTCGGCGCGCCGACGTCTTCGGTCGCCACGCTCTATCAGAACGGCGGGGGCTTCGGTCGGGCATATGAGAAGGGCTCGATCTACTGGAACTACAGCTCCGGTGCGAAGACGGTGCGGGTGGGGCCGTTGCAGGACTACTACTTCGCACGATCGGGCGCCGACGGAGACATGGGGTGGCCGATCCTCAACCAGGAGTCGCTGAACGTGGCTTCCGGAAGCGGCGTCGCCCAGCTGTTCTCGGGCGGCTCGCTGTACGCGGGACCGGCCGGCACGTTCATCGTCCGTGAACCGCTGCGGGGGGGCTATTTCTCGCTGAACGGGGCCGCAGGCGCTCTCGGATGGCCGACGGGTGATCAGAGCTGTGCCTCGGGCGTGTGCCGACAATCGTTCCAGAGCGGCGCCGTCATCTCTTCGAGCGCCGGTGTGTACCCGCTGACGGATCCGGTGCGTGCGGCGTTCGATGCCGCTGGCGGGGTGTCGGGATCTTGGGGTGTGCCGGTGTCGGGGTTGATGGCGTTGCCGTATTTCGGGGGTGGGTTCGGGCAGGCGTTCGCGAACGGTTCGGCGTATTACCGATCCGACGGGGCGGTGTATCACGTCTCGGGTCCGATCCGGGATCGCTACTTCGCACAGGGCGGTGCGGCCGGTGCGCTGGGCTTCCCGTCGGGTGCGCAGCAGTGCGCGAACGCGTCGACGTGTCAGCAGCAGTTCCAGTTCGGATGGGTGCTGTGGACGTCGGCTGGTGGTGCGCGGATCGGGGATCCGGCGATCGATGCGGCGTATGCGGCGGCGGGCGGTGCGGGCGGGTCGTTGGGTGCGCGGACGAACTTGTTCCTCTACTACTCGTACAACGGTGGAGGGTTCGCGGAGGGTTTCGCCAACGGTGCGATCTTCTACAAGCCGGGGGTGGGGGCGGCGTATCCGGTGACCGGCTCGGTGCGTGATGCGTACTTCGCTGCGGGCGGTGCGGCGGGCCGGTACGGGTGGCCGACGTCGGCGATGACCTGCGCCGACGGCACCTGCACCCAGAACTTCGAAGGCGGCAGAATCGTCGTGACCGCGAGCGGTGCGCTCGCCGTGACGGATCCGGTGCGTGCGGCGTTCGATGCCGCTGGCGGGGTGTCGGGATCTTGGGGTGTGCCGGTGTCGGGGTTGATGGCGTTGCCGTATTTCGGGGGTGGGTTCGGGCAGGCGTTCGCGAACGGTTCGGCGTATTACCGATCCGACGGGGCGGTGTATCACGTCTCGGGTCCGATCCGGGATCGCTACTTCGCACAGGGCGGTGCGGCCGGTGCGCTGGGCTTCCCGTCGGGTGCGCAGCAGTGCGCGAACGCGTCGACGTGTCAGCAGCAGTTCCAGTTCGGATGGGTGCTGTGGACGTCGGCTGGTGGTGCGCGGATCGGGGATCCGGCGATCGATGCGGCGTATGCGGCGGCGGGCGGTGCGGGCGGGTCGTTGGGTGCGCGGACGAACTTGTTCCTCTACTACTCGTACAACGGTGGAGGGTTCGCGGAGGGTTTCGCCAACGGTGCGATCTTCTACAAGCCGGGGGTGGGGGCGGCGTATCCGGTGACCGGCTCGGTGCGTGATGCGTACTTCGCTGCGGGCGGTGCGGCGGGCCGGTACGGGTGGCCGACGTCGGCGATGACCTGCGCCGACGGCACCTGCACCCAGAACTTCGAAGGCGGCGCCGTCACGGCGTCGGGCTGAGACCTCAAGGGCGGAAACTCTACACTCGGAACGCGCGTTATCGATGGTGAAACTTTCCAACGAGGGACCACCGAAAGACGGATGACATCGCGACAGCGCTGAACAACGCGCTCGCGGGAATCGTCGGCTCGATCGCCGGCCAGAACCTCGCGTTCGTCACGGCGGCCGAGGACGGAGCAGCTGCTCACGACTCCGCACAGGGTTCCGCGGACTTCAGTAGCGAAGCCGTTCTTGCAAGGATCTCCGGCCAGGCCAGCGCCTGAGCCCAGACACGAACGAAGACCACGGAGGGTTCATCATGAGTGGTAACCAGATCGACCGTAACGACTACAGCGTCGGGGCTTCCCAGTCCGCGCAGTCCAACTTCGAGAACGCAGCCGCACGTCTGGAAGCCGCGCTGCAGCGCCGCGACCAGGACGTCAAGGCAGCACTCGCCGACTACCAGGCCGACGGAGTATCCGACGAGTACGCTGCCCTCGAGCAGCAGTGGAACACCGCTGGCGCGCAGGTTCGCAGTGTGATCAGCGCGATCCGCGGCGCGCTCGAGCAGAACGATGACGTCGCGCTGCGGGCCCTCACCCAGGCCCGCGCCTCACTCCCCATCTGATGAGCCACTGGTGGGTGGCCCCGGACGGGGTACTCGGGGTGCTGGCGGGAATCGACGAGCTCGGGCCGGACTTCGAAACGGTGCAGACCGGAATCAGTGAGGCAGCGTCCTCCGGATCGACGTTGACCGTTGACGGTCGCACGACCCTGTCGAACGCGTGGGACGCGTTCATGGAAGCTCGCGCGCTCGTGCCAGGGAAGATCATGTACGCGGTCAGTGCCGCCGCTTCAGGAGTCGGAGCGGCGACAACGGCAATCGTTGCAGGCGACGAGGAAATGAGCGCGGACACACAAGCAGCGCAGGCGCATGCCGAGGACGAATGGGGCATTGCTCCCTCTTCGGCCTACTTCACAAGTGGGGTGTCCACGCCACTATGAGTGCGATTGATCCGTCGACGGTTCCGAACGTCCTGGACGCGTCGCTTGTCGAGAGCCTCGGGGATAGCGTCGTCACATCAGCAAGTCTCCTAGAAACGACGATGGCGAGTGCTTGCGATCGATGGCAGCACCTTCCTGAAGTGTTCGATGTCAGCGGCGCAGAAGGAGCAGCGGCGATGCTCGATCCCGCGCGAGGCGCGGCGAGCGAGTTCGTCACGGCGATGCTCGAGGCCCGTCGCGTCCTCAGCGATGCGTCGATGAACACGCTGCCCGCGCTGAAGACTCGTCGCGACGCGCTCATCGAACGTATCGCGACAGTGAATCAGCAGCACGCCGATGCTGTGTCTGCGTCTGAAGAGGCCACCTCCGCCTATTGGGCGGAGTACCGGGACGATCCTGACTCAGACGGTACGTCCGCCGCTGCGGACGATCGGAGCAGAGCATCGGATGCCCTCGAAGCAGCGAACGCGGAACTATCGGACGTGCGGCGCGAGATCGAACAGCTCCGATCCGACATCGACACCGAAGAGTCATGGATCGCGGGAGAACTGGGCCGAATCTCAGGCGGGGATGTGGTCCGCGGTGCGTGGGGTGACGAGCTTCACACCTCGCAGACTTTCTGGGGCGAAGCCGACGCTGCGTACCCCGGAGGGCCGGTCACCAGATCGGGACTCGCAGAGCATTTGCGCGACAACATCTCTGACGCGGTGGCTCGCAGGATCGAATGGCTCAGCGCAACCAACGGCGGTGCCGCACAACAGTGGTTGCTTGCACATCCGGACTTCGCAGCTTCAGTTGGCTTTGTCGACCCGGAGCGGGCACGGCACTTGTTCGAGAAGTTTGAGAACGAGTCGGTTCGCGGGGAAGACGGCACATGGTACCTGGGGCCTCTCGCAACGCTGCTCGCATTCGCACCAGCAGCGATCGGTAATCTCAATGGCATCCCTGCGACGGTGAAGAACGAGTTCAATCGAAAGACGCTCGAGAACCTTCTCGAAGGCGACCTGACGGAAACGCAGAGATCACAGTTGGAGCAGCTAAAGAAGGTGCTCAAGGACGCCAAGAAAGCTGGCCTGGACGTCTCTCTCCTCTCGTTGTTCTTGAACACGACAGATGACTGGAGCCCGCGCGCGAGTGTGGGCTTCGGTGATGTCGATACCGCGGATCAGATCACGACGCTGACACACGGTATTGCAACGGACATGAGCAGCCTCGGCGAATGGTCGGATAGTGCGACCAACCTCAAGAGCAATCTCGACCGACTCCTCGGAAAGAGCGGGTCAAGCGCAACCACAGCAACCGTGCTGTTCTTCGAATGGGAATCCGGCGACCCAAGCAACGTCTGGAACATCGAGCGTCCTGACGCTGGGGCAGAGAGACTGGCTCAACTGCTACGAGGTTTCGAACTCACGAACCCTGGTGGGCAACGCAACTTGGGACTGCACTCTTTGGGAACGACGGCGGGCACGCAGATGATCGTCGACAATCCTGACCTTGTTGACAACGTCTGGTTGTACGGGTCAGCCGGAGTCACCGAGGAGACTGCCGCGAAGCTCGAAGAGATGATAAGGAATCATCAGATCTCGGTGAACGTCACACACGCGACGGACGATATGATCGCACCTATCGGGCGCTGGCCGGTGTCGGAGCATCCCGTCGACCCGCGAACCATTTATGGCGTCGATGAGTTCGAATCTGATGGCGGAGTGGTCGACGGGTACAGTGACATACCCGGTGGAAACTATGGTGAACGCACTGAAGGACACAACTCTCAGGCGAGCACCGAGTGGTACTACCTTATCGAGGACTTGCAGGGGACCTCCACGTCGACCGGTGCGCCCACATACACTTTCACCATGGACGATGAATCCGTTGGATACCTTGATCCTCGTTCTCAGTCTTTCAAGCAAACCGTTATCGACCTGATTCATGCGCTGAGTGAGACGACGAGAGCACGGTGATGAGAGCGCAGGTACGGGTCGTGGCTGGGGCGCTCTGTCTTGGCACGATGTTGAGTGCAACCGGATGCGGAGGTCCCGCGATGACGGGCGAAGAACTTCTTGATCAAGCACGAGCGGTGTACCTGGATTACCGATCCGCAGTCGCAGAGGTGCAGCTCGAGATCTTCGACGGCGAGTGGGTGGTCGATAACTACGGGGATTCCCCAGACGAGTGCGGGGCTGGCGGTTACGAGTTCTCGTTCGGGCGTTCCACGCCGCCGGAGTGGAAGATCGACGGCACCCCTGCCGAGGCGGCTCAGCGTCTCGCGGACTGGTTGAACGAAAACGGATGGTCGGAGATCACGACCCGCACCTACAGTGACGGGATCGCCGATGTCGTCGTCGAAGCAGAGAAGCCGGACTCGCACGTCGGACACATCACGGTCGACATCAGCCCCGGCGAGCTCTACGACTCGACCACGATTTACCTCGACTCCACCTGCGAGCCCGGCGACTGGGCGGTGATCTACGATCTCCAGAACCCCGGGGATCCGAGATGGGAGGATATCGAGCCCCACGCGCCAATGGAGCATCCCACGGCGGAGCCCAGTTTCGGGTACACCCCAGAGGGGAAACCGAAGTTCTGAAGGGCTCCTTCCTTCCGATGGGTGAGAGTACAGTTGAGGCCTTGATAAGGGGGCCTGGTGATGGCGTTCTGGAATCGACGGCGCGGTGAGTCCAGCGAGTCGGACATGGCGCACTCCGTCACGACTGAGGAATCGAGTACTTTGCCGTCGCCGACGTGGAAGACTATGCCCCCCCCGCAGAGGTGCTCGACATCGTGGACTTTTGGTTCGCTCAGCCGTGGCCGTTGCCGGCGGATGAGGTGAAGCTTCTGGGCGTGGAACAGTTCGGCTGGACCACCTATCAGGAGAATGGGAAGACCTACGTTCGGAACTCGGTCTCCGGGTTGTCGGTCTCAGGTGTTGTTGTCGTCGGCACGGATACGGAAACGAGCTCGATCTCGTTCCGTGCGTGCGATGTGGTTCCCGACGGAAGCCGGACGGGTGAAGCGGAACTTGGCGACTACTTCACTACCCTCGTGCGTGAGGCGGAGGCTCGGTTGGGGCCTGCATCGTTTGAGCGAAGCGGAGATAGGGAGTCCGCAAGTTGGCTGACCGATTCTCGTGGCCGACTGGACATTCGGCGAAATCGGCGTTCAATCAGTGTTAGTTACGCCACTCCGCAGTCTGTCGAACTTGATCGGGAGGCTGCTCGCCTTGGACTCTGAAGCTGTGACCTGGCAGTCCTTCGCTGACAGACTGGTCAGCACGTTCCGCGGGTTGTCCGCGCGCTCGTTGCTCATCATTAGCGCCCGCGAAGACGAGCTCCGATACGTGCAGTTCGCAGGTGAAAACGACCGCATCTACGCTGAAGCCTCCGGCGCGTATCCTCACACTTCCAAGAGCGCCGGGGTGCTAGCGTCCGCGGGTTGGACACCCGGGACGAATCTCGCACCGAACTGGTCCAGCACCCTTCGCGTGCCCGCATTGACAGCCGAATACACAGCCTTCGCTGGAATGAGCGTCCTCGCGCTGCGGGACTCTTTCGACGTCACATCCCCCGGATGAGCTCGTCTACAAGGCGTGGCGTGAGCCGGAGCCGTTCCCTCGCGGCGTGACGCTGTCAGACGAGCAGATCGCAGAGCTCGACCCCGGTGAGAACCCTCTGCCGATCCCGGAGCTGGGACTCAATCCGGCTCTTCGGACATTTGGTGGGGGTGAGGCTCGCCGGGTGATGGTCGGTGGGTAGGGGTCGAGGTCCCCGAGGATCAGTAGCGCCAACTGCTGTTCCATCACGAGGACCTCGACGTGTCTCAC